>NZ_CP141184.1:2902500-3502500 GCF_035609205.1 Hymenobacter sp. GOD-10R
GTATTGCCGCCGAAGAAGGATACCGCTACGTGGCTTGCGGCCACATTCACCAGCCCGAAATGAAGACCATTTCGACGCCCCAGGGTGAGGTCTTGTATTTGAATTCCGGCGACTGGGTCGAAAACCTAACGGCGCTGGAATACACAACTGCCGCTGGTTGGCAGCTCTACCGCTACGCTCTCGACCCGCGCATGCAGCAGCCCCTCGAACCGGAGGAGCCCGACACCGCCGACGCCACGTTGCTGGCCGACTTGCTGGCTGAATTCAAGCTAGGTCAAAAAGTAGCCGATAAATAAAAGTATAAGCCGTCTGCGGTGCCGCTGCTTCAGCGGCACCGCAGACGGCTTATAGTCATCACCAGAAACTTCCCCGAATGCCCCGAGTACTTTACGCCATCCAAGGCACCGGCAACGGCCACCTAAGTCGCGCCCTGGATATAGTGCCGCTGTTACAACAGCGTGTCAGCCAGCTTGATGTGCTGGTGAGTGGCCCGCCCGCCGACCTTACGCTCCCTTTTTCGGTTCGCTACCAATGCCACGGCCTCGGTTTTATCTTTGGCAAGAAAGGCGGCATCAACTTCGTGAAGACCTTCTGGCAGCTGAACTCGGCCGCTTTTGTACGCGAAATGCGCCAGCTGCCCGTCGAAAGCTACGATCTGGTAATCAGCGATTTTGAGCCCGTGTCGGCGTGGGCGTGTCGTTTGCGGCATGTGCCGTGCGTTGCACTCAGTCACCAGAGTGCCGTGCTGAGCGAGTACGCTCCTCGCCCCACTACCGAAGATGCTGTCGGCCGGGCCGTGTTGCGACACTACGCCCCAGCTACGGTGCGCTACGGATTCCACTTCGAGCGCTACGAGCCCGGCATTCACACCCCCGTTATCCGGCAGCAAGTGCGGGCGCTAACCCCGCAGAATGACGGCCACTACACCGTTTATCTGCCTGCCTTCGACGAGGAAACGCTGGTAAAGCGCCTGCGCTACCTGAGCCGAACTACCCGCTGGGAGGTATTCAGCAAGCATAGCCAAAAGGAGTCGGAGCACGGCAACGTGCGGGTACGGCCCGTGAGCGGGGCAGCCTTCACCGATAGCTTGGCGCGCAGCGCCGGCGTACTCTGCGGCGCCGGCTTCGAGACGCCCGCTGAAGCGCTGTTTCTGCGGAAGAAGCTATGCGTGATACCTATGAAAAACCAGTACGAGCAGACCTGCAATGCTGCCGCGCTGGCGCGCATGGGGGTGCCGGTCGTGAAGAATTTGAAAGACAAGCACCTCGCTACCCTCGACCACTGGCTCCAGAACGGACGTGTCGTGCCGGTCGACTACCCTGATGAAACCGCCCAGGTCCTGGACAAGCTTCTGTTCGAACAGCTCCAAGCAGGGGTACGGCCTATCTCGTTGCCGTCTTGAGCCAATACCCTAGGCTCCTGAGAGCAGTAGCTAGGTGTTTGGGTAACCTATGATAGTAAGTGAGCAGTAATGCGAGTGTTGGTCAAACGCGACTCCCGATAACGCATGTTGCTTTGCTAGCTAGCTCCTCCGAAATTTTCTTACATGACCCAATTACCCGCGGCATTCTTTCCGCCTAGCACACCGACCGTTTACAGCCGCACCGACTTTGGTCCTGATTTTCGCTGGGGTGCTGCGACGGCTGCTTACCAAATCGAAGGCGCCTGGAATCTCGATGGCAAAGGACCTAGCATCTGGGATGCTTTTGTGCGGGGACGGCGAACGATCAAGCGCCGGGAGACTGCCGACATAGCATCTGATTTTTACCATTTGTATAAAGATGATTTAGATCTTATGCAGCAAATGGGTATAAACGATTTTCGCTTTTCTACGGCTTGGTCGCGGATTCTACCAGAAGGGATAGGCGCCATAAATGAAAAAGGACTTGATTTCTATGACCGCTTGGTTGATGGGTGCCTGGAGCGGGGTATCACACCTTGGCTGACCCTTTACCATTGGGATTTACCTCTGGCCTTGCAGCGGCGCGGCGGCTGGACAAACCGTGCCATCGTGGGCTGGTTCACCGACTTTGCGCAGCTAGTTGCTGGCCGCCTCGGCGACCGGGTGCAGCACTGGATGGTGCTCAACGAGCCCATGGTGTTCGTCGGTGCCGGGCACATGCTTGGGATCCACGCACCAGGGCGGCGGGGGCTAGGTTCCTTCCTTTCGGCTACCCATCATGCGGCTTTGGCCCAAGCCGAGGGCGGCCGAGCCCTACGAGCAACGCTGCCCGCCACGGCCCGCATCGGCACCACATATTCTTGCTCTTATGTGACCCCTTGGCGCCCAGGGCTACCCCGTGACGAACGCGCCACGCGCCGCGCCAACGCCCTGCTCAACCGCCTCTTCGTGGAACCCGCTTTGGGGCTAGGTTATCCTGTAGCCGACTTGCCCATTTTGAATTGGCTAGACTATTATGTTCGGCCCGGCGACGAGGCGCTGTTACCATTCAAATTCGATTTCTTGGGCGTTCAGAACTATACCCGGGAGGTAGTGCGGCACTCGCCCTACGTACCTCTATTGTGGGCGACGCTTGTAGGAGCAAAACCGCGTGGAGTCTCGTTTACTCAAATGGGGTGGGAGGTATATCCGGAGAGTATTTACCATATGTTAAAGCAATTTAGTGCTTATTCGGCGGCGCCTCCGTTGCTGGTGACCGAGAACGGGGCTGCGTTTCCGGATGAGCTGGTAGCTGGTCGCGTGCCTGACCTAGCCCGGCAAGCGTACCTGCGCGCCTGCATTGGGCAGGTATTACGCGCCCGGCGTGAAGGGGTGCCGGTAGAAGGCTACTTTGTCTGGTCCTTCACTGATAATTTCGAGTGGGCCGAGGGCTACGAACCGCGCTTCGGCCTAGTGCGCGTCGACTACGACACGCAGCAGCGCACTGTGAAGGACTCAGGCTGGTGGTACCGGGATCTGCTGGCGGGAAATGCGTGCTAAAGTGCCTCATTCACAATTCCATAACCAGAAGGTAATGCTGCGGTAACAGGTTGCCGGTAGCTTTGGCGCTTTGAACCACCAACGCGTTGTTGCTCCAAAACAACTCGTTGTTAAGCAGCCTATTATGCACCAAAACTACTCTTTCTTGCCAAAAGCTCTGTTGCTGTTCGGTCTCACCGTGGGCACTGCGCACGCCCAAACCATCAGCCGAACCGCCGCCACGGCTATCGTTACTGAAAACGCCGGTTCCGTAAGCCTGACGTTCAGCATTCAGAACCCCGGAACAAGCGCCAGCACCGTAGAAGCCGTGGTGCAAGGAATCAGCACCGCAACGGCGGGGCAAGATTTTACTTTCCCGACAACCCAAGCCATTACGTTTCCGGCGGGGGCTACAGGCACTCAAACCCTGACCATTCCGATTTTGGATGACGCAACGGTGGAGGAAACAGAATACTTCACGGTTCGTCTGCAAAACCCGACGAATGCCACCCTAGCTTCTGGCGCCACCGAGGTTCTGGTCTATATAAAGGACAATGACACGCCCGCGCCGGTACCCGCTCGCAACGTAACGCTGAGGCTGTTGCAGAGCTACCAAACGGCAACGCCTTTTAGCGGTAGCACCCAGATCAATTCGGCGGAGATTGTTGCGTATGATGCCAGCACCAAGCGGCTGTACGTGGCCAACTCCGTTGGGGGTAAGCTCGACATTCTCAACTTCGCCAATCCTGCGGCCATTACTTCCGTGGCTTCCATTGATATCAAGCCGTACGGCGGTATCAACTCAGTAGCCGTTCGCAACGGCGTGGTGGCCTGCGCGCTCGAAAACAGCAATCCGCAAGCCAACGGCAGCGTAGTGTTCTTCGACCAGAATGGTACGTTCCTGAAGCAAGTAACGGTAGGGGCCATGCCCGACATGATTACCTTCTCGCCCAACGGCAACTACGTGCTGACGGCCAACGAAGGTGAGCCCAAAGCTGACTATACGGTGGACCCGGAAGGAAGCGTATCGGTGATCGACGTGGCGGGTGGCGTAGCTAGCTTAACCCAAGCTAATGTAACGACGGCCACCTTTACCAGCTACAACAACCAAGCGGTGCAGCTGCGGGCCCAGGGTATTCGCATCTATGGCGGGCTCGCGGCGGCTCCTGCCACCGTAGCCCAGGATCTGGAGCCGGAGTACGTGGCCGTGAGTGCCGATTCGCGCACGGTGTACATCACCTTGCAGGAAAACAACGCCATTGCGGTGCTGGATCTTGCTACGAAGCAAATCACTGCCATCCGCCCCGTGGGCTACAGCGACTTGCGGCAGCCCGGCCGGGGCATTGATGCCTCCGACCAGAGCGGCGACGTGCTGATTGCCAACTGGCCCATCAAAGGCATGCGCCAGCCCGATGCTATTGCCTCGTTTGAAGTAAACGGCACATCGTACCTGCTCACGGCCAACGAGGGCGACGCCCGTGAGTACAGCACGGCCTTTGTGGAGCCCGTGCGGTTGGGAAATGCGAGCTACGTGCTCGACCCCATCACTTTCCCCAATGCGGCGCTTCTCAAAAACAACGCTGTGCTAGGTCGCCTGAACGTGACCAACAAAACCGGCGATACCGACGGTGATGGTGACTTTGATGAGATTTATGCCTTTGGCGGTCGGTCGTTCAGCATTTACAACGCAGCCAGTGGCGCCGAAACCTACGATAGCGGCAACCTGCTGGAGCGCGTTACGGCCGCTGATGCTACGTACGGCGCCATTTTCAACGCCAGCAACAGCTTTGGTGAGGCGCCTGTCCGTAAAAACCGCTCCGACGATAAAGGCCCTGAGCCAGAAGGCGTGACAACGGGACAGATTGGTAACAACCTATATGCGTTTGTTTCGCTGGAGCGGATCGGGGGCGTGATGGCCTTTAACATCAACAACCCTGCTAGCCCCGTGCTAGAGTCTTACATCAACAATCGTAGCCTGACGGCCGGGACCGGTGACCTAGGTCCGGAAGGTATCGTGTTTGTGTCGGCGGCCAATAGCCCCACCGGGCAACCCTTGCTGATTCTAGCCAACGAGGTCAGCAGCACAGTGGGCGTGTACGCTGTTCAGGCGCCGGTATTAGCGGCAGCTTCGGCGCGCACGGCGGCACCGCTGGCTCTGTATCCGAACCCAGCGCAAGGCGCAACGGTGCACCTGAGCCGCTCGGTATCCGGTACGTTGACGGATTTGCTAGGTCGACCAGTGCGCCAACTACTGGCCGCTGATCGTTTTGAAACTACGGGGCTAGGCGCCGGCGTGTACGTGCTGCGCACCACCGACGGAGCCACCAGCAAGCTGATCGTGAAGTAACAAGCTAGGTTACAAGCCAAAAAGAAGGGACGCTGGTAACTACCAGCGTCCCTTCTTTTTGGTATAGGACAAGCTAGGCTTAGAGCAAGCCGAACAGCCGGTGCTTTTTCTTATAGCCTTTGTAAACCTTGTAATTTGGACGGTGTACTGTGGGCCGACTATAAAGGATGCGCGGAGTAAGCGAAGCCTTTACATCGGTGCTCACAATCGTTGGGCTAGCTACTACTTCGCTAGTCCCCGCGAACGTAAGCAACCCGAAGAGAAGTAAGAGAATGCTTTTCATGCAGAACAGTTTTGGTTGAGGTGTAGTGGAGTGCGTTGACTTATAAAAGGAAGATAGAAATTTTTGGAGGAGATATGCAAGGAATAGCACAAAGTTTTATATGTATAATATAATTTATATACTAGCATGTACATAATAAAACGCACACTAAGCACATCGTAGAAATGTGCTTAGTGTGCGTTTCCAACAAGTTCTGCATCAACCTAACTAACAGAGCTAACACCTAGGTGGCTCTTTGAGGCTGGCTGATCAGTGATTTATCGGTGCCTCAATGATTAGAAACTCACTTTCTGTTTCACAATGAACGCTAATCTGGTCCGTTTCCCAGATACCAATCGAATCGCGTGCGTTCAGTTCCTGATCGGCTAAAGCTAGCTTCCCGCTGATGCAGAAGATAAACAAGCACTTATTAAGAGGTTTAAAGGCGTAGTCCAGGGTTTTGCCAGCTTCGAAATAACCCAACGACAGCTTGGCGTTCTGGTTGATCCAGCAATGCGCCGTGCCCTCTTCGTTGCTGATAATTGTGACAAGCTGGTTGTGGCGTTTCTCCCGCGGGAACTGACGACGCTGGTAACGCGGCGTCACGTTTTGCAGCTTCGGCTCAATCCAAATTTGCAGGAAGTTTACTTGATCGTCGCCTACGTTGTATTCCTCATGCCGCAAGCCGCTGCCCGCGCTCATGATCTGTACGCCGCCCGGTGTAATCACCTCCGAGTAGCCTAGCGAGTCTTTATGATTCATGCTCCCGGCCAGTAGCACCGAGATAATCTCCATGTTGGCGTGCGCGTGCAAGCCAAACCCTTGTCCTGCAGCTACGAAGTCGTCGTTGAACACGCGCACCAAGCCGAAGCCAGCTCGCACGGGGTTGGCATAAGAGGAGAAACTTAATGAGAAATTGCTTTGCAGCCAGCCAATGTCTTTCAAACCTCGGTCTTGGGCGCGGGTGATATGGGTAGTCATCAGGCGGTGTGTGGATGTGGTTATTTGGGGTAAACAAAAAAGTGGACAAAGTGGCCTAAGAAAGCAGGCCTACTAGGCTGTATAAGCTAGCTGCTCAGCTAAGAGTAGCTAGCTCTGAAGTAATAGATATTCTTAGAAAGTAGATTGCTCTCATGAGCGGGGAGTGAGAATAATACTATTAATATAGTATAAATAATATATAATAAAGCTTTGTGCTGGTAACATTCAAAGAAATATAAGTAATCAAATAAATTATAATCTACTTAGTGGAAAAGTTATATAAATGAGGCAATAAAAGTCCTTTGGTCTATTTTATGTTATAACTGTGTTATAGCTTACGAAAAGGAATAATGATCTTCTTAAGTTTGAGTTAATTGTATTTATAAGGGCTACTGCTAGTTGATTAGTATCGGTGCTCTTTATCAAGATTACCAAATAAATACAAATATGATATCGAACTGCCTCTTGCCAAAGAGGTAGAGAGCTGACTTCCGTCGCCGCTATTCTTTACTCCCTGACAAACAGTAGGATCAGGCCCGATAACGCTTGGTACTACATAAGTGCGCAACGTGAATGAAATCTATTCTACCTCTTTCCATTTCGTTATTACTATTCGGTGGTCGGGCGCAGGCGCAAGTACCTACCGTATCCTACGCTGAACCCATCGTCATCACCAAAGGAGGCGTTTATACAGGCAATTATCGCAGTGCGAGTTCGGCCGTACCATGCGTGCTGGTGATTACCAATGAACCCGTAGTACTAGAAGGTTGTACGCTGGTTGGTGCTGGCGACTTAGTGCAAGCATCGGGCGGTTCTAACTTAACCGTTCGCAAGTGCCGCGGCTACGGGCTAGAGCCTACGGAAGATAATCGCCCCCGCGGCCGTTTTGTAGATGCGTACCAAGCTAGGCAGCTAGTTGTTGAGCACAATTACCTGGAGCACACAACGGGGATTCTGGCTAATCGGTGGAGCGGCGATGGCTCGGCCCAGCAGACGCTAACCGTCCGCTACAACCAGGGTGTCAACTGCGACGGACGTTTTCGCAATGGCGGCAAGGAGAATCGCAGCTTCGTGCAGCTCAACACGGTGCAGAACCTAGCTGGTATCGACATCAGCTTCAACGAGTTTCGTAATGAGCCCAACGAAAGCGCCGTGGAAGACAATATTAATTTCTATAACTCCTCGGGCACGGCGCAAAGCCCCGCGAAGGTGCACGACAACTATGTGCAGGGGGCGTATCCGTACCCAGCTACCGACTCCTATTTCACCGGCACCGGCATGACCACCGATGGCGACGGCTCGACGGCCGCTACAACGACGGCTTACCTGGAAGCGTACAGCAATCAGTTTGTGAGCACCTGCAATGCGGCGATGAACATTGCCGCTGGCCACAATATCTATTTTCACGATAACCGCATCGTTACCAGTGGCATGCTAACCGATGGTACCCCCTTGAACGCTACGTACGCGGCCACGGCTATCTTCAATGGCTACAACAAGTCTGGCTCCGTCTTCTTCGGCAATAAAATCGAAAACAACACGATTGGGTACGTGAAAAGCGGCTACAACTTTCCCTACACCAACCGGCACGACCAAGATGTAGTGACAGGTGCTAACCTGATGCCAATGACGGGTAACAACCACTTACCCAACACGCCTATCACGGTTCAAACCGAGAAGAATGAGTGGTCATTGTGGCAACAAAAGCTCCAACAACAGAACACGTACGTGGGGCCCCAAGCAACCATTGCCTTGCCGGTGCGAACAGCTGCTGCCTCTACCGCTAAGCCTATCGAGCAGGAACTCTACACGCTGATGGGCAAGCAACTATGGCAGCGCCCGTACCAAGAGCAACTGGATTGGAGTCAGGAGCACCGTGGCTTGTATATTCTGCGGACGCGGCACCAGGATGGGAGCATCACTAGCAGCAAAGTCTTAGTTGACCAATAACTGGTAGGAGCTAACAAGCCGGGCCCACACGCAATTTGTCGAAGATAATTTGCGTGTGGGCCCGGCTTGTTAGCTTGCAGCCTCATTCCTAGCTCACAGCCAATGGCATCGCACATTCTTCTAATCGATTGTCCTGATGAACGCGGACTAGTTTATAAGATCACAGGCGTTCTACTGAAGCACAACTTAAACATTGTGCGCAACGGAGAATTCGTGGAAAGAGAATTCAACCATTTCTTCATGCGGACTGAGTTCTCGGGCGATGTGGAGCGCGAAGCCGTCGTGCAAGACCTACGCGAGGTATTGCCGGCCACCGCCGGAATCAAGCTGACTGCTAGAGAGAAAAAAGACATCGTTTTACTGGTAACCAAAGAGCATCATTGCCTTAGCGACTTGCTGATCAGGCATGCTTTTCAGGAGCTGAACGCGCGCATCCTAGCTGTGATCAGCAACCACGACGTGCTAGCTGACTTGACCCAGCGGTTTGATATTCCGTTCCGTTATGTCAGCCATGAAGGCAAAAGCCGTGAAGCGCATGAAGCGGAAGTGATACAAGCCATTCAGGCGTACAACCCTGAGTTTGTAGTGCTGGCCAAATACATGCGCATTCTTTCCCCCGCGTTTGTTGCTGCATTCGCTAACCGGCTCATCAACATTCACCATTCTTTTCTGCCTGCTTTCATCGGTGCGAACCCGTACGCGCAGGCGTATGAGCGGGGCGTAAAAATTATTGGCGCCACCGCCCACTTTGTAAATGAACAGCTCGATCAGGGGCCTATTATCGCGCAGAATGTCATACCCGTGGATCACACCCAAAGCGCAAAAGAAATGGCACAAGCGGGCCGCGACGTAGAAAAAATAGTACTGGCTAGGTCGCTGAAGATGGTATTCGATGAGCAGGTGTTTGTCTATCGGAACAAGACCATCCTATTCAACTAAGATCAGTTAACTCAGCTGAAGCGCTGGCTGGCATGGCGAGCTAGGTAGGGGATAGAAGGGCAAAAGAGTAGGATCTGTTCTAGCGAAACGGCATCTCTACTAATCAATGCATTTAAATAGGAAATGAGAAAAGCACCTTACAAAAGTGAGGTGCTTTTTTGTGCTAGGTTGTTAGCTTGTCGGTGCTGATACTGTCGTTGAGCTACAGCACAAATTACTAAACTCAACCTAACTCACCGCGCTGGATCATCGTAGGGTAGTGTATCTCTTCACTAATCTATTTCGCTATGAATCAGCCTCAAGCCTCTCAGCAGGATACACTCCATAATTCTGGCTCCGTGCTCGATCAGGCCCAGCAGTGGCTCAATCAGAGCTCCGTGACCGATTTGTTAGACAAAGTGCCCCAGTCCGTTAAGGGCCTAGGTACCAACGTCTCAAAATCATATAGTAAGCTGAGTACCACGCAAAAAGTGGTCGGAGGAACTTTGCTTGCGCTAGGGATTGGATACTTAATCCGCAACAACAGCAAGTCTGCTGATAAGAACACGTCGAGTGACGAGCAGACCGACAATCTTCATGAGCTATTGCTCTTCGTGAATGACCGAATCGAGGGGTATAAGCGCGCCGTAGAAGAAAGTCAGGATCCGCAGCTGAGTGGTTACTACAAGCAGTTGGTAAGCCAGAGCCAGCGTTTCTCCAATGAGCTGAATAACTACTTGCGCCAGCAAAACGGCGACCAAGAAACGTCCACTACGCTCAAAGGCAAGCTGTACCGAGCTTGGATGGACACCAAAGCCGCTGTTACCGGTGCAGATGAAGAAGCCATTCTAGGGTCCAACATCTACGGGGAAGAATGGGCAATAAAAGCGTATAAAGAGGCCCTCAGCAGCAACACCCTGCCTGGCTCCCTACGCTTGGAGGTGGAACGCCAATATGCGCAGTCGAAAAAGACCTACAAGGACCTGAAGAAGCTAAAAAACAAAGTAGCGGAGTAATGGGCCCTATAAAACCGATTACCAGACTCTAAGTCAAAACAAAAGGCCTCGCAGCACTATGCTGCGAGGCCTTTTTCTCTGCGGTCCGGACGGGACTCGAACCCGCGACCTCCGCCGTGACAGGGCGGCATTCTAACCAACTGAACTACCGAACCAGAGTGCCTTAACATGAGTGGAAAACCATGTGCTTTCCGTTAAAGTGTTGCAAAAGTAAGGCGAAAATCAGGACTTGCAAGAAAAAATGGCTTCAGTGGCTCAAAATTGCTGTTTTTGCGCAGCTACTTCCCCTAAAGCCAAGGCATCTTTCTAAGCAGTGCGCTCAGTATGAGCAGCCTAAGAACCATAATCACTTAAACACAAGCGGAAGAAAATTTTCGTTGATAGGAAGTTCGGTTGAGCAAACGAGAGCGACCTAGCTCAATAGAGCAGCGTTTGGCTGAAAAAGAAAAGGCCCTTGTAAGATCTAGCTTACAAGGGCCTTGCAGTATTACCTGCGGTCCGGACGGGACTCGAACCCGCGACCTCCGCCGTGACAGGGCGGCATTCTAACCAACTGAACTACCGAACCAATTTATTTAACTAAGGTGGAAAACCGTGTGTTTTCCGTTAAAGTGCTGCAAAGGTAGAAGGAGGTTTGAGACTACACAATACTCCGCCTATTTTTTCTGCTTTAGGCAGACGGTTTAGGTTGCTTGTGGCTGTTTCTCAGGGAGATTATTTTTTGCAAAATCATTCCTAAAGTTGCTTTGCCGCAGATGGGACGGTTTCGCTTACCTTTGCCTCCTGCTTTTTTCGCAACCAGACCCAACCCCTCGGTGATGCTCCTCGATTTTGAACAACCTATCGCGGCCCTAGAAGGCAAACTTCGTGAAATGCAGCAACTGGCGCTCGACAGCCAAGTTGACGTATCGGAGGCGGTAGCGGCCCTAGAGGCCAAAATCAAGACTCTTAAGAAAGAAACGTACGCTAATCTTACCCGCTGGCAGCGGGTGCAGCTTTCGCGCCACCCCGACCGCCCTTACACGCTCGACTACATCGAGGGCATGACCTCGAAATTCGTGGAGCTACACGGCGACCGGACCGTAGCCGACGACAAAGCCATGGTGGGCGGCTTTGCCGAGCTAGATGGTCGCACGGTGATGTTTATCGGGCAGCAGAAAGGCCGTAACACCAAGCAGCGGCAGTTCCGCAACTTCGGTATGCCCAACCCGGAAGGCTACCGCAAGGCATTGCGTCTGATGAAGCTAGCCGAGAAGTTTAATAAGCCCATTGTAACGCTGATTGACACGCCCGGTGCGTTCCCCGGCCTAGAAGCGGAGGAACGTGGACAAGGCGAGGCTATTGCCCGCAACTTGAAGGAAATGTTTCTGTTGAAAGTACCAGTTATCTGCGTGGTAATAGGTGAAGGCGCGTCGGGCGGGGCATTAGGAATCGGCATTGGTGACCGGGTGCTCATGCTCGAGAATACTTGGTACTCAGTTATTTCTCCTGAGAACTGCTCGACCATTCTGTGGCGCTCCTGGGACTACAAAGAGCAAGCCGCTGAAGCCATGAAGCCCACTGCGGCCGACATGTTGCAAGCGAAGCTCGTGGATGGCATCGTGAAGGAGCCGCTCGGTGGCGCTCATACGGCTCCGCAAAAGATAATTGAGACGCTTAAGAAAGCACTGCTTAAAACGCTTGATGAGCTGGAGGCCCTGCCTACGGATGAGCGCATCAGCCAGCGGATTGACAAGTTCGCAGCCATGGGCGTCGTATTAGAGTAAGTCAATGAACAATTATCAATGAACAAGGAGCCATTGATAGTTGCTGATATGCGTGGCTAGGTGCTTTACTTCACTTAGCCACGCATTTTTACTTGAATGGCCCCTTGTTCATTGATAATTGTTCATGGCAATGAAGCTTCACACAATTGATACCGGCCTTTTCAAACTTGATGGCGGTGCTATGTTCGGCGTGGTACCCAAGAGCTTATGGCAAAAGCTAAACCCCGCCGACGAGAACAATATGTGCACCTGGGCCATGCGCTGCCTGTTGGTAGAAGATGGCAATCGGCTCCTGTTGATTGACAATGGGATCGGGGAGAAGCAAGACGCTAAATTTCGCGGGCACTTCTATTTGCACGGCGATGATACAGTAGAGAAGTCGTTGCGCAAGCTAGGGTTCACGGCTTCTGATATCACGGATGTATTTCTGACGCACTTGCACTTCGACCACTGCGGTGGCTCGGTGGTACGCACCCCCGACGACAAGTTGGTGCTGGCTTTCCCAAATGCTACGTATTGGAGCAACGAAGCGCACTGGGAATGGGCTGTGCACCCCAACGCCCGCGAGAAAGCTAGCTTTCTGAGGGAGAACATTCTACCTATTCAAGAAAGCGGTCAGCTGCAATTCGTCAACCCCGCGGCCGGGGTGCCGGGAGCGTTGTCGCAGTTCTCCGAAATCATCTTTGCCGATGGGCATACCGAGAAGATGATGGTGCCGGTAATGCACTATAAAGGTCGTACGCTCGCTTTCATGGCCGACTTGCTACCGTCTACGGGGCACATTCCGCTGCCCTACGTGATGAGCTATGACATGCGCCCGCTCGTGACGCTTAGCGAGAAAGAAGCCGTGTTGCGCCGCGCTGCTGAAGAAAACTGGGTACTGCTACTGGAACACGACCCGACCGTAGAAGCGTGCACTGTGCAACTCACCGACAAAGGGGTGCGCTTGGCCGAAACGTTACGCTTAGCAGACTTGTAGCCTTGATGGTTAGTGCTCCTCAGCACTGAAGAAAAAGCTGCTGCCGTCTACAATTTTCCTCAAACAAGCTCCCCAAACTAATGATCGGTCTAGCTTTATCTGGTGGTGGCGCACGGGGTATTGCACACCTAGGTGTCTTGGCGGCGCTGGACGAGCTACAGATTCCGGTGGCGCGGCTGGCGGGGGTAAGTTCTGGGGCTATTGCCGGCACTTTCTACGCCGCGGGCTTTCCGCCCCGCGAGATCCTGCGACTATTTCAGGATGTGAACATCACGCGTCTTACGCGCATTGCGATGAGTCGCTATGGGCTGTTCCGAATTGACGCCGTCGGAACGCTGTTTGAGCGGCACCTAGGTGTAGACAGTACATTTGAGCAGTTGCGGCTGCCGCTGACACTCGTTGCCACAGATTTAGTAGAAGGCGTTTCTGTCCGATTTTCCAGCGGTCCGCTGGTGCTGCCGCTATTGGCGTCGGCGGCTGTTCCTATCTTGTACCGGCCAGTAGAATACCAAGGCCGGCAACTCGTGGATGGGGGACTGCTCAATAACTTACCGGTGGAGGCAATGCTCGACGAAACTCAGCCAGATTTACGCATTGTGGGGGTGCACTGCAATCCACCGAATCCCGACGCGCAGTTCAACAATATCCGAGGCGTCATTGAGCGCACGCTCAACCTAGCTATCGGGGGTAACACGGTATTGAGCAAGCAACAATGCCATTTGCTCCTAGAGCCGCCCGAGTTACGGCGGTACCGCACCATGAGCTACCGTTTGGCGCCCGAGCTTTTCGAGATTGGTTACCGCTATACATTGAGCCGGGCAGCCGAGTTAGAAGCTTTGTTGTAGAAACGGTAGGCCGTCGCTTAGCGGCTTACGCGACATTTGCCTAGTTTTGATGCCCGGCAGCGCTACTCACCAGCTGCTTTCTTTTTCGCATGGCTCGCAAAACCTCTACTTTCTGGTATCTATTCTCGCGTTTTTGGTTCTGGATAACGGGCTGGCACCTAGGTCCGCGCGTACCACCAGGCATTCCAAAAAGCATGATGATTGCCGCGCCCCACACCAGCAACTGGGACTTTATGTACGCGCGCGCCGCTTTCTTCCTGATGGACGTGGACGTGAAGCTTACTATTAAGAAAGAGTGGACGTCCATTCCGGTGCTTGGGGCGTTGGTACAGTCGCTGGGCGGCCTCGCCGTAGACCGCAGCAAAAATAACAGCCTCGTGGATGGCATGATCCAGCTGTTCAAGGAGCGAGACGAACTGGTAATTCTTATCACGCCCGAAGGCACCCGCAAATACCAGCCGAAGTGGCGCAAGGGCTTTTACCACGCCGCTGTAGGCGCAGGCGTACCTATTTTGCTCGGTTACCTCGATTATAAAAACAAAGAAGCTGGTGTCGGTCCGCCCTTTTACCCAACGGGCGACTACGAAGCTGATCTGGAGAAAATCAAGGACTTCTACCGCACAAAGCAAGGTCGCTTTCCCGACCAGGGTATTCGGTGAGTGCTCTTTGAGTTGTAAGATTCAGTCGCTGGGGGTTAGCGTTGACTTGTGTACCTTAGGCAGCGCGTCGTAAGAAATTACTAAACTGCTATGCCTGAAAAACTCCAAACGCTCCTGTTCATTGGTATTGGGTTGCTAGCCCTCGTCGTGCGGTGGTGGCGCAAGGCAAAAGAAGCGATGCGGCGCGAAGCACAGGAGCGGCGTTTGCCCCGACCCGATCAGCCACGGCCCGTGCGACCTGCTTCGCCAGGAGCGCCCGCTACTTCTTTCGAAGAATTGCTGAAGCAGATGCAGACGCAGAACAAGAACCAGGGCGTACCAACTCTACCTCAGGCAACCGTAATCCCCGAAACCACTCCTGCCGGTCGATCCTTACCACGCGAAAAAGCGAGAACCGCCCGCAGCTTGGAGCGCACCGAAACGTCTCCGGTATCCTTGGAGGCACCCGTCGCAGCTCGCTCTCTTGAGGCCGCGCCGCCCATACGGCAACGTGCGTCTACGTTGCCCCGCGCTAATACGTCGCGACCTAATGATTATTGGAGTCGTCAGGCAGCTTCCACCGGACTTAGCCGCGCGGATACACAACGACGCGTGACTGACCTGTTGCGCAACCCAGCGGATGTGCGGGCTGCTTTTGTGCTGAGTGAGATTCTGAAGCGCAAGTATGAGTAAGTAAGGCGCTTCTCGCTTTTACTTAATCCTGCGTCAGAGCATACGCCACTAAATTAGCACCCATGCGTAGCGCTGCTTCATGCACAGCGGGGGTGTCTTCGGGGTAGGTGCCCACGTCTTCCCAGCCGTTGCCTAGGTCGCACTCAAACGTATAAAAGCACACAAGCCGGCCTTTGTAGAGCAAGCCAAAGCCTTGTGGCCGCTTGCCATCGTGTTCGTGCACTTTGGGCAAGCCTCTAGGGAAAGCAAACTTTTGGTGATAAATAGGGTGGGAGAAAGGTAGCTCCACAAACTCTAGCTCCGGAAAAACCTTCTTCATCTCGGGCCGGATGAACTTGTCGAGGCCGTAGTTATCGTCGATGTGCAGGAAGCCACCGCCGATCAGATAACGCCGCAGGTTCTTGGCTTCTGCGTCGGTAAATGATACGTTGCCGTGCCCCGTCATGTGCACAAACGGGTAGGTAAACAGCTCCGGCGAATCAAGCTCTACCGTGGCTTCATCAGGAGCGATGTTCGCTTTGAGCGTTTGATTGCAAAACTGAATCAAATTGGGCAGCGACGTTTTGTTGGCGTACCAGTCGCCGCCGCCACCGTAGTGCAGCTTAGCAATGCGGAAGCTAGGTGCCACCGGCGCGGCAGCCACCGTGATTAGAAGGAAGAAGCTGAGGAAAAAAGTCTTGAGCATTTTTCGGGTAAGGTTTTCCGCAGAAGTGCGCTACAGTAACGCGCCAGCCTGCCGAGGTCGTTCAATTAACCAGTGGTTAGCCTTTAAGCAAGTTAACAACGTGCACGGTATGCACCGCGGCCAGGGCTGCCGTTTCGGTACGCAAACGGGTGAGTCCAAGCGCTACCGGCCGAATGCCGCGCTGCCGTGCGGCGGCAATTTCTTCCGGAGTAAAGTCGCCTTCCGGGCCTATAAGGATGCAGCACGTAGGAACATGAGCTACCTGCGCTAGCTCCGTGCGTTCATCGTCGGCGAGATGTGCGATGAAGGTAGTAGTAGGGTCTACCACCGGCAGAAAAGTGTCGAAATTGGTCATCTCATCTAGCTGCGGCAACCAGGCCTGACCGGACTGCTTAAGGGCGCTTACCGCAATTTTCTCCAGCCGCTCCAGCTTCAGCTCACGGCGTTCGGAGCGGGCGCAGCGTAAGAAACTCATCCGATCTACGCCCATTTCAGTAGCTTTTTCAACGAGCCATTCCATGCGGTCGAGGTTTTTGGTAGGCGCTACGGCCACGTGCACCACATAAGAACGGCGCGGTACCTGTTGCTCGTGCGTGATGCGTAGTTGGCAGCGCTTAGCATCAGCCTGCGCAACTTCGGCCTGGTACACGCCACCGCGGCCGTTTACCAGCTCTACGGAGTCGCCGGCACGCAGGCGCAGCACGCGCACGGCGTGTTTGCTTTCTTCTTCGGGAAGGGTGTAGGTTGGGGTAGTGAGGTCGGGAGCGTAGAACGTAGGCATAAGCACAAAGGTACGCTGAAGGAGCAGGTGAGTCGTTTTACTCCCCAACAGTTAGAACTAGATTTGCAAAAACGAATTGGGAGTTTCTACGATATAGGGAGCAGAAAAAAGGACCACTTCTTTGCTCCGCTTGGTCCAATGCCCACTGTCTCCATGACTATTATCATTCGCAAAGCACAACCAAGCGACACTGCCCGATTGGCAGAAATCTTTCTAGAAAGCCGCCGCTTGGGCTTTTATTGGCTAGACCCCGAGCGGTTTCAGCTCGAAGACTTTGAACGGCAAACGCAAGGCGAGGTCGTGTGGGTGGCTGAGTGCAACGGCGAATTGGCCGGCTTCATCTCCGTCGAGGAAGAGGATGCGTTTATTCATCACTTGTTTGTGGCGCCGGGCTACCAGCGTTCCGGAATTGGCCGGCGCCTGCTACAAAGCCTGCGAACGTGGTTGCCTACCCCTTATACCCTCAAATGCTTAACCAAGAATAAGCGAGCTAGAGCGTTTTATAAGAAGAACAACTGGCGAATCGTGGGGGAAGGGCGGAGCGGCACCGGCGCTTACTTGGTGCTCGTTTTTGGCTCTTTGACGCCAAAGACGAAGCAAAACCCGCCGCCGGGGCTAGGTGAGGCATAGGGAAAGTTTTGTAGCTTTACCAACCACGCTTGTTGGCAGCCCAGCTCTGCACCGGCGTCTTATTCTTTACCACTTCTAATCACCTTCCATGCAAAGTGCTTCTGCCGTGCGAGAGCAAGCTCCCGCAGCGGCCCAAACCAGTCATCCGAGGGGCTTGTACTTGCTGTTCGCCACCGAAATGTGGGAGCGGTTCAGCTACTACGGCATGCGCGCCGTGCTCGTGCTTTTCCTCACCAAGGCCATGATGATGGATAAGGCCTTTGCCTCCAAATTCTACGGCGGCTACACAAGCCTTATCTATCTAACGCCCTTAATTGGTGGCTACATCTCAGACCGGTACTGGGGCAACCGCCGCTCGATTGTGACGGGCGGCTTGCTGATGGCACTAGGCCAGTTTACGCTTTTTATATCGGCCTCCAGCTATGGTCCTGCCGAGGGCCACTCTCTCAGCCACCAACTACTGTACCTAGGCCTCGGCTGTATGATCATCGGCAACGGTTTCTTCAAACCGAATATCTCGTCGATGGTGGGCACGCTTTATTCGCCTACCGATTCGCGCAAGGATGCCGCTTACACTATTTTCTACATGGGCATCAACCTAGGCTCATTCTTTGGCAACACCATCACCAGCCTCGTCGGGGACACCGGCAATCCTGCTGACTTCCGGTGGGCTTTCTTGGCTTGCGGTATTGCGATGATATTGGGCACTATCGTTTTCAACTGGGGTAAAACGAGATACCTGCACACGCCCGAAGGCCAACAAGTAGGTACTACGCCGGTTAGCTCCCCGGGCGTGAAGGGCGTATTTATGCTGCTGCCGGTGTTGCTGGCTGTAGCGCTCGGCATTCTATGGCTCGATTCCACCCAACTAAGCGTAATTGCTCCGTTGCTGCTGATAGCAACGATTGGCATTGCCGTCTTCATCTTAGCCGACAAGTCGCTGACCTCTGGCGACCGGCAGCGGGTGTGGGTAATTTTCGCGGTTTCGTTCTTCGTGGTGTTCTTCTGGGCCGCCTTTGAGCAGGCACCCGCTTCGCTCACATTCTTCGCCGATGAGCAGATGGATCGGACCATCTTTGGGTATACGCTGCCACCTAGCCTCTTCCAAAACCTCAACGGTTTCTTCGTAGTAGTGGGTGCCCCGCTAATGGCCTTGCTCTGGACGGCCCTAGGCCGGCGCGGCGCAGAGCCGCCATCCCCCATGAAAATGGCCATTGGCCTAGGGTTGCTGGCGCTCGGCTATTTGGTTATGTGCTTCGGGGTGAAAGATATTCAGCCCGGCGTGAAGGTGAGCATGTTCTTCTTGGTAGCGCTCTACTTCCTACATTCAATGGGCGAGCTGTGTTTGTCGCCCATTGGCTTATCATTGGTCAATAAACTTTCCCCGCTGAAGTTTAGCTCTCTGCTGATGGCCGTGTGGTTCTTGGCCAACGCTGCGGCCAACTACCTAGCTGGCTTCATGAGCGGCTTGTACCCGGAAGCTGGTAAGCCAGCGCCGCATTTACTGGGCTTTGAAATCACCGGTATCTACGAATTCTTTATGGTATTCGTGGTGTCGGCGGCTACGGCTGCGGTTGTCCTGTTCATCTTCAGCCGCAAGTTGGTAAAAATGATGAATACGATAGGCTAGACCTAGGTTTGACTAGTTGAGAAAGCCCCGTTGGTAGTTGCCAGCGGGGCTTTTTACGTGAATTAAGAGTGCTGCAGTAGTGCTAACAGCAGCGGAAAAGCATGTAGGACGGTGCCGAAAAAGAAAATTAGTGCTAGGACATAAACTGGGCGGGAGTTTATGCGCAGAAAAATAAATTGTTCGATGAGCCGCCCAAGCCAGAAAATAGCCGTGCTGCCGAGCACAAAGTGACCTAGCGAAGAAGACAGCAAGGCTTTTGTATAAATCAAGCAAAGGATGCCAAAAACACCTAACACGTACATCAGCCGCAAATTGAGAATCTGCACGATGGCGCGGTTGGCACTCTTCAGTTTTCGAAGTTGCTTGCGCCACCTAAACAGCCGCCAGAAGAGTCCGTGAAATACGACGAATAACAGGTTGTACACGCCGCACATGTACAGTAGCAGTTCTGGTAGGTCTTGGCGCATGAGGCAAGGCAATAGAAATTTGCCGTTCTATACGTTAAGCGTAGTTACTAGAGCCACCGTAATGCAGATCCTATGTGGTCCTGCGCTAGAACGGACAATAGCGTGACTAGCAGAGCTCGTTCTACACCTCACAAAAGAAAAGCCCCGAGGACCTAGGTCCTCGGGGCTTTTCTTTTGTCGCAGCTAGGCTAGCTACGCGGCTGATCTTACATCATGCCGCCCATGCCGCCCATGCCGCCAGGCATACCGCCACCAGCAGGAGCTTTCTCATCTTCCGGCTCGTCCGAAATAACAGCTTCCGTGGTTAGGAGCAGGCCAGCGATGCTAGCAGCATTCTCCAGCGCCAAGCGCGTTACTTTGGTTGGGTCGAGGATACCAGCAGCTACTAGGTTTTCGTAACGGTCCTCGCGGGCGTTGTAACCGTAATCACCTTTGCCTTCGCGAACTTTCTGTACGACTACCGAGCCTTCGCCACCAGCGTTAGCTACGATGGTACGCAGGGGAGCTTCCAGCGCCGTGCGGATGATGTTTACACCCGTGCGCTCGTCGCTGTTGATCGTGTCAACGGCTTCCAGCGAGTCGAGGGCGCGCACCAGCGCAACACCACCACCAGGTACTACACCTTCCTCAACGGCGGCGCGAGTAGCGTGTAGGGCGTCGTCAACGCGGTCTTTCTTCTCTTTCATTTCTACTTCCGTGCTAGCACCGATGTAGAGGATAGCTACACCACCCGACAACTTGGCCAGGCGCTCTTGCAGCTTCTCCTTGTCGTAGTCAGAAGTAGTCGTGCCGATTTGGGCTTTGATCTCGTTTACGCGAGCCGTAATGCCTTCTTTATCACCGCGGCCATTGACAATCGTCGTATTGTCTTTGTCGATGATGATTTTTTCGGCTTGGCCTAGGTACTCAAGGGTAGCGCTGTCAAGCTTGTAGCCGCGCTCTTCCGAAATCACGGTACCGCCCGTCAACACAGCAATATCTTCCAGCATCGCCTTACGACGGTCGCCGAAGCCAGGAGCTTTTACAGCGGCAATCTTCAGCGAACCACGTAGTTTGTTTACTACGAGTGTAGCAAGAGCCTCGCCATCAACATCTTCCGAGATGATAACCAGCGGCTTGCCAGTCTGAACTACTTGCTCCAATACGGGCAGCAGCTCTTTCATGGTGCTTACTTTTTTGTCGTAGATCAGAACGAAGGGGTTTTCGAACTCCGCTTCCATCTTCTCCGGATTCGTTACGAAGTAGGGAGAGAGGTAGCCACGGTCGAACTGCATGCCTTCCACCGTTTTTACTTCGGTTTCAGTGCCGCGTGCTTCTTCAACGGTGATAACGCCTTCTTTGCCAACTTTATCCATGGCATCGGCAATCATCTTACCAATTTCAGCGTCGTTGTTAGCCGAAATGGTACCTACTTGGGCGATTTCCGAAGAGTTTTCGATCTTCTTTGACTGAGCCTTCAGGTTAGCAACGACAGCTAGTACTGCCTTATCGATGCCACGCTTCAGGTCCATGGGGTTAGCACCAGCGGCTACGTTCTTCGAGCCAGCGGTGTAGATAGCCTGAGCTAGTACGGTAGCGGTAGTAGTACCGTCACCAGCTTGGTCAGCCGTTTTGGAAGCAACTTCCTTCACTAGCTGAGCACCCATGTTTTCAACGGGGTCAGATAGTTCGATTTCTTTCGCAACGGTTACACCGTCTTTCGTAATCGTGGGAGCACCAAATTTCTTGTCAATAACCACGTTGCGGCCTTTTGGACCTAGGGTTACTTTCACGGCATTCGCCAGTTTGTCTACGCCGCGCTTCAGCTTGTCGCGGCCGTCGGTGTCGAATTGGATGTTTTTAGCCATCTTATTTAAAGAGGTTTAGAGCAGATAAGGGGGAGGGGAAGCTACTACAGTACGGCAAAGATGTCCGACTCCTTCATAATGAGGTAGTCTTGGCCATCAACGGTGATTTCAGTACCGGCATATTTGCCATACAGCACTTGGTCACCAACGCTCACCTGAGGCTTAATAGCTGTGCCGTTGTCGGCTACTTTGCCTTCGCCTACGGCTACCACTTCGCCGCGCTGGGGCTTTTCTTTAGCCGTGTCGGGGATGATGATACCCGATTTGGTTTTTTCCTCGGCGGCAGCTGGCGCAATGATGATGCGGTCGGCCAGCGGTTTAATGCTAAGTGCCATATTGTACGTTTTGGTTGAAAGGAGTTAAACGATATTGTGGGAACTAAACCCGTGCCCGCCAATGCACACTTCTTGTGCCATCCCGGCAAACCTGACAGAATGGACGCGACTGACGCTATACACGACAGCTAGGTCCAGTAGAAGCTGCCAAACATGTCAGTAGCACTCTGACAAAGGCGGGGCTAAGGGCCGGCAAATCTGCACAAAAAAAACCGGTGCCTCCTACTCAGAAGAGGCACCGGTCTGCGGAAGTCGGGTATAAAATTATGGGCTCTACTGTGCCGGTGGCGTAGTAGGCGTGGTAGTAGCGGGTGCCGGAGGTGTATCCGTGCGCGGCTGAGCAGGCTGGCCTGGTGCCGGAGCAGCAGGGGCAGCCGGACCCGTTGGGATGCGTGTCTCTAAGGCACGCTGCTGGTTTACGCTACGAGCCGGTGCACCAGCCGTGGCAGATCCTTGCAACACGTGCGTGCCCAACGACAGGATGATCAAGCCAATAGCAAAACCCCAGGTAAGCTTCTCTAATAGGTCGCCGGTGCGCTTCACGCCCATCAGGTTAGCAGCACCGCCCGCGCCAAACTGGCTCGACAGGCCACCGCCCTTTGGGTTTTGAGCCAATACAATCAGGCCCAACAACACACAAACAAGAATAATCAAGGTGATGATAGCAATGTACATCTACTCCGAAAGTTTCAGTTTTTGAATTTGGTCTGCAAAATACGCCATTTTTTCCGGCTGGCGCACCATAAGCCGTTCATATATTTCTATAGCGCGGTCGTTTTTGCCTTGCCGCACCATGATGAGGGCCAAGCTCTCCGATGCTAACTCCGGCTCGGCGCGCGTGCTTTTTACAGACAAATCGGCCTGCTCGTTAGCAGCTGGCGGCGTAGGTACCGGCGTCTTCAGCCGCGGCTTGTTGCGCAAAAACTGAGAGATTATATCAATAGAGGTGCGAGTCGGTGCCGCGGGTAGCTGTGCTGCTAAATGCGCTAGGATCAGCGCATCAGGTTCGAAGCTGCCAGTAGGTAAGCTTCGCGTTAGTTCGTCTGGGCTTTGCAAGCAATACCCCATGCGGCTGCCTACACCTAAGCTATAACCCACATCGGCAACCCCGTAGAAAACGGGTGCTGTGACAGTTGTGTCCTCAGCATCAACTGTATCAAGCTCCTCCGCTTCTAACAGTTCGTATACAGGAGCAATAGGAGGCGTTGACTCCATTAAGCCAAACTCAAATTGCGAAGAGCCGGCTTCGAGTGGCGGCCGGATAGGCGGCGCAATGGCAGGTAACAACTCCTCCGCTGATTGGACGGGTGACTCAGCTTGTTCAACTTCTACTGCCATTGGTTCTTCAATCTCTGCTCCAGCTTCCTTCGAAATAGAAGGCACTTCTTTGGTTGTCTCCGAAGAACCCGTTGGCTGCTCTGTTAGAGCTATTTCCAAGTGGTCCGTTGATTCAGGAGGCGCGGCAACGGCGGAAGTGGTAAGTTCTTCGCTGGTAGTCTCCAGAAGCACGTTTACAGGTTCTTCTACTCCTGACGAAGTTGCTTCTTCAACTGCAAGGGCTGTAGTGACTACAGCTGTGTTTTCGTCAATTGCTACCTCAGTTTCAGAATCTAACTCAACTGCGGCTTCGATGAAATCTGCTTCAGGGGCTGGTGCAAGAGCATCGATAGCGAACGGTTCGGGAGCTAGCGCTTGGGTAGTAGCCGTAGGCTCTGCTGATGCGGCAAGCACGACTATTTCGCTTGCTGGTAGTGCCGTATTGTCTACTTGCGGTGCAGCTAGTGCCGGGATAGGTGCTGTAAACTCAATGAGCTGCCGCAGAAGCTGCCGGTCAGTGGCATAGGTAGCGGCTCGCCGTAAGCGTTGGCTCGCTAACATACTGCCTCGATCGTGAGCGGCTTTCGCTAATAGTAAGTGAGCGGTCTGGCAGTAAGGGAAAGTAGTGGCGAGCTGCTCTAGCTCCCGGACTTTAGCGTCGGAAATCTCGCTTAGATGGTCCAGAACATGTAGCAGCGACGCACGGGTCATAGTAAATAAGACTGAAGGGTAAGTGTTGAGTGTTGGTAGATCCGCTGGTTGCCTTACCGTGAGGTAAGCTCTGGTGTTGAGGCAACTTGTGGGCAAAAGTCAAAACTTAACCTCAAAACTCAACACTTCTGGCTTTCATTACCAGTTGGCTACCGACTTGTTGAACACGTCGGTGATAATGTTGCGCAACACGTCGCGGGTAGCGGTGGGGTCGCTGTTGATGCTGGCAATGTCACGGCTAGCTGGGAAGTCGGCATTGCTTTGGAAAGTTTGCTCGAAGTCCTGCTTCGGGTCGCGGGCGTTAGTGAAACGCACACGTACCTGCACCGTTAGGCGGTTCACGCCAGCTTGGTCTACGTTGCCTTCCCGAGTAATGGCCGCCGGTGCAAAATCGTAAGCAACTATCTGTCCTTCAAACTGTAAGTCACCATCACGTGGCAACAATTTTAGCGTGGTATTGCGCTGGAAATAGTCTTTGAAGTTTTCCGTGAAGTTCTGCGCCAGGGCAGAAGGGCCATTGTTGGCGTTGTTCTGAAACGTCTGAATGGAGATGGTTTTGACCGTAGGGTCAATATTGGTCCCCGAAAATGAATAGATTTTGCAGCCACCTAGTATCGGCAGCAGCATTACGCATAGCCAACCGATAAGGCGCTGACTACAATTGTTCCAGGTCATACTGCTTTAGTTTACGGTAGAGCGTGCGCTCGGAAATACCTAGGTCGTGGGCGGCGTACTTGCGCTTGTTGTGGTGTTTCTTGAGCGCCTTCATAATCATTTCCTTTTCCTTGGCTTCGAGCGACAACGTTTCCTCTTCGGTCTCGTGCGGAATGTCTTCCACCCGTTGGGCTTCGTCCTCAAAGTCGGCCGCTTCATCAACGGCTAGGTCCGGAATAAAGTATTCAGATGACGTATCCGGTGCAGCCGGCCGATTCAGCCGAGGATTGCCATCGTAAGGCGCTACGTTGAGGTTCGTGAACAAATGGCTGTTCTGCCGCAATAGTTCCTGCGCTTCCGCCGGACGTTGCCCAGCAGCTAGGTCAAGGACAAGCTTCTTCAGATCGGTCATGTCGCGGCGCATGTCGAACAGCACCTTGTAGAGCAAGTCACGCTCCGAGTAAGCACTATTACCCGCCCCATCGCCCGTGCTACCGGAACCTAGCAACATAGGCAAACTGCTACTTTGCTGGGCAGGCAAGTACTGGCGTAGACGGTTGGCGTCTACCTCTCGTTCCGTTTCCAAGACCGACATCTGCTCGGCAATATTCTTTAACTGCCGGATATTGCCGGGGAAGCGAAAACGCTGCAATTCTACTACTGCGTCGGGGGGTAAGCTGATGGGCTTGACGTGGTAGCGCTCAGCAAAATCCGTAGCGAACTTGCGGAATAATAAGTAGATATCATCCCCACGTTCACGTAATGGTGGAACTGTAATCGGCACTGTGTTCAGGCGGTAATACAGGTCCTCCCGAAACCGACCCTCGCGCACAGCATCCAGCAGATTCACATTGGTAGCCGCTACTACGCGCACGTCGGTCTTCTGGATTTTGGAAGAACCAACTCGGATGAACTCACCATTCTCTAGTACGCGTAGCAGGCGCGCCTGCGTACCTAGGGGCATTTCCCCAATCTCGTCGAGGAAGATGGTGCCGCCGTTTGTTACTTCAAAATAGCCCTTGCGAGCTTCATTCGCACCCGTAAAAGAGCCTTTCTCGTGACCAAAAAGCTCTGAATCAATGGTTCCCTCTGGTATAGCGCCACAGTTGATGGCAATAAATTGTCCGTGCTTGCGGGGCGAGAGGGCATGGATGATTTTGGAAAATGACTCTTTGCCCGAGCCACTTTCCCCCGTAATCAGCACCGTCATATCGGTGGGCGCAACCTGCGCGGCCACCTGAATGGCGTAGTTCAGCGAAGGCGCGTTGCCAATGATGCCGAAGCGCTGTTTGATGCTTTGTATTTCGGAAGGTGTCAAATCTGGTCGTGTTAAAAGTCTGTTAGATTCCTTACAGTTATGCTAGGAAGCCTGTCTGTAAGTATTTCTAAACAGGAATTATCAGTTGCAATAACATAGTGCTCAGCGTTTGGCAGATAGGCTTCTAAAAGCACAGAATGCCAATGCGAGTTTTTGACTATGAATGTATTGCTAAGAGCTGGTCGTTGTTGAGATATTATCTCCCAGTATTTCAACAAGTACTCTTCAGCAGCTACCTGATAAGGTCCGAAGCGTTCAAAGTGAAAATCATAAATAAGGTCTTTCGAGCACACACTGTAAGTCAGAGTCCATTGTTTGACCTGGTAGAATAACCGAAGGTCATGTAACAGGCCAACATCTGAACAGGGTGTATTCCACCGTTCAAGAATCAATTGTGCTTCTTCCATGCGGAAGGGCGCTGCACAAACGAACTAAACAGCTTCTCCTAGCAAGGCCGCGCCCGTCGTGCTGGTAGCCAGCACGTTGACGTAGTCTCCCTTCTGGAAATTGCCTCTCGGGAAAATAACTACCTGGTTTTGGCTGTTGCGGCCACTCAGATGTTCCTGGCTGCGCTTCGAGGTGCCTTCTACCAGCACCTGATGCACCCGGCCTACCATGCGAGCGTAGCGGGCGCGGGCATGTAACTGCTGGCGGTCGATGATTTCCTGCAAGCGGCGCTTTTTCACTTCTAACGGAATATCGTCCGCTAGCTTACGGGCGGCTAGTGTGCCCGGACGCTCCGAGTAGAAGAAGTTGTAGCCCATGTCATACTGCGCGAAGTCGAGCAGGCTGAGACTGTCTTGGTGTTCTTCCTCGGTTTCGGAGCAGAAGCCCGAAATCATGTCGGTGCTAATAGCGCAATCCTCGCCCAAGATGCGGCGGATAGCGCGCACACGCTCCTCGTACCAAGGCCGGTCGTAGGTGCGGTTCATCAATTTGAGAACCCGCGAGTTGCCGCTCTGGGCGGGCAGGTGGATGTACTTGCAGATGTTCTCATGACGTGCCATTGTATGCAGCACCTCATCGGTGATGTCCTTAGGATGGGAGGTCGAGAAGCGCACCCGCAACGCAGGGCTTACCAGCGCCACGCGCTCCAGCAGCTGCGCAAAGTTGACATGTTCAGTGCCATCTTCGGAAGCCCATTTGTAGCTGTCTACATTCTGACCTAGCAGAGTAACTTCTTTATAGCCAGCAGCTACTAAGTCCTGGCACTCGCGCACGATGCTGTACGCGTCGCGGCTGCGCTCACGGCCACGGGTGAACGGTACCACGCAGAAGGAACACATGTTGTCGCAACCGCGCATGATGCTCACAAAAGCTGATACACCATTGGAGTTCAGGCGCACAGGTGTGATGTCGGCGTAGGTTTCCTCGCGCGAGAGCAGCACGTTTACCGCTTTCTGGCCGCCATCTACCTCGCTGATAAGGCGCGGCAGGTCGCGGTAAGCATCGGGGCCTACCACGAGGTCAACAATCTTTTCTTCCTCTAAAAATTTGGTTTTCAAGCGTTCAGCCATACAACCTAGCACGCCAACCAGTAGACCAGGATGCTGCTTCTTATGACCATTGATTTGTTTCAGGCGCATGCGCACCGTTTGCTCAGCCTTCTCGCGGATGGAGCAGGTGTTGAGCAGTACAAGGTCAGCGTCAGCGAGCTGTTCAGTGGTATCAAAGCCCTCCTCAAAGAGAATAGAGGAGACAATTTCAGAATCGGAGAAATTCATCTGACAGCCATAGCTCTCAATATAGAGCTTGCGCTGCCGGCCCGTACGGGTGCCGGGACTCACGCGGACGGCCTCGGCCGGCTGGTGGGCTTCGGCCGTGGGTGCAGTCGATGAATCAAGAAAATCTAGGGTGATGAGTGGCTGCGACATAATCATTCAAACACAGAAGGACGGCAAAGGTACGTCTTTACCCCGAAAAATGACAGAATGGCAGAAACGTAATTATGCTGTAGGAGTACGCCGTGATGGATTCTTCGGCTGATGTAGCATGGCGTACATCAACACCAAGCGCACCTAGGCGCGTTTCTACGGGATATTGGTGCCGAGCACTGCCAGTAACGCTTTGGCTTTCAGCAAACACTCCTCATACTCGTGCTCCGGCACCGAGTCATAGGTGATGGCGCTGCCTACTTGGAAGCTAAGGTAGCCGTTGACTTTATTATACTGCAAAGAGCGAATAACGACGTTGAAATCGAAGTCTCCATTGGGCCAAATGTAACCTAGGCTGCCGCTGTAGAGTCCGCGCCTAGTGCGTTCGTACTGCTCTATGAGCTGCATGGCCCGTATCTTAGGAGCTCCCGTCATAGAACCCATGGGGAAGGTGGCACGCAACAGATCAACGAAATCATGAGCTGGGTGACGACGCGCTTGCACGGTCGAAATCATCTGCCAAACGTGGCGGAAGCTGTAGAGTCCGAAGAGTTCGGGCACCTGCACGGAGCCGGTGCGGGCCACGCGCGCGAGGTCGTTGCGAACCAAGTCCACGATCATCAGGTTTTCGGCGCGCTCCTTCTCATCATGCAAGAGCTGCTGGCGCAACTGCTCGTCTTGCGCTGGCGTGTCACCGCGTCGAATAGTGCCCTTAATAGGCTGGGAAAGAAGAGTATCGCCATCCTGGCGTAAGAAACGCTCGGGCGAAGCGCAGAGCAGATAACGATCTTGCCACTTGTAAAAGCCGGCGAACGGTGTGGGCGAGATTCGGTTGAGCCGCAAGAAGGTGTCCACGGGCTCCAGGGCTACATGCTCAGCGTAGAATTCCTGACATAGATTGAGCTCGTATACTTCGCCATCTAAAATATCCTCGCGAATGCTGGCTACGGCTGCGAGGTACTCGTGTTTTGGCAAACGTGCTTGTATGCCTTGAATGCTGGGTTGGCTGATTTCGGTGGGAACGCAAGTCAGGATTTCGTCTAAAACGGTTGGTGGACCGTGAATTTCTACTTCTGTTCCGTGCCAGTAGAGCCAGATCTCAGGCTCAAAAAAATGAAGAGCCGGAAAACCTATGCCATCAAAATGACTGCTACTGAGTGCTTCAACCTCGTTCTTCAGGTCGTACGTAAGAAAACCGCAGCGCGGGGCTGTTGTCGGGTGTTGCAACCACGTGCGCAGCTCCTCTAATGACCTAGGTGCTACCGTCTCCGTTTGCCTGACCGCCAGCAACTGCTCGAATGACTCATGCGGATAGGCTAGCCCACTGGGCTCATAGTAAGCACAATAACGAAATTGTGCCGCCCAGTGCAGTGCCCGCTCCCGAAATTCGGCGGGCGAAATGGCCAAAGATTGAAGAGAAACTGTAGCTGCCAAAGAAGCAGATTTATAGGCGAAAGGCTAGGTTTAGCTAAGGTGTCACTTCAAGCTGGCTAACGCAATTTTAGCTTTGGTGTCGGTGCTGTTTTTGTATTCGTGCTTGGGCGAGTCGAGCACCTTTTGGAAGTACACACGCGCTAGATGTAGTTCACCATTGACCTGACAAAGATAGCCCATTTGCAACGCAGCTTGCGGGGCGAAGTAGTAGGGTGCCTGCCCCGCCAACGCAATAGTGCGGGTGTAAAACAGGCGAGCCGAATCTAAGAGACCTAGGCCATGATAAGCGCGGGCGCGGCGATAGGGCCATTCTAGCTGGTCGCGCAACGGCGTGGCGTTTACGGGAGAGAAGATCCGCAGTGTTGCCAACGCTTCTCGGTAGTAGCCACCATCGATTTGCAGGCGGGCACGGGTCAGTACGCGGTTCAAGGGTAATTCGTCATCGTAGAAGCGCTGTGCGTACGCGTCCTCCTCTACCACGGTACGACCGGTGGCATTGATCTGCTGGCGGTAACGGTCAGCGGCAGAGGTGTTGCCACCTAGCCAAGCCGCTAGGTAGAGCTTAAAGGCCGCGTCCTTGCGGTAGTGCTGACCGTGGTATTGTTCCAAAAATACCTGGTTGGCACGTTCAGCAGCGGCATATTTGCCTTGGTAAAGCAGCAAATCGGCAGCCATGTGGTGCAGGTAGGGAAGTAGCAGGTAGCTAGTACCTGCTGGTCGAGCACGGTAAGCCGCTAACGCCTGCTCCGTCTGGTGCTGGCGCTTGTGCAGGCTGATAGCTAAGTAGGTGTAGAGCAGATTGGTAGGCTGCTGCGCTGCCAAGCGTGTGAGTAACTGCGTAGCTTCCTCCGGCCGTTTATAATATGACTCCTGGATAAGAGCCAACAGAATCTGCGCTTCCGGTTGAAAATCGTTGGGGCGTTGCGCGGCCAGACCTAGGTTCTGTAGGCCAGCATCGGTGCTACCAGTTAAACCCAGCAGTTTCAGAAACCAACGGTAGCCTGGCGGAAGTGCGCCGATAAAAAACTGACACAAACCCAGCGTTTTCCGCGCCGGCAGAAAGTTGGGGTAGCGCTGCACCACGGCTTGCATCTGCAAATAGGCTTGGCGTAAGTTCCACGCGCCCTGTACTTCATGGCCAAACGTCACTTGGCTGGCCGCTTGGTGGAGCCGAATTTCCGCGGCTGCATAACGAGGCAGCGGGCCTTGTTCATTGGAGTGAGCTAGCTGCTCGAGCCGACGATCCTGCGCTTCCACAGCTTTTGCATAGCCTGCCGCCTCTTGGCTGATCATCAGCTCCGTGAAGTCGGCGCAATCGGCTACGAGTAAGGTGCTGGCGGCTGTGGGCGGCGCGGCGCGGAGAATGGTGCGGGCCGGTTCGGGGCGTAGTTTTAGTACTTCCGCGTAGGCTCGGCGTGCTTCGGGCAGGAGTTGACCGTTTGCAGGCGGTTCAACTAACGGCGCTTGCAAGGGTTCCCGCAGAGGTGCGCCGAGGGTTTCACAGAGGTGCGCAAAGGTCGTAATTAAGACGAGCACGAGTGCCCTTTGCGTTCTTCTACGAAATACTCGGGGCACCTCTGCGGGAAACTCCATAAGCTCAATAAAAAAGGAACGACCAAGGCCGTTCCTTTTTTGTTACAAGCGCTAGTAGCGTGAAACCTAGGCTGCTTTAAAGTCAACGTCGGCGAGTACGCGGCCACAGTGCTCACACACGATAATCTTTTTGTGCGAGATAATATCAGCCTGGCGCTGAGGAGGAACGGTGTTGAAGCAACCGCCACAAGCGTCGCGCTTTACCGTCACGACGGCGAGGCCGTTGCGTACGTTGCCGCGGATACGAGTGTAGGCCATCAACAAGCGGTCTTCGATGGGCTGGGTGGCTTTGCCACGCTCGTCCATGAGCGTTTTCTCCTCCGTTTCGCTTTCCGCTACGATGGTTTCTAACTCGCCTTTCTTGTTGGTTAGGTCTTTCTTGCGCTCTTCCAAGCGCTGCTTGGTGCCAGCTATTTCCGTGTTCTTCAGATCAATTTGGTATTGGGCCTCCTTGATCTTCTTCTCCGAGATTTGAATCTCTAGCTTTTGCAGCTCGATTTCCTTGGCAATTGCCTCGTACTCACGGTTATTGCGTACGTTCTGCTGCTGCTCTTCGTACTTCTTGATGAGGCCTTCGGCATCTTTAGCAGCTTGCTTGCGCTGCTTGATCTGATCGTTCAGACCAGCAATTTCTTCGTCGAACTTGCTAACGCGCACCTCGTAACCAGCAATCTCATCTTCCAGGTCGCGAACCTCTTCAGGCAGGTCGCCGCGCACGCGCCGGATTTCATCAAGTTGTGAATCAATGCGCTGCAGGTTCAGTAGGGCTTCCAGCTTACTGGCAACCGGGGTATCCGTGGAAGGATTAGAAATCATATCGGACAGGGTTTGTGGGGGTCTCAGCGATTAAGACCGCAAAATTACTGGTAAAGTTCGCGGTAAGCAAATCTTGGAATAGCTCACTGGTAAATTGCTCACTTTCAAAGTGACCAACATCGCAGAGCATCAACTGCCCTTCGGCGTTGAAAAACTCGTGGTATTTCAAATCGGCCGTTACGTACGCATCGGCGCTGGCAGCGCGGGCCTTGCCCGTCAGAAAGCTACCCGCACCGCCGCACAAGGCTACTTTCTTGATGGGCCTGTCGAAAGCCGTGTGTTTGACGACGGGCACGTCCAGGGCTTGGCGCAACCTAGCCCGAAACTCGCTCGGGCTTAACGCTTCAGGCAATTCGCCGATCATGCCAGAGCCGACTTCCTGGTGCTCATTTTCGAGGCGAATCAGATCATAGGCCACTTCCTCGTAAGGGTGCGCGACGCGCATGGCGCTCAGAACGGCGCGTTGGCGGTGCAGGGGCAGGAGCACTTCTACCCGTACTTCCTCTACGTGCTCGGGTTGGCCTGGCTCACCCTGGAAGGGGTTGGTATCAGGACCGGGGGTAAAGGTGCCGTGGCCGGGGAAACGGAAGCTACAATCGGTATAGTTGCCGATCTGCCCGGCACCAGCGGCGTAGAGGGCAGCGAGGAGTTGGTCGGCATATTCGGGAGGAGTGTACACGGCTAGCTTTGCCAGTTGGCCGCCTTTGGGTTCCAGAATGCGCAGCTTCTCCAGACCTAGCTTCTGAGCTAGCTTGCGATTGACGCCCGCTGCTACGTTGTCGAGGTTGGTGTGCGCGGCGTAGATGGCCACGTCGTGTTTGATGGCTTTGATGAGAGTCTGTTCAACTTCGTTGGCGCCGGTCAGGCGTTTCAGCGGCTTAAACACAACCGGGTGATGCGCCACGACCACATTGCAGCCGCGCCGGATGGCTTCTTCCACCACGGCGAGCGTACAATCTAAGCTGATAAGCACGCCAGTGACTTCCACCCGCGGGTTGCCGCACTGCAAGCCGGCGTTGTCATACGATTCTTGGTAGGCGAGGGGCGCCGCGGCTTCGAGCACGCGAGCTAGGTCGGCAACGGTTGTCATGTTATTCGGGAAGAATGGAAAAGCAGACAGGAACACTTTTGTGATCTACGCCTGCGTTGGATGGCGAAAGTTAGGTGGCTTGAGGTCTTACGGCATCCAGCACCTCCACGTAGCGCGCTACGTTTTCCGCCAAAGCTCGGCGTTTGTACTGCATAAGGTAACGTGGGTGGTCGAGTACAATGATCTGATCAAACAAGCCTAGCTCCTGATTTAGCTGCGTAAAGTACTTGCCATTGCGCCGACCCAGGCAAATAGCCGCGTGGCGGGCCACACCAACTTCCGCTACCTGACGACGCAGCGAATCCTGAATGGCGGGCCAGAGCGCGGCGGTTACGGCCGGAGAATCGTAGAAATTATAGTTGAGGCCGTGGCGTAGCAGCACAAGCGGGTAAAGGGAGCCCAGGAAAAAGTCTTGGTAAAAGGCCTGCGGACCGCCCATGGCGAGCACCACTTCTTGCACAAACTCGCTTGAAGGCTCGCGACGGCGGGGTAAGTCGTTGTCGATGCCCCAGGCAGCTAGAGCGACCGGATCGGTGAAGGCAACACCTGTGCGGCCGTTGCCTAGGCGGCCTGGGTTGATGCCGAGCAACGCCACTCGGGGCCGGTTATCGGCGTAATAACGCTGGGCAAACTGGGTGAACAACGCCAGGGGAGTAGGTTGTTGGTAGGGACTAATGGCCTCCACTTCTTCCGGTAAGGCAGCTGGTAGCGGAAAACTGGTGAGGAAATGCAGGAGGCGGTCGGCGAACGTAGACATGCTGGCGAAGGGAGGTCAAAGGAGGTGTTTGCTGTTCTTACGGCTTCAGCCGAAAGAGGGCGTGCCGTGCTATTCTGCCTGCAAACTTTAGTACTCAAAGTTCACTAATTCATTACCTCACCATATTCCCTGTATTTTTGCGGCTCTGCTACTTGTCTCGCTCTAGTTGATGCCGCTGTTGTCTTTCTTTCTGCTGCCTTTTGCCTGGCTTTACGCTGGCGTTATGGCTGTGCGCAACTGGCTGTACGATAAAGGTATAAAAGCAGGGGCTAGCTTCTCGGTGCCGGTTATTAGTGTCGGTAACTTACGGGTGGGGGGCACCGGCAAAACGCCCCACGTGGCCTGGGTTGTCCGCGAGCTGCTGGCCCAGGGAGAAAAGCCGGCCGTGCTGAGTCGCGGTTACGGCCGGCGTACGCGGGGCTATCGTTTGGCTAGTACCACCGATACGGCCGCTACGCTCGGCGACGAACCATTGCAGCACCACCAGGATTTTGGCGCAGCCGTGCCCGTGGCCGTGAGCGAAGACCGCCGGGTCGGCATTACGACCCTTGCCCAGCAGCAACCTAGCCTCACCACGGTTGTGCTGGATGATGCCTACCAGCACCGCCGCGTGCGGCCGACGCTGAGCATCTTACTCACGGAGCAGCACCGGCCATTTTACACCGACTATGTACTCCCGGCTGGTCGCTTGCGCGAGAGCCGGGGAGGTGCCCGCCGTGCCGACGTGGTGATAGTAACCAAGTGCGCCCCTAGCTTGCCCACCAGCACGCAGCATACCATAGCCGCCAGCATCAGGCGCTATGCGCGGGCAGGCGTGCCGGTGCTGTTTTCGACGTATCGGTACGGAGCGCCCGTGGCTATTACAGTGCAGGCCACGCGCCCAGGAACGAGCATTGTGCTGCTCACGGGTATTGCGCACCCTGAGCCTTTGCGCAACCATTTGCAAGCCCTAGGCTATCAGATCACCCACCATGCTGCCTTTACCGACCACCACGCGTTTTCGGCGGCTGATATTGCTGGGGTCGCTGCGCAATGTCGAGCCGGGCAGTGCGTTTTTACTACGCAAAAAGATGCTGCGCGCTTGCTAGCTCCCGAGCTGGCGACGGCAGTAGCGGCTTTACCTATTTTTTATATCCCGATTGACGTGCAATTTCTGGGTGATGGCGCCGCTTGCCTTCAGCAGATGCTCTCGTCGTTATTTCAGCCCCAAGCTGTTGTCTGACTCATTGTTGCCTTCGACTTTATTCGCGCCGTTGCGCTGGTTTTATGTTTGCTCGCGCCGGCTTTTCGGCGTAGCCCAAGCACCTAGCTTGCTGCTGTTGTGCTTGCTCAGCCTGCTTATGCTGCGCCCTGGTGCCAGCCGGGCGCAGATCCTGGACGACTCCACCAAGGCGCTGTACGGCCCGAAGACGACCCTGATTTTGCGCGAAGCCGACATTCTGCGCGAAAACTACAAGGGAGTGATGGTGGATACCTCCATCACCGACATTCAGCAGCAGCGCTACTGGACCCACGACAGTACGTATCAGCAGGACTTAGGCAACATGGGCACGGCTTCGCGCCCATTGCTGTGGCAGTTCACCCCGCAGATCGGCGCCCGTCTTGGCCGGGATGCGTTTAACCGCTACTTCCGCAACGCCAGCACCATTCCGTACTACGATACCCGTTCGCCTTATACGTTTATTCGCTACATTCAGAGCAGTGCCGGCGAGCAGGTGTTTGAGATTTCATATGCGCGCAGCTTGGGCAAGAATTTCAATGTGGGCGTGGCGTATGAGCGCATTGCGGGTAACAAGGCGCTGGATGTAGCGCGTAAATCAGGCCTGACAGAACAGTCTAATATTGTGCTGTTTGCACGTTATCAATCGGAGGATGGGCGTTACCACTTAGTTGGCAACTTCACGACTGGTCGGTATGCCGCAGCAGAACAAGGTGGAATTCGGCGGCAGTCCAACGATACTACTTGGTTCAACTATCGTCGGTCAAGAATCTGGCTAACGAATGCCACCAACCGGGATGACCGGGACGAGTTACATTTCTCGCACACGTACCAGCTGCTAGGACGTGGCCTGACTGCCTTTCACACCTTTGATTGGCGGCGGCAAACGATTAAGTATGTTGACACCAAGGTGCCGGGCATTGACATTGGCGCGGATTCGCTCCGCTTCTACGCTTTTAATCGCTATAATTTCGCTACCAACGACGATAGGGCCGATTACCGGCAATTTGAGAATACGATCGGGGTGCTAGGTCACAGCGACGCCGTAGATTATCGTCTGTACGCCCGCAGCCGCAATGGGAAGCTAACCACTCAAACGCTTTACCCAGATTTTGTGTTAACTAGCTCGCTTGGGCGGGCTACTAAGCCCCGGTCTGTGAATCAGCTTTTTTTAGGTGGTACGGCCGCATTTCGGTACAAAATCTTTGCTGTCGAGACGGCTGGCGAATTTCTGCCTTCGCTTGGCCAATTTGGTACAACTGGCAACAGCGCCGTTGGGGAGTACTGGTTTCGGGGAATAGCTAAAGCAGGACCGCTCAGTGGCGAAGTAGCTAGCAGCTCGTATGCACCCACACTTACACAAGATGAATTTCTTGGGGCGCACAATAACTGGAATCATCTAACCTCCGAGAACGAACAGCCTGATAACCGTTTCAGCTACCGATTTGATAATACCACGGTGCTTCAGTTTACGGGGCGTCTCAATCAAACTCTAGGCGTGCACCATCTGGAGGCTTCTGTGGCGGCCGTGAACATTGCTAGCTTGGTGTACTACGACCGTAACTCCCAGCCGCAGCAGCTCAATCAGGCCAAGCAGCTGCTGATCGTCGGCGCGCGGTATCGCTTCAGCCTAGGGAAGATGTTCCTGGATAATGAGGGCACGTACACCATTGGTGGCGATGACGAGGGCCTGCGCATTCCGGCGCTCGTGACCAACTCCAAGGTGTATTACCAAGGCTCCGTGTTCAAGAGTGCCGTATTCGGCCAGATAGGAGCGGAGGTGTACTACCAATCGCGCTTCCGGGCCTACGACTACAACCCCAGCATCCAGCAGTTCTATGTGCAGGACCACTTCACGATTCGTAACTACCCAATTGTCAGCTTGTTCTTGAACGCTGATATCAAAACAGTGTCCTTTTTTATGAAGATGGCTTACGTGAACCAGGGCTTATACCGCGATGGTTACTTTGCCACACCTTACTACACGGGCCTGCCGCGGCGCATTCAATTCGGTATCAAATGGCAGTTCTTTGATTAAAAAGAGTGACTGAGCGACTGAGTGAGTGGTCATACTACTTTGCTCAGGCACTTAGTTTTGCTTACTCAGTCGCTCAGTCACTCAGTCACTCCATTCATGAAAGAAAAAACCATCCTTAAGCTTAAGCTCAACACCGACCCTAGGTGGGTGGATATTGCCAGCAAAAACATTGAAGATATTCTCGTTGATCATGCTTACTGCGAGCAGAAAGCTGCTAGCACTGGCATTAGTCTGATCGTAAAATACCCGGAGAAAACCCGGCTTGTCGACGAGCTGACGGGGCTTGTGGCGGAGGAGTGGGAACACTTTGGGCGAGTGTTGCAGGAGCTGCGCAAGCGGGGCTTCGAGCTAGGTAAGCCGCGGCGCGACGAATACGTGGTGCAGCTCATGAGCCACGTACGCAAAGGGGGCGCCCGCGAGCGGCAGCTCATGGACCAGCTGCTCGTGTCGGCGCTGATTGAAGCTAGGTCGTGCGAACGGTTTAAGCTGCTTTGGAAACACATTCCTGACCCCGACCTAAGCCAGTTTTACTACGAGCTGATGGCATCCGAAGCCGGCCACTTTGTGGCCTACGTCGACCTGGCGAAGGAGTACTGCGACCCGCAGGAGGTGGATGCGCGCTTGCAGGAGCTGCTGAAGATAGAGGGCGAAATTGTGACGAATTTGCCCGTCCGCGACGACCGCATGCATTAGCCGCACTCAGTGAAGACATCCTAGGCTAGCCCGGTTGCGTATGCGACCGGGCTAACTGTTTTATAAGCCCATCGTTCTCGGCGCGCACGCTCGTGCCCGGCAGCCATGGCACCACCCGATAACAACGGTATGCCAACTCACTCCGATCCTGAAACGGCTATTCACGCCGTGAAGGACTTTATGCTGTTTATGCGCTGGATGTACGATTTACCCACGTGGCTGCTTGGGCTGCTGGTTGTGGGCCTGTTTGTGGGCCTGACGTTGCTTGGACTACGCTTTTTTCACAGCCGATTGCACCGAAGTGCGCTGGCTACGCTCATCGATAACGGCACTGTAGGCTGGTTTTTCTCCGGCATCTCATTGCTCTATGGACTTACCCTAGGTTTGCTTACCGTCGCTACCTGGGGCAATTTCACCGAATCGGCTGCTATTGCCTCGCAGGAGGCGGCCTCTATTGCTGCTCTCTACCGCGACTTGGCCGGTTACCCGGTCGGGCAGCAAGCCGTGCTAAAAGCAGAACTGCGGGATTATACGCGCTTTATTATTGAGAAGTCGTGGGCTGCGCAGCGCCAAGGTAAGATCAACGACAACGAGAACCTGGTGCTCGAAACGTTCCAGAATGACCTGCTGACGACGGACCTAGCAAACAATGAGCACCAAGCCTTACATGCCGAGGCCTTGCGCATGTTCAACAACATGGTGGAGCTACGCCGTCAGCGCATCGAATCGATCGGGGGCAGCGTGCCAGGAGTGCTGTGGAGCGTGGTGCTGCTTGGAGCGTTAGCCACGCTGGGTTCTTCCTTCCTTTTTTCGGTCCAGAATTTCGGCTTGCATGCCGCCATGGCGGGTTTGCTGGCCGCCATGGTCGGGCTGCTGATCTTTCTCATCATTGCCCTCGACCATCCCTATTGGGGGGAAGTGAGCGTGACGCCAGAGGCGTACCAACGGGTACTCAGCAACGTGATGGTACGGTAAACAAGTACGCCATAGCCCAGGGTTTAGCCCCTGAGCTATGGCGTACAGATGTGTAGATGCAAAAGCTAGGTTGTGCTAGCGTGGCGCAGAGTTTTCGCTTGCCACTTTAGGCTGCTCAACCGGCCCGGAAGCGAGCAATCCTGCTGGCACATCCAGCTTGCCGGTCTGGGGGTCAATGATGCCGTTTCGCTCATCCTCAATGTTGGTGGCTTGCGTGTAGACATCGCCGGCAATGGGGCGGGCCCGCAATTCCTGTTTGAACTGCCGAATGCGCTCGGTTCGCTCTTCGTTATCGGCTGGTCCGCCGTAATCGGGAAAGCCAAAGCCGCCCCATTCACTCACAATCAGGGGCACTTGGTGGCGGTAGAAAAATGGGTCGCCCACGACCAGTGGGAAGGCGGCCGTGCCTTCCATCTCGCCGTGTACCAGCCGGTCGAGCAACTCGCGCCACCGAGCTAGGTCGGGAGTGTAAAGGTGGGCCGTGAGCAGGTCCGACTTCAGACGGCCAGTGTAGGAAATGTGGTGCCAGCCGTCGTTGTCGACCACCAAGAACTGCGGGTGTGCCAGCTGCATATAGTGGTAAGTATCAACGATATACCGCTGCGTTTTCTCGTTGGTCGCAATGTCCTGCACGCCCCAGTCCTCGTTGTAAAGGCTCCAGATGACGATAGAAGGATGCGTCTCGATCAGGGCCAGCATGCGCAGCAGTTCGGCTTTGTGGTTGCGGCGGCTGCGGGCGTTGGAGCTGTGCGGGCTAGGCACTTCCACCCATAAGAGCAAACCTAGCTCATCGGCCAGGTTGTAGATGCGCGGGTCGATGCCGGCAATGTGCACCCGCACCAGGTTACAGCCTAGCTCCTTCATGGCGTACATGTGGCGCTGCATTTCAGCAAACGTCGCCGTACCGGGCTGGTACAGAATGCCATCGAGGTAAATGCGCTGATTGTTGAGGTACACGTGGCAGCCCCGCGCTTCTATTTTGCGCAGGCCGAAGTAGGCTTCAATCTGCGCTTCGTAGCCGTCACTGTCGATGAGCTGGGCTTCCAGTCGGTAAAGCGTCGGCGACTCCGGCGACCATAGCCCGGCGTTGGGCACTTCCATTACCAGGCGCTGCTGCTTCTGCCCGGCTTCCAGACGCATGGGAAAGTCGGAAACGGAGAGCGGCTCGGCATCGGACGATTCTCGGGCAAATACCTTGAGCCGCACGATGTAATTGCCGGGGTCGTGGATGCGTAGGGTTACGTTGAAGCGCACCAGCTGGTCTTCCACCACGCTAACGACCCCAAGGCGGGAACGAAGGCGGTTGCGCTCCACCATTTCCAGCCATACGCTGCGCACCGCGCCGGTGTAGGTTTGGTACCAGATGCCGCCGCGCTTGTACACGTGCGACTCCTGCTTGCCACGGGGCAAGTCGGCGTCCATCGTATCCACGATGCGCACGGTGAGGCGGTTGCCTAGGTGCAGAATCTCTTCGGGTATTTCGTAGGAAAACGAGGTGTATTCCCCGTAATGCACTTCCTCGCCTTCGATGGTGCGCAGCAAATGGCCATTGAGCCACACCCGCGTTTCGTAGCCGCAGGCCCCAAACGTGAGCTGGAACATGGAACGAGATTGTGGCTCGCCGCGCTCCGGCATCATGAATTCCCGTTCGTACCAAGCCACTACTTTGTCTTGCCACGCCACGGGATTCTGCTGCCCCTTAGCCTGGGCCATATGCATCTCCACCGAGCCGGGCCAGTTAGCGGTGTGCTCGTAGTTGTGCCCTAGGTACCACCCCTCACGCAGACCACAGTCCTCCACGTCGATGGCAAATTTCCACTCGCCGTCGAGCAGTTGGTGGTTGTTGAGCCGCAGCACGGCACGGGGCAGCGGGTTCTCAAGTTCTTCCTCGGAATGCTCCTCCTCACGACTTGCGGTGAGGCCTCGGTTGGTGTGGGTCAGGTCCATGCGTGGTGTTTAATAGTGAAAGCATAACCACTTGAGCCGCTGAAATGATTGGTTTTGTATTCAATCTCGGCCGTTGCGATTAAGTAAATGGATACGGTGCAGATGAATTTTTGGCTGCCGTAAGCAGTAATACCTAGGTAGTAGGTTTCGCAAAACAATGAACGCACAGGCCTCTTTTTACCAAGCTAAAGGGCATTTTGAATTCGCGTATTAACACGATATTACCGACGAACTTTCCCACCTACTTATTGTGCTGTTATGAAAACCTTTGCCTTGGGTGTTTGCCTAGCTATTGGAGCGCTGTTCAACTGTTCATCGGGCGCTGCCCACGACGAAAAAGCGGCGCCTGCACCTTCTATTTTGGTTTTTTACAAAACGAGTGGCTTTCGGCACGCGTCCATTCCGGTGGGGCTCAGGGCCATTCAGCAGCTAGGTCGAGAGCACACATTTGCGGTCGATACGACCAATAATGCCGCGGCCTTCACGAGCGCCGCTCTAAAGAAATACGCGGCTGTTGTTTTTTTGAGCACCACCCAGGATGTGCTGAACGCGGCGCAGCAAACGGCTTTTGAGCAGTATATCCGCTCGGGGAAAGGCTTCGTGGGCGTGCACGCCGCCACCGATACCGAGTACGAATGGCCTTGGTATAATGGGCTGGTTGGGGCCTATTTCTCCAACCATCCGGCCATACAAAAGGCCACCGTGAAGGTGATTGACAAAACGCACATGTCCACCTCTATGCTGCCGAGCACCTGGGAGCGTACCGACGAGTGGTACAACTTCAAAAACATTCAGCCCGACCTGAAGGTGCTGGCAACCCTAGATGAGAGCACCTACACCGGTGGGACCAATGGCGCCACGCACCCGATAGCTTGGTACCATGCCTATGATGGTGGTCGGGCGTTTTACACGGCCCTGGGGCACACCGATGAGAGCTACAGCGAACCGCTGTTTTTGCAGCACCTGCTGGGCGGAATCCGCTACGCTATTGGCCGCTAGCTTTCATGAGCCAAGAACAGGCAACGTACCGGCGGGAAGCCTATCTTTCGTCGATGATTACCAGAAAACTTCCCGCTCTACTTTTTGCGCTAATGCTCCTTGGGCTGGCGTACCTAGCTTTTCCATCTGCTGCGCTTGCGCAACAGGCCTCTGCTCCGCGAGATACGTCCTTCACCACGTACAGCGCTTTTGTTAAAGCCAAGAAAACGCATCCGGACATCACCATTGCCCGGCCTGTCGTCCCCACCACGATTCAGTCAAGGACTAATCTGACGTACTGCAGCATCGGCAGCCGAAGCTTGCAGCTCGATATTTTCTATCCCAAGGCCAAGCGGAAAAAGGGCTACCCAGCGGTGCTGTTTATTTACGGGGGCGGCTGGCGTTCCGGCGACCGGTCGCAACACGTGCCCATGGCGCAGCAGCTCGCGGCCAAGGGCTACGTCACGGTAACGGCTGACTACCGGCTTTCCACCGAAGCGCTGTACCCGGCGGCCGTGCATGATCTGAAGGCCGCCATCCGCTGGCTGCGGGCCAACGCCAAGCAGTACCCCATCGACACCACCAAAATAGCCGTTTGGGGCTTCTCGGCCGGTGGGCAGCTAGCTTCCCTCATCGGCACAACCAATGGCGACGCGCAGTTTGAGGGCGATGCGTGCTATAAAAGCCACTCCAGCAGCGTGCAGGCCATCGTCGATGTAGATGGCACTCTGGCGTTCATCCACCCCGAATCCGGCGAAGGCAACGATAGCAAAGGCACATCGGCGGCTACCTACTGGTTTGGTGCTTCCAAAACCGAGAAGCCTGAGCTGTGGCACCAGGCTGGCGCCCTAAACCACGTGACCGATAAAACGCCGCCCATTGTGTTTATTAACAGTTCCGTAGATCGGATGCACGCGGGGCGCGAAGACATGATCAAAAAGCTAGATACCTACCACATCTACCACGAAACACATGCCTTCCCGGAGGCTCCGCACCCGTTTCCGTTGTTCAACCCGTGGTTTGAGCCAACGTTGGCGTATACCGCGTCGTTTTTGGATAAGGTATTTAAAACGAAATAGTAATTCGGGAGCAACAAGCTAACAGGGCTAAACCGCCGAAGCGGTTATGAGAGGCGTCGAGCGGCAAGGCTTCTGATTAGCTAGACACGCAGCTCTGCCTCGCTTTATGGTGAAGAGCTGCTACTTGCGCTGCACGTAAAACGGAATGTTGGCCGTAGCCACGTTGTCGTGGCCGTCGTAGGCGTAGATAAACAAGCGATACGCTCCTTCCTTGGCAGGCGCGGTAAGCGTAGTTTGGCCCTTCGCACTCGCCGGAATCAAGCCTGGAATAGGAGCGGGGCGGCTTTCCCGGTCGCCGCCGGTTTTGAGGTCGGTGCTTTCCGGCAGCAGTTCCCACCGGTAGGTAATCGGATCTTGGTTGGGGTCCGTAACGGCAGCGACAACGGGGTAGCGCTGGCCGGGTTGCAAGTACACGTTGTCGGTGGCCTGCTTTCCATCGAGCCGGAACGAGGCTAGGTGCGGCGCCCGATTCTGGGGCCAGTTGCCGCTCCACAGGTACTGCATCACATCGACTACTTCCGATTCCTTGCCGTCTTCGGTGAAGATGCCGTACCATGTAGGCGTGCGCTCCTGCTTCTGCCCCCACAAGAACACGTAAGTACCTAGGCACTGCGTCTTGTCTTTGGCTACAGAGGCTTCATAGCGGCTCTGATACACGGCCGCTTTCTGACTACTGGTCTCTTCCACAGAGGCCTTCCAGGGCGTAACCGGGCTCTCCCAGTGACCTGTTGGGCCCCACTCGGCTACCACGTAAGGGCCCGTCCAGCCGGCGGTGCGCACCTGCTGCGGAATGGCGGCCAGCCCCGCGTAGGTATTGATACTGAGAATATCAACGGCCGAACACCTAGCCTTGATGTAGTCGACTTCCTTCTGATTGCAGCCCGCTAACACGGTGCTGGTGGGATGGTTGGGGTCGACTTCGTGAATCATCTGGGCGATCTGCTGCACGGCGTCCCAAACCTTGGGGTTGGTGTACTCTAGGTTCAGCTCGTTGCCAATGCCCCAAAAGAGCACGGCCGGATCGTTCTTGTACTTTAGCACCTCAGCACGCAGCTTTTGCAATTGCGTGGCTACGGCTTGCGGGTCGTTGTAGTCGAAGCCGTGTCGCTCGCGGGCCACATCAAGCCCCAGCATAACGGTAAGGCCATTCTTGTTGGCTTCGGCTAGTACTTTATCTGCGTTGTCGGTGCCCCAGGTTCGGATGGAGTTGCCGCCGTACGCCTGGATGCGCTCTGGAAACTGACCACCTCCAGCCCCTTTAATAAAGTAAGGCTGCCCGCCACGTCGCAGCTCGTAGCGCCCATCCGTTTGCTTTACTTCAACTTTAACAGGACCAGTTTGGGCGTACCCAAACGTGGAAAGAGCCAATAAGGAAAGAATGAGAGGAAACTTCATGGGGTGGGATAGCGCGGTTGAAGGCAGTATTTTACATAAATGACGCGAGTATCCCGCCAAAGTGAGCACGAACTCACTCCGGCAAGCGCAGTAATTTGACGACGCTTTCTAGAGTGTTTAATGGTAAATAGCTAATGGTCAGGTGGTCTACTGCTAAGCGTTTACACGCATAGCAGGCCTAGCCTGGTGCAGGGCGCGGTGGCTAGGCCCTTGCCAACGCTTGCGAAAGCGCGTGAATAGCAATGCGCCCGGCAGCATTACAGTAGTGGTGGAAAGGCTGGCTACTTCCCAAAAACTCATACCCGGCATGCGCACCAACACCTCCGCCACAAGCGCCACATAAATCTCTAGCACCGATAAGTACATAAAGCTGTAGTGTAGCTGTCGCCACGAGCGGGCGGGCTTTTTCCGCAGTACCGGTATCATGCCCAGGCTCAGCGTGATAGAACTAAGTAGAGCGGCTACGTGAAAAATGCCGAACCCGTGGTACTGCCGGTAAATGGTGAAAGACGTAACCAGCATAACGGCCATACTGATCACGTATCCATAGCCTAAGCGTTGGTGGAGCTTGCCCCGCTTGGGTAGTACCAACACAGTGGTGCCCAGAAGCAAAGAAGCTAGCGCTGCGATAAGGTGTAGTAGCCCCCAAGTGCTGTAAACTAATGTAGGCATGCGGTACGCGTCGTGTTCGGCAGCCGCTGAGGGCTGCTTGGCCAGTGCTAATGGCAGCTAAGCCAGCTAGTTGATGTTAGTGGCAGAACAGGAGCAAACAAGGATTGTTCTGCTTCCGGCCAACGGCTTAGTTGAGTTTTTGACTGCTAAGCCCAACCATGCCGACCTAGCTCACGTTATATAGTGCATACACCATTTCCCTTGTCAATCATGAGCATCTTTGGTTCTAATAATCAGCAAAGCGGTACAATGGGCGGCCTCATTTCGGGCCTGTTTCGGACCTTCTCCGGCGGTAATCCTCCCGCTGGTGATGCTGGTACAAGCAGCAGAAACACCGGAGGCATCAACCGCAAGCTAGCAGGCGGCGCACTACTAGCCGCTGGTGCCGCTTACCTATACAACCGCTCAAAAAATAAGAAAGCAGGTCTTTCTAACCTAGGTTCTAATATCTAGGCTACCCACCCGCCTAAGATACAGAAGCCCCAGCCGTCAGCCTCTTATAGGCTGCGGCTGGGGCTTCTGCATTGCTGATAAATCGTTGGTTTATAGTCTTACAGGAGGAAGCCCTCCTTAATACCCGTTCTGAGCTCGGTGCCGAATGCGCGATTCCCACCGCTTACGACGGGGAGCAATGTTACCGCGCAGGTATTTCTCCATCACCATTACGGCGCAGGGCGCGGCGGCCGTAGCGCCAAACCCCGCATTCTCAATGTAAACCGCCACCGCTATTTTGGGGTTGTCGGCCGGGGCGAAACCTACGAACGCGGCGTGGTCGTCGCCGTCGTCGTTTTGCACGGTACCGGTTTTGCCCGCTACTGTGATGCCTACATCGGCTAGGCTGGAGGCATCGGCGGTGCCCCCGCGTTGCATAACAGCGACCATGCCGGGGACTAGCGCGGCAAAGTTCGCGCTATCGATTAGAGTCCGGTGCTTTTCGGTGAAGCGTGGCAAGGGGCCATTTTCCCCAACGCTGCGTACCAAGTAGGGTGTATAATACCAGCCGCGGTTGGCAATAATAGCCGCCATATTAGCCATTTGCAGGCCCGTGAGGTTAATTTCGCCCTGCCCAATGCTGAGCGAGTAAATGGAGCGGTATGTCCAGTTGGTGGTGCGCCGAGCCTTATCATAATACGCCGGAGTAGGAAGAAAACCGGGAGCTTCGCGGGGCACGTCCACGCCTAGCACCGAATCTAGTCCAAACGAGCGAACGTAGCGGCGCCAGAGGGCTAGGTTGGCGTGCCGTTCGGCCACCGTATCCACGGCTAGGCTATCGGGCATGCGGTCGATGAGCGTCTGCATCACTTGGTAGAAGTAAGGATTGCAGCTATACTTCAGACCGAGAGTCAGGCTTTTAGCCTGCGGATGGTGGTGTACGCAACTAACCAGCGACTGGTCGCAGCGGAATGCAGTGGTGGGGCTGATGGCACCTAGCTGCAAGGCCACGGCAGCATTTACCAACTTAAAGACCGAACCGGGCGGGTTAGCCAGCATTGCCGGCCGGTTGATAAGCGGCATGTTTTCGCTGTCCAGCAGCTTGGTGCGCACACCGGCCTGGTCGGGCGCGGTGATAATGGACGGCTGGTAAACAGGCGCCGATACAGAGCATAAGATTTCACCCGTGCGCGGGTCCAGGGCCACCAAATAACCTTTGCGGCCACCTAACAGCTTTTCGGCGTAAGCTTGTAGCTTGATATCGATGGTCAGGTGCAGGTCCTGACCCTGCTGAAAGACGGTGTCTTTGGCCCAGGTACCGTGCTCTTTACCCTTCGCATCGACCAAGGGGTGTAGGTAGCCTAGGTGCCCCTTGAGTAGGCCGTTGTAATAGCTTTCGACCCCGCCGCTACGCAGCCGGTAGAAGCGGCCGCGCCGGTAGCGTTGCGCTTGGCGGTAGAAAGTCTGCGCCTCGGCACCTAGGTAGCCCAGCACGGGTGCGCCCGCATTGGTTGTGTAAGTCCGTTGGGGGCGCTCGATTAGGGTCAGCTTGGGCATTGTGGCGCCACTGTCGCGGCGCACCCGCTTGGCTTCAGCCGTTGTAAGGCTGAACTGAACTGGGTAGCCTGTCTGGCCAATTCCGTAGGGAAGTGCATCGGCAATGCGCTGGCGAACAGTCACTGAGTCCCAGCCCAGCAGCTGGCCTAGGGCTAGGGTATCAAGCGGCAGGCGGCGCGGCAGCTTCAACAAATATTGTGTACGGGTATCTACCAGCACCGAATCGTTTCGGTCGAGTATGCGGCCCCGGATGAGCGAGTCGGCCACCACGACGCGGCGTTGGGTGTAGACTTCGCCGGTGGTTGGGTCCTGCGTTGGGGCGCCTGACTGCTGTTCTGGGGAAGAGCAGGCGGCAAGCATAAAAAGCACTACTGATAGACTTTTTTTCCAAATAGTAGAGGTGGGCATGAAGGTAAAGCTAAACAATTGCCAGGGTGTTGGTCGTCTGCTTTTCGATCAACCTAGCTCTTTGCCACTCAAACCATGCCGGAAGCGTATCTCTATCTATGTGATTTGCTTTCTGTAGATGATACTGTTTTGTGGAAAATGACCCTGCAATGTGTCGTCTTGTAAAGACGAAGCTCCGGCTGCTGGTAACAACCGGAGCTTCAAAAGGTGGGTGCTCTTACTCTTCGCTAGCGCGACTTGCAGTTGGATGGTATGTGATACCAGTTTGCCGCTGGCGCGGCAGTGGAGGTGCAACCTCCACCCAAAGCTAAGCACGAGTTACGCTGCGCTAAACTCGCGCCAGTTGGTGAATATAGCGCGGTAGCAGTTTGTCGCTGGCACGGCAGTGAAGGTGCAATCTGTACCTCATTGCTGGTCGCGAGTTACGCTGCGATAAACTCGCGCCAGTTAGACGTAACTTCATAAGTTATTGTCCATCCCGCCTAACACCTATATAACGTTCCTTACTATTCTCGCTTTCATGGTAGATGATCTCACCATTGTCAATCACAATGAATGCACCCAAATTATGTCCTAATATATTCATCAGTGCTTCCCTGATAAGCATCCATTTACCATCTAGGTCGGCACTTTCGTGTATTATGTAGCATTCTGTGCATTTAGTAAGAATATTGATTTGCTTCAGCACATAATCAACATACTGAGAGTCAACCGGTATTTTCTTACAATATCGTAGGTCTAGGTTGTTAGTAAAATGTGCCAGTTCGCCGAAGCCATAACCGCCTCTAGAATTTGGCTTTTGTGTTATAGCCAAATATCTAGACCGTTTGTGCTTCACAACGAAGTTCTTTATTACCCGCGCTACTATTTCTGATTCAGGAAGCCGCTTAGAGTTCATTTGATCTTGCATGATCAAATACATTATTTACTAACCTTGATCGTATATACTTCAAGGTTTCGCCGCCATCGTAAACGTCAGCTCGCCACCGTTCATAATATCTTGATGATTCAAGAACGGCCGCGTGAGTTTCTGGCCGTTTAGCCTAGCTTCCTTCACGTACACGTTCTTGTCGCTCTGGTTTTTGACATTGATGCGGAAGGTTTTGCCGTTTTCCAGATTCAACACGGCGCCGTGCACGGCGGGGCTACCTAGGGCGTACTCCGGGGAGCCGGGAGCGACGGGGTAGAAGCCGAGGGCCGAGAAGATGTACCAGGCGCTCATCTGCCCGCAATCGTCGTTGCCACCTAGGCCGTCGGGGGTGGGGCGGTACATCTTGGGCAGAATCATGCGCACGCGGGCCTGAGTTTTCCAGGGCTGGTCGGTCCAGTTGTAGAGGTAGGCCACGTGGTGGGCGGGCTCGTTGCCGTGCACGTAGTTGCCGATGATGCCGTCACGGGTAATATCCTCGGTTTCAGCAAAGAACTTATCGGGCAGGTGCATAGTGAATAGCGAATCGAGGTGGGGCACGAAGCGCTTCTGGCCGCCCATGATCTGAATCAGAGAGGCTGGGTCTTGGGGCACGTAGAGGCTGTAGTTCCAGGCGTTGCCCTCGATAAAGCCTTGGTCGTTGGTGCTCAGCACGTCGAAGCGGGGGCGGAAAGTGCCGTCGGCGAGCTTGGGGCGCATGAAGCCGATACGCTGGTCGTACACGTTGCGCCAGTTCTGGGCACGCTTACTGAATTCCTGATAAATATCCTGCCGACCTAGCTTCTGGGCCATCTGGGCAATACACCAGTCGTCGTAGGCGTATTCCAGCGTTTTCGATACTGAGGAGCCACTTTTGTCTTCGGGCACGTAGCCGAGCTGCACGTAGTAGCCGATGCCGTCGTAGCGGGCCTGGCGGGCGGTGGTCACGCAGGCGTCGAGGGCTTTGTTGGCGTCGAAGGGCGCATTGCCTTTTATTACGGCGTCGGCAATGACGGGCACCGAGTGGTAGCCGATCATGCACCAGTTTTCGTTGGCGTAGTGGCTCCACACGGGCAGCATGCGCTCCACACTCTGGTCGAAGTGGGCCAGCATGGATTGCACCATGTCGGCATTACGCTTGGGTTGCAGCACGTTGAAGAGCGGGTGCAGGGCGCGGTAGGTATCCCAGAGCGAGAAGGTGGTGTAGTTGGTGAAGCCGTCGGCCTTGTGGTTGTTCTGGTCGAGGCCGCGGTATTGGCCGTCGGCGTCCATGTAGGTCGTCGGGCTCAGGAAGGCGTGGTACATGGCCGTGTAGAAGTTTTCCTTGTCCACCTTCTTCGGCGACTCAATGACCACTTTGCTGAGTTCTTGCTGCCACTGTTGCTGGGCTTGGTTTTTCACCTTGTCGAAGTCCCAGCCGGGCGCTTCGGTGCGCAGGTTTTGGAGGGCGCTGGCGGTGCTCGTGGGCGAGAGGGCAAACTTCACTTTCAGCTTCTCGTTAGCTGTCGTCTTGAAGTTGAAGAACATGCGCAGCTGTTCGCCGGCTAGGTCGGGGAAGTTCTTGGTCTGGTCGAACTTGCCCCAGAAGCCACGGTATATCTGTTTCTTGGAGAAGTTGCGGCTGCCGTAGTCGGTGAAGGGCTTGGAGAACGTCATGGCGAAGTACACCGTGCGGGTGCGCGCCCAACCGTTGGTTTGGCGGTAGCCAGTCACGAGCGTGTCGTTTTCCACCCGCACAAACGTCCAGACGTTCTTATCGGGGTAGTTGTAGATGCCCGCCATCAGGTCCAGAATCAGGTGCGACTGGTCCGACTGCGGGAAGGTGTACTGGTGCATGCCCACGCGGTTGGTGGCAGTCAGCTCGGCCAGGATGTTGTGGTCGTCGAGCTTCACGCGGTAGTAGCCAGGCTCGGCTACTTCGGTGGCGTGGGAGAAAGTGGAGCGGAAGCCACTCTGGGGCTTGTCGGCCGTGCCGGGGTTGAGTTGCAGCGGGCCCGTAGTGGGCATGATCAGGAAGTCACCTAGGTCGGAGTGGCCGGTGCCGCTGAAGTGGGTGTGGCTGAAACCGACGATGCTCTTATCACTGTATTGGTAGCCCGCGCAGTACTTGTACATGTCGGGGTTGTACTTGCCGTTCAGCTCGTAGCTGAGCGTATCGGTATCGGGCGAGAGCTGCACCATGCCGAACGGCACCGTCGCGCCCGGAAACGTGTGCCCCATCTTGGCCGTCCCGACGATGGGGTGAGCGTACTGGACGAGGTTTTCGGCGGGCTTGATTTTCTGGGCTAGGCTAGGGAGAGAGGCGAGGAGTAGGACGGCAAGGGAAAGTTGTTTCATCAGCTTCAGGAGGGGTTGAAGCTGGAAAGGTAGGAAGGAGGTTGGAAATGGAAGCACTAATTTAGTAGTCCCACATAGGTTGCTCCCATTTCCGCAGAATATGCAATCCAGCTTGTTGCACAAGCTCTATGAGTTTCTCTTCAATAATATTTTGCACGATCAACGACATATCAAAGCCAATTTCAATATAGGCATCACCTATCTGGATTTTAACTTTCAATAACTCGCGTATACCTAGCTGTAAGAAGTCGTACAGTTGTTCTTTTGATCCTAGAATTATTTCTTGCTCATGTTCTTTATTTAGAAGCCCTACTATTTCAATTTGTTTTTGAGTGAAAAGGTATTTAACAGATTCTGAACAGGAGCTTTGCCACCTGTAATGTAAACGCGAGTAAGTTAGATTGCTGTCGTATTTATCGATAATGTTAAAAATAAAGTGTATTAGCTTCTGTTCTTCTTGTAAGTATTGGTTAGCTAGATCTTTGTGTTCTGGATCAGTATCAATGTTTACAAAGCTGTATAAGACAATATTTTGAAATTCGTGTTCATTAAGGATACGGTCGAATCTATCTATCCAATATAGAAAGTGGTTCTTGAGTTTAGAGACTTGCATCTGTGATTATAGTAGCATCATTAGAGGCGATGACTTTATTGATATTATGAGATCTTAGATTAAAGAATAGTACAGTAGGAATAAAAAAAGGTTGTAAATATAAATTCATAAATCAGCCGGTTATTTTTCAGAGACTACTTCTTTTCAAAAGCCTTAGATTTAGCTATTAATTTTAATACTTTCTCTCCTATGTCCAAGTTATCATAGCTATCAACAATGAAGTGCGCTAATCCGCTCCTCATGGAATCTTTGTTGTCAAAATTTAACTCATCAAGGATAGATAAAAGCGTTTGATTCAAATCAAGCTCCCTGGCCGATATAGTGTTCTGCTCTAGTATATGCTTTACTTCTAGTCTAATATCTTTAAGGCGTTCATCAAATATGCTCTTAGCTTGCTCCATGATTTTGATTGATTTTAGCAAAATTCAAAATAGGAGTCATAAATTTTTGTAAACTTCCGACTACACCAATTCGGCAAAATCCCTAAGTGGAATCTGTATTTTCCTACAAGAATATTGTCGTTGTTGATAAAAGATAAAATTGCTCTGTTGCCTTTGTATTCGGCATGTATAGTACTACTGAAAATCATTTCTATAGCATCTTTAAATCTCGCAGGATCTTCTCTGATCATTTCATAAGAGAAATCAGGCATCTCACGCGTTTTATCTATCCAGAAAGTAACGTTACTAGAAGTGACCTCGAAATTCATGTTTACTCTGCCAGGTTTAGCAACGGAGTTGAATTTTAAGTAGAAGTCTGCTGGTAGTTGGTTGTCAATGGTAAACTCTGAATTATCTAGTAGCATCCTTTGACCTAGCTTGGCAAATACTTCATCAAAGAGTGCAAGAACATCTTGCACTTTGAGGTTCAATAGCATTGATATAGTTAGTGTGGTGCCTTACTTTATAGTATAACCATATTAGTTATTTGCTGCTTGCACCCGATACATTACATCAGTTCTCAAAACGTACTTAACGCCTTTTATTACCTCGCTACCTTCGTGATAGAGGTTATGCAAAAACAAAAGTGCCATACCTTGCTTGGGCCGAATGCTAATACCTTTGAAAGTTGTTTCACCACCTTCAAAATTCTCGTTTAAGTATATCATGAACGTAAGATAACTGGCTTCAAATTTATTGCGAATGTAGCTCTCGTCGAAGTGTCCTTTGAACTGGTGGCCACGTTGGTAACGATAAAATCGAAATAACTCATTTAAGCCAATAGCTTTACTATTACCGAGCTGTGCAGGTACAAAAGGTTGTACTTTCAACCACAAGCTTTGAGCTAGCTCTTCGTTTTTGTAAAAAGAACGGTTATTGTTTCGAATGTGCGTGAGCACCTTTGCTCCACTATTGGTATTGACTTTAGCGGCTTCGTAGCCATTTTTTTCACTCAATACCATAAACTCCTGACATTCCGGTTTGGTCAGGAAATCATCAACTGTAAAAATTGAGTCAGTAATCTTTTTATACTTCATTTTGTCTTGCGAGACGGTGAATGTGTGAGAGGCCATTATAATCAATTCTGATCAGGAAACACGAAACCCACCAAGCACATGTGTAAATACGCGCTTGGTGGGTTTCGCATCTAGTATTCTAAAACGCAGCAGCGACCTAGGTCTTCTGCTTCTTCTTCTTCGCCGCTGGGAAAAGAATGTTGTTCAAAATCAACCGATAACCCGGTGAGTTAGGGTGTAGCGACAGGTCAGTAGGCTCCTCTTCCACCAAGTGCTGGTAGTCTTCGGGGTCGTGGCCACCGTAGAAGGTCCAGGTGCCTTTGCCGAGGGTGCCGTGCATGTAGCGCACTTCGCCGGAGGCTTTGTTTTCACCCATCACCACCACGTCGGGCTTGATGAGGCTCTTGCGGAACGCGGTGGTCTGGCCCATGAACCCCTTGATGGTTTTCTCGTGGTCCTGGGTGAGCATGGTGGGTACTGGGTCGTACTTAGCCGAGAAGGTGAAGAGCTGAAAGTAGTCATTGTCCTCGTACACGCCGCGCTCGAAGGGCTGCATGTCGATGTTGGAGTACTCGTATTGGATCGGGTTGCGCTCCAAGGTAAAGTCCTTAAAAGCTAGGGTGCGGTTGAAGTTTAGTTTGCTTTGAGCGGCCGGGTCGGCGGGGTCGCCATCGTACATGCTTTCCACCATGTCGATACCTAGGCCGGCCAGGGCAATGTCGTAACTGTCAGTAGCCGAGCACATAGCGAACATGAAACCACCGCCTGCAATGAACTCCTGCATCTTGGTAGCCACGGCGCCCTTCATCACACTCACTTTCGAAAACCCGTTGCGCTTAGCAGTAGCTTCTGAATCGCGCTGCTGCTGCTGGTACCAGGGACGGTTGCGGTAGGAGGCAAAGAACTTACCGTACTGGCCCGTAAAATCCTCGTGGTGCAGGTGTAGCCAGTCGTACTTGGGCAGGTCGCCGTGCAGCACCTCGTCGTCGTAGATCTGAGTGTAAGGAATTTCGGCGTACGTGAGCACCATGGTCACGGCGTCGTCCCAGGGCTGTTTGCCTTTGGGGGTGTACACCGCAATTTTGGGTACTTTCTCCAGCTTCATCACGTCCATATTGGCGTTCGGGTCGGCAATTTCCTGGAGAATGCTGTTGTACTGCGCATCGCTGATGACCTGGTAAGTTACGCCGCGCACGGCTAGCTCATTTTCGGCGCCAGCGGCGTTGGGGAAAGCAAAGGCGCCGCCACGGTAGTTTAGGAGCCAGTCAACTTCCACCTGTTTGCCAAGCAGCCAATACGTGGCGCCATAGGCTTTTAGGTGCTCTTTCTGAGCTTCATCCATCGGGATGAGGACGTGGTTGGCCCAAGCCGCAGCAGGTACGCTCAGCCAAGCGGCCAAAACCAGGACCAAAGACAAAATTCGCTTCAACACCATCACGTTCGGCAAAAGGAAAGGAGGGGAAATAAAGGGAAGATACGAAACAGCACCGACGGAAGAGAACAAGCCAAGACAAATTGTTGGTTAATCTGCCTAAAGCCATTCACTTATGCCTCGCCGTTCCTACGCAGGTGCCGCCGAAACGGCATCAGCAATGACGACGCAGAAGTAGGGGGCTCTGCTGTATGCACGTACCTAGGTTTTCACCAGAATCCTCGTTCATACTTCAGCCGAAACCCTATACCTTGCAGGAGGAGTAGTTACTACCGCTATGCATCTACTAGAAAACATCAAGGAAGCTTTCCGTTCCATCAACAGCAATCTGCTCCGTACGATCCTGACGGCGCTGATTGTGAGCATCGGTATTATGGCGCTGGTGGGCATTCTCACGGCAATTGATACGATGAAGTACAAGCTGAACTCGACCTTTGCCAGTCTCGGAGCCAATTCCTTCGAGATGCGCGCCAAAGGGTATAACAACGGTCGGCGCCGGCAGGGAGTGACGGAAAAAACGTACCCGGCTATTACATATCTGCAAGCCCAGCAATATAAAAGGCAAATTGGCGATGAGGCGACCGTGGGGCTCTCCGCTCAGATTACCGGGGCGGCTGAAGTGAAAGCGAACGGTCAGAAAACCAACCCCAACACGCAGGTAGTAGCCGGCGACGAGAACTATCTGCAAATCCAAAGCTATAATCTCTCGTTTGGCCGCTCCTTTTCGCAGACTGAGCTAGATAATGGCGCTAACGTGGCGATTATCGGCTCGGAGCTCAAGGACAAACTGTTCCCGAATGAAAGTCCGCTGGGTAAGTACATTTATTTGCTGGGCCGCCGCTTCTTGGTTGTTGGCCAACTCGAAAAGAGCGGCAGCGACCTAGGTGGGGGCGGTGCCGACCGCCTCGTGCTCGTTCCGCTCGAGACGGGCAACCAGTTGCCGCGGCAGAGGGCCCTCACGTTCAACGTAAAAACGGCCGTTACGCAGGCTTCAACCCTGGCTTACGTGACCGGCCAAGCAACCGGCATTATGCGGGCCGTGCGCCACGACCCCTTGGGCCAAGAAGATTCTTTTGAGGTTGACAGCAGCGACTCGCTCACGGGCAAGCTGGATTCTATGACCAGCACCTTGCGTTCGGGGGGCTTCTTGGTGGGCTTTATTACGCTGCTCGGCGCTAGCATTGCCCTCATGAATATCATGATGGTGTCCGTCACGGAGCGCACCCGCGAAATAGGAATCCGCAAAGCCCTTGGTGCTACGGCCCTTCAGATTCGGCAGCAGTTTCTCATCGAAGCTATTGTGATCTGCGTGCTGGGCGGAATCCTGGGCATCGTGTTAGGCGTGGCCATGGGCAACTCTATTGCGTTGCTCATTCCGGGCGGTGGTACCTTCTTCGTGCCGTGGCTCTGGATGATACTTGGCTTGGTAATCTGCGTAACCGTGGGGCTAGCCTCCGGCTACTATCCCGCCAGCAAAGCCTCCCGACTGGATCCTATTGAGTCGCTGCGGTACGAGTAGGAGGGCACAGGGCACAGCTTGCCTTTCTTACTGCTAAGCAACAAACCCCAATGTCCCCCTGGATGACAACTTGGTCTTTCTAAACAAGATCAGGTGTCACTTAGGGGGATTTTTTGTAGTTGGCAGTGTCGTATGCTCTAATAATTCATGCTGTGGAAGGCAGCGCAACCTAACTTCATCTAGTGTCGGATATAAACAAAACAGCCAGTACAGGTGAAGCTACCGCATAACAGATCAATAATTCTTTAATAGCTGTATTAAACAAATGAGTATATATTTGCGTTGAGAAGCGCATAATTTATTTGTTACCATAATGGCAAGTCAAACTGTTGGTCAACGCATTAGTCAGCTAATAGCACATTTGGGAGTGTCTAAAAATGCTTTTGCTGCCTCATTAGACAAGACGGCAACGGTTATTCAACACCTTGTGGACGAGCGAAATAAGCCAGGGTTTGATCTTTTGTGTAAGATATTTGAGGTATATCCAAATGTATCTAAAGATTGGTTGTTACAAGGAAATGGTGTTATGTTAACGAGTGATGAATCAATTGCTCCAAAAGAATCCTCATCACCTGTTCCCATTGCGAAAGAGGAAAAAACTACAACGGCGGAGTCTAAGTCCGCGGCTGCACCGGTAGCTCCTGAGCCAGCAGCTGCACCCGTCGAAAAAGAAGTTTCGCCAGCCGCTCCTGCATTTGTTGCCGAAGCACCAGTTGCCCCGCCTGTAGCTGCTGCTCCTTTTGTTGCCTCTAGTATTGTAGCACCATCAGCACCCGCATCTGTACCCACGCCGGCCACGGTAACTGCAACAGCAGCACCTACCCCAACAGCATACGGTGACCCAAATGCTAGCTTGCAAGCGGCTCTTTACGCCCAGCAACTCACGCATCAGCTAGCCTTAGCCGAAATGCGCAACCAGCATTTGCAAGAGCAGCAGCGCATGATGCAACAAATGATGGAAATGATGCAGCGCCAACTTAGCCGGTAGAAGTAGAACAAATAGATCATAAAACAAAAGGAGCTAACCCAATCTGGGTTAGCTCCTTTTGTTTTCAAAGCAACTCGAGATAAAGTCTAGTGTTGAAATACCTCAACTCCTAGCTCCTCGGCCTCCATTTGTCCTTGCGCATTGACAGCTGTCAAGCGCAGGCGCTTCCGCTCGCCTACGAGCAGCGGATCGTATTTGGCCGTAACGCGGATATAATTGGGCGTAAATCCTTCCATCTGACCGTTGGTCACATCGTCCTCGAAGAGTACTTCTGTTTCGGCACCTAGGTGCTGCTCGTAGAAGAAGCGCTTTTTCTTCTCTGACAGGGAGCGCAGCATGGTGGTGCGGCGGTGTCGCTCGCCGTCGTGCACGCGGCCGGGCAGGCTAGGAGCGAGGGTGTTAGCACGCTCCGAATAGGGGAATACGTGCAGGTAGCTCACGTCTAGCTCGTTGAGGAAATGGTAGGTATCCAAAAAATCCTCTTCGGTTTCGCCGGGAAAACCCACAATCACATCCACTCCGATGCAGGCGTGCGGCATCACTTCTTTGATCAGGGCGATGCGGCTAGCGTAAAGCGCCCGCCGGTAGCGGCGGCGCATCAGCCCCAAAATCTTGTCGGAGCCGCTTTGCAGCGGAATGTGGAAGTGGGGCATGAAGCGCTTCGAGTCCGCTACGAAGCGAATAATCTCGTCGGTGAGCAAATTGGGCTCGCACGAGGAGATGCGGAATCGGTTGATGCCGTCCACCTCGTCGAGGGCACGCACCAGGTCAAAGAAGCTCTCGTGCCGCTCTCGCTCCGGACCTTGCAAACCAAAGTCACCGAGGTTAACTCCCGTTAGTACGATTTCTTGCACTTCGGTTTCGGCTAGCTTCTGCACGCGCTCCACCACGCTCTGCACACTGCCCGAACGGCTTTTGCCCCGGGCCAGCGGAATGGTGCAGAACGAACAAGAGTAGTCACAGCCGTCCTGCACCTTTAGGAACGTGCGGGTCCGGTCGCCAAACGAGTGCGCTGCGTGAAACTCCGTTGCTTCGCTGATCGGGCTAGCATACACTTGGCCCTTGCCGCTCGCGGGCTTCTCAAACCCAGCCAGAATATCTACTAACTGAAACTTTTCGGCGGCACCTAGCACGGCGTGCACGCCCGGAATTTCAGCAATTTCCTGGGGCTTGAGCTGGGCGTAGCAGCCCACAATCGTTACAAAAGCATCGGGGTTATGCTTCAACGCTTCTTTCACCACCTTGCGGCACTTGCGGTCGGCGTGGTCAGTGACGGAGCACGTGTTGATGACGTAAATATCGGCAGCCTCCTCGAAGGCCACCTTGCGAAAGCCGCGCTCCTCAAACTGCCGCCCAATGGCAGAAGTCTCCGAGAAATTGAGCTTGCAGCCCAGCGTATAAAAGGCAACTTTTCTGGTATCCATAAGAACTTGCAAAGGTACGCAAGCGCGAGCGTTTTCTGACCACAGCAGCTAGCCTACGGCGAGTAATACAAGCTGACTGCGCTATAAAGCCGCTTCGGATACGGACAAAATAGGGAGAAATCGATGCTCCTGCGTAGCGTAGGCACAAAACCGCAAGTCGCCTTGCGTAGTTCACAATACCGTACTTGCAACGGCGCGTTGCTACGAAACGGTTAGATTAAGGGTACCTAGCCGGGTCCGGATGAGCTGCATCAAAGAGGTCAAGTCAGCCTGATCAAACTCCTCTTTCGATACAAGCAACTGCCACTCCCCAGCAATATTTTGCCAGAAGGCGGCCGGTAACGGCTGCTGACGCAACGCTGGAAATTCCTGGATAAATTCTTTGCGGTGTAGAAAACGACTAGGTATACCTAGCTCTTGTACAAACTGCTTCCATGCTGAATGCATACTCATAGCGCCATACGTTAGCCGGCACAACGAACAGGCGTACGTTTGGGGCGAAAGGGTCTTATGTAGGGTATCGAGCAGACCATTTAGCGCGCCCGCCTCAGCATTATATACAAAAAGCAACTGCGGCATTAGAGACAGCTATTTATTTGCGCAGAAAGTCGGCGTAAGAGGCCTGCTCGTACGCCTGGCCCTGTACTAGTTGGGTATTAGGCACTTGATCGGGCGCCTTCCACATCATCGTGCGCGCCACATTATCGAAGGTGACAGCGCCCGTTGGCGTGACCATACCAAACCCATTATTAAAGCAGTAGAAAGCAAATGGCTTAGTAACCGGCTGCAAGAGGTTATGGCTCCAAACGTAGTCTTGGGCGGGAAGCTGAAGCTGGGCGAGGAGCGTGGCCGCTAGGTCAGTCTGAGCGCCGTACGTCGTCACCACACGTCCGCGCGCTTCGGGGCGTAGGGCGCCACCCGCCACGATCAGCGGAATGTGAAACTTGCTGGGGTTCTCGTTGGAATCGTTGTTGGGCAGCGGGTGGCCATGATCGGCCACTAACACGATCAGCGTGTTATCCCACCAAGGCTGGGTGCGCGCTTCGTGCAGAAAGCGACCTAGGGCCCAATCGGTGTAGTACACTGAGTTGCGAAAGTGAGCCGCTTCGTCGGTGCCGGGAAATTTGGCCGGGATAGGAATGTCGAATGGCTCGTGGCTGCTTAGCGTGAAGGCCGTGACAAAAAACGGTTGGCGCTGGCTTGGTAATTCCTTAAGTATGCGGTCGAACAAAATGTGGTCGTGCGCTCCCCACTTCGAGTTCTGCTGCGCCGGTGTGAAATCGGTGCGCTCCGTAAATTTTTCGTATCCCGCCGTGATGAGGTAGCTTTTCATGTTGGCAAAAGCTAGCTCGCCTCCATAATAATAGTGCGAGCTGTAGCCCACTGCCTTCAGCGACTGACACAAGTGCGGCAGGTGTTCCGTCTTGCGCGGATACTTAATGATGCTGGTGGTGGGTTGGTTGGGATAGCCGCTCAGCAAGGAGACTAACCCCTTTTGACTACGGTCGCCACTGGCGTAAAAGTTAGTGAAAAGCACTCCCGTACGCGCCAGGCTATCTAGGTTAGGCGTCACGCCCGTTTCACCACCTACGCTTCCTACTAGCTTGGCGGTAAAGCTTTCCAAGATGATAAACAGCACGTTGGGCCGCGGTTGACGGATCAGACGGGTGGTGGCAGTATCGGGTGCAGAAGCCGCGGCCGTGTACAGTTGGCGCACGGTACGTTTTGCCATGCTGTCGGCCATAAAGTGGTACGGGTTGGGCCCGCCATTCTGCAAAAACAGGGAGTTGGCCACGTTCCAGGGCACATTGATAGCCGCGTGGTTGGCGTAAGGCTGACTGGAAAAGTAAACGTCGCTTTGGTTGACCGGGATTTGTTGCACGCCACCCCGCAACGGCACCACCAGCAAGAGCATTTCTAATAAACCAACTAGCGCGGCCCGACCACGGCCGAATGTGGGCGGTAAGTCGGAGAAGCGTCCTACAATCTTTTGGTAGAGACCCCAGCCAAGCAGTAGTAGCCCCAAAAACGCTACTACCAGCAACAGGAGCGGGGCGCTACCCGCCGAAGCAGCCATCTCGGTTGGCGAAGCTAGGTATTGTAACGGCGTGGCATCCAGACGAAAGCCCCACGCGCTATAAAGCTCCAAGTCGGTAACGGTAAGCAACGTGACCAGCAGCAAGGCCAAGGCCGTGTATAAACGGATAAGTCGGTCGGTCGGAAAACGCGGGCCGGCTAAGCTACCAACGGCAAAGAGTAAGTAAGGCGGCAAGCATAAGTAGGCAGTACTGGAAGCATCAAGGCGCAGGCCATATAGGAAAATGTGCGCTATCGTCCCAGCTGACAACGCTGCGGTATGGGCCGCGTGGTAAACTAGGAATAAAGCTTTCGCAACTAAGAAAAATGCCAGCCAAAATAAAAAATACAAGGGCTGGAACGCAAAGCGGTTTTTCACGGGGTAAAGGTAGAACGAAAGTGACGCCCAACCTTTGCTTGAGGTTGCGTTGATTTGAGAACTATAAGCAGAATCAACAAGCGCCAAAAGGCCGGAAAAGCAGAGGGCTAGGTACTGCGTAAGGATAAAACCTACTTGACGATTTTTAGGTGGTAGTAAGAAATACCTGAGGTTTAAGCAGAAGCTAGGTCTTGATTTAGGGTTGATGAAGCGAAAACGAATTGGATTTTGTAAAAAGTGGCCATTTTTTCGGGGAGCTTTGGAAAAACGGTTTGTTCTCTTCTATTTTGCCTGCATCAAGTAATACCTAAACGTTCTTCATGTCTATTCTGCGCTTTAAAGCTCTTGAATTAGTTGACCGACGCGAACCAGTATCGGTACCCACCACTACTGAGCGTCGCTCGGATAGTTTCGGTAAAAATGTATTCAACCTGGAGGCCATGCGGGCCACCATGCCAGGAGAATACTTTAAAAAATTACAAGCTGCTATTAAGCAGGGCACGCCAGTAGAGCGGTCGGTGGCCGATGCGGTGGCCTCGGCCATGAAGACGTGGGCCATGGCCAAAGGCGCTACTCACTACACCCACTGGTTCCAGCCCCTGACGGGCGCCACGGCCGAGAAGCACGACTCCTTCTTCGACCTGAATTCCGACGGTCGTCCGATCGAGAACTTCAAGGGCTCAGCGCTGGTGCAGCAGGAGCCCGATGCGTCTTCCTTCCCCAACGGCGGTATCCGCAACACCTTCGAGGCGCGCGGCTACACGGCCTGGGACCCGACCTCGCCCGCTTTCATCTTGGAGGCGCCCGGCACCAAGACCCTGTGCATCCCCACCATCTTTGTGGCCTACACTGGCGAGGCGCTCGACTACAAAGCTCCCCTGCTCAAGTCGCTGGCCGCGCTGGAAAAAGCCGCCGTGGACGTGTGCCAGTACTTCGACAAAGACGTGCAGCGCGTGCACACCACCCTGGGCATCGAGCAGGAGTACTTCCTGGTGGACAAAGCCCTCTATGATGCGCGGCCCGACCTGGTGATGACCCAGCGTACGCTGTTTGGCCACGCCCCGGCCAAGGGTCAGCAGCTGGAGGACCATTACTTCGGCTCCATCCCCAGCCGGGTGCACGCCTTCATGGTCGAGTTCGAGGAAGAAGGCACCAAGCTCGGCATTCCGCTGCGCACGCGCCACAACGAGGTGGCCCCGAACCAGTTTGAGTGCGCCCCCACCTTTGAGGATGCCAACCTGGCCGTGGACCACAACCAGCTCTTGATGGACGTGATGGACCGCGTGGCCGAGCGCCACCACTTCAAGGTGCTCTTGCACGAGAAGCCTTTCGCCGGGGTGAACGGCTCGGGCAAGCATAACAACTGGGCCATGAGCACGGACACGGGCGTGAATCTGTTCGCCCCGGGCAAGCGGCCCAAGGAAAACCTGCAGTTCCTGACCTTCTTCATCACCACCATCAAGGCCGTGCATACCTACGGGGAGCTACTGCGCGCCAGCATTGCTTCGGCCAGCAATGATCACCGCTTGGGAGCCAACGAAGCGCCGCCGGCCATTATGAGTGTGTTCGTGGGCTCGATGCTGGACAACGTGCTCAACGAGCTGGAGCGCACCGCGAAGTTGCCGCTGGACAAGGGTGACAACATCTACCTCAAGCTCGGCATCGACAAGATCCCAGCGATTCTGCTGGACAACACCGACCGTAACCGCACCTCCCCGTTTGCCTTCACCGGCAACAAGTTTGAGCTGCGCGCGGTAGGCTCTTCGGCTAACTCTTCTTCGGCCATGACCGTGTTGAACGCCATTGTGGCTGAGCAGCTCATCCTGTTCAAGCAGGCAGTAGATGCGCAGTTGGAGCAAGGCAAGAAGAAAGAAGTGGCCATTGTGGATGTGTTGCGCGAGTACGTGATCAGCTCCAAGGATGTGCGCTTCGAGGGAAACGGCTACTCGCAGGAATGGAAAGAAGAGGCCGCCCGCCGGGGCTTGGCCAACGTGGCTACCACGCCGCAGGCCCTAGACGCCCTAGTGAGTGATGCCGCCGAGACGCTGTTTGCACGCCACGGCATCTTCTCTCCGGTGGAGCTGCACGCCCGCCATGAGATCTTGCTGGAAGAGTACCTGAAGAAGATTCAGATCGAAAGCCGCGTGATGGGTGACCTAGCTATCAACCACATCATCCCCACGGCCGTTGCGTATCAAACTAAGCTGATTACCAACGTAAAAGGCTTACGTGAGCTAGGTCTGGATGACGAAAGCGCTCAAGTAACCATTGATACCATCAAGGCCATCTCGCGCTACATTGCAACGATCAAGACAGAGTCTGATGCAATGACCAACAGCCGCAAAGTGGCCAACAAGATAGAAGATACACGGGAGCGGGCCATTGCCTACTGCGACACCGTGAAAGCACACTTCGACCCCATTCGCCGCGCCGTAGACAAGCTGGAGCTGATGGTGGCCGATGAGGACTGGCCGCTGGTTAAGTACCGCGAACTCTTGTTCCGGCACTAGCAGCGGACGGGCTCGACCCGGAGTTGGGTGGGAATTTTCTCCGCGTGTCGAGACGCGAAAAAGCCGTTCCGGGTGGGACGGCTTTTTTTGTGCTTTACTTACCTAAGCTAGGCAGATGCTACTGTGTTACTGGGTAAGGCTTGCATTGGTGTGTCATCGGTCAGCAGCTCAGCACTGCTGGCAGCATCAGGCGCCATGGTGTGCCAAGCTGTTTGTTTGAGCTCATCGAGGCGATGCAGTAGCTCAGCGACGGTGGGGTTTGCTTTGAGTTTATCAAAGAAGCCAGTTTTGTGACCGGCTCTCACTAATGCTTCTAACGCAAAGGGCAGAATCCAACCTATGATGTTAGAAGCCAGTGCTCCGCGCAGACCAATGCGCACCAGCAAACGGGCCGCCATGCGCTCAAGCAGCAGTGCTTTCACGGTAGGCAGCGCTTTGTTGGAAAGAAAATCAGCCACTAGTTGTGCGTTACCCTTTTGCACTTCAGCACGCAGTACTTCTTGCACGGCTTCTAAGGCATTTTGGGCCGCTTTACGGAACAGGTGCCCCGTTTGCCAAGCAGCCAAACCTGTGCTGCGAAATGCATTGCGTACGGCAGGAGGAAAAACAGGCTTTTTCATAGAAAAAGAAGCGGTGAAAAGCGTCAGCTGGCCGCTACTGCTGTGTACAAACGTGAAATAACTCTAGTTGTCTATTTATGAAAATATATTAGAACGCCAACCCGCCATAACAGAGGAGCGTATTTTTACTAAACCATACTGCTTCATGAAACAGCTCCTTCTCTGCTTAATGTCGCTGCTTTACATCGCGACCGGTATTAATCACTTTGTACATCCTTCCTTCTACGAAGCAATCATGCCCTCGTGGCTGCCCTGGCACGGCTCATTGGTGTTGCTGAGTGGTATTTGCGAGGTAGTGCTAGGCCTGTTTCTGCTGCCAATTGCTACCCGCCGTCTTGCCGCTAGCCTGATCATCCTGATGCTCATCGTTTTTCTGCCAGTGCATATTCAGCTGTTGGTAGATGCGTGGCAAACCCAAAGTCCCAACTTATGGATACATATCCTGCGAATTCCATTACAGTTTGTTCTTATCTGGTGGGCTAAGCAGTACACGAAGCAGACGGGTGTCTTCTATGTGCCGACCCCAATCGTATAAAGACTTATTTATTCGGTTTATACCTGCTTTATGAAGGTAATTGTAGTAACGGAGCCTGGCGGACCAGAAGTATTGCGTGTACAGGAGAAGCCGATACCTAGCCCTGCGGCTAACCAAGTCCTGGTCAGAGTGCACGCGGCTGGTGTGAACCGGCCAGACGTTTTTTTGCGCAAGGGTAAGTATGGAGGTGCCCCCACCCAGCCGGGCATGGTGCTCGGGTTGGAAATTGCAGGTGAAGTTGTGGAGGTTGGGGCGGAAGTAACTCGTTGGCAACCAAATGATGCCGTATGCGCGCTTGTTGCTGAAGGTGGCTACGCCGAATATGCCGTAGTTGATGCCCGCCACTGTTTGCCCGTGCCCGCGGGATGGAGCTTTGAGGAAGCGGCTTCCTTACCTGAAACCGTATTTACTGTGTGGCACAACGTATTTCAAAAAGGACAGCTCACCAGCGGCGAAAATTTTCTGGTGCACGGTGGCAGCAGCGGCATTGGTATCACGGCTATTCAATTAGCCGTTGCTTTGGGGGCTAAGGTATTTTCTACGGCGGGTGGCGACGAGAAATGCCGTGCCTGCGAGGAGCTAGGTGCCACGCGCTGCATCAACTACAAAACGCAAGACTTTGAAGCCGAGCTGAAAGGTGAAGGTGTTGACGTTATTTTAGATATGATAGGTGGCGACTATATCGCCAAGAACATTCGTCTGCTCCGGCCAGATGGGCGCCTGGAGTTCATCAACGCTATGCAAGGTCCTACTGCTGACATCAACGTGCTGGACATCATGGCGCGCCGCCTTACCATCAGCGGAAGTACTCTGCGTCCACGCAGCGCCGACTTCAAAGCTGAGCTAGCCGCTGACATTGAAAAACAGGTGTGGCCGCTGCTAGCCGCAGGCAAGTTTAAACCGATGATTTACAAAGTGTTTCCGCTAAGCGAAGCGGCCGAAGCACACCACCTAATGGAGAGCAGTGCCCATATCGGTAAGATCATGCTCCGAATTGAATAACGAATGTAGCGCGAAGCTCCTGCTTCGCGCCTCGTTGAACGTGCAACCTAGGTGCTATCGTCCACCAAGACGCGAAGCAGGAGCTTCGCGCTACATCCATACTGCTAGCTTACCAAAAAATCGGGAATGACCTTCAGGCAAACTGGCGCTGGTAGCTCCACATTAACGCCTGTTGGCGTGAGCTTTCCTGTTTGACTGTCGACGCGGTAGGTGGTGATGTTATTCGTGTTCTGATTACCTACTAAGGCAATGCGGCCGCTGGGGTCGAGAGTGAAGTTACGAGGGTATTTGCCTTGCGTATCAGCGTGTTGTACGAGAGTGAGCTTGCCACTACGCTGGTCAATGGCGTAGACCACAATGCTGTTGTGACCCCGATTCGACCCGTAGAGAAACTTGCCGTTGGGTGAAACGTGGATATCCGCGCAGTAGCTCTCGCCAGTATAACCAGCTGGCAGCGCCGACAAAGTTTGCAGTTCGACGAAGGTTCCTTTAGTCGCATCGTACGCCAGAGCGGTTACCGTGGAGTTAAGCTCGTTGATGAGGTAAGCCCAGCGATTATTAGAGTGGAAAGTAAGGTGCCGCGGCCCAGCGCCCGGTGCAGTGGTAAATGCCGTGGTGGCATTCGTCGAGAATTTGCCGTTTGCGGGGTCTAACGGGTACGCCAGCACCTTGTCAATACCTAGGTCGACGGCTAGGCCAAACTTGTTGTTGGGGTCGGCAAAGAAGCAGTGCGCGTGGGGTACGTTCTGGTTTTTGTGCGGACCGGAGCCGGTGTGTTGTACAGTAGCGGAAGGAGCGCCAAGCTGACCGTTGGCCTGCACTGGTAGAGCACAGATGCTGCCCCCAGCGTAGTTGGCAACCAATACCTCTTTGTTCGTGTGGTCGAGACTAATGTAGCACGGGCCTGGTCCGAAGGACGATTGCTCGTTGAGCAGCGTCAAACCGCCCGTTTTCTTATTGATAGCATACGCGCGAACAGAGCCGCTTTTGTCACCTTTGTATTCGTTCGTTTCGTTGACGGTATATAGAAACTGCTGTTTTGGGTCAAGCGTAAAATACGTTGGGTTGGCTCCGGCCTTGGTGGCTCCTACACGCGTGAGAGTGCCTGTGGTAGCATCAAGGCGGTAGAGGAAAATACTTTCAGCGTCGGGTTGGGCGAAAGTGCCAACGTACACCAGGTAAGTTTGCTCTTTTCGCGCCAACGCAGCCGCCTGAGCGGCGAACGGCAGCGTTGCTAAACCTAGGCCGGTGATTTTCAGAAAGCTGCGGCGCGAATGGGAGTGGTGGCTCATACGAAAGAAGAACGATAGAGTGAGTAAGGTCTGGCAATATAGCTAGAGCTTTTTAGGAAGGTGTACTCCGGTATAACGGCCTCAGCTATGCGGTTGGTATCGTTGCCGACGTGTGCGGGCCGGCTGCCCTGGGCGTCCTATTGGTTGTCGCCAGGACAAGTGGTTGGAACAACCTTCGTGCACCTAGCTTGAACAGCTATCAACAGCCGATAACTGGTAGGACACCTAGGACGTCAGACCGGCGGACTTGCTGCGTGCAAGGAGGCGCGAAGTACAAGCTTCACGCGGCCGCGCATGTAGCTGCGGCCTAATCCTTGTACCTTTGCTTCTAACCGCAACTTTAGCCCACTGCCGCTGGTTTTTAGGATATGAACAAGACGTATTGCCCTAGCCTCACCGAGTACAAACGCCGCCTCAGCCGTGAAGTGAAAATCGGCGACGTGCCCATGGGCGGCCTCAACCCGATTCGGGTGCAGAGCATGACCACCGTGGATACGATGGACACCCTAGGTTCGGTGGAGCAAACCTTGCGCATGGTCGAAGCTGGTTGCGAATACGTGCGCATCACGGCGCCTAGCGTGAAGGAGGCGCAAAACCTGCTCGAAATCAAGAAGGAACTGCGCAAGCGGGGCTGCAACGTGCCACTCATCGCCGACATTCACTTTACGCCTAACGCCGCCGAGCTGGCCGCGCGCATCGTGGAAAAAGTGCGCGTGAACCCCGGCAACTACGCCGACAAGAAGAAGTTCGATATCATTGAATACACCGATGCTACCTACGCCGCTGAGGTAGAGCGCATCCGGGAGCGGTTCCGGCCGCTGGTGCAGATCTGCAAGCAGTACGGCACGGCCATGCGCATCGGCACAAACCACGGCTCGTTGTCCGACCGAATTTTGTCGCGCTACGGCGATACGCCGCTGGGCATGGTAGAGTCGGCCCTGGAGTTTTTGCGCCTGTGCGAGGAAGAAAATTACTACGATGTGGTGCTGAGCATGAAGGCTAGCAACACCCAGGTGATGGTGCAAGCCTACCGCTTGCTCGTGCAAAAGCTCGATGAAGAAGGCCTGCAACCGTACCCCTTGCACCTAGGTGTCACAGAAGCTGGCGAGGCCGAGGATGGCCGCATCAAGAGCGCCGTGGGCATCGGTACGCTGCTGGAAGACGGCATTGGCGACACCGTGCGCGTGTCGCTCACCGAAGCACCAGAGGCCGAAGCACCCGTAGCCAAGATGCTGATTGACCGCTACACCAACCGCGCCGCCGAAGCCAAGCCGATTGCGCCCGTAGTTGGGCAGGAGCCAATTGACCCGTTCCAGTATTTCCGTCGTTACACCCGCGAGGTGCTGAACCTAGGTGGGCAAAACGTACCGCGCGTCATTGTCGATTTGTCGCGCCTGCCCTCGGTGGAGTACGCCGATCTGCGTTGCGCGGGGCACTTGTATTCGGCCTTTCTGGACAAGTTTCAGATGAACGACCTAGGGGCCGACTACCTCTACAGCGGTCAGCGCCCCGTACCGTTTATGCTGCCCAATGGCCTCAAGGAAATCGTGGATTACAGTGCTTGGCTTGATGCTGGTCAGCGCGCCGAGCACTTCCCGGCCCTCACGCCGGCTGAGTACGCCGTAGCTGCTGCTCGCCACCCGCAGCTGAACTTTGTGTTTCACACCCTAGGTTCGCTCACGCCTGCCGCCTTAGATCAGCTGCGCGCCGACAGTACCGCCGTGGTGGTTCTGCACACCGACAACGCCCACGCCATGCCCGAAATCCGGCGGGCGTTTTTCGAGCTGCTCAACGCCGGCGTGACCTGCCCGGTGATTATCAAGCGCGAGTACCCGGCGCTAAAAGACGAGCAGACCCAGCTCTACGCCGCTACCGACGTGGGCGGCCTGCTCCTCGACGGCCTCGGCGACGGTGTGGTGCTAAGCACCGAATTGCTCCCCGAGCGCAGCAAAGACGAGTGGCTCACCACCCTCGACCAGCTCAATCAGCTCAGCTTCGGCATCTTGCAAGCCGCCCGCACGCGCATGAGCAAGACCGAGTACATCAGCTGCCCAAGCTGCGGCCGTACCCTATTCGACCTCCAGGAAACCACCGCCATGATCCGCAAGCGCACCGACCACCTGAAAGGCGTCAAAATCGGCATCATGGGCTGCATCGTGAACGGCCCCGGCGAAATGGCCGACGCCGACTACGGCTACGTGGGTGTGGGCAAAGGCAAAATCGCCCTCTACCGCGGCCAGGAAGTCATCAAGAAGTCCGTCCCCGAAGCACAAGCTGTGGATGACTTAATCGAGCTGATGCGCGAGGATGGTAAATGGATCGAGCCGGTGAAGTTGGAAGAGCCTGTAGGAGCGTAGATGCTTCTTAGAAAGTACCAGGTATAATGGGATTGAGCGCATATGTTCAATCCCATTTTTACTTATTAAGGTTGCAGTATGCTTGACTTCTTTCTAATTGACGATAGTCAACCTAGACCAAATCGGAACTTTAATTTAGAATATATCGGTGGTATTGAGGATGAGTTATTCTATGAATTACGAAAGGAAGGTATAATCGAGCCTTGGTTTGATTATTATAGCGATTTTCGTTGGGGAAGCGAGATTATAGCTCGTATACTTTTGAAGTTACAACAAAGACCTAAATCAGCGGCTTTGCAGAAAGAAGAAAAGGAGTTTGCTGCTATTCTGCAAAAAGCTGTTGATGCAAAAGCTGGAGTACTGGCGTTTGGTGATTAGCGCAAATTACCAGTTGATTTTTAGAAAGTATGGAAGACAAGTATAAGTCAATAGAGACACTGAAGAAGGTAAGTGATTTGATTGTTAAGACTAATTGTTCTGTTAGGCTTAAAGTAATTGATAATTCAGAGCCTGAAAGATGGGGAGGGATGGTAGGGTTCCCAAGTATGAATTATCTTGAAATCAATGGTCCTGTCCATGTTGGTGAAATAGAATGGTTAGATATTGACCCAATTGAGGTAAAGCATATTGGAAGATTAGTAAAGCCTAAGATTATTGATCATCAAGATTCTTTGTCTTCTTCTTTAGAAGAAGTGGGTTTGGAATATGTTATAGTTGATGGTGTATTTCGAATATTTATAAAGAATATATCATAGCAAATAGTACTACTGTCTGGTATGATTTATATAGAATAAGACGCTTTTGCTATGAGTATACCTGTTCTTTCTTATAACTTACATGATAATATTGTTGAATGTTTTAATTTCAATTCTATACGTGGCCGCCTGATAATACTCATTTGGGATAAGTTAGTAGATAGTCCAACGATTGTCTGGCGGCAACTGACTATTTCAGGTATTATAAATATCAAAGAGGTTGGGAAATATCAGAAGCGGATTGCTGATGATTTGGATAAAACACAACGTGAAACCTTCAGTTATAGGATAGACGAGTTTAAGTACTGTGATAAACCCAAGTCTGAGACAAGGAATTTGCACCTGTCATTAGATATCGATCATTTAGGTACACTAACGATAAACTGTGCAAAGTTTACTATTCAAGTAATAAATAGAAAGCTGTAGAAGCTTAAAACATAACGCCCCCTCATTCGTCTACCATACCATGAAGATCAAAGCTATTGTAACCGGCGCGACCGGCATGGTGGGAGAGGGCGTGCTGCACGAATGCCTGAACCACCCTGATGTGGAACAGGTGCTATCCGTCAGCCGCAAACCGAGCGGCGTGACGCACCCAAAGCTGCGCGAAATCGTGCACAGCGACTTTCAGGATCTGTCGCCCATTCAAGACCAGCTTACCGGCTATAACGCCTGCTTTTTCTGCCTAGGCGTGTCATCGGTGGGGATGAAGCAGCCGGAGTACCGCCGCCTGACTTACGACCTGACGCTGCACTTCGCCGAAACGCTGCTGCCCCGCAACCCCGACCTCACGTTCTGCTACGTATCGGGTGCCGGCACCGATAGCACTGGCCACGGCCGTAGCATGTGGGCCCGCGTGAAAGGGCAAACGGAGAATAAACTGCTGGGCCTAGGTTTTCGCCAAGCGTACATGTTTCGGCCCGGCTTCATGAAGGCAACACCGGGCTTGAAGAACGTGTTACCCATGTATAAATACACCAACTGGCTCTATCCAATACTTCGCAGGTTCACGCCGCAGTACGTTTCCACGCTGCAAGAGCTAGGTTTGGCCATGATTAACGTCGTGCGCGAGGGCTACTCGAAATCGGTGTTGGAAGTGCCAGATATAGTAGCGCTGGCAAAAGCCTGAAAGTCTGTACAAAATAAAAGGCCGTCATGCTGAGCTTGCCGAAGCATCTCTACCGCAATGCTAACTTCTAACGTCAGCAACGAAGCAGTAGAGATGCTTCGGCAAGCTCAGCATGACGGCCTTTATCTAAAGCTTGCTACTATTTTCAGCGCGGACGTATACCTAGGCTAATCCTTCGCTAGCCTTTTATATTTGGTATGAAACGGCGTTTGCTGACACTGCCAGAGTTAAGCTTGATCCTCTTCCTGTTGCGCGACAAACCGGCCGCAGAGAAGTTTTTGGCTTGGCTGCCCATTGCAGAAGTGGAAGAACTAGCCGACGGCGGCATGGGTAGCTTACGGTTTGTGAGCAGAAAAGACGAGCAGCGCTTAGGACAAAAGATTGCTGAACTGCAGTTCCTGGACGAGGATGGCGTGCCGGTGCTGGTGTCTCTTTACCTAGATCAGGAAGGGGCACTATATGAATTAGATAGCTGGAAAACGGACTATTCGCCCCTGAAGCGAATTCCGCTTTTCTGACCTAGCTTCGCACTATTGGCACTTCTCCTTGCGGCGTGTATCAATGATGTGCACGATCTTCCAGCCGTCGGTGTACTTCACCAGTTGAAACGAGTCGTAGCCGCAGTGGCTGAACTTGCTGCCCAGGTAGAACTGGTACGGCGTCCAGACGCTGGCTAGGTTGGCGTCGATAAGCACCCGCTCGAAGGTGATGCGCTCATCCCAGACCTCGGTGTGCGGTGTGCCGACGGCTTTTAGGAAATCGTTGGTTTTTTCGACGCCGAGCTGCGTATTACCATTCCGGTTGCTGATGGTGTGCAGGACCACACCCGGAGCTAGGGTGCTGCGCACGAGGGTACTATCACCCCGCCGCATACCATCGAAGAAGGTAGTAACAGTCTTTTTAATAGCTTCTGTTTCGGCGGCGGGTTGCTGGGCGAAAGCGGTGGTGCTAACGCCGAATAGTAACAGCGACAATAACGTCTTCATAATTTAGGAAGAAAGAATGTAGCGCGAAGCTCCGGCTTCGCGTATCGTTGAACGATAATCAGTAAGCTGTGTGCTGACGTGAGTCGTTCAACGACGCGCGAAGCCGGAGCTTCACGCTACAGACTACACGAGCACAACGGTAAAATTATGTGCTGGTTTCCGAGAGCAAAACGCTAGGAAGTAAGTTTGTGGATCGGAAGCTGTACTGTTGTTAGTTTCTGTTTCGGCCCTTGCTCGTACCATCCATGAAAATTCGTCGCACGTTCGACATACTAACGCACCTTACTACCCGCGCACCGCAAGCTAACTGCCTGGTTGCCAAAATAAACGGTAAATGGCAGCCGCTGAGCGCACAGCAGGTACAAGAGCAAGCTGACCTCGTGAGCCTAGGTTTGCGCCAACTCGGTGTGGAGCCTGGCGACAAAGTCGCTATCATCTCGGCCAACCGCCCCGAGTGGATGCTAGCCGATTTTGGTATCGCGCAGCTAGGGGCCGTAAGCGTGCCCATGTACCCCACCATCACCGTGGAAGACTACCGCCACATCTTCACTGATGCTGACGTGAAGGTGGTGCTGGTGTCTGACCAAAAGCTGCTGGCCCGCGTGCACGAGGCCACCGCCGACCTCGCCGAAGCTCCCGAGCACATTTTTACCTTCGAGAAGGTTGTGGGTTCGCGCCACTTCGGGGAGCTGCTGTCGATGGGGAAACTAGGTAGCATGGAGGAGCTGGAGGCAGAAAAAGCCGCTGTGCAGCCCGATGACTTGCTCACACTCATCTACACCTCCGGCACCACCGGCCGGCCTAAAGGCGTGATGCTCTCGCACGAGAACGTGCTGAGTAACTGCCGCGACCTAACCAGCTATCTGCCATTGCCCGAACAAGCAAAAGCGCTCAGCTTCCTGCCGTTGTCGCACATTTTCGAACGTACGGCCACCTTTCTCTACCTCATGCTCGGCTTCTCGATCTACTACGCCGAGGGCATGGAGCGCATCGCCGACAACCTGCGTGAGGTGCAGCCCCAGGTGTTCACCACCGTGCCGCGCCTGCTGGAGAAGATCTACGACAAGATTGTGGCCACTGGCTCGAAGCTAACGGGTGTGAAGAAGAGCCTGTTCTTCTGGGCCTTGAACCTAGGTCTGAAATACGATACCCAAAAGAACCTAGGTTTCTTCTATAACAAGCAGCTAGCCTTAGCCAATAAGCTCATTTTCAGTAAATGGCGCGAAGCCATGGGTGGAAAAGTTGAGTTCATTGTATCCGGTGGTGGCGCGTTGCAGCCGCGCCTAGCGCGGGTGTTATGGGCCGCGGGCGTGCGGGTGATGGAAGGCTACGGCCTCACCGAAACGTCGCCTGTTATTGCGGCCTGTCGCCCCGAGCCGGAGAATAATATGATTGGTACCGTAGGACCGGTGTTGCCTCACGTTGAGGTGAAAATCGTGCCAGACGGTGAAATCTTGACCCGCTCGGCCTCGGTGATGAAAGGCTACTACAACCGCCCCGATCTTACCGCCGAAGCCATTGACGCCGAAGGCTGGTTTCACACTGGCGACATTGGCGAGTTTATGCAAGGCCGCTTCCTGAAAATCACCGACCGTAAGAAGGAGATGTTCAAGACCTCGGGCGGTAAGTACATCGCCCCGCAAGTCATTGAAGCCAAGCTTTCGGAGTCGCCGCTGATTGAGCAGGTGATGGTGGTAGGAGAGAACCAGAAATTTCCTTCTGCGCTGCTCGTGCCCGCGTTTGCTGAGTTGCGTGCCTGGGCGCAAAGTCACGGTCTACCCACCAACCTTTCTGATGCGGCCCTAACGGCCCACGCGCAAGTGCAGAAGCTTTATGAAGGCTTGGTGCACCAGTACAATGCTAGCTTTGCCAACTGGGAGCAGGTTAAAAAAGTAGTGCTATTGCCTACCTCTTGGAGCGTAGAAACCGGCGAGCTGACCCCTACCATGAAAGTGAAGCGGAAGGTAATCACCGCCAACAATTTGCCGCGCATCGAGGCGCTGTATAGCTAAGTAGTGCTAGGTTGAAGTTAGAAGCTAGCTCCCCTCCTTTTTTAAGGAGGGGGTTGGGGGTGGTTTCAATCGTTGAATGATCCTAGTATCCAGAAGCTAGCTTTAGTTTTCTAGCTTTAGCTGACCACCCCTAGCCCCTCCTTAAAGAAGGAGGGGAGCTAGCTTTTTAGCTTTGTTTTAGACCTAGTTGTGGCCGCAAAAAAGCTAAGAAATAGCCGCTAAATTCTTCTATCTATTTATCTTTCTGGCAAATCTTTCCGGCCTGACCGGTGTTATTAATGCGTACTAAAAGACGACGACATGAACGGCCGCAACTTGTTTAATCTCGGTGAAGTGTTTGGCTACTTCTTTCGCAAGCACGACCCGAACCGCAAAACTAATTTCAACCTGCGGACTATGCACTTCATCAACAAGCTCTCGATGAGCATGTTCTTGGTGTGTCTGCTGGTGATGCTGTACCGCTTGTTTACGCGCTAATTTCTGCTGAAAATGAACATCGAAGATCTGCGTGATTACTGCCTGCTAAAAGTTGGTGTGACAGAAGACATGCCCTTCGGTGATAATACGCTCGTGTTCCGAGTAGGAGGTAAAATCTTCTTGCTCACGGATGTTAACACCTACGCGAGCATCAACCTGAAGTGTGACCCAGAGCGCGCCGTCCAACTCCGCGAGGAGTTCGACTACGTGCTACCAGGTTTTCACATGAATAAAAAACACTGGAACACCGTGCTCATTGGCACCGGTGTCACTAATCGACAACTCCGTGAGTGGGTCGACCATTCATACGACCTCGTGCTAGCTTCGCTGCCGAAGGCTCAGCGGACCACGCTCCTGGAAGCATCGGAGTAGCTCAACGGTATTAGAATAGACTGCATTACTGATCAGGACTGGCCCACGCCAGTCCTGATTTTGTTTTCGGCTGATGCAGAGATGCTTACTTGTATCTCGGGCATTGCTGATGTTGTTCGATTCACAGTGATGCGAGGTGTGTGAGGAGATGAACATGTGGAGCGTAAAGCCTAGCTAAGCAGCCGATTTCTGCCCAAAGTGCCGGGGTTCTTAAAAATGCAGCCATTTTTGATCATCAAGTGCTTGCCTACCTAGGTAGGTAACGCTTGGTGTGGAACCACACTTTATCTCCTCGGTATTTATGAAGAAAGGCTTACTCGTGCTGTGGCTATGTTGCCTTTCGGTGTTAGGGGTTGCTCAATCGCCGCAGCGCTTCTTCCCGAAGGAATTGCTAACGCAGATTGGCGTGTATTACTACCCCGAGCATTGGGACGAAAGCCAGTGGGAGCGAGATATTAAGAAGATTGCCGACCTAGGTTTTGAGTACATCCACGTGGGCGAGTTTGCTTGGGTGTTTATGGAGCCACAAAAAGGCAAGTACGACTTTCGGTGGTTGGATAAAGTGGTGGACCTGGCGGGCAAGTATAAGCTGAAGGTCATTATGTGCACGCCGACTTCTACGCCGCCCGTGTGGCTCACGCAAAAGCACCCGGAGATTTTTATCCGCAACAGCGAAGGCCAAACGGCTTTTCACGGCTCGCGCGATAATTACTCGACATCCAGCGACGTGTACCGAAAATACACGGCGCAAATTGTAGCGGAGCTAGGCAAGCGCTACGGCCAGGATGCCCGCGTAATGGGCTGGCAACTCGACAATGAACCCGCTCGCTCCGTGGACTATAGCCCCGTCTCCGAGAAAAAATTCAAGGAGTGGCTTAAGAAGAAGTACGTTACTATCAGTGCTCTGAATGATGCCTGGGGTACGAAGTTCTGGAGCATGGTCTATAACGACTTCAACCAGGTTCGCCTTCCAAATTCTCGCTTGCAGTACGGACCTAGCCCGCACGCCGTGCTCGATTCGCGCCGCTTCTCCGCCGACCAGTTGGCCGCCTTCCTCGACTTTCAGGCCCAGACGCTGCGCAAGTACATCGGCAAAGAGCAGTGGATTATGACCAACTACACCAGCCTGCGCGACGACCCGGGCTACGATCCGCAACGCACCAATAATCTGGATTTTACGTGCTACACCAACTATCCCGTGCATGGCACCGGCGAAATGCTCGGTGACAAAGGCTTTCGGGTGGGCTCGATGGCTACGCTGGCCTTTATGAACGATTATTACCGCACGGTGCGCGGTGTGTACGGCGTGATGGAGTTGCAGCCGGGGCAAGTAAATTGGGGCAGTATCAACCCGCAGCCTGAGCCAGGTGCAGTGCATATGTGGCTGTGGCACACGTTCATGGGCGGTACTACGCTGAACTGCACCTACCGTTTTCGGCAGCCGATCTATGGCTCGGAACTCTACCACTATGGCATCGTGAACACCGATGGTGTGACGCCTACCCGCGGCGGCCTGGAGTTTTCTAAGTACATCCGGGAGGTGAAAGAACTGCGCAAGCAGTATAAGCCGAACCTAGCGCCGCCTGCCAGCTATACCAATCGTCGCACGGCCCTTCTGATGAGCATCGAGAACTTCTGGGACCAGAATATTCAGCGGCAAACCTCGCAGTGGCAGCCCTACGACCATGTCACGAAGTACTTCAAAGCAATCAAGTCCCTCGGCGCACCGGTTGACTTCGTGACGGAGCAATCGGATTGGTCGGCTTACAAAGTGCTGATTGTGCCTGCGTATCAGTTGGTTGATAAAGAACTGATAGCCAAGATCCGGCAGTATGCGGACCAGGGCGGTCAGGTCGTGATAAGCTGCCGCACGGGGCATAAAGACAAGAACGGCCACTTGTGGCAAGCGAAGTGGGCCGAGCCAATCTCCGAGCTAATCGGCGGAGATGTAGCGTTTTTCGATCTGATGATGCCCACTACCGAAGGGGAGGTGTCCTTCGCTGGCAACTCGTACAAGTGGAACAACTGGGGTGACGTGCTGCAGCCTAACCCTAGCACGCAGGTACTAGCTACCTATACAAACCAGTTTTACAACGGTAGCGCCGCCGTTTCCCAAGCTAAGCAAGGCAAAGGCACCGTCACCTACATCGGCGTCGATACCAACAGCGGAGAGTTGGAGAAAGCAGTGCTGCAAAAAGTGTATCAAGGCATTGGTATTCAGACCACTGATTACCCAGCAGGCATCAACGTAGAATATCGCGATGGTTTTTGGGTGGCCGTCAATTATTCTTCTAAGCCGTATACGCTGCCATTGCCAGTGACCAGCAAAATTCTGGTGGGTGAAAAGGTGCTACCTAGCCCTGGGGTCACCGTTTGGACGGAGTAGATTAGCAGCATAGCATGCTCTATCCTAGTTCGCAGAGGCTAGGTGTCGCCCCAACTTCTTGAGTGGTTGCTCAATCAGCCGCCATGATAAGGTAGCTATCAGTAGCAACCCTATAAGCATAGTGACCAGTGCGGCAGGTGAATGTTCCCAAGCTATAACACTGGAGTATCGCATGCCATTGGCTACACGCAACCCCACGTGATGTAGTATGCGGTGCAGTATAACTGGCAGGAATAGGTGGTAGAGATATAGGGAGTAACTAATACGGCCCAGAAAAACCAGTACCGGCGACGCTACGAATCTTTGCAGCTTGCTTGTCTGCATGGTAAGTAAAGTTCCCAGCAGTGCTGCTGAGGCTAAAGCCAGGAGGCTAGGACTCAATGCAACTGCATTAAGTGAATAAGTTGAAAAAGCGAGAACGAGATACAGTAGAGAAAGTATTATGCTGATAGTCAATAAATAAAGAGGTGGTAAACGCAAACTGGTTGACACAAAGCTGAGCAAGGCGCCGCTGGCAAACAAGTCGATAGAAGCTGGCAGAAGAACCAACGCGTATGATGTGCCACTATAAGAAACGAGCAGCCACCGGAGCAAAGGGCCTAGTACAATAAGACCGCTTAATAGCCCTGTGAGATAACGCCGCGGCGTGAGCAAAATCACCAGAGGCCATACCACGTAAAATTGCTCCTCCACGGCTAATGTCCAAAAATGACCGGTACCCTCTCCCCAGGCTTGTTCGTGAAAGAACAGAAAGTTAGTTCCTTGTAATAAGAACCAAGGTAATTTACCCCGCACATAGCTCAGGTTAAGTAGCCAAGCGGTGAGAACAGCTACATAGTAAGCCGGAATAATCCGGAACGTACGACGGAGGTAAAATGCTTTAATACTTTTTTGAAACGTATTAATTTGACGCTCACGACTCAGAATAGTAGTTATGAGAAAGCCACTTAATACGAAAAAGCCAGTTACCCCAATAGTGCCAGTGTCTAGCTGGCCTGTTAAGCTAGGTCGCCAGTGTTGTACAATCACTAGCAAGACGGCAATAGCGCGAAATGAATCGAGTTCCGGTCGATAGGGGAAAGTAGCCGGTTGGGAAGAAGGCGGCATAAGTGATGGGAGAGGAAATACGACTATAGACGTACTATCAGATCGAGGTAGTAAGTATTAAATCAACTAAAAACAAAAAGCTCGACTACCCCGCTCCTTATAGATAGGAACGGAGTAGCCGAGCCTTTTACAAGCTAGGTCATTCTATTTACAGCACCACGTTCACCATACGGCCGGGCACTACAATTACTTTCTTCGGTGTTTTGCCTTCGCTGAATTTCTCAAACACCTCGGAGGCACGTACTTCCTGCTCGATGTTGCTAGCGGGAGCATTGGCGGCAAACGTCATTTTGCCGCGCATCTTGCCGTTGAAGGCGATAGGGTATTCCACGGTGGCTTCTTCCAAGTATTCTTCCTTGAACTCGGGGAAGCTGGCGTAGCTGATGCTGCCAGGCTCATGGCCTAGCTCCGTCCACAGCTCCTCGGCTACGTGCGGCGCGTAAGGCGAAACTACTACCGTGAGCGGCTCTAAGATGGCGCGCTTATGGCAGTTCAGGGCCGTTAACTCGTTCACGCAGATCATAAACGTGCTGACCGACGTGTTGAACGAGAACTTATCAATATCATCGGCAGCCTTGCGGATAGCTTTGTGCAAAGCCTTCAGTTCGGCGGGCGTAGCAGCTTCGTCGGTCACGGCTAGGTTGCCATCTTCGGGGTGGAAGAGACGCCAGAGTTTCTTCAGAAAACCTGATACGCCACTCATGCCGCTGGTATTCCACGGCTTGAATTGCTCCAAGGGACCTAGGAACATTTCATAAAGGCGAAGCGCGTCGGCACCGTACTGGCCAACTAAAACGTCAGGGTTTACAACATTGAACTTGTTCTTCGACATCTTCTCGACTTCAGTGCCGCAGACGTAGGTGCCATTTTCCTCAGTAACAAATTCAGCGTTTGCATAGTCAGGGCGCCACTTGCGAAAAGCTTCTTGGTCGAGCACATCGTTGTCTACAATGCTGACATCGACGTGAAGCGGTGTAGTATCATACTGACCTTTTTTGCCTAGCGTCACAAACTGGCTCGTGCCGTTGATGCGATACACAAAGTTTGAACGGCCCAAAATCATCCCCTGATTAATCAGCTTCTGGAACGGCTCGTTGCTGCTCACCAGACCTAGGTCTTTCAGGAACAGGTACCAGAAGCGCGAGTACAGCAAGTGACCGGTGGCGTGTTCGGCGCCGCCCATGTAGAGGTCCACGGTTTTCCAGTATTCCTCGGCTTCTTTACCCACAAACCGCTCCTGGTTATGCGGATCCATGTAGCGCAAGTAGTACCACGAAGATCCTGCCCAGCCGGGCATGGTGCTTAGCTCGTACTCGTACTGGCCCTGGTATTTCCAGTCTTTGGCCCGACCTAAGGGCGGCTCGCCAGTTTCGGTGGGCTTGTATTCGTCGATTTCAGGCAGTACCAGCGGCAGCTCGCTCTCAGGCAAACCGTAAGCGGTGCCGTCTTTATAATAAATCGGAATCGGCTCGCCCCAGTAGCGCTGACGACCGAAAATGGCATCACGCACCCGGAAGTTCACCTTACCTTTACCCAAGCCTCGCTCTTCCAACCAGCTAATGAGCGTGGTCGTGGCCTCTTTGTAACCTAGGCCGTTCACAATGCCCGAGTTGATGAAGCGGCCTTCTTTGGTCGGGTCAGCTTCTTTTTCGATATCCTTTTGGGCGTCGAGTACCTGAATGATGGGCAGGCCAAAGTGCTTGGCAAAGGTCCAGTCGCGCTGGTCGCCGCTGGGCACGGCCATCACGGCACCGGTGCCATAACCGGCCAGCACGTAGTCGGCTAGCCAAATCGGAACGGGCTCATTGTTGAGCGGATTGAGGCAGTAGCTGCCCGTAAACACACCCGATACGGTTTTCACGTCGGCCATCCGGTCGCGCTCCGAGCGGTGCTTGCTCTGGGTGATGTAAGTTTCGACGGCCTCGCGCTGCTCATCAGTGGTGAGCTGCTCCACGAGTTCGTGCTCCGGCGCCAGCACCATGAACGTCGCTCCATAGATGGTATCGACGCGCGTGGTGTACACCTTAATGTTCTGGCTTGGGTCGTTCTGCAACGGAAAAACCACCTCAGCACCCACCGAGCGGCCGATCCAGTTGCGCTGCATTTCCTTCACCGCTTCGGGCCAATCGATAGTGTCGAGGCCCTGAAGCAGGCGGTCGGCGTAAGCGGTGATGCGCAAGTTCCACTGTGGCATCAAACGACGTTCCACGGGGAACCCTCCGCGCTCCGACACGCCGTCTTTTACTTCGTCGTTCGACAAAACGGTACCTAGGGCAGCGCACCAGTTAACGTAAGTATCTGATTGATAAGCTAAACGATAGGCAAGAAGCGTCGCCATTTGGGCTGGCTCCGACTGTGCCTTCCACCCGTCGGCTGTGAAGCTAGGCCGTCCTTCGTCGTCGCCCGCGGCGCGCACGCCTGCATTGCCGTTTTGCTCAAACTGCGCGATGAGTGTCTCAATGGGCTCGGCGCGGTCCGAATCGAGGTTATACCAGGAGTTGAACAGCTTCAGGAAAATCCATTGCGTCCACTTATAGTACTCGGGGTCGGAGGTGCGAACTTCCCGGCTCCAGTCGTAGCTGAACCCTAGGCTATTCAGCTGCTTGATATAGGTGTCAATGTTCTTCTCCGTGGTAAGCGCCGGGTGCTGGCCCGTCTGGATGGCGTACTGCTCAGCAGGTAGGCCGAACGAGTCGAAACCCATGGGATGCAGCACATTATAGCCCTGCAAGCGCTTGTAGCGCGTTACTATATCGGAGGCAATGTAGCCCAGTGGGTGACCTACGTGCAGGCCCGCTCCCGAAGGATAAGGGAACATATCTAGCACATAGTACTTGGGCTTTTCTGACTGATTATCAGCCTTAAAGGTATTATGCTCTTTCCAGTGGGCTTGCCACTTTTTCTCAATTTCCTCGGGACGATAACCGGGCATAAGCAATGGGGATAGTGCGACTTTTTGAACAGGCGAAATTACAGAAATGCTGGGAAGGAGCAGGATGATTAGTAAAAGTGAAGCCTAGAGCTATAAAAATCAGAATTAGAGCGAGAAAGCTCCCCTCCTTTTTTAAGGAGGGGTTGGGGGTGGTTCCTTGCCATTGAACGAAAGGCTAGCTCTAGGCTTCTAGTTCTAGTCTGACCACTCCCAACCCCTCCTAAAAAAGGAGGGGAGCTTTCTAGCCCTAATCCTGACTTGTTAATTGTTGCGTTTCCAGCGGGTCCTTGCCATCCCAAGTGCCCTCGCTTCGCGTCACCTGGAACCGCGCAAACAGTTCCTCACTGTACCAGCCTTCTTGGCGGGTGCGCTGAATTACTTCGCGGTGCAGCTCGCCACGGTAGGCGTACTGCTGCATGGCCTGCGCCGACTCCCAAATGCTGAAGGTAGCTTGTCGGATCACTGGTAGTTCACCGAGGCCAATGGACGCTAACACGCCCGGCGCATGGGCTACTGCCGCGCTGGTGGGCGCCACATATTTCCAAAAACGTGGTGTTTTGCGCAGCCGAATAGAGGCGCGCGTAAGTACTGCCACCGGGCCTTCTACCTCAGAAATATCTGATTTGTAGTCAAATGGGTTGATCCCGTCCCACAAACCGTGGGCTTTTAAGGGGGCTAGGTCGATGGTCCAGATTTCGGTGCTGCGCCGCTGGTATTCCTGCCAAAGCGGGTGCGTGTCGAAGAACTCGGCGGCCGCCGCCTGCGATTCCCAAACAGCCATCATCCCGTAGCGGTGCAGGTTGGGGCGCAAGCCAAAGCCGTTATCGGCGCCGCTGCCCAGGAGCTTGAAAAAGCGCAACCCCGGAACCCGGCGCAGGGGCTGCTGTGAGGTGCCCATCTGGGCCAAGCCCCAGCGAACTTGCCCCGGCTTCAGACCGAAAATGGAAAGGGTGGTGTGCAAGGCGTATTAAATTAACAGACGAATGTAGCGCGAAGCTCCTGCTTCGCGTATCGTTGACCGACCTGGGCTAGGTTATCGTGCTAGCTTCATCGTTCAGCGATACGTGAAGCGGAGCTTCGCGCCACTTCCTTACCAACAAAAAAGGGCGAGAATTGCTTCCCGCCCTTTGTATCTTCAAGTATAATAGCCTTACTGAGGCGTTACTTGTACGTGCTCGTCGCCGGTGGGCTGATAACGCTCGCCAGTGGCTACCGCTTTCACGTAGCCGAAGGCGTTTACTAACACGTTGCTAGGCTGGTCCCATACCTCACCGCGCTCAATATCAATTTTGAGCAGCGAAATGTTCGGATCATCAGAACCCTTAGGGAACCAAGAGCGCAGGCCCTCCGTCCAGAGGTCTTTGATTTTCGTGCGGTCGTTTACAATCGTGGCGATACCTGAGATTGACACATACAGGTTGTCGCCAGGCTTCGAATAACCTAGGTTTACGTGCTGCTCGCGCTGCACTTCGTCGATCTTAGCAGAATCTTTCTCGGTGAAGAACCACAGAGTGCCGTCTTCATCTGGCTTCTGGGTGTACATCGGACGGCTGTGCAACTGACCATTCGTTTCTGCCGTGGTCAGCATCGCAATTTTGATGTCTTTGATTCTATCAATCAGCTTCGTCACGTCGTGACTTTGGGCAACATGCTCTGCCATAGTGGTAGGTGTTCGTAAGGGTTTTGGTAGTAGGGGAGAGTAGACAGAAATACGGTGGAGTCGGCTGAAGGTTTAGGGTTCGGCATTTCGGCGTACCTTCCGGGTCCATGAATTTCTTAGCGCACCTGCTCCTTTCCGGCTCACCGGCCGCTCCCGATTACGCCGATGTAGTAGTCGGCAACTTTGCCGCCGAGGCCGTGCGGGGCCGCGCTGGACTGCTTGCGTACCCCGCTGCCGTGCAGCGCGGCATCTGGCTGCACCGCTTCATCGATTCATTTACGGATACGCACCCCGTCGTGCGCCGCACCACGGCCCGCCTGCGCACCGCCGGCCTAGGTAAGTGGGCTGGTGTCGTGTCCGATGTTGGCTACGACCACCTGCTGGCCCGCGACTTCTCTCGCTACCACTACGATGCTGCCGAGCCGTTGCCGGCCTTTAGTCAGCGGCTCTATGCGTTGTTGCAAACGCGCCGCCACGAGTTGCCAGAACAGCTTCAGAACATGTTCCAGTACATGCGGCGCGACGATTGGCTGACGGGATATGCTCAGCCTGAGGGCTTTGCACGCGCATTGCTAGGACTGAGCCGCCGCGTGCCTAGCGCCCAAGTGCTCGCTACCGGCGCCGCGGCATTTCTGGCAGATTTGCTAGCTTATGAGGCAGACTTCCAGGAGTTTTGGCCAGAGCTACAGGCAGCGGTACAGCTCGAGCTAGCGAAAGGCTAGTGCAGCGTAAGTTGTACCTAGCTGGCCGGGCAGCAGCAAAAATTAGCAAGCATCGGCGCCGCTTGGCGCTAGCATCACCTGGTTGAGAGCGGCTTTCTGCTGGCGCCAATCGGGCATAAACTGGTCCATCAGGCCCCAAAAGCGGGCATTGTGCAGGCGCTCATGCAGATGCACCAGCTCGTGCACCACCACGTACTCCAAGCAGGAAAGCGGCTGCTTGATGAGCTCCAAGTTCAACCAGATGCGCTTGGCGGCGATGTTGCACGTACCCCAGCGCGTTTTCATCTGTTTGATGGCCCACGCCTTGGCTTGCGCGCCAACCACGGGTTCCCATTTAGCCGCCAAAGCGGGTAGTTGCTCTTTTAATTGGGCGCGGTACCAAGCCGTTAGCACTTGCTGCCGTTGAGCAGCGGTGCTTTCCGCAGGTACATATAGCTCCAAGCACCGCTCTTCTTCACGCAGAACAACCCGCTGACGCCCAGCAGTAGGGTGAATGTGCAAGGTGTAGCCGCGACCCTGGTAGAAGTGGATTTCGCCCGACTCGTAGCGGAATGCTACGGGTTGTTGCCGCTCCGCAAACTTGGCTTGGTGCCGCCGGATCCAGGCTTGGCGCGCTGAAATAAACTCAGTAATCGAAGCGGTAGGTACTCGTAAAGGAGCCGCGACCCGCACCCGCCCATCCGGCGCATATACTGTCAGGCGTAAGGAACGGATGTTTTTTCGGACGACTTCAATGGTCAAATCTTCAAACTGTAAAATCGGCATGTAGGGCGGCGTGGTGGGTGGCGCGAGCAGGTGGCAGCACGAAGGTAAATGTGAATCGGGAATTGAAGCCGCTCCTGCTTAGCTAGGTCGAGGAGTTTGGGACAAGCTAGGGCCTAGTAGGGCCTAGTAGGGAGCAGTCCTATGGTGCTTTGAAACAAGAAACTGAGGCTTCACATAATTATTTGCACTGTTCAGATAATTAGGACCAGGTGTGCGCTAAGTACATGGCAAGTTTGGGGGTGTGAAATAAGCGCTCTAGTGCAACTGGAGAAGAAAAAGAGCACGCCAAGTTGACGCTGCAACGACAACGGAAGCGTAAGAGGCATGCTGCTGGTGAACACAGGGCGGTCAGTACTTCAGGTGAGCTGACGCGTGAACCGCCCTGGTACGTTTGGGATAAACGTACGCATGCCTTGCTCTTTTTCAGCCTTCACCTTCTTACAACCAAGGTAACTGATTGCAAGCTCCTGTTCTGCGCTCAGACACCTCAAATGCCAGCAGAAATGCATAATGCACATAAGGCTGACGACCTCTAGTTATTGAAAACAAAAAACGGGGCCTTGCGGCCCCGTTTTTTGTTTTCAATAACTAGTATCGATTGTTAGTGCATGTGCCCGCCTTCACCGTGCACGTGGCCGTGGTCCAGCTCTTCTTGCGTCGCGTCGCGCACGCCTTCTACTTTACCATCGAAGTGCATGACCATGCCGGCTAGCGGGTGGTTGAAGTCCATCTGCACGGTGTCGGCGCCGATTTCGACGATTTTGCCTTGCATGTGGTTGCCTTCGTTGTCGGCCATGGGCAGGAAGTTGCCCTCTTGCAGCATCTCTTCATCGATTTTGCCATCGATTTCGAACACTTGCTTCGGGATGCTTACCACGGCTTGCTGATCGTAGTCGCCGTAGGCTTGGTCGGGGGTTAGGGAGAAGCTAAACGTCTCGCCAGCGCCTTTGCCGCTTAGTTGATTCTCAAACTCTTCCGGTAGTCCGCTGTGGCCGAAAATAAAGACCATTGGGGCGTCGGCTTCAGCCGACTCTACCAATACTTTCTCTTGGTTTTCGTCGGTCACGCTCAGGTCATAGGTGATAGTGACGACTTTGTTGGGGCTGATCTGGGCCATACTACAGGGGTGGACGGGGTGTCCGTTTTTTGGGTGTTGGATTAGGCAATTGCAATAGCTAGTTACGGAAATAACCTGGAATGTGACGGTACAAGCAAGGAAGACTCCCAAATTCAGCACCTGTCACCAGCAGGATGTAAGATTTTGGCATTGCCCTAACTGCTTTAGCCGCTTTGCGTTAAGCTGAGCATTAAAATAACGTTAAGATGCTGCTAGCCAAAGTACCCGGCAAGCTTAGGCGGTGCTAGACCTGCTCTAAGCCTAGGCTAACCGCAACAGCATCGGCGTTCTGTTTCTAATCGTCTCTACCTGCATGAACCCGAAGTTTCTTCCGCTGCTTCTGAGCGGCGCATTGCTGGCAAGCTGCCAGTCTAATCCGACCAAAACCGAGACTACTACCGCCACTTCCACCGACTCTACGGCAACAGCCGCGGCCGACACCATGGGCGTGCCCGCTGGCAGCATCCCAACGGTTGGCGAGCCAAAGCTGCTATTCAAGCTGCCTGAGAAGTATAACACCCCCGATGGCCTTGCGCTAGCCCCAAATGGCAACGTACTGCTTTCCATCCCGAACCTAGCTAATAACAGCTACCCGGCTGCTATTCTGGAAATCGTAGGAGATTCGGCCAAGCCGTACATAACGGACCTGCCCGCAGAGCCTACCACTAAGAAGGCCGCGCCCATGGACTTAGCGTTTGGACCCGACGGCAACCTGTACTACGCCGAAAACCAGTACGAGAACAGCAAAAAGTTCGTGTCGCGGCTGATGCGGGTGCGTATGCAAAACGGGAAGCCTGGCCCTATCGAAACGGCTGTGGACAGCTTTGCTTTGGCCAATGCAGTGGTGTGGAAGGGGAACAAACTGTATGTGACCGATAGCCAGTGGGACATGCCCGACAACGACAAGGGCAGCGCCGTTATGGTATTCACGCTCGATGAGCTAAAGCGCGGCCGCATTCACCTCAAGCCTAAAACCAAGGACCCACACGTACTAACTACGTTCACGACCAACGTGAACGAAACCGGCGTGGACAACGGAGCTGACGGCCTCGACTACGACAGCCAGGGTAACTTCTACACCGGCTCGTTTGGCGACGGCACCTTCTACAAAATGACACTAAAGCCCGACGGCACGCTGGCCAAGCAAGAAGCCCTGCCCCTGAAAGGCGACAAAATCACCTGCATCGATGGCCTCGTCATCGACCGCGCCACGGATAAGGCTTACATCACGGGTGCCCGTCAGAATGCCATTTTTGTCGTTAATCTGAAAGACAACACCGTAACAACCCTAGCTCAAAACCCCGACACCGATGGTGCCGGCGGCAAACTCGACCAGCCTGCCGAAGTGCTGCTGAAAGGCAAACGCCTCTACATTTCTGACTACGACAACCCCGTGAAGCACTTCGTAAATACGAAATCGGACGCGCCACATACGGAGTCGTACATTGATATAAAGTAAGAGCCACTGCTCACCTATAAAGACAACGAGCCAGCTACTCACAGTAGCTGGCTCGTTGTCTTTATAGGTGAACACCTTTATTGAATGTTCGACCATTCAAACTTTACTTATACTTAGCCATATAAAAGAGGCTATCTACTTATATGCATACTCCTTTAAGTAATCTTCTAGCTACGTTTTTAGGGCTGACCTTAATGCAGTGCAGTTCCGAACCATCTAAAACTTCCACTATTAAAGAGCCAGCTAGCGCAGTAGATTCTGCCGCTAAGGATCCTTCCGTTGGTTCTTGGCAGGTTGAACCCGATAGCGCGAATAAGACGCAAGGTTATGAAGTAGGGACGCTTAACCCTGATTCAAACGCGCCGTACCAAGACGTGAAGCTGATGAACGTTGAGCGTCAGATAGCTAGCTATACGGCACTAATACCCATTCAAGAAACACCAAGCGGGAAGATAAGCTTGCAGGTCGAACTGAACCCGCAAAAGCATTCTATTAAAAAGCTCACCTTGCTATATGCAAGACAAAACCAATGGCATACTATAAAGCAGATTGGTAATGGAGTAGGACATTATAATACGACAAAGCAGCGCTACTATGTAAATGTAGCTTATCAGGAAGTTCTAGAACTTCCTGATAAGCTACAATCTTCTAGCGACTTACGAGAAGTCAATTGCTGGGTTTCTACCCAGACCAATACAGCAGGAATTCAGCACATTGAGCCTGTTAAGTTGTGAGTTTGAGTTGTCTCTGGGCTGCTCGCTCAATAGACCAAACAAGTCTTATTGCATTTCCCAGGCCGTACGGTAGGCACCGATGCTCTCCACATAGTCCAAGAACGCCTTATAAAACTCGTGGCGACCTAGGGTGCCAGAGTCGCCGACGATGAGAAGCTTGCGGCGGGCGCGGGTCATGGCCACGTTCATGCGGCGGATATCGGAGAGGAAGCCAATGTCGCCCGTATCGTTGGAGCGCGTCATCGTGATGCAGATAATGTCACGCTCTTGGCCCTGGAACGAGTCCACAGTGCCGACGCTTAGTAGGCGGTGCGTCACCATCTCGGCTAGCTCGGGACTGTCTTCTACCTTGTCTTTCAAGTAGTTAATCTGGGCGCGGTAGGGGGCAATAACGCCGACGGTGAGCAAATCGGTGAGGTGGTCTTCGGGCACGTATACGCTGAGCAGCTCCGAGAGGCGGCGCAACAACAGATCTGCTTCCTCGGGGTTCGCCACCGAACGGCTTTCTGCAATACCTAGCTCCTGGAAGCCAAAGCCGGCCGTGTCGAGAAACTCCACAGCAAGGTCGGGTGCAAAGCGGAGGTCGTACTCGGCTAGGTCGGCATGAGCCACGCTAGGCGCGGCCACAAGCTTACCGTCGTAGAATTGCTCCGAGCTAAACTCCATAATCTGCTCGTGCATGCGATACTGCACCGTGAGCATGCGTGCCGATTCTGGCTGACGCGTGATGCACTTCTCAAATAGCGTTTCACGCAGACCGTCGCGCGCGGCTTGCTCGCTTTTCACGGTAGGCGGCAGCTGCTGGTGGTCACCAGCCAGTACTACGCGGTTGCCCTTCGTAATGGGAATCCAGCAGCCGGGTTCCAGCGCCTGCGCCGCTTCGTCGATAAACACCGTTTCGTAGGTGAGGTGACGAATGGCGCGGTTGCCGGCTCCCACGAGCGTACAAGTCAGAACCTGCACTTTGTCGAGCAAATCCTCCGTGATGTAGCGCTCTAGGTTGTCAGAATCTTGCAGCATCTGGTGGGCTTGCTCCTTGAGCATGCGGCGCTGCTCACGCTCCTCCCAGCCGAAGTGACGCTTGAACTTGCCCGCCATTTCGCGGTATTGCTCAGCCGTTTGGCGCATAGATTTCAGCTCGGGGTAGCTTCTATGGGCCATAATCTGCGCGTCCAAGGTATGCTCCAGCAGCAGATCCGAAACCCGCGAAGGGTTGCCCATGCGAATCACGTTGACGCCGCGTTCCGCTAGCTTTTCGGTGAGCAAGTCCACGGCCGTATTACTTGGTGCACACACCAGCACGCGCCGCTCGCGCCGGATCGTTTCCAGGATGGCTTGCACCAGCGTGGTCGTTTTGCCGGTGCCAGGCGGGCCGTGGATAATAGCTACGTCTTTGGCCGCCAGCACGTGGCGCACCGCGGCTAGCTGCGACTCATTCAGTGGGCTAGGGTAGTAGAGGGTGGCTTCGCTTTCATCTCGGAAGCGGGCCGGTTTACCACCTAGCAAAATGTCGCGCAGCTCGGCGAGGCGGGTTTCGTAGGCGCCCATCACCTTCTGCAAGGCGTGCTCCATTTCGCGGTAGCTTACCTCGTCGAAGGTCAGATCGACCCCCAACTTGCCTTCGTCAATCCAGTCGGGCAGGTCTTCTTTGTTGGTGGCGAGCAGAATTTTGTTGCGACGCACGGCCGTAATCACGCCGTTGAGCGTGGGGCGGTCGGTAGCAGCGCGGTTGGGAATGTTACCAAAGAGGGCAGCATTGCGGCCTACTTGAAACAAGTGCAAGCTGTTCTGGCTGGCTGGGCGCTCTAGCTCCAGCACCAGCTTGCCGCCGAAGCCGATTTCTTCTTTGGTGATTTTAACAGGATACCAGGTCAGGCCGCGGTGCTGCCGCTCGGCGATGCTGGTTTTAGCGCTCTTGATTTTGAACTGCTCCAAGTCTTCCTGCTGCTCTAGCTTCATGAGCGCTTGGACTTTGCGTAGTTCTTTCTCTAACGCGTAGGGATCGGTATATGTAGGTTGGTCAGGCAAAATGGTACTCGTTATCGGGTCGTTGATAACAACGAAAACGGCAAAAGGGTGGCCGAAGGTCGGGGAGATTTTTGGAATGCTTTAGCTAATCATCCGTTAGCTATGCGTCTGACATATTTATCTAAATCTTACAAGTCTCGAAAGATGGGACAAACCTGCCATATTAATAAAGGCAAGAGCATGACTCTAAGCTGGGTAGAAAATTGACTTTACCAGATTGGAATAGAGTTATATAGTGGATAATGTCATGCCTCAACAAGTGTAGTATAACGTTTTTTCTACGGATAGCAGTTGCGCTTACATGAACTGTTGCAGCTCCTTCCCTTGAATAGCCGCCGCCATCAGCCCCGGAAATTTGTCGGGGGTGCAGGCGAAGCTAGGTATGCCCATGGCGGCTAGCTTCTCCGCTAGGTGGCGGTCGAAGCTAGGGGCGCCATCGTCGCTAAGGGCTAGGAGGACCACGAACGTGACGCCGGCCGCTTTGAGCGTAGCGGCGCGTTTGAGTAGTTCAGCCGAGTTGCCGCCTTCGTACAGGTCGCTGATGAGCACCAGGATTGTATCGGTGGGGCGGGTGATGAGTTGCTGACAGTAGGCAATGGCGCGGTTGATATCGGTGCCGCCGCCGAGCTGGATGCCAAACAGTAAGTCTACCGGATCTTTTAGGTCTTGGGTGAGGTCAGCCACGGCAGTGTCGAATACCACCATGTGGGTGCGCACCGCCCGCACCGACGCCAGCACCGCCCCAAACACGCCCGCGTACACCACCGACGACGCCATCGAGCCACTTTGGTCCACGCACAGCACGATTTCCTTTAGGGCTTGCCCACGCTTACCGTAGCCAACGAGCTTTTCGGGGATAAGCGTTTTGTAGCTAGGTTGATAGTGTTTTAAGTTGGCTCGAATGGTTGCCGTCCAGTTGATTTCGTGGTAGCGTGGCCGCGGGTTGCGCACCGCCCGGCTTAGCGCACCCTGCACGGCTTGGCGGAGCGGATTCGAAAGCTTTTGCTCTAGCTCCTGCACCACGCGCTGCACTACTTCGCGGGCGGTGTGCTTCACTTTGGCCGGCATCACGCGTCCCAGCGACATCAGCAAGCCAACCAAATGCACATCGGCCTGCACAGTGCGCAAAATCTCCGGTTCCAGGAGCATTTGCTGCAAACCCAGGCGCTCCATGGCATCTTTCTGCATCACGGCCACCACAGAGGAGGGGAAATACTGGCGGATATCGCCCAGCCAGCGCGACACCCGCGGGGAAGAGGCGCCTAGCCCGGCCTTGCGCTCCGTGCTGTCTTGATCGTAGAGGGCGGTTAGTACCTCGTCCATACGGCCGTAGTCTACGGACATCGGGATGGTATTATCGGCATCGGCTGGCGAGCCCAGCACGAGTTTCCAGCGGGCAGGATTGGACATGAGAGAAGCTAGCTTTGAGTAGATTCCAGTAAGATGAGCTTAGGCAGGGAGCGTTATAATAAACTCTGTATAATGCCCTTCCTCGGTTTTTATGTTGATGGTACCGCCGTGCCCCTTGGTGATAATATCGTGGCTTAACGACAACCCCAGGCCCGTACCAACGCCCGCGGGTTTGGTGGTGAAAAAAGCCTGAAAAGCTTGCTGCTTAACCTCCTCGCTCATCCCAGTGCCATTGTCGCGGATGCGAATTTCTATCTGCTGCGCCAACTGCTTGGTCGTGATCCAAACCGTAGGGGAGTAGTCTGCTGCTGCCGTTTGCCCGCGCTGCTGCACGGCGTGGAAGGAATTGGTTAGCAAGTTGAGCAGCACCCGGCCCATGTCCTGCGGTACCAAGCTCACCGGCGCTAGATCGGGTGCTAGGTCGAGGGTGAGGGTGGCATGAAAGGCAGCATCCTGGGCTTGTAATCCTTTGTAAGCTAGCTCTAACTGATCGGCTATCAGGGCATTCAAGTCGTTCGGTTGACGGCGGTTTGTGCCAGAGCGGGAGTGGTCGAGCATGTCCTTGATAATGGAGGAAGCGCGCAGGCCGTGTTGGCTGATTTCCTGAAGGTTCTGCTTCAGCCCGGCCACAATCTCTTGTTCCAACTCATCCGTGTGCCCGTCACTCTTCCGCGGATGCTGCATGTCGTCAAGCATTTTGGTGCTGACTTCGGCGAAGCGCTTCATGAAGTTGAGCGGGTTCTGTAGCTCGTGCGCAATGCCCGCCGACATCTCTCCCACGAATGCCCACTTCTCCGCCGCCACTAGTTGGTTTTGGGCCTGACGTAATTGCGCCAGTGTGCGCTTGTTCGTTCGGAGCTGATAATAGAGCACTACTCCCAAGCCAGATATCAAGGTTACTACGCCCAAGGATATGGCTAGTAGAAAGTTGCGCTGACGCAAACGCAATGTTTGCAGCGCATGCGCATGGCGCAGACCCTCAATTTTTTCATTTTGTGCCTGCTCCGTTCGCTCACCTTCGTACTGCGCAATGTTGAATGCGTTCTGTACCGTATTCATCGAATCGGCCAAGGCTAGGTACGCGTGGGTATAGCGCTGCACTTGCGTAAGCTGTTTCTGCTCGTCGTAGAAGTGGATAATTTGCCTTAACAGCTTGGGACGTAGTACATTAAATTTTACTTCATTCGCCTTCTGGTAGGCCAGAAGCCAGTGCTGTTCGGCGCGATGGTATTGGCCAATAGCAATATAGTACTGTGCCCACGTCTGATCCAGCATGAACTCGCCAGGCCGACCAGAAATGGTAAGTGCCAGCGAATCCGACAAGGATTGCGCCCGCCGCAATAGTGGCAGCGCCTCCTGCGTGCGACCTAGCTCCACCAATACGGCACTTTTTTGCACGAGCCCATACGCGGTGTGTGGGAAGCGGTCTAGCGGATCGCGGCGAGCAGCCAGCAAGGATAAGTCGGCGTAATGCAAGCCCTGCGGTAAGCGGTGTTGCCGCAGGGTGAGTTTGGCAAGGGCATTTAGGGTATAAAAGCGCCGCAAGCCCTCTAGCTTGTACCGGTTTTCCAGCTGCATGGCTAAACTCAAGTATTCTTGCGCTTTATCAAGATTGCCCCACTCTTCATACGCCGAGCCTGCCACCATCAATTCGTTGACGTACAGCATACGGTCAAACGCTTTGAATAAGTCGGCAGCGTGCAAATAGCTGCTGATGGCGTGGTTGAAATCGCCCTGGTGGCGATAGGAACTCCCCAGCACCAAGTAGCACGCCGCGGCATTCTCATTAGCGCCGTGCAATCGGTAGTAAGCTAACTTTCGAAAGAAGTACGCGAAGCGGGCCTCCGGCTGATGCATGCGGTTATACAGCGGTGCTAAGTCGATCAATAAGCGCGGAATTGGCCGGTGCTCCTGGTCAAATAAGGTGACTGTGCGGTGCAGCAGCTGCATCGCCTGCGCATCATTAGTACCCTCTATCCACAGGCCAACCCCTTGGCGCAAAAGCCGGTACGGTTAATCGTTGAATTCCTGCAATTGTCCATTGAGCACTAGCAGCTCATCAAGCAACGGGAGAGCCTCGGAGCGCAAGCGGGCATCGGTTAGTTCTGTTACGTCGAGCAGGTGCACAAGCGTGTGTAGCCGCGCCAAGTCGGGGCGTTGCTGACGCAAAGCATAGTGAAGAGAGTCGTAGTCGGCGTTCCAGTAGCTATCTGCCCGTAGTGGAAAACTAGGGAGCAAAGTAAACAGCAGCAACAGAACAGACAGCAGAAAAACGCGCACAAGAGGATGAGGAGTGGACTGACTAGAATCGGGTTTGCCACGGGCGGCGGCAACCAAATACCCAGCAAGTATCCTGGCTAAATAGGTGGAAAAGAGGGATAAGATCGGTGAGGCTTATCCAAAGAGCAGAGGCTAAAGATACGGGTGCAGAGCAAGAGTTTTGCTGCTGCAAGCGGGGAATAAATAGGAACAAATATGGAGACTGCTTATCACCTTCGGAGCAGCGCCAGTAAGAATGGGGTGAGAAGGTGTAAGTGCTTTATGCTTGCTTGTAGTGGGGCAATGAACCAGTTAGTTATAGCTAATCAAGCGCTATGGCTACGTCATGCCTAACAGCTCTCGTAGTACTGGCAGCACGCGCAGCCCACGCGCCAAGTCAATGTCCGTTTCCTGCTTTTGCTGCGCCATCGGTCCATCTACCGCCAGCGCTAATACCTGCTGCCGTTCGGGCTGGCTAAAATCGGCGAAGGAGCGGCGCAGCAGCGGCACGATTTCCTGAAACACAGGCTCGTCCAGGCTCGTCAGCCAATCGTCGAGCAACTCGAACAGCACGCCGTTGTGGATGAGCAGCAGGCCGCTCCCACGCAAGAAGCCTTCGATCCAGGCGGTGGCATATTCGGTGGGCTGAGCAGGCGCGAGGGCTAGGCCAAGCAGCGTGGCTGTGTCGTCGGGAGCTATCTGCTGGGCATCGAATAGTAGCCGGGTAGCAGCGCCAGCAAGCAGGCCACTGCTGCTAGGTTGTTGCGCAATGGTACGCAGGGCGGCATACCAACCAGCGTGTTGGGCTTCATCGGGCAGCAGGCGGATGGACTGGTGCACGGCTTCAATGCGTTCCAGCAACTGCCGGGCAGCATCCGCATCCAGGCCCGTGCATGCCAGAGGCAGCGAAATGCATAGGCGCGGAACCAAGTGGTGAACTACTTCTGCCACTTGGGCGCTTTCAGTGCGACGCACGTTGCCGTAACGCAGTACGTTCACCAGCGGCGGCAAGGCCGTGAGTAAGTGCACCACGTCGCGCGTGCCGGCGCTCAGCGTTTCGAGGCGGGCCACCAGCGCGGGTAGGGCCGGACCTAGGTCGGCGCGCAGGGCTTCTTCCAGCAGCTGACTAATCTGGCCTAGGTCGGTAGCTTCTTGGGCGCGGTGAGCGGCGGCTCCACTGGCAGCGGCCAAAATGGTGTTGCCCCAACGGCTAGCTTCTAGCACACCGAGCACCATTTCAGGACGCCATTGCAGCTCCCATACCTCGTGGAAGGTGCCGCTCTTGCCTTGCACTCGCTGCGGCTGACCCCACCGAATGCCGAGCAGCTGCAAACGGTGCAGCAAGTGGCTCCGACCTAGGTCGAGGTCTTTGCGCAGGTCGAGTGCAAGCGTTTTGCTGGCAGCTTCGGGCTTGAGACGCAAGGCTTTTTGCTGCTGCGCTAGGTCTTGCTGCAAGGGCGAGGCAGGTAGTTCCTCGGGCACTTCCCCTAGCTTCTCACCAATGACGAGCTGCTGGTGTACCAAGTGCAGCGCCTCCGCGTAGCCGCCCCCGAAGATGGACACCGCCGCTTCTTCCAACTCTGCAATGCCCGGCAAGGCTAGCCCGCGCACGGCCGCCAGCGCCTCCGCCAGCCGCACGCCTTCAATAGCGTGCGCCGACGAAGCGTCGATCTGCTGCGCCCGCAACAGGTGGGCAGCGCGCACCATCCAGTGCGTCACGATCCGGTCGCGGGGCTCGGCAAACAGTAGCTCGTACCAAGCCGGCGAGAGCACGCCCGCGCCGTAGCCCGACTGAAAAGCTAACCGCTCGTAGGTCCAGGGTACCCAGGTGGCTTCGGTGGGCACTTTCTTCAGGCCTTTGAGGCGGGCTTTGTCGTCTTTGGCGTAGCGCGGCAACTCTTCGGCACGCAGCACCGGCGCGTGCCAGGCCCCACACACCACCGCCACGCGCTGGTAGCCTTGTTTGAGGGTGTTACGCAACGTCTCGCGCATGTAGGCCTCACGCAGCAAGGTCTCCTCTGATTCGGGTTGAGCTAGCTCCTCGCGTAACGCCGTCATCATCGATAGCACGACTTCGAAGGTGTCGGCGTGGCCGGTGCTGTGCTCGATGCGGGCTTCCCACCACCGTTCCCCGTCGGAGTAGCCGTCGAGGCGGGCGAGGTGGGCGATAGGGTCGTGCCGGAGTTCGGTTTCTGTTTCTTGCGCTAGGTTTTCAGAAGAAAAGCTAGGTTCCACTGCTGTCTCGTCTGCTTCCGGTGCTTCGGCCGCGCTGGGCGTTTTGTCTTCTCGTCGCAGAAGCTCACGAGGGGCCGCGCTAGGCACCTGCTCCACGGTATCGGGTAGCGCGAAGCGTAAGGCCATTGGCAGATCGAAGCAGCGCAAGTGGGCGTCGTGCTGCGCGCACCACTGCACCGCCTGCCACTCGGGCGAGAAGTGGGCGAAGGGTAGAAAGGTGGCCTGCGCATGCTGCTTGGGATTGTAGACTAGCAGGGCGACAGGCGGCTGCAAATTGGGATTGGCCGCTAGAGCTAGCGCCTTCTCGCCGTCAGCTGGGCATTCGAGCAGCACGATGTCGGGTTGGTAATCGTCCAGTGCTTTCAGGAGGCTGGCGGTGCTGCCAGGCCCGTGGTGGCGGATGCCGCAGAGGTGGAGGTCGGTGGTCATTGTTCTAGGGAGTGGAAGAGCTAAATGGCGGTTGTTTCATCCGCTCATTCTTGTAATTGCCCTTGATATCATCTGGTATCTGTAACCAGATATGATCCGGAATACCAGGCTGACTTTTATTAGCAAATTGTTTTTCTTCGTCCCAAGTCGTTATAAAATCCCAATAAACAAGGAAAAAATCACCTGCTAGAACAAAGTCCATCCAGCCATCAGCAACTAGGCAATCAGCCTCATCAAAAATGGTTATGCCAGAATAATTTTCAAGATACCCGTCTAGGTATATAGCGTCATTTCCTTCAATGCAGCTTTCTGACCAGTCGAATTTTAAAACTGGCTTATCGATATGATAATATCTTAGATCAACGATGAGCTGCTCCTCAACAAGTTTTCGTAGCTGAGGCCCCATAGGGCTGGAAAGGCCTAGGTCAGTGTAATTAGGCTTGTGTTTTTGCATCAGTAAGATCAATCTGACTTGTTACACCTCGCTCATGGAGTATCTGCTTCGCTGCCTCTAATGCATCGGGTACGACATTCTGATTGCGTACCATCTCCAGCAAACTTTCCTCAGACCTCTTGGCGAATGTGGCTTTGAACTTGGCTATACGTTCGCGTTGGTTGTCAGCTTTCTTTTGAGGACTAGGTGACGGAATCACATAAGCTCGTAGAAAGCGGTGAGCACTCTGCTTATTGAGAAAATAGTAAATGACAAGTAGCAGCAGAGAGAGAGGTTGAATTCCAATCGGGCCTATTCCGAAACTATCTTTATCGGGAGTGAAATTGGCGAGGTTGAACAGCCCCATGGTTAAAGTCAGGATGAGAACCGGCTTGAACACGCTTCTTTTTAGGAAGTAAACAAGCAGACTTACGGCGACTCCTGCGAAGCCTACGTAGTGGGGCAGGCTAAATACTCTGTCGTAATATGCGCCTGCATAATACACTTTGTCAAAAAGGATTGTAAGGAGTGTATAGACACATATTCCAGCTAAAGCCAATAGAGGGATAATGTTTCTGTGAATTCGAAGTAGCTTCATGGGATACAATAAAATTGCTTTTACTCCACCACTTCCCGGCACGCCCGATACAAATCTTTCCACCCATCCCGCTCCTTCACCACGGTTTCGAGATATTCTAGCCACACTACGCGGTCTTGCACGGGGTCTTTGATGACGGCGCCGGTGAGGCCGGCGGCTAGGTCGGCGGCTTGCAGGGTGCCGTCGCCGAAGTAGGCGGCTAGGGCTAGGCCGCTGTTGAGCACCGAAATAGCCTCGCCGGTGCTGAGCGTGCCGCTGGGGCTTTTGAGCTTAGTTTTGCCGTTCTCAGTCACGCCCGAGCGCAGTTCGCGGAAGATGGTCACGAGGCGGCTGATCTGCTCTAGAGCGGCGGTAGTGGGCGGCAGTTGTAGGGCGCGGCCGGTTTTCTCCACTCGCGAGTGCACAATCTGCACTTCCTCGGCTACGGAAGTGGGCAGGGGCAGCACGACCGTGTTGAAGCGGCGACGCAGGGCGCTGCTCAACTCGTTCACGCCTTTGTCGCGGTCGTTGGCGGTGGCTATCACGTTGAAGCCGCGTGTGGCCTGCACCTCGGTAGCTAGCTCGGGCACGGGCAACACCTTCTCAGAGAGCACCGTGATGAGCGTATCCTGCACGTCGGAGGGGATGCGCGTGAGTTCTTCCACCCGCACCAAGCTGCCTTCCTGCATGCCTTTGAGCAGGGGCGAGGGCACCAGCGCCCCGGCCGAAGGTCCTTCGGCAATAAGGCGGGCGTAGTTCCAAGAGTAGCGAATGGCATCTTCGGAAGTGCCCGCCGTGCCCTGTATAAGTAGGTTAGAATGCCCGCTGATGGCCGCCGTTAGGTGCTCCGATACCCAGCTTTTCGCCGTGCCGGGTACGCCGAGCAGCAGCAGGGCGCGGTCGGTGGCGAGGGTAGCTACGGCAATTTCCATCAGCCGCCGCTGCCCGATGTACTTGGGCTCAATCTCAAAGCCATTATCTAGCTTACCGCCGAGCAGGTATGTCACCACCGCCCAAGGCGAGAGTTTCCAGTTAGGCGGCTTGGGGCGGTCGTCGAGGGCAATGAGGGCGGCGAGTTCTTCAGCGTATTGCACCTCAGCGTGCGGGCGTAGAATTTCGGAAGAGGGATTGAGCGACATATAGGAAGTTAGAGGCTAGGAGTTGGAAATTAGCAATGTACAATATTGGTTAGCAGCTACTTAGATTTATGGCATGACAAGCCGAAATAGGTTTATAGCGTGATCAAGCCTGATCATACAATTGCGCCGCCTGTCATCCCGAGCTTGCGAAGGACCTTATCACGTTTGAACAAGTCGTTGTTGTGTCTGTCGTTTGAGCATGACAAGGTCCTTCGCAAGCTCAGGATGACAGAGAGGCGTTCAGCCGTCGGGGGCGGGTAGTTCGGTGAGGGTTTCGTGGAGCTGTTGGCGAAAGTAAAGCGCACTTAAAAACTGCTCGGTAGCAGTGTTGATGGAAGAATCTACGTGGCCTAGGTTGCGCAAAGCCTTGGCGCAGTGGGCGTACTCGGTGGGCGGCACCGTTAGCTGCATGTGGCGCAGAAGCTGTGTGAGCCGGTAGATGAGGAGGTACTGCTGCGAGCTGTTGGAGACGGTCAGCGTGTTTTCGATGATTTCCAAAGCCTTGTGCGTGAGAGCTTCCGGCCATGGGCCGGGCAAGTCTACCAGCAGCGTTTCCCAGCGCGCTTCGGGCTGGGTGAAGCGCGGGTGCCGTGGCAGGTGCGCCAAAAGTAGCCGCGTGACCTCTGTGTGGCTAGCTGTTGCTATGGCTTGGAAAGACGTGAGCGGCGGCACGTTGTCGTGGGTGAGCTGCAAACCTAGGTAGGCGAGGGCCCAAGCGGCGGAGCGGTGCAGCAGCAGAGCATACTTCCAAGCTGGTAGCAGCAACGAAGCCCACTCGCTAGTAGCCGCTAGCGCCAGCAGATCGGCAGGGGAGATGTCCCAGTGGGCAGTCCACCGCTCGGGCGGAATCAGGGCTAGGAACTGACCTAGCCACGCCGCCTTTTCGCCAGTGAAGCGGTTGTCTTTCTGCTCAATACCATCCGCTTGCCATGCCGGCGACCACGCAGCGGGCAAGGTGACATCCAGCTTTTTGCGGCCCAGTAGCGGCTTTTTTAGCTCTAGACAAGGCAGGGCGTATTGCCACAAACGTTCTACTAAGGTATTGCCAGGCGTGCGTGCCAGCAAGGGCGTTACCGTTTGGCGAACTTCCTTGCTTTTTGAGGCCAAATAGTGCTCTAGCAGCGGAGCATCGTCGGCGTGTAGGGTAGGAACCGGAATGAGCGTCGATAGGAGTGCGGCTTGCGTTTTGACGGGCTCCAGGGGCAAAGCAACGGCTAATAGCTCCCGGGCCTGCGCGGGGTCTTGCTGTCGTATGGTTTGTAAATAGGTCTGTCGTTGGCTGAGCGTGCCGGTTTCCCACGTTGCTGAGTCGGGCACCTCTGAAGCGGCTAGCACGTGCTGCCACTCCGAATTGAGCCGCACCAGCCACGAGCCCCGCTCCCCGAGCACTGCCGCGGCCGGCGCGTGCAGCTCAGAGCGGGTACGTACATAGTTGAGCAGGGATACCAACTGCTGGTGTGGTACCCGGCGCCCAACTTGCGCTACGCTGACCAAATAATCGGACAGCAACGCAGGGTAGCGTTCCATCAATAGTTGACGCAACGCATCCTGGCCTTTCAAACCTAAGGTCGGCGCGGTTTCAGCTGGCGCCAGCTGCGTTTCGGAAGGGGCGGCTACGGGCGCTTTGAAGCCCGCTTTGCGCACCAGGGCCAAGGAGCCTGCTGCTAACAAAACTTGCTCCTCGCGGGATGCTGGCGTGGGCAACTCTGCCAAGCTAGGTACTCCTTCGCCGCTTTGGCGGGTGCCAAGCAGGGTCACGCGCAGCAATTGTTGCCAGTCGGTGTGCGGGTTCATGCGGAAATGGCTGTTGGGGCCGCTACCGGCGCGGCCCAGTGCATGATGGGAAAAAAGGCGTGGCCATTCCACTCACCGAAGATCGTGAGCGGTTGCCCACCACTGGCGGCCAGGAGTTGCCAGGCTAGCTCTGGGTCGCAGCGTAGGGGCAATTGGAGCTGCTCGGTTGGGTGAAAGAGAATGGGCTGCGCCTTAGGGTCGAACTGGGGTATTACGCCATTAAGCGTCACGGGCCACTCGCGCAGCCAAGGCAAGTGGCTAAGCGCGGTGGTATAAGTGTCGAGGAAACCATGAATGGAGTTGCCAGCAGGCATCAGGCGAGGCCGGATGCCGCTGAATGTCCAGGCGCCTGTCGTCACAGCGCGCAGCGGGCAGGCGCTGGGGTAAAAGGCGAGACTGCCCACGTACTGGCCAGCAGGCACCAACGCTGTGGCAAAAGCTTGGCCGCCAAAAGAATACTCCAGCACCAGTGCGTAACGCCCCGTGCCAATGCCCCACAGCCAGGTTCGGCGGGCCAGTAGCCGTTCTTCCTCCTTTGTGACTTGCCCTACCACCAACCAAGTGTCAGCCACGGCAGGTTGCTGGGCTTGCACGTCTTCCTTCTTGCTATTGATGCCAACGAGTTGAAGAACATCCTGCTGAAGCTCCGGGGATAGTTGCTCTAGCCGCAGGAAGGCACGCACCAGCAAGTATAACTCGCCGAGCCGGGCCAACAGCCGCTCTGGCCAATCGAGGCCCGCGTAGCGCAATGTAGCCAACTCGCGCAGCACGGAAGCTAGGCCAGGGAGTTGATCATCAACGAGGCGCGCCGCCTGGTTTTCCCAGAAGGTGCGGGGCTGATTTTCGGTTTGAGCTAGGCCCGCGCTGATAAGGTCTTGCAGCCAGATCAGTAGTTCCGCTGCGCCGCGCTGCATGCGTTGCAAACGAGCTTCGCTAACGAGGCTAGCCGCCTCTTGTACAGTAGATTCCTCAACTTCCGAAGCGCTAGGGTCATCGATGGCTTTTGCGACGGGCGCTTGGGTGACTTTCTTGGGCTGGTTTTGCTCCCGCTTAGCAAGCCACTCTGCCAGCCAAGGGGGCGATGTGTTGCCCGTAAAGCGCGCTGCTTCACGTGCTAACAAGAGCAGCAGCCCCGCGCCGTGCTTGCAAGGGAATACCCGGCTCGGGCAAGAACACTTGAAAGCAGGCTCCGTGAGGTCGATGCCAACTTGATAGGGCTTGGAGCCACTGCCCGCGCATTCGCCCCAGGCGGCCGTGTCGGTGCGGCCTAGGTTGCTCCACTTGGGAGGCATGGCGAGGTCAAGACCCCGCTTGAGCGTGCCGGCGTCGGTCACCAGCGCGCGTACTTGTTCTTCCGTCCAGATCAACTAACAAGGCCGTTTGCGGCGTAAAAATCAGCGTCGTATTAGATGCCTAAAATAGTAGCTGAGCTTGGAAAGGCAAGCTAATATAATTAGAAAAATTGCTAAATATTGTAGTAATCAGATGCTCAATGTGTTGGGTTTGCTCCTCAAAAGCTAGCATACTAAGTCGCAAACGAAGCGCCGCAGTTTTGGCACTGGTATAAGGTGGTGCCAGCGTAGAATAGGCGTTTCCACCACCGCACATGCGGCGCCGGCAACGTGTCCGTGGAGCCGCAGCGTGGGCAGCGGTTCGGTACTTCCGCCGTGCGGTGCTGCTCAAACTCGGCCACGATGCCCCGTGCAGCTTCGACCTCATCTTCCTCAATCAGGAGCTGGTAATAAAGTCCGTCGCCAAACGGAAAGGAGGGCGGGCCAGCGCTCTTAACCAGAGCAATGATTTCTGCCTCGCGCAGGTCGTTGTATAAAGTCACCGCCTCGGCGTACGTCAGGTAGTCGGCGGCAGGAATGAGCATGAGAAAAGCTAGGGTTAAGAGGCTAACGTGGTTCCTTACCCCCGCCGAGCGCGCCGTACGGGCAACTTTTGGCGCAACCGGTACACGTACACCAACAAGCTCGCGCTGAGCAAGGCCAGCGCTACGGCTATTAGTTCGCGGCTGGTGCGGGTGGCATCAGCAGTGGCGAGCTGCTCCTGCGCTTCGGCTAGCTTTTTCTGTCGCTGCTTGTCGCGAAGCTCGAGGTCTTGAATTTGGTTTTGCAGGTCGTAGAACCGCTCGCGGGTGGAGGACTGGTCGCCCTGCGCTAGGCTTGCTTGCCGCTCGGCCTGGGTTTTCTCCGCCACGATGCCCGCCGTGCGACGAATGCCGCTTTCTTTTACCGCCTGAATTAGCTCGCTGTCTTTGCGAATAATGCCCTTCAGCGCATCCACCACCTCCTGCAGGTCTTTCTTGCTAGGCTTGTTGCCAAAAAGGCTATTGCGCTGGGCATTAGCTTCTTCGTACTGGCGAACCAACGTTTCTCGCTCCTGAATGAGGTGGGGAACGGGGTCATCGACGGGCGCGGGCTGTTGGAGTAGGAGGGCAAGAACCAGGAATTTCATACGGCAAAATAGGCAGATTGTAGGAACGTGCCACGGCGCATTTATTCCTAAACGATCTGGCCGTAACGCAAGAGCATGACCTAGGCTACCCCAAACGCCGCAGACAACGAGCACCTTGGCGCATTTCTACCCACCTAACACCGGCACTTGCTCCCGAATTTCGCGGGGCTTATGCTTGTAGAAAAACAAGATCAGTAGCGGCAACAGCGTCAGCTCGGCTACCACGCCGAAGAGCAGCGTGAGGCCGATGAGCACGCCCACATAAAAGGTGCCGTCGAAGCGGGAGAAGATGAGGGTGGAGAAGCCACCCACCAATATCAATGACGTGACGATAACCGCTTTGCCCGCCATCAAATAGGTCTTGCGCACAGCCCGGAACAAGGTGGGCTCGTGCAGCAGCGTGAGCTTAAGCTTACTGATGAAGTGGATGGTATCGTCGACGGCAATGCCGAAGGCAATTGTGAAGATGATGCTGGTACTTACCTTCATTGCCACTCCGCAAGCCCCCATTACGCCTGCCACGATGATGATGGGCACGAGATTAGGAATGATGACTACCACCGTCATGCGCAGCGACCGGAACAGGGCTAGCACAATCAGCACCACCATCACAATGTCGATGCTCATGCCCTGAATCATGTTCAGCGTCAGGTTCTCGTTGTTCTTGTCGATGAGGTTAGCCGAGCCGGTTAGGCGCGTGTGCACTACCGTGGAGTCGATCTGCTGGCGCAGAAACCGGCGCAGACCTAGGTTCAGGGCGTCGGCGCGGATGCTGCCCACGTCGGGCATGCGGCCGGTGAGTCGGCCTTCGCTGCCATCGGGCGCCACCAAGGCGCGGAACTCCGGCTTCTTGCGGAATAGCTTCACCTTGTTAACGATCCGTCGTAGCTCCGCTTCCGAGTCGGGTAGGCGATATTCTTCTACTCCACCGCCATTCAGGGCCTTTCGCACCGATTTAATGATCGTAACGGGCGAAGCCGCTACTCGCAGGTCGTAGTCTTTCTTCAAGTAATTCTCAATCTGCTCAACTTCTTGCAGCACAGCTAGGTCGTAGATGCTACGGCCTTGAGCCGGCTGCAAATTCAGCTCAAACGGCCGCACCCCGGCGAAACGTTGGTCAAAAAAGCGGAAGTCCTGCTTCACCGGGTCGCTGTCCGACAAGTCATCCAGCAAGGCCGAATTGATGCGAATTTGCATGGCGAAGAAGATCGAGCCGGCTAGGATCAGGCCCGCCGTCGTGAACACCAGCCGCCGCCGGGTAAGCACCCAGCGGAACAGCCGCCCCAGTATGCCATCCCAGCTGTGGCCGTCTTCACGCGCCGTGCGCAGCTGCGGCTTGCGCAGCAGAATCAGCAAGGCTGGCAGTAGCGTAAACGACAGCACAAACGCCAGCAACACCGAAATACCTGTGAACAGCCCGAAGTTGTGAATCGGCTTGATGGTGCTGGTCATCAGCGTGAAGAAGCCGATGCTGGTGGTCAGGGCCGACAGGCCCGACCCAAAACCTGATTCCTTGATAGTAGTGAGCAGCGCGTCCTTCTTACTAGCGCCGTACCCTAGCTCCGTCACGTAGCGCGTGATGATGTGGATAGTATCCGACATGCCCACCACGAACATCATCACCGGCAGCAAGGCCGTCATTAGATCAATGCTGATCCCGCAGGCCGCCATCAGCCCAAGCCCCCACAGGATAGCGCCCAGCACCACGATCAGCGGCAGCACCACACCCCACCACGTGCGGAAGGTGAACCACAGCAGCACCGTTACCAGTACCACCGACAGCGACATGAACACGGCTAGCTCCCACTGCAACCGGTCGACGAACACCGACTGCGCCACTAGGCGGCCAGCTAGGTGGTAGTTGTTTTCCGCAAAACCTAGCTGCCCGAGCTGGGTCTTGATGCTGGTAAGCAGCGAGTCACCTGCCGGTTTTTTCAACTCCGGCGAGGTTTGAATTAGCACCGTGATGGCGCGAGCATCGCGGGCAAACAGATTGTCGACCAGCCCTGGCGTGCGATAAATCAGCGCCGAATCATCCTGAAGGCGAGCGGGTTCGGCTGGGTGTAGGTAGGGGAGGTTGAACACCCCAAGCCCTTCCACGACCGGATTGGTAGCGTTGGTAGGCGACACCACGTGCACCACATTGCGCTGCCGCTGCGCAAAACGCGTGAGCGAATCGACGCGACTCAGAAAAGGTCCGTTGAACACGGTATGGCCCGCTGGCGCTTCTAAGGCCAGCAGCACAAAATCGTTGTCGTTGCCGAAGCGCTCCGAGTACTTTTCGTAGTAAGCTAGGTCGGGGTCACCAGCAGGGTAGAAGTCGTTGAAATTATAGTTGAAGCGCAGGTGCGCCACATGGTACACGCTCACAGCCGATAGCAGGGCTAGAACAATGAGCGTGAGGTAACTAAGCTTGCGAAGCGGCATAAGAGCACGGAGGTTCGTCCGCGGACATGGTCTGTGTAGCGCGGACTTTGTGGTCCGGGCCTAATAACGAGCACGCGCGGACCACAAAGTCCGCGCTACTTTCCCTAGCCTTTTGTACTTTAGGGCAGCGTGAAGCCAACCATGCCCGCTCCGCTTTTGTTTCACTCCACTTCTTTGTTTCAGTTATGAAAAACGCCCTGCTCGCTCTCACGCTGTTTGCCTTCGTCGGCACCGCTGCCGCCCACGACGGCAAAGACGACAAAGCCAAAAAGGCCAAGAAAGAAACTTGTTCTGCCGAAATGAAGGCGCATTGCGCTATGGCAGGGAGTGCCGCCGGCGTTCCCGCCTGCTGCGCCAAGAAAAGCACCAAAACAGCTTCGCTAAAAACGACTATGCCAACGGCTACAGCTGTGCAGAAGTCGCTGTAAGAAGCCCAAGCTTATTCTTCAAAGGGCCCTATCAACAACATGGTAGGGCCTTTCTGTTTTTGCTAAACAAAAGAAGCTGATACTCCTTTATGCCAACTATTCAGGTGATTACTACCATCCAGGCGCCGATAGAAAGATGCTTCAACTTAGCGCTAAGCGTCGATCTGCATACGGTTTCCACCCATCAAACCCAGGAGAAGGTTGTAAATGGTGTGCGAAGTGGAGTGTTGCAGCTAGGTGACTCTGTTACATTTCGAGCGCGCCACTTTGGCCTTTGGCAGACTCTTGCTAGTCAGGTTGTGGAACTGAGTGCTCCAACTTATTTCTGTGATGTGATGCAGCAAGGTGCGTTTAAATGGATGCGGCACGAACACCATTTTGAGCAACGTAATGCAACAACCATTATGCGAGATGTATTTGCGTTTGAGTCGCCTCTGGGATGGTTGGGAAAGCTTGCGGATGTACTAGTGTTGAGAGGCTACCTGCGAAGTTTCCTACAAGAGCGGTGCGCCGTGATAAAGCAATACGCCGAAACAGAGGGTTGGCAAGAGGTTCTACAGTAGAGTCCTAAGTAGCTTCCATTATAATCCTGACCTGAGATTACCACAAAAGCCGCTCCAATCGAGTGGCTTTCGTGCTTAAGACTATAACCAAATGTCGAACTCCGGCGGTGCATTGCGTATTGGCGAATAAACAAACCTTAACGAAATCAACTCGTTATCGGTAAGAGTACCTAGCCATCTTACGGCTGACTACACTCTGCACTGACCCATGAAAAATTCACTGCCCGACCCTAATAACTTGTCTGCCGCTGATGTGGACCGCATCATGGAAATGGGGTGGGAAGACCGCACGCCATTCGAGGCCATTGAAGCGCAATTTGGCTTACCCGAAAAAGGCGTTATCACGCTGATGCGCAAGATGATGAAGCCTTCTTCTTTCAAGATGTGGCGCGAGCGGATGGCTGGACGCCGGACCAAACATGTGGCGCTGCGGGCCGAAGGAATGGACGAATTCAAATCGAACCAACAGCGCTCTATATCCTTGAATAAAATCAGCAAGCGGTAACCTGGCTTGCACAACAAGCTTTTCATGTTGCCAAAAAGCCTTCTCTCTAACTGAGGGAAGGCTTTTTTAATTTTTCGTTTGCTACTACCTAGGTCGATTGAGCTCCACACAACACGTCACAAGCCACTGCTTCGACGGTATCGGGTTATATAATTAATGCATCTGCTGTAACTTCTGATTCGAGGGCGAGTGTCCCGCTGAAATAATCTAGCTCACTCCCTTATGAAGCGTCTTGGTACTCTTGTCGGGCTTTTGGCCTTGTTCCTTCAGATCGCGCTTGGTCAACCTGCCAACGGCGTAGCCAGTGCCAAGCGTAATGCCCAAGTTGACACCGTTGTTCAACGGTTGGGGCGTGGATTCATGGCCCAGCCAGCCCGAGTCGGAGTATCGGTTGGGATCATCAAGAACGGCCAAACGTACTTCTACAATTTCGGCGAGGTCGAGAAAGGCAGAGACCAGGCCCCAACCCAGCATACGGTCTACGAAATTGCTTCCATCAGCAAAACATTTGCTAGCCTGCTCTTGGCGCAGGCTATTATTGAGCAAAGAGTAAAAGCAACGGATGACATCCGAAAATACCTAGGACCTGCTTATGCCAACCTAGCCTACCAGGGCCAGCCGATTCAGCTGATTCATTTAGCAAACACTACCTCTGCGCTGCCCGATAACCTGCCGGACCTAACTGCCTTTTATAAGCAAGTAAACCCTGATTCGGTAGCTGTTGTGGCGAACCGGAAGTTGAAGAACTATACCCAGCAAAACTTCTACGAAGATCTGCGCCGCGCGAAGCCCGATACAATTCCGGGCCTAGTGCCACGCCACTCCAATGGTCGCGACGCAGCTGCTGGCCTACATTCTGGAAGACGTACATCAGACCCCATATAAGGAGCTGTTGGCCAAGTACATCGAAAAGCCCTGCGGTATGCAAGATGCCCGCGCCTTCGAAACCGAGGTTAGCTTGTTGGCGACGGGTTACAATGAGAACGGGAGCCACATGGCTAACCAGTCGATAGCCACTATGCAAGCGTCGGGTGGCTTGCGCTACAGTGCCGCGAACATGGTAAAATACCTGCAATATCAGCTCAACGAACGGACGAAAGCGGTAGTCCTAACGCATCAGCCGACCTGGGGAACTTCTGACGGGGAAGCCATTGGCTATAATTGGAACATCGCTAAAACCGTGGATAGCAAACGGAAGCTGTTCCATTCGGGTGGCTCCTATGGGTTTGCGAGTCATTGCGCGCTCTACCCAGAGCTAGGATTTGGGATTGTGCTGCTAGCAAACGAGTCGGACCGTAATACGCAAGCCAGCCTCTACGACTTGTCGGACCAGATCGTGGAGGGCATCTACGGAACTCCTGCGGCGCTGAAAGCTTTTCAGCAACAACTACTTGCACAAAATTACGAGCAAGCTGCCGCCATCTACAAAGCCGTAAAGGCAGAACACCGCGAATTTTATTTGTCGGAGGAATACGTGAACGAATGGGGCTACAAGCTAGCACGGGCCGGAAAAACGCAGCCAGCTATTGCGCTATTTAAGCTAAATGCGGCGCTATACCCCAAGAGCTGGAATACTTACGACAGCCTAGGCGAAGCTTATGAAATGGCTGGTAATAAGTCGCTTGCCGTAACAAATTACCAACGTTCCTTAACTCTCAATCCGAAGAACACGGGCGCGGTAGAGCACTTGAAGAAGCTTGGTGCAGCAGCCAATAAGTAACAACTGCTAGTAGTTGCAGGCGTTGCTGGCTACTTGCGGTACTTTCAGGAATTGCTCGCTCAACAAAGACTTGGCGGGAAATCCTTCTTTATATAAGCATAGAATTAGTTGTATCTGAAACAATGCAACCATGTTCGTTAGAACAGCCTCTACCTATTAGCAAGTAGAGTTTCTAACTTATAGAAAGCTGTTATGAAGAGCTATTGGTACATGCTGATGCTGCTGGCGACAATGGTGGTCGGCAACGGTTGCCAAAAAAACGATGAGGTAGGAAGAGATTGTGCCATCAACACCAGCGTTACGGGGCAAGCTAATCAATATGAAGGCTATGTGCATTTTGTTACAGAAGAACAGCGCTATGCCATTGTCTATCACATTCCGGGTACATATGATTCGCAGATATACGGCGTAGTTTGCGCCTTATCGGAGGAGTTTCGGCAAGAGGGCAAAAAGGTGAAGTTTAGTGGTACCTATAAAGAGTACAATGGACCAGCCAAACCAGTCTTTGGTGGTCAGGAATACCGGTACCTTGAGTTGAAAACGATAGAAGCATTGTAAGCCTATCTATTGTGTAATTTCGAGATGATTGAAGTGGGGAAGTCGTCTTAACTGGACGGCTTTTTCTATTTTTACCCATTCATCCGCTCACCCATGCAACAATACCTAGACCTCGTTCGCCAAATTCTTGACCACGGCACCCAGAAAACCGACCGCACGGGTACCGGTACGCTCAGCATCTTCGGGCCTCAAATGCGCTTTAACCTAGCCGATGGTTTCCCGCTGGTGACCACTAAGAAGGTGCACCTAAAGAGCATTATCCACGAGCTGCTGTGGTTTCTCAAAGGCGACACGAACATTGCCTACTTGAAGGAGCATGGGGTAAAGATTTGGGACGAGTGGGCTGATGCCACCGGCGAGTTAGGCCCGGTGTACGGCAAGCAGTGGCGCAACTGGCCCAAGCCCGACGGCTCTCACATCGACCAGATCAGCGAAGTAGTGCGCCAATTGCGGCAGTCGCCTGACTCGCGCCGCATCCTGGTTAGCGCCTGGAACGTGGCCGAACTCGACCAGATGGCGCTCATGCCTTGCCATGCGCTCTTCCAGTTTTACGTGGCCGACGGAAAACTTTCTTGCCAGCTTTACCAGCGCTCCGCCGACATCTTTTTGGGCGTTCCTTTCAACATCGCCAGCTACGCGTTGCTCACCCTCATGATGGCCCAAGTGACGGACCTAGCTCCTGGCGAATTCATTTGGACCGGTGGCGATACCCACTTGTATTCCAATCACCTAGAGCAGGCGCAGCTTCAACTCACCCGCGAGCCGCGTCCGCTGCCGCAAATGCATCTGAACCCGGCCGTGAAGGATATTTTTGGCTTCCAGTACGACGACTTTAAGCTGGAGAATTACGACGCGTGGCCGGCCATCAAAGCGCCGGTAGCGGTTTAAAATAGTGCTTTGTATACTTAGGTATAACTTTATTGCGTTAAACTAGTAGGAAAGTAAGCAATTCATGCACCTCCGAACCACCTTAACGTCTGCTAAAGTTATGCTCTCGAAAGCACTACCAGCAACACCACCCAAAACTGTTCGATTCTTACTTGCGGGCGCTCTTCTTTGCGCTGCGCAGGTAAGCCTTGCCCAAAATTCTTTCAATCGTTGGGAGGGCGCTACTCCAACGCCTACGCCCGGCAAAACAGCCGTCAAGCGAGGCAGCGTTGCGCTAAAAGAAAAAGCGTGGGAAGAAGAAAAGACTAAAGCCTTAGCAGAACGTCACGCAAAAGATTCTCTACAATTAGCTAGCGGTCAGTCCGTAACGTTACGCCGTGGCCTAGGCCAGCGGCTCCGTCAGAATTCCTATAGCAAGGAAGACGCAGGCTTCTACGACTTCACCTGGGAGCATTTGCAGTACCCACCCACAGCCCTCCGTGCTGGCCTAACTGGGCAAGTAATGGTGCGCTTGGAGGTAAACCCCGATGGCGGTGTGACGAACTCTACCGTGACTGGCGATGATATTCACCAGAGCGCCAAATCAGAAAAGGGTGCTTCGACTGCTGCCGGTCGTGAAGCCATGCGCCACAACGCGCAACAACTCCTATTGGGGTTGCGCTTTGAGCCCGCGCCTTCCACCACCCAGGAGGAAGTGCCTATCCGCTACGTGATGCAATAGCGCAAAAGTACCAGCTAGGTGGAATGCTAAATACAGCTTTCGCCTAGCTGGTACTATTGCCAAATTGATCCTGTAGTACCGCCAGTGGCCCTCCCAGACTTAAGCTTAGCAAAAATCAGAATCTTGTCTAAGTTTGTAGTAAATTTTTCCGGTGAGAGTGCAATCAAATGCACCTATTTAGCTGTTGAAACGTTCAAACAGCAGCATCCGAAAAAATGCCATAGTGAGTGGTGGTGGTCCTATTTATAAGTGAGAAGGTATGAGAAAGTGGTTTTACGCTCTGGTAGCTTTATTGCTAGCTGCCCCTGCTGTGCAAGCGCAGAACAGCTATAATATTTGGACGGCCGATCCAGCCGCTCCTATCACCCCGCTGCGCAAAAAAACGAGGCCCGTTAAGCCGGCCCCGGCCCCAGTCGTGGCAGCGGCTCCCGCCAAACCCGCTGCCGAAGAACCTAGGGTCAAGCAGTCGAAGCTAATCAAGCGCGGCCTCACGCAGCGTATGCACGAGCATAAGCCGTTGGCTGAGGACAGCGTATCCATGGTGTTTTTTAGGGAGAACAGCCGCTACCCGGTTGAGGCCCAGAAGGCTGGTGCGCAAGGAAGCGTCGTAATTAAGCTCGAAATACAGCCCGACGGCGAGGTGAGCAAGACCTCAATCCTGTCGATGCAGCCCAGAGTTGTGGCAGGACGTGCCGAAACGGTACCAGTTGCCGCTATGCAGTCCTTAGCCGATGAGGCACAACGGATTTTTCGCATGCTGCGCTTTGAGCCAGCTGCACGCACGTCGGTAGAGGAGCTGACTGCTAGCTTCTCGCTGAACTAGAAACTCTAGTAAGTAATAGTCGGTAAAAGGGTCGTCACGCTGTTATTGGCGAGGAATAAAAAATTACTCGCTGATATTCATGAATTTATATTTATATATATATATTCTTCACTTCTACTAAATCCAAAGGATAGGGTTGAGGAGTATGTATAGGAAATGTTATTGTTACTCCTATGACGGCTTCTACTTCCCACTCTTCTGCTAGTACATTCGCTACCTCAACGTCCAGCAAATTATCGCGTCAACACCGCGCCTGGATTGCTCTTTATGCCTTATACTCCGGCGGATGGAACCTTGCTGATGCCCTACGTCTGAATGAAGTTACCGAAGCTGATCTAACTGAGTTTGAGCCTAGCTGGCTGCGCTTACGTTTCCGCCACGTAACCACGGCAATGGTTGCTTAGTTACAAGCAACAGCAGCATCTCTAACTAAAACGAGAGACGTAGGCTAGCTAGCTTCCCAGTTTTGCAGAGCTTGCAATAAAGCGTGAGACGCCGAAGCGAGAGAAACACCTGCTACCCAAGTTAATGGGCGCAGGGCAGCCACGTTGGCAGTAAAAGCCGCTTCCGCTTCTAGCAGTTCGCTAGGTTGGTACAGCCCTTCCGTGCATGGAATGCCATGGGCTTGTGCAACCTCTAGTAAATGCGCTCGTCGCACGCCAGCCACGCACCCCGTAGTCAGCGCTGGCGTGTACAGGTGCCCCGCTCGAATCCAAAAAATAGCTGCTGCTCCAGCCTCCGCAACGTGGCCCGCAGGATCTAGCAGTAACAGCTCATCAAGGCCGCGACGCTGCCGCTCCCGACCTGCTAGCACGTACGTCAGAGCGTTAGGGCCCTTGCAGAAAGCCCACGCTGAAGGATGCGTGCGTACTGTTTCGGCAAAATCGGCTTGGGCGACAGGCGCTGCATGCAGTACGAAGGGTTGCGCAGTCACCAGAAATTCTGCGGTGTTTGATTCAGGTGTGTAAAGGCCGCTGCCACCGCGCCATATTTGCAGCCGCACGCGCGCTTGCGAAAGGCCGTTTGCCGCTAAAAGTGACCGAAACAGACCTTGCAGCGAAGCTAGGTTGCGCAAAGTTTCGGGTAGTTCTAAGCCCAGCACAGCGGCTGCGCACTGCATGCGCGCTACATGATGCCCCCCATAGCGAATCGCATCCTCCGCCCAGATCAGCGTTTCAAAAAAGCCGTCGTTGAAGTAGAAGCCGCGGTTTGGTAAAGCCAGGGTAAGTTCCTGCTGCGCTGTTAGGCGGCCGTTAAGGAGCACGTACATAAGCTAGATCAACACATACTTTTTGCCCGGCAATGATTTCACTACGTTCCTGAATTCTAGGCCGAGTAGGAAGGAGGCTACTTGATGGACTGGCAGTTGCGCTTTCCAAGCTAGGTTATCAAGGTGCTCTTCGCGGTTAGTGGCTGTTTGCAGCACGGTGATGATGGCAAACTCTTCACCGGTAAAATCAGCCGCGTCGTAGGTAGGAGTGGGGGCGAATTTACCGTGTTGGTGCAGGGCCTCATCCCAGTTGAGCAACTCTTCTAGGTCTTTAGGCTCGGCGTAGAGCGCAGCTTTGTTGCTCTTAATGAGGTGATTGCAGCCGGCCGAAGTTGGGTTGCTAAGGTTGCCTGGTACGGCCAGCAAATCTTTGTTATAGCTTAGTGCAATTTCGGCCGTAATTAGGGCGCCGCCTTTGTGGTTGGCCTCTACCACGACCACGCCATCCGCCAGCCCGGCAATAATGCGGTTGCGTGCCGGAAAGTTGTAGCGGTCGGGTTGGGTGCCGAAGGCAAACTCGGTGAGCAGGCCGCCCTGCTCGCGCATCTTCTCAGCCGTTTTGCGGTGGGCGTGAGGGTATATAATGTCAAGCCCTGTAGCCATGACGCCGATGGTTGACAGTCCTTCCTGTAAAGCTGCTCGGTGCGCCGTAATGTCGATGCCATAGGCTAGCCCACTGATAACGAGTGGCTGGTGCGGTACCAAACCTTTCACGATGCGCTCGGTTTGCTCGCGCCCGTAGTCCGTTGCCTGGCGCGTACCGACGAGCGCCACCGTTTTGGCTTGGTTCAGGTCGCTGGTACCTTGGTAATAGAGCAAGGCCGGCGCGTCCGGAATTTGCTTGAGGCGGCTAGGGTAGGATTTGCTCGTGTAAAAGAGCAGCTGCACGCCATCTTGCTCGGCCTTCTTAAGTGCATTTTCTGCCTTACGCAAAGCTAGGGTGCGCTCAGCGCCGGTTAGGTTTGCAACCGTAGTTGGTCCTACGCCCGGAATCTTGCGCAGCTTGCCCGGGGGCAGGTGGAGCACGTTCTTGGCAGAGCCACCGTAACTCATAAGCTGCCGCGTGAGCTGCGGCCCAATGCCGGGGAAAAGAGTAAGTGCGACTTCGTAGAGTAAGGTATCGTTGAGAGTAGAAATAGACATGGTAATAAGTAAACTAGACGTTAATCTTCGACAAGACGATAAGGGTAATACTTAATGCCAATCAATAACCTGAAAATCAGTAAGCAAACGGCATGGTTTATTTTGTGCATCCAAGCCAATGTAAGTAGCATAGGAACCATCACCCCAGCCAGTTGAAAACGTAGCTAGCGTATCGCCATTTGCGGCATACAATAGTCCTGGTAAAGGCGAGTCACTATCTAGCTTAAAGCTGTTGATAAACAGCTTTTCAGAAGCTGACTGATCTGACGATAAATACTGATTAAACGTATGAATGTGAGCCGCATCCATGAAAAGCGCTATTCCTGCATCTACCGAATAGCCATAGTATGTCTCACCAGTAATAGGTAGCAGTTCTTGCCCATTGACCAAGGCCATTTGCCATGTAGCCACAGGTTCGTTTGAGAACACAACTCTAGCAAATGCTACTCGTGCATCATTATCAAAATGTGCTATTGCTAACTCGACAGGAAAACGCCCGTGAGGGAATATTGTCGTAAAGGGGGTATCTCGTAGTGCCACTGGATCAGTAGCAACGATCCGACCAGAAGAGACAGGTAAGTTGCCGAGAAAACGTTGATCTAAGTGTAGCGTTATGCTATCCTGCTGTATTTGTATGTTCGGAAAGAAACTACTTTCAAATAGGATGGGCCGCGCTGTAACTTGATAGGGTTGGCACTTTATCGTTGGTTGAATTGGTGCAATAACACCGCTTTCGTAAAGGTTAAATTTGTTTTTGTCCTGACTGCAGGAAATAAAAAGGACGCTTGCTAGAAGCAGCAAGACATACAAAGAGCGCATAATAACTAACACAAATAATACGGGTACAAACCGAATGCCCTGGCACTAATTACTAGGTGACATCTACCTTATTGTCCCTTATTCCGCTCATCAATCTCCTTTTTCAGGCTCACCAGAAAGCCCCGCATCCTTTCTAAGCTTTGAATCACGTCGATCTTCTCCTTGAGCTGGGGGCCCTTCTGCTTGAGCATGTCGCGGGCGCCGGGAATGGTGTAGCCGCGTTCCTTCACCAAGTGGTAGATAGTGCGGAATGTGTCGATGTCCTGCGGAGTGTAAAGACGGTTGCCTTTCTTGCTTTTGCGGGGGCGCAACTCATCAAACTCCGTCTCCCAGAAGCGAATCAGTGACGGCGCCACGTTGAACTGCGCCGCTACCTCGCCGATGGTGAAGTACTGTTTTTCAATTTCGTGCTCTTTGTAGGGCATGGAGGGAGGGGAGGCGTGAAGGGGTGAACCGCGGAAAGCTAGCTAACAAATAAACTCAAAACCTGGGCCTACTTTGCTGGGGCCTATGGCCTGCTAGGTAGTAGCTGCCAACCAGCAACAAGGCTAGCTAGTTGATCTTAAACTTTTTACTTACCTCATCATAAATCATGAGGAGGTCATTGGATCTGCCTTGCTTGTCGAAAATCTGTTCCCAGGTGTTCAACGGCTCCCAAATGAAAGTGCCTAGGCCTTTGCCGTCGGGGAGGTTAAAGGCCACATCGTTCACCTCGCGCTTGCGCGCTGAGTATTCGACTACCACCACGTCTTGGGGGTAGCGTTTGGCTAGGTCCGTTAGGTTGCGTTGCAAGTCGGGGATGGTGCGGTGCCACTGCGGGTAATACGATTCGCCGATGACGTCGAACGTCACGCCGCGCTTTCGCATGTTGTCGAGCCAATACACCGACTGTTCGTTCTGGCCACCTAGGGCAATGTGTAGCATCACGAGGCTGTTAGGCGTGGTTTCGCGCACGGCTGCCACGCCTGCTTTCAGCAACTCAGCTAGGTTATCGAGCCGGGCTACGCTGTCGGCACTGTGAATGTCGCCATCGGGCCAAAGCATCCCATGGTTGATTTCGTTGCCCACCTGTACCATATCAGGCGAGGTGCCTTGGGCTTTTAGGGACAGCAGCACGTCGCGGGTATAGTCGTGCACGGCCTGGGTGAGTTGGGTGCCGTGCAGGTCTTTCCACGCTTCAGGCTTGAACTGCTTCTGCGGGTCGGCCCAGGTGTCGCTGTAGTGAAAATCTAGCAGGAATTTCAAGCCCGCCTTCTTGATGCGCTTTGCCATCTGCTGGGTATGGGCCAAGTCGCAGAAGCCTTTCTGAGGTGAGTAGCCGCTGTCGGCTGCTGGGTTGTTGAAGATTCGTAGCCGGATATAATTGATGCCGTGGTCTTTGAGAATCTCAATGGCGTCTTTTGGCCGGCCCTTATCGGAGAATGTTACTCCCCGCGCTTCCAGTTGCGGCAGAAAGGAAATATCGGCCCCAAGCATCTTGCCTATTTTCTTCTTGGGCTTCGGCGTACGTGCTACTTTCATTGAGGAAGGCAGCGACTCAACGGGCTGTGAGTCAGCGTAAGAAGCAACGTATAGTAGTGTGAGTAGTACCCCTAGGAGCAGCTTTGGTTTGCAAACAAAGCGAGTGGCAGAGAGGGGCCGCAAAAAGAATAGCTTCATACGTAGTGGAAAAACAGAGCTAGGTAAACGTACTGCCCTCAACTCCGCTCCGACTTCGGGGCGAAGTGGCTACCTTTGCATAATTGCCTTTATAGCCCTGTTATTTGGGTAACTAAAGTCGCAAAGTAGCTAAAATTGCCGTCGTCGCCAATCCGGCGCGGCGCTCTTACCCCTTCCTTATGTCCCAACCGACTGCCGCTCACGTTCGCCAGCAATTCCTCGATTTCTTCGCTTCGAAAGGTCATCACATTGTGCCCTCGGCGCCGCTGGTGGTCAAAGATGACCCCACGCTGCTGTTCATCAACAGCGGCATGGCCCCGTTCAAAGACTATTTCCTGGGCAACAAGCCCGCACCCTACAAGCGTGTTGTTGATACGCAGAAGTGTTTGCGCGTCTCGGGCAAGCACAACGACCTAGAAGAGGTAGGCTATGATACCTACCACCATACCTTGTTTGAAATGCTAGGTAACTGGTCGTTTGGCGATTACTTCAAGAAAGAAGCCATTGCCTGGGCCTGGGAGCTACTGACGGAAGTGTACAAGTTGCCGAAAGACCGCCTCTATGTGACCTACTTCGAAGGCGACCAAGGTGATGGCCTAGGTGCCGATACCGAAACGCAGGACCTGTGGCGTCAATACACTACTGACGACCGGATTCTGCCTGGCAACAAGAAGGATAACTTTTGGGAGATGGGCGATACGGGTCCGTGTGGTCCGTGCACCGAAATCCACATCGACCTGCGTAGCGAGGAGGAAGTGGCCCAGAAACCCGGCCGCGAGCTGATCAACGCCGACCATCCGCAAGTAGTGGAAATCTGGAACAATGTGTTCATGGAGTTTCAGCGTTTAGCTGATAAATCGTTGATAAAACTCCCTCAGCAACATGTCGATACCGGTATGGGCTTCGAGCGTTTGATGATGGCTGTGTCGGGCGTGCGGTCCAACTACGACACCGACGTTTTTCAACCGCTCATTCAGTTCATCGCCAAAGAAGTCGGCATAGAATACCACGGTACGTCGCCCGCCACGGTGAACGACCAGCCGGCTACTGAAAACGAGCGCACTGATATTGCCATTCGCGTGATTGCTGATCATATCCGGGCCATCAGCTTCACCATTTCTGATGGGCAGTTGCCAAGCAACGTGAAGGCGGGCTACGTGATTCGCCGTATTCTGCGTCGCGCCGTGCGCTACGCCTTCTCGTCGCTAGGCCAAAAGCAGCCTTTCCTCTATAAGATCGTACCCGTGCTGGCCGATCAGATGGCGGGTATCTTCCCTGAGTTGAAGCAGCAGCAGCAGTTTGTGCAGCGCGTGATTGAGGAAGAAGAAATTGCCTTCTTGAAGACCCTGGAAACCGGTCTGCGTCGCATTGATGCGCTGGAAGAAATGTTTAAGAGTCAGGGCAATACGATTGACGGCAAGGCGGCTTTCGAACTTTCGGATACCTTCGGTTTCCCGCTCGACCTCACGGCGCTGATTGCCCGCGAGAAGGGCTTAACGGTGGATGAAGAAGGCTTTAAGAAGGAGTTGGAAGCACAAAAAGCTAGGTCGCGCAATGCTCAGGAAGCCGAGCAGAGCGACTGGACCATTGTGAACGCCGACGACGAGCAGCCAACCTTTGTCGGCTACGACTTGGAAGAAGCACCAGCGCGCATCCTGCGCTACCGCAAGCTGACGCAGAAAGGTAAAACCGAGTACCAGGTGGTACTTGACCAAACGCCGTTCTACGCAGAGTCGGGCGGGCAGATTGGTGATACAGGCTACATCGAGTCGGGCCTGTCGAAGGTGCGTGTGATTGACACGAAGAAGGAAAACGACCTGATTGTGCACACCGTTCTCGACCTGCCAGACGCTGAGGACCTAGGTGGCGAGTTCTTTGCCCGCATCGACCACGCCCGTCGCGAGCTGATTCGCAAAAATCACACGGCCACCCACTTGCTCCAAGCCGCTCTGCGTGAAGTGGTAGGCAGCCACGTGGCGCAGAAAGGCTCGCTGGTGAACGACAAGCTCTTACGCTTCGACTTCTCGCACTTCACCAAAGTGACCGACGACCAACTGCGGCAAGTGGAAACCCTGGTGAACCAACGCATCCGGCAGCAAATCCCGCTCGACGAGCGCCGCAATGTGCCCATTAACGAAGCGAAAGGTCTAGGTGCCACGGCCTTATTTGGCGAAAAGTACGGCGAGTTCGTGCGCGTTATCACCTTCGACCCTAGCTTCTCCGTGGAGCTTTGCGGCGGTACCCACGTGCGCACTACCGGCGACATTGGCTTCTTCAAAATCACGGCGGAAAGTGCCGTGGGTGCTGGGGTGCGCCGCATCGAGGCCGTAACGGCTGAGGCGGCTGAGAACTTCGTACAAGCCCAAATGGATCAGCTCACGGCTGTGCGCGAAGCTCTAGGAAACCCGCAGCACTTGCTGACGAGCATTCAGAAGCTGAGCGAGGAAAACACAACTTTGCGCAAGCAGCTGGAGCATTTCGAGCTGCAAAACGTAACGGCACAAAAGGAGCAGCTAGCTGCTCAGGCGAAGGACTTGAACGGCGTCAAGTTCTTAGCTGCGAAGGTGAACGTATCTTCGGCTGACCTGCTCAAAAAGCTAGCTTACGACCTGCGCCAGGCCGTGCCTACTCTTGTGGCCGTGCTTGGCGCCGAAATCGATGGCAAGCCGCAACTGGCCGTTATGCTGGATGATGAAATTGCCAAGGCTGGCAAGCTCAACGCTTCGACGCTGGTGCGCGAGCTCGCCAAGGAAATTCAGGGTGGCGGCGGTGGTCAGCCGTTCTTCGCCACCGCTGGCGGCAAGAATGCCGCTGGCTTGGATGCGGCTATTGGCAAGGCCGAGGAAGCCGTGCGTAAAGGCTTAGCATAGCAATAATTAAGGCCAAAAGAGAAGGCGGGTTCCTCACATTCAGCAGTTGCTAGGTGTGAGGAACCCGCCTTCTCTCTATTTTATCGTGCCAGTAACTTTCTATATTTAAATCTGTGGGCTGAGGTTAGCCTCTCATTTCAAGAGAAAGCCTACCTTTTCCATCAAAGCTAGGCACCATGGAACTGCACCGTATCTCCGACGTCGTAACGGCCATCAATACGATTGTACAAACCTGTGAGCAGACGCAGAACCGAGCGGGCTACTTTGCCGCTTTGTATAAGCGCATGACGGTGGCCGTAGCGGAAGGCATTGCGGCTGGGGCATTTGAAGACGGTACCCGCATGGAAAAGCTCGATATCGTATTTGCCCGGCGCTACCTAGATGCCTGGCAGGCATATGGCCAAAAAGAGGGCTGTAGCACTTCGTGGAAATATGCTTTTGACGGCTGCCTCAACCAGTCACTTACTGTGATTCAGCAGTTAGTGCTTGGTATCAACACGCACATCAACCTAGACCTAGCTATTGCAGCCGCGGCTGTCGCACCGGGCTCGCAAATACAGGCGCTGAAAAACGACTTCGACCGTATCAACAACGTCATTGCTTCGCTGGTAGACGACATTCAGAAGTGTTTGGAAGAGGTGTGGCTGCCCATGCGTTGGCTGACCCGCGTAGCCGCTACCCAACAAGCGAGTGTGCTCAACTTCAGCATCGGGGTAGCACGCAAAACCGCTTGGACGAATGCCATGCTACTGGCCAATATGAATGCAGCACAGCAGCGCACACACATTGCCACGATGGATATGATGGTATATAACTTAGCCCGAAAAATTATCAATCCAGGGCTAGGTCCAGAATTGTTGCTGAGCTTAATTCGCCGAACAGAGTACGCGGACGTAGCCCGGACCATACGGTTAATTGACACGACTGTAGTCGCTTAGTTATCAAGTGCTGCTTACATGTAGTAGCGCTTAATATTTTATTGCATAGTAAACTATAAATCAGAAGATAATAAATGTTGTTTGCTCGAGTAGTATCGCTAGCCAGTCTCTGTATCTCTACAAATATTCTTCACGCCCAACAAGCTGCGGCCACCTCAGATCCTCAGAAGGTTGTCGAGTATTTTGACGCTAATGGGGTGAAAGTGACTTCTGAGGCGTGGGCTGATCATCGCGTCGAAACTACCTACCGGGATAGTGTTGGCGGCTCGGTGCGCGTGTTCTACCCCTCAGGAAAGTTGCGCTCGTATGTGCCGTACTTGAATATCAAACGGCATATTCATCACGGCGTCAGCAGCTATTACTACGAGAGCGGGCAGGTTCGAACGCAGGAAGATTACATTGGGGGTAAGCTCCAGGGACAGCGACTGACGTTTTATCCTGATGGCAAGCCGAAGCGGAAGGAAAGTTACGACAAGGGCGTGTTTGTGTCAGGTGAGTGCTACGGCCCCGATGGCACGCAAGTGGCCTTCTTTCCCTACGAAGTGATGCCCGTATACTCGGAAGGAACAGGCGACAAAGATGCTGTGGTGCAAGCCGTGATGGCAAAGGTGCAGTACCCAATGGAGGCATTGCGGCGGCATGTGAATGGCGTCGTGAGGATCTTATTTGTGGTGGATAAAAACGGCAAGGTGCAAAACGTGAGACCCGATAAGAAGACGTTGGAAGCCGAGGTGCCGGCTAACTTGCGAGACGTGTACGAGGAGTTGCAAAAGGCGGCTATGTACGGTGTACGCCACCTCAAGTCCTTTACGCCGGGCAAGCAAGATGGGGAACCCGTGGATGTTTCTTATACCGTACCTGTTACCTTTCGGATTAAATAGTGAATTTTGGGCGTCGCTTATCAAGCAAAGCGCCCATGACCTACTAGTATGGACGAAACGATAAAAGCTAAATACCAGCCCGTTATCGGTCTGGAAGTGCACGCGCAGCTGCTGACACACAGCAAGATGTACTCCTCGGATGAGAATGAGTACGGCGCCCTCCCCAACAACAACCTGAGCGTAATTACCCTAGGTCACCCTGGAACGTTGCCCCGCGTAAACCGCACGGCCGTGGATTATGCTATCAAAATGGGCTTGGCAACGAACTGCCAGATCACGCGCAACAACATCTTTGCCCGCAAGAATTATTTCTACCCCGACCTTCCTAAGGGCTACCAGATTACGCAGGATAAAACGCCGATCTGCACCGCCGGTCACGTGGACATCCGCCTGCCCGATGGGACCGAGAAGAAAATCGGCCTGACGCGTATTCACATGGAGGAAGACGCGGGCAAGTCGATGCACTTGGCGGGCGAGGTGGAAACCCTCGTGGACCTGAACCGCGCCGGTGTGCCGCTCATCGAAATCGTATCGGAGCCCGACCTGCGCACCGCCGATGAAGCCTACGCGTACTTGGTGGAAATCAAAAAGCTGGTGGAGTACCTAGGTGTTTGCGACGGCAACATGGAGGAAGGCTCCCTGCGCTGCGATGCTAACATCTCGGTGATGCTGAAGGACGCTAAGGAGTTCGGGATGAAGGTGGAAGTGAAGAACATGAACTCCTTCCGCAACGTGCAGCGCGCCATCGACCACGAAATCGAGCGCCAGATTGCCATCCTGGAAGCTGGGGAGGAAATAACCAGCGAAACCCGCGGCTTCGACGCGGCCAGCGGCACCACCAACGGCCAGCGCAGCAAGGAAACGATGAATGACTATCGTTACTTCCCCGAGCCCGACCTAACGCCCGTAATTATTGACGACGCGTGGCTGCACCGCGTGCAGGCCGAGTTGCCGGCGCTGCCGCAGCAGCTCTACGCCCGCTTCACCGGTGAGCTAGGTCTGTCGGCCTACGACGCCAACGTGCTGGTTGACCAGAAGGAAGTGGCCCTCTTTTTCGATGAGCTAAGCCGCCTAACGACCAACGCCAAAGCCGCCGCTAACTGGGTGCAAGGCCCCGTGAAGTCGTACCTGAACGAGCGTGCCGTGACAATGGAAGACTTCCCGCTCACGGCCCAGCACCTAGCTGACATCATCAAGCTCATTGATGACAATAAGATCAGCCATTCGGTAGCAGCTAAGCAACTCTTCCCGTATCTGCTCGAAAACCCCACGCAAACCGCTGCGGCCGCAGCGGAGGCACAAGGGTTGTTGCAGCAGTCGGATGCGGGCGCCTTGGAAGCCTTGATTCAGCAAGTACTCGACGCCAACCCGGCGAAAGTAGCGGAGTACCGGGCCGGCAAAAAGTCGCTCACGGGCATGTTTATGGGCGAGCTGATGAAGCTCACCGGCGGCAAAGCCGACCCGAAAGCGGCCAATCAATTGCTGCGGCAAAAGCTAGAAGCCGTGTAAGCTAGCTCAAAACGAGGATCAATAAGAAAGCACAGGTTACGTGAAGTAGCCTGTGCTTTTTAGTTATATCTTTCTCGAAACCTATTGAATATAACTATGATACTAAAAATCTATTCATCGTTGGCTGCTCTGAGCCTCGGAATGTTTTGTGTAGGTGGCGGGCTGAGCCGCGTCATGGGGGCGCAGGAAGCTAGTTTAGCCACAGGCTATGAACTACGCGGCACGTTGCTGAACGCGCCAGCAGGAGCCAAGATCTTGATAAGTGATAGGCGAGAGGGGCGCCACGTGCACCTAGATTCGGCTTACGCCGATGCGCAAGGACAATTTGTATTGCGAGGACAAGTCACGGAACCGGCTATTTATTCGCTAACCGTGGGCGAAAAAAGAATGATATTTCCGCTGATGCTACCATTAGCTAATGGGGTACAACTGCGACTGACTGGCGATGCCGCCCAATTAGCTAGCTCATACTGGCTCGAAGGGTCCTCAGAAGCGGCGCTACAGCTCCAGTTTCGGGCGGCTCAGACCCAAGCTAGCTGGAGTTACGCTGACGCCATGCAAGAAAAACGGCTTAAAGCTGGTTCAGCAGCAGACTTTAAACCCGGTGAACTACCTAAACCAGATGAGGGCCTGATGCAAATCAGTAGGGAGAGTGCCACCGCCACGAGGAAGAAGCTAATTCGCCAACATGCTGATTCTTATGTGGCTGCTTACGAAACAACCCTGCTAATGCGTGATGGGAAACAGCGGACGTTTATTGATTCTATGACTACCGCTTTTCAACGGAACTTACCCGCCTCTCGCTATACCAAGATGTTGGCTGCCTACCAGCAGAAAACGGTAAGCACAACGGTCGGTCAACTCGCTCCAGAAATTAAGCTAGCGGCACCCGACGGAAAGAAAGTTGCGCTGACTTCGTTGCGGGGCAAGTACGTGCTAGTTGATTTTTGGGCTTCCTGGTGCGGACCTTGTCGGCAAGAGAACCCAAAGGTTATCAAGCTGTATGAGAAGTACAAAGACAAGGGATTTGAGATTTACAGCATCTCGCTCGATGATTCACGCGATAAATGGGTGAAGGCCATTGCCGCCGATGGATTGCCGTGGAAGCAAGTATCCGACTTGCAGGGGTGGAAAAGTGTCGCAGGTACGGCCTACGGAGTGGATGCTATTCCGCAAACATTTCTCATTGACCCCAAAGGCTTTATCATTGCAAGGAACCTGCGTGGACCCGATCTGGAAGCCAAAGTAGCGTCGTTGTTGCATTGATTAGTTGGTAAGGGCTAGGTGAGGAACTAAGGAGAACTTTCTGTGTTGTAAAAACAATGCTTACGTAAGCACAACGCTAGATTTTCCAGTTCGTACCAAAAGTGGCAACTTGCAACTTCAAATTCCGAACTTTGCAAACGGATACGCCGGTACCCAGCTGGCCAACCACCTGAGATGATGCATAACATGAAAAGCCTTTTGCTATTTAGCGCCCTGTTGGGCATGGCCAATGCTTGTAATAAAGCTACCCCGCCCACTGGTGCCGCCAGCGGAACCTATGAGGTAAAGGGTGAGCTGACCAACGCGCCTGCCGGCACGAAAGTGTATTTAGCAGAGCTAGGTGATAATCAGTTTATTACCCGCGATACCGCGACAACCGACGACAAAGGTCGTTTCACGTTCAAAGGTTCTGCCCCTGAAGCCAGCGTGTACCAGGTAAAGATGAATGATGCCAACCAGGTGCTCCTGATGCTGAGCAATGGTAGCAACGTGCAGCTCAACGGCGACGCCCAAAAGCTAGGTACTACCTACTCCGTGCAAGGTTCCAAAGACTCAGAACTAATGCAGCAGCTGACCCGCATTATGCAAAGCTCCAAAACCGCTATGAGTAAGTTGGAGCAGCGCTACGAGCAAGCCGCGCAAGCCGGCAAGACCGACTCGCTGCAAAAAATTCAGGCAACGGCCTTCGCTATTCAAGCTCAGAACACCAAGTCCACTAAAGAATTAGTGCGTCAGAATCCGAACTCGGTGGTGTCGGCGTTTGTGGTAGGCAATCTGCTAAACCCGGATGAAGAGTTCACCTTCGCTGATTCGATGGCAACGCAGTTCAAGAAGGTGCTACCCGATTCGCGTTACACAAAGATGCTGGCTGCCAAGCTAGACCCTTTGCGTTCTACCGCAGTAGGCGTGGTCGCACCTGACATCAAGCTAGCCTCTCCTGATGGCAAAGAAGTGGCCTTGTCATCGCTACGGGGCAAGTACGTACTGGTCGACTTCTGGGCGAGCTGGTGCCGGCCCTGCCGGGCTGAAAACCCTAACGTAGTGCGCATGTACAACAAGTTCAAAGACAAAGGTTTCGCTATTTATAGCGTTTCCTTTGACCAAGACCGCGACAAGTGGCTCAAGGCTATTGAGACTGATAAGCTTAGCTGGACGCAGGTATCGGACTTGAAAGGCTGGGAAAGTGCTGCTGGTCAAACCTACGGTGTGAAAGCCATTCCGCAGACGGTGTTGCTCGATCCTCAAGGCCGCATTATCGCCAAGAACCTGCGTGGTCCGGAGTTGGAGGCAAAGCTAGCTTCGCTGATACCCGGCGCGTAGTTAGTCAGTAGTAGACTATAGCGAGAAGCCTGCACTTCGCGTATCGTTGCTTGACTAGGCTAGTACAACCTAGTCAAGCAACGATACGCGAAGTGCAGGCTTCTCGCTTACAGGTAGTTAGCTCAGGAACATGCGCTGCATGGCTTGCCAGAGCAGCTTCTTGCGGCTGTTGTCTTCCTCAATCAACTCAATCTCAGCAGCGGGTAAATAAGCTACGTCGTTGACCAGCAGCACTGGTTCGTACAGTTGCGTTTTGTAGACGGCAACATCGAGTAGATTTTTACCAAAACCGATAATTTGCTTGGCTGCTAATGTCTTGCGTAAGGTGCTGAGCGCTACTGGTAAATGTGACTCCACATTAATGAGTACTATATCCTCCATGATCAGCCGAATAGCCTTCAGAACGTTGTTGAGGAACACGTTTTTAGGCAAGCGCTGGAACCGTACCGGGTCTAGCCGCACCAGAATAACCAGCCCATTTGGGTTGCTACCTAGGGTGGAAAATGGCGTGTCGGCCACTGGCGAAGACGTAGCCGTGGGCTGCCGTGGTACGCTCGGCGTGGGCGCCGGGGCTGGTGGGGGCGTAGGTACTGGAGCCGGTGGCGGTGCCGGTTGTGGCGCGGGGTTTGGCTGAAGATTCAAACCGGCCAGCGAGGGTAATTTACCGGGCGTCACGGGTGCGACTGCCGGTGCTGGTTTCGGCGCAGCAACTGGCGCAACAACAACAGGCCTAGGCTCCGCTGCCACCGCTGGAGGCGGCGCAGGAGCTACAACCGTTGCGGGCGCAGCCGGCACCGCCGCTGGCGGTATAGCCGCGGGCTCCGCCACTACGTAGAGCGACGTATTGGTGTAGAACGCTGAGAAGAAAGCTAGGTCGGCTTGCTGTTCCACGGAAGTTAGGGTTATTCGAGTTCAAAAAGGGCTTTTAGCTCGTTCGCGTCGCGCGGGTGCAACCGTCCTGCTAGTACTAAGCGCAACTGGCGCCGCCGCAGGGCTCCTTCATACAAGCTGATTTCGTCTGGTGTCTCCGGCGTTGCTTCCGGCACGTCGATGGGACGGCCCGATTGATCAACGGCCACGAAGGTGAAGAATGCCTCGTTTGATTTGAACTTGGTGCCATTCGGTACGTCCTCCGACCACACCTCAATGTGCACTTCCATCGACGAGCTGAACGCGCGTGTTACTTGTGCCTGCAAGGTAATAACGTTGCCCAGCCGAATGCCCGCCTGAAACGACACGTTATCGACGGAAGCCGTCACGACAATGCGGTTGGAGTGGCGCTGGGCGGAAATAGCGGCGGCAATGTCCATCAGGTGCATCATGCGGCCGCCCATCAAATTGTTGAGCGTATTGGTATCGTTGGGCAGCACCAACTCGGTCATGATTACGAACGAGTCTTTAACGGGCTTTTGTTTGCGCATTCAGGTGAGAATTATTCAGCGGAAATTTCGCTGTAAAGATAGAACAAGCGTTCCGTCCACTTACCTAGGGCTTAGGGGAAAGTGTCTTAAGCTTTTGCTCCAAAACTGCCAGATCACTCGTGCGTTCTACCACTATTCCCTGTTGATCAAGCAACAAGTAAGTTGGAAACGCATTGATATTATACTGCTCAATAACCCCCTTATCACCTTTTAGATCAGAAAGCTGAAGCCAGGGTATCTGTTGCTTTCGGATCGTTTGCTGCCAAATCTGCTTATCATCGGCAGCTTCCATCCCAATCCCGATGACCTGTACTTGCGACGCATATTGGGTTTGCAGCCTTTTAAGGTGAGGTATGGCCTTGATACAAGGTCCGCACCAGTGTCCCCAGAAATCTAATACCACATATTGCCCGCGAAAACGACTGAGCGATACAGCTACGCCGGCCGTATCTGGCATGGTAAAATCTGGGGCTTTGCGGCCTACTATAGGCTGATTTTTTAAGATGGTTAGTCGTTTAGCGGCATCCGTTCCTTGCAAGCTAGCTTGTACATCGGGCGAAAGAAGATGCTGGAGCTGCTCGTATTGTTCGATTGGAGTAGCATCGTAGCGCATTTGCCAACCAAGCAGCCAAGCGCTGGTGCGAGCTTTGGGGTGCGCTTTGATAAACGCCAGTGTTGCTTTCCGATTTTGTGCTTCAAGCGCTTGCATGGAGTCAGGATGAGCCTGCATTCGTTGCTCAAATTGCCATTCTACCTGTTGGTTGTGCTCGGTAGACACTTGGTTTTCCAGCGTACCTAGAGCCGTCAGATGCCCAGCATTACTCATCGTGCCGGCAACCGTGATGGTGCCTGGCTCATACCAGATTGTGGAGAAGCGTTGAGGGATAAGTTGGAGGTTGATAATGCCGTCATCACTAGGTTTAGCTAGGTAACTAAAATGGTCGTTGACGGCACGAACGGTATCACGGCGCTGGATGCCCTGCTGCTCATAGAAAAAAGTCACCGTTTGGTTACCTAGCCCCTTGATGTTCCCTATTATATGGCAGGCTTTGACAGTTTGCCCAATGACCTTTTCGGACATGATCAAACAGAACAGGGCACACAGTGTAACAAGTTTAGACATAGAGTAATCGGCTTGAGTGAAAGCAGCAGTAAATCAAGGAAATATAGGAATTTCTTATTGCGATTACCTAGGTACTAACTCGAACTCTTATCCTTGCCACCCCGCCTTCCCCAGCAGCGGCACGAAGCGGAACTCCTCAAACACTTCCCGCGAAAACTCTGATTCGCTCTCGCGCACCACGCGCATCATGCGCTGCACTTGCGCGTCACCAACCGGAATAACCAGCGCTCCACCAACCCGCAACTGGTGCAGGAGCGTGCGCGGAATGTTGGGTGAGCCGGCCGTGACTAAGATCTTATCAAAAGGTGCGTGGTCGGGCAGGCCCAGGGAGCCGTCGCCGCAGAACAGGTGCGCCGCCTGGTGTAAGCTCGCCAGGCGGCGGTGCGCACGTTCAAACAGCACCGGCTGGTACTCAATGCTGTATACCTGGGGCGTGAGCTGGAGCAGCACGCAGCACTGATAGCCCGAGCCCGTTCCGACTTCCAGCACCCGTTCCTGCCGACCTAGGTCGAGCAGCTGCGTCTGGTAGGCCACAGTATAGGGCTGCGAAATCGTTTGGCCCTCCCCAATGGGGAAAGCTTTGTCTTGGTAGGCGTGCTCCTGAAAAGCGGATTCAAAAAACAGGTGGCGGGGTACGGTAGCCAAGGCTGCCAGCACCCGCTCGTCGTGGATGCCTTTGCGGCGAAGCTCGGCCACCAGCGTGCGCCGCAACCCGCGGTGGCGATAACTATCAGCGTGCATGAGGGAAGAGTGGAAAGGGCATTGTCGGGTTCCGGTTTATTGCCCTACCTTTGCGACGGTGCAAAGCAGGCGAAAAGGCCCGCAGCGCAGCACCAGCCGCGAAAATACGGCTTCCATCTCACAAATCAACTTGCCTACCGGGAGTGCCCGGATGGGCTGCTACCACCCTTGATCCGTACCTTCCAAAAACTGAAGCTGATAGGCGCCGATTTCGGAGCGGCGTTGTTGGCTTGGATTTGTTTCTTTTTGCTGCGCAAGTACTTGCTCAGCGAATTTATCGAAGGGTATCATTTCACAGAAAGCGCATTCTTTTTCCTGGCGGGCTCGTCGGTAATGATTGCCGTGTTCTGGACGGTGCTGTACGTGCTGATTGGAGAGTACCAGAACATTTTTCGGAAGTCGCGCTTGGCAGAGATTATCCGCCTAGCCCGGGTTTCGGTCATCGGGGCCGTCATCATTTTCTTTGTGCTGCTGCTGGATGATGAAGGAGTAAAGAATTATCAGCTTTATTATAAGACGATTACAGCTTATTTTCTGCTGCACTTCTCCATCACGGCCATCTTGCGTACCTGGGCTGTGTCGAGCGTACAAAAGCTGGTGTACAGCGGTGCTATTTCCTTTAATACACTGCTGGTTGGTTCCAACGCCCTAGCCCGTGACACTTACCACGAACTGCAGCGCACGGGTCGGCACCTCGGGTTGAAGCTCGTGGGTTTCGCGCCTGTGGGCGACACTGTTGATCCGGAGCTGGCGGCGGAGCTGCCGGCGCGGGGTTCTTACCTGCGCCTGCCGGCCCTGATTCGGGTGTTGAAAATTGAGCAGGTGGTGATTAGCATTGAGCCTAGTGAGCACCGGATGATTCAGCAGATTCTAACCCTGCTTGAAGGTACGCCTGTGCGCGTGAGCATTCTGCCCGACCTGTATCAGATGCTGCTAGGGTCGGTGAAAGTGAACCACTTATTCGGCACACCGCTCATCGAAATCAAGCACGACTTGTTGCCCTTGTGGCAGGAGGTAACCAAACGATTATTCGACGTGGTGCTGTCGGTGCTGTTTCTGCTTTTTGCCTGGCCGGTGTATGCCTTCACAGCCTTCATGGTGAAGCTTTCCTCGTCGGGGCCGGTGTTCTACTCGCAGGAACGCATTGGTCGGCACGGCGTGCCTTTTCGCATCTATAAGTTTCGCTCCATGTACGTGGATGCCGAGAAGATGGGCCCTGCCCTGAGTTCCGACCATGACCCGCGCATCACGCCCTGGGGCCGATTTATGCGCAAAGTCCGGCTCGATGAGTTACCGCAATTCTGGAACGTGCTCAAGGGGGATATGAGTTTGGTGGGGCCGCGCCCCGAGCGGCAGTTCTTCATCGACCAGATTGTGAAAGTAGCGCCTCACTACCGCCACTTACACCGCGTACGGCCCGGCCTCACGAGTCTAGGTCAGGTAAAATACGGCTACGCCGAAACCGTCCCGCAGATGGTGGAACGCCTCAAGTTCGACATCCTCTACATCGAAAACATGAGTCTAGCTATGGACTTCCGCGTCTTTCTCTACACGCTGAAGATTATCCTGGAAGGCCGAGGTAAGTGATTGTCAGTGAACAGTTACTAGTGAGCAATTGTAAATTTCTCAACGGGAAGAAATAAGATAGCTCCAATAATTGTTCATTGCTCATTGCTCATTGATAACTGTTCATTGATTTATGTTCACCGGAATTATAGAAGCCCTAGGCACCGTAACGGATGTTCGCGCTGAAGGCACCAATCAGCACTTTACCATTGCCTCGCCTTTCGCGGCGGAGCTACAGATCGACCAAAGCGTGGCCCATAACGGCGTATGTCTGACGGTCGTAGGCGTGGATGTAGCGGCCGGTACGCACGTGGTGACGGCTATCGACGAGACGTTGCAGAAGACAAACCTAGGTCACTGGGGGCCTGGCAAGCGCGTGAATCTGGAGCGCTGCCTCTCGGCTAATGGCCGTTTCGACGGCCACATCGTGCAGGGACACGTTGACCTGACTGCCGTGTGCGAAAGCGTGGAAGATCAGAACGGTAGCTGGCTCTACCGCTTCCGCCACGAGCCGGGGCCCGGCCGCGTGACGGTGGAGAAAGGCTCGATCTGCATCAATGGTACCAGTCTCACCTGTTTTGATAGCACCGACGACAGCTTCTCGGTGGCCATCATTCCCTACACGTATGAGCATACCACCTTTCAAGATCTGCGCCCCGGCGACACGGTCAACTTGGAGTTTGATATCGTGGGGAAGTACGTGGCGAAACTGCTAGGAAAATAGCTAACCTCCTTGGCAGCAGCTGCGTAGTGATAAGAACATCAACTTGTTCCTGTCATGTCGAAATCCAAACGCGAGCTGATAGAGCCCACCCCCGGCGATAAGCGCTACGTGCGCCGCAACGCGAAAGGCCAGTTCACCAGTGAAGTAGATCTGCACCGTTCCTTGTCGGATGACGACCGCAAAAACTCACGCGTCACCAGCAAGCCGGGGCAGGGTGACCGAGGCGACGGCCATACCGGAAATCGTAAGCCGGCGAAGTAGTCCTAAACACAAAACAGCCGTTGCTAGATGATTTAGCAACGGCTGTTTCTTTATGTGCGTCAGAGGAGAACCTACGGCGACGATGTTGCCAGTGCTTCTACGCGCTAGCGCAACTGAATTTTCTTGCCTATTGAAGCGGAAAAGCCTGGCCACCATCTAGCTTCGCCGCGGCGGTAGAGCTCGGCTGTCAGCCAAGCTAGCAAGCTACCCAGCGTGGCACCGGCTAGCACGTCGGAAGGGTAGTGGGCACCTAGGTACATGCGACTGTACGAGACCAACATGGCCCAGATCAGCAGCAATACCTTAGCCACTCGGTAGCGACGCGGCAATATCAGCCCCAGGAACACAACCAACGCAAACGAGTTGGCCGCGTGAGAGGACAAAAAACCGAACTGTCCGCCGCAGCCATTGGCCAGATTAAGCGAGGCCGATAGCATAGGATCGTGGCAGGGGCGCAACCGAGCGAAGTACGGTTTGAAAAAGCGGCTCGAAATGAAATCGGCGAGGCCAACGCTCGCGCCAAGTAGGGGCAACAGGAGCAGAGCGCGCTGCTGGTAGAGGTAAGCCAGCACGATCAGGATGACGAGGTAAGCAGGAAACCAAACGAAGCGCTCCGAAAAAAAGACCATCCACTTATCCAGCAGCGGTGAGTGATGGTTGTTGGCGGCCACTAAGAGCCAACGGTCTACGTTTTTTATCGATTCAATCAAGGGGAGCAGAATTCGGGGCGGGTGATGCAACCCAGTTGACGCCTTTGCGCAGCCAAGCTTGGGTAGTAGCTTCGGGCGAACCAGGCGTGGGCTGAAGGTTGTAGTGCCATTCACAACGCGGTGGCAGGCTCATCAGGATACTCTCGGTGCGTCCGCCCGTCTCTAAGCCAAAGCGCGTGCCACGGTCGAAAGCTAGGTTGAACTCGGCATAACGGGCGCGGCGCACCATTTGCCATTTCTCCTCCGCCTCCCCGAAAGGCAGATCCTGGTTCTGGCGCATCAGCTCCGTATAAATCGGCCCGAATGCGTCGCCGACGCTCCGCACGAAGGCAAAAAGCTGCTCGGCTCCACCCTCTTTGCCAACGGTCAGGCGGTCGAAGAAGATGCCGCCCACGCCGCGGGTTTCCTGGCGGTGTGGCAGGTAAAAGTAGTCATCGGCCCAGGGCTTGAAGCGGGCGTAATAGCTAGGGTCGTGCTGGTCGCACACCGCTTGTAGCTGCTCGTGAAACCAACGGGCTTGCAACTCATCCACGTAAATAGGCGTCAGGTCGATGCCGCCGCCGAACCACGCTTCCCCATTGCCCGCTTCGAAGTAGCGCACGTTCATGTGCACAATCGGCACGCGGGGGCTGCGCGGGTGCATCACCACCGACACACCCGTGGCGAAGAACTCCGGATTGGGCATCAGCAGCGCCTTGGCGGCTTGGGCGCTCATCTCACCGTGCACGGCCGAAAAGCCCACGCCGCCTTTCTCGAGCACGGCGCCACCTTCGAGCACGCGGGAGGTGCCGCCGCCGCCGCCATGCCGCTCCCACACATCCGTCTGAAAGCTAGCTTGGCCGTCGGCTGCCTCCAACTGGGCACACAAGCGGCGCTGAAAGTTGCGCATCCAGTCTTCGACGGCAGTACGTTGCCCCGCGTTGGAGGCGAGGAGAGAAGGTGAGGGAGAGTATTCCACGGGAAAGAAATTCGATTGCTAAGAGGCCGTACGGAAAGGAGCAGCTGTAGCGTTGGGGTGAGGCGAGAAGCGTACTGCTCACCCGCCGTAAACCTGCTCAAAAAGTCCGGTTAGCCGTTCGAAGGCACGTAAGCACGCGTAAGTACCAGCAAAATTACGCAGAAAACGCCGCCAGCGGTCAACTGTAGCCGCGAAGCTGTAAATTCGTTCGTTCTAATTCTGCCGATGTCCACCCCATCTAACGCACCTTTCGAGTCTAGTTTTACGGCGCAGCCTGCCACTCGGCTCGCCGAGGCACCCGACCGCAGCACGCTCCTGCACGCGTATCGTCTGATGCGCACCGCCGCCGAGCTAGCCCATCTGTACGAAGAAAATAAAGCCGTAACGGGCCGCTACGTCCATGCTACGGCCCGTGGCCACGAAGCTATTCAGCTCGCTGCCGCCTTCCACTTGCGCCCCACCGACTATGCCGCGCCCTACTATCGCGACGATGCGCTGCTGCTCGGCCTCGGCCTAACACCCTACGAGTTGATGTTGCAGCTCATGGCTAAGCGCGACGATCCATTTTCCGGTGGCCGCACTTACTACGGGCATCCTGCTCTGCGGCGTCCGGGCTTCCCCACGATTCCGCATCAAAGCTCGGCTACGGGCATGCAAGCTATTCCGGCTACGGGCATGGCTCATGGAATCAAGTACTTGGAGAGCCAAGGTTTGTCTGGGAGCGAGCAAGTGGAGCAGGCCAAACGGGGTGATGCCACTAGCGGTATTGCTCAATTGCCGAAGCCTGTCGTGCTGTGCTCGATTGGCGATGGCGCCATGACGGAGGGAGAAGTATCGGAGGCGTTGCAGATGGCGGTGCTGCACCAACTGCCCATTATCTATCTGGTGCAGGACAACGACTGGGGCATCTCGGCAACGGGCCGCGAAATGCGCGCCATGGATGCGTATGAGTTTGCGGCCGGCTTTAAAGGATTGCACCGCTTACGTGTCGACGGGGCAGATTTCAGTAGCAGCTACGTGGTGCTAGCCAAAGCCTTCGACTACGTACGGCGCACCCGGGGGCCAGTGCTTGTGCACGCCAAGTGCCCATTATTGGGCCACCACACCAGCGGCGTACGCCGCGAGTGGTACCGCGGCGACAACCTAGCCACTCACGCCTTGCTCGATCCATTGCCCCGCTTGCACCAACAGTTGCTGCACCTAGGTATCAGTGAGGCTGAGCTACAGCAACTGACCGAAGAAGCACGGGCGCTGGTAGCCACCGATTTTGAACGAGCCCAAGCTGCACCTAGCCCTGACCCAGCCACGTTTGCCGACCACGAGTTTGCCCCACCTGCCGTAACTAAGGAAGCTGGGGAGCGTGCGCCGGAAGGTGCTGCGAAGGTGCTCATGGTAGATGCTGCCTTGCACGCCGTCGATGAGATTTTGGGGGAGTTTCCCGAGGCGTTGCTCTACGGCCAGGATGTGGGCGGCGAGCTAGGGGGGGTGTTCCGCGAAGCTGCCCTGCTGGCGAAAAAATACGGCGACACCCGCGTTTTTAATACGCCCATTCAAGAAGCCTACATCGTCGGTTCGACGGCGGGCATGTCAGCGGTAGGCGCGAAGGCCATTGTGGAAATTCAGTTTGCTGACTACATCTGGCCCGGTCTGAATCAGCTGGTGGAGGAACTGAGCAAATCGTGTTACCTGACCAACGGCCAATTCCCGGTACAATCCCTGATCCGGGTGCCCGTTGGCGCTTACGGCGGCGGTGGGCCTTACCATTCGGGGTCCGTTGAAAGCACTTTGCTCACCATTCGGGGCATCAAAGTAGTATATCCGAGCAACGCCGCCGATATGAAAGGCTTGTTGCGAGCAGCGTTTCTCGACCCGAACCCTGTGGTGCTGCTGGAGCATAAGGGCTTGTATTGGAGCAAAGTACCGGGTACGGAAGAAGCTAAAACCATCGAGCCCGCGGCTGGCTACGTTATTCCACTGGGCAAGGCGGCCATTGCGCAAGCCGCCGACCCGGAGCAGCTCCGGCGCGGCGCTACCTGCGTGGTCATTACCTACGGTATGGGTGTGCACTGGGCCAAAACAGCTAGCCGTGCTTTCCCCGGCCAGGTCGAAATTCTGGACCTGCGTACCTTGAGCCCGCTCGATTTTGACGCGGTAGAAATGGCCGTGCGCATTCACAGCAAAGTGCTGGTGCTCACCGAAGAACCGCTGTTGAACTCCTTTGCTGAGTCCTTGGCCGGCCGCATTCAGCGCACGTGCTTCTGGGACCTTGACGCGCCTGTATTTATGCTTGGCGCAGCTAATCTGCCCGCTATAGCTCTCAACGTCGACCTGGAGCGCCAAATGTTGCCCACGGCCGAAAAAGTAGCTGCCGCGCTGGAAGAGTTGTTGAAGTATTAGGGATTGGATGGTTGAGTTGCTAAATGGGTGATTAACACGTTAACCATTTAGCAACTCAACTACTTAACCTAGAAGGGGTACCCGATACCTAGGTTGAAGGCGGTGGGGGCGTCTTGGTTGATGTTGTTGGGGTTGCCAGTGCGCAAGCTGAACTTGCGCAACACCCAGTTGCTGCCTTCAGCGGTAGGATCGTATACCTTGGTGGCAATGTCTAGGCGCAAAATCAGGAAGGTGAAATCCAGGCGGATACCGATACCAGAGCCTACGGCGAACTGCTTGTAAAACTGATTGATCTGGAATTCAGCGCCTTTTCGAAATTCATTTTTCTGCAAGCTCCACACGTTGCCGAAGTCTGTGAAAACGGCGCCTTTAATGAAACTATACACCGGAAACCGGTACTCAAGATTACCTTCCAGCAAGACCTCACCAGGCTGCTCCACATTGTAGTTGCGAACTAGCACCGACTGCCCGTCTTGTTCGACATTGTACTTGGTAGCATATCCACCTGGACCTAGCCGCCGCGGCCGCCAGGCACGCACGCTAGAGGCGCCTCCAGCGAAAAAGTATTTGTCGTAAGGAATAATGTACTGCTGAAGTTTTACAGTCTCTTGCTTCTCGGGGTCGTAACGGTCGACGGTGGTAGTACTCAGCGCATGGGCAACGCCGCCGTTGAAGCGGTACACAAAGAAGGACTGCGGAGCTAGCTTTATATAGCGTCGGTAGTCAATGGCCAGCCGCGCAAAGTTGTAGACCTGAATGTTGCGGTCGTTGAGCAACCCCTGATACAAAGACCGAGTCAGACCGCCTATTTCCACAAACAGGCGGTAGTAGCGCGCATCCCGCGTTTGGTTGAAGTCGTTGGAGTTATAGAGCGAAGTAGCGTTCATACTCGGTACGAACTGCTGCGTGAAGCTGCGAATAAGCGGGCTGCCAGTCAGGGCCAACGAATCAAGCTGCCGTTGGAAATAACGAGCAATATTTCTGGCATTAACTAAGCTAAGGTCTACTGGCGTTAGCACATATTGGTGATATGCCGAGCGCTGCCAGATATAATCATAGGTGCCTTCTAGGTTAGTCCGCGTGTACTCGGGGCGCTTCACGTAAGTGTACGTTCCGTTCAAGCGCGTCTTCGGGTTGTAGCGCGTCAGATAGCGGTTGGCCCGCCAAGGAACCAGGAACTGAGGAAGAATCAGGCTCGCGTTAGCGCCGAGTTGAGTGGTAAGCACGCTCTGGCCATTCAGGCGGTTATACTGACCTTCGAAACCGGCGCGCAGCCCTAGCTCCAGGCTTTCGGCGCCCCCAAATACGTTCCTGATTTTTAGGCGGACGTTCGCAAACGGGCCTGGTTTGCCCGACACGTAGGTGCCCCCTAGCTCGGTGGTTTCCTGGTATTTCTTCGTGGGAGAAGCATTAATGAAGGCATCGAGCTGGCGACTAGTTGTGTCGCCTTCTCCCGTCCGCACCCGGCGGTAGCTTACCGTATTGAAGCGAAAAATGTCGAGGTCGGCGAGCTGACGCTGGGTTAGGATGGTGTTCTGAATGTTGTACAACTGGCCGGGGCGGACTGCTAGCTTACGGTCCAGTACTTTGGTGCTAAAGCGATGCTTATAAGCTAGGTAGCGGACTGAATCCCGCACAATCGTGTCGCGCGTGACGCCGAAGCGCGTAACGCCGGCATCCGTCAGGAAGTTAACGTTGCGAATCGTGTAAATCTGGTGGGGCTCATTCGGTCCAGGATTAGCGATGAACGTGCGCAGGCGCACGGTACCGGGCGTGTAGCTGGTATCAGCTTCTAGCGTAATGTACTGGGAGCGAAAATCGTAGTAGCCCGAGTTTTTAAGCAGCGTTTCGATGCGGGAGCGTTCCTGCCCAATAACTTCTTCGTTGTAGCGGTCGTGCAAGTGCAGCAGCGAGGTCGCCTGATTTGTCAGTACAAGATGGGCCACCGCCGAGTCGGCAATGTCGTAGTCGAGGCGCTCGTAGGTAAAGGGCTTGCCTTCCGTTACGTGCAGGGTAACGGTTACCTGCCGATCTTCCACCGTATCGGTAGCTAATACGTGGCTGCGGAAAAAGCCTTGTGACTTTAGAAACACACCGATCTGCTGGACGGTGGCGCGGGTGCGGGCGGTGTCGTAGACTACCGGCGCTTCCCCGATGCGCATGATAGCGTTGCCTTTATCAAGAGCCAACTGGTGACGCTGTACGTGCTGCTCCCGCTTGGTTAGCAGCTTGCCTACCTTCACCGAGTCGGGGCGGGCAGCCTGAATTTTAGCGTCGAATTTGCGTTGGTCTTTGTTGATTTCCCGACGAATACGGACGGAGTCGTAGAACAGCGTGCCGAACTGGTAGATACCTAGCTTCGGCAGCGGAAACTTAGAGTTAGGCTTTTGCTGATACAAGGCTTCTAGGCGCTCCTCGTTGGCCTGCTTCACACCCTCTAGCTTGATTTTACTCAGCAAATTCTGACCCGGTTGGAGCAGCTTAGTAGGCGAACAGCCAATGAGCAACCCTAACGCTAAGCTGGTGAGCAGCCCGCGCCAGTTTGCCAGGGAAGAAATAACCCGCGCCCAACGGATCGTAAAAGGCAAGTTTGGTTTCAAAAGAAGTAGCGAAATACGTACGCGTGCTGCACCGGCAATGGAGCAAGCTCCGACTCGGCATTTTCCTGATGAACGAAGAAAAAGCGCTGAGCAGGTGCTAAGTTCCGAGATTTTGTTGAACCCCGCCGCAATACTCTTGCCAGTTGAGCTATGAATTTTCTGGGAGCAAAATACCTAGGGTCGTGCCTAGCCACCACGATATGGGCTAGGCCAAGCGCTTGGTTACACAATCGTCAGCGCAATGCCTTGTTCTTCCAGCCGCTTCGCGTCCGGCTCCGCAATGCCAGTATCGGTGATGATACGGTGAATCTGGTCGAGTCCGCAGATACGACCAAAGCCCCGTTTGCCGAATTTAGAGGAGTCGGCCAGCACGATGATTTCCTGAGCCGCTCGCATCATGGCTTGGTTGAGGCGGGCCTCGTTGATGTTGGTAGTGGTCAGCCCAAAGTCGAGGTCGATACCATCAACGCCCAGGAACAGCTTGCTGCACGAAACATCGGCCAGCACCTGCTCGGCGTGCGGGCCCGTGACAGAAGAGGAACTATGGCGCAGATAGCCACCAAGTTGCATCACCTCAATTTCGGGGCGCTGCACGAGCTCCAGCCCCACGTTGAGCGCCGAGGTGATGACCGTCAAGGCTAGGTTCGGCGGGATGGCGCGGGCCAATGCCACCAGCGTAGTGCCGGAGGCAATGATAATAGCCTCCTGCGCGCTGATAAGTCGCGCCGCCGCGTTAGCAATGCCTAGCTTTTCGTCAACGTTAAGCAACTCCTTCTCATTGACCGGCCGATCCTTGATATACGGATTTTCGAGGGCCGCCCCCCCGTGGGTGCGGAACAGCAAGCCTTTCTCTTCCAGTAATCTTAGGTCCTTACGAATCGTAACGGCAGAGACATTCAGCGCCTCGCACAGGTCAGGAACTTCCACGTGCTTCTGCGCCTGCAAGCGTTGCAGTATAAGTTGGTGCCGTTTCATGCTAGGAGGATTCATCGAGGTAAAAGTATCCATTTCGCCCTTCGGAATAACACAACCAGCAACCTAGCTTCCTTGCTCGGCGAACATAAAGTAGAAGCTAGGTTTCCTAATAAAATTGTAATCGAAAGGAAACGAAAGATATTTTGTTAGCAGCCTAGGTGCCAAAAGGGCTTCCTTAGTCTGTTTTATGCTTTGTTAAGAATGAGGTTGGCGTATTGATTGAAAGAAAGCGTATGTGAAACTTGTTTCATTTAGTTTCGTTTTACATATTTATAGAATAGAACGAAATTTGACAATACAAGACAAAGCTATGCGTAACGATAAGCCAACCGTTTCCTTTCGCCGCGAAGCCCTTTTGCAGCAGTTGGAAAGCCAGCCCGTGTGGGACCTGATTGTGATAGGAGGGGGCGCCACGGGTCTAGGAGTAGCGCTGGACGCCATTAGCCGGGGCTTCAAAACGCTGCTGCTAGAGCAAGTCGATTACGCTAAAGGCACCTCCAGCCGCAGCACCAAGCTGGTACACGGTGGAGTGCGATACCTAGCGCAGGGTGACATAGCACTGGTGCGCGAGGCCTTATACGAGCGGGGCTTGCTGCTAAAGAATGCCCCGCATTTAGTTAAGAACCAGGATTTTATTATTCCAAATTATGAGTGGTGGGGTGGGCCTTTCTACACCATCGGCCTGACGATGTACGATCTGCTGGCTGGCAAACTCAGCCTAGGTTCGTCGGTGCATTTAAGCAAAAAAGAAACCCTGAAGCGCCTCAGCAATATCAAAGCGGAGGGCTTGAAAGGAGGCGTACTCTACCACGACGGGCAGTTTGACGACGCGCGTTTAGCCGTCAACCTAGCCCAAACGGCTATTGAAGAGGGCGGTACCTTGCTTAACCACTTCGACGTGCGTGGCTTGTTAAAAGATGCGCAGGGCAAGATTTCGGGCGTTATAGCCGCTGATCAGGAAACTGGGAGCACCTACGAGCTGCCCGCCAAAGCCGTCGTAAATGCCACCGGTATTTTCGTTGATGAGATTCTGCAAATGGACAAGCCCGGCGCCAAGAAGCTGGTGCGGCCAAGCCAGGGCGTGCACATCGTGCTCGACAAATCGTTCCTGCCTGGCGACGACGCCATCATGATTCCGAAGACCGACGATGGACGCGTGCTCTTTGCTGTGCCGTGGCACAACCGCGTCGTGCTCGGCACCACCGACACGCCCTTGAACGAGCACAGCCAAGAGCCGAAAGCTCTGGAAGAAGAAATCGACTTCATTCTGCGCACGGCAGCCCGCTACCTTACCCGCGCCCCCAAGCGCAGCGATGCTCTGAGCATTTTCGCGGGGCTGCGCCCGTTGGCGGCCCCGCAAGGCGACTCGGCTAAAACCAAAGAGATTTCGCGCAGCCACAAGATTCTGGTGTCCGAAGCGGGCCTGATTACCATCACGGGTGGCAAATGGACCACTTACCGTCGCATGGGGCAAGATACTGTCGATAAGGCCATTGCCTTAGGCAAGCTGCCCGCAGCTGAAAGCCAAACGGCCCACATGCCTATTCACGGTGCCCAGGAAACCACAGACCGCAGCAACCACCTCTACGTGTACGGCACCGACCAACCTGCTTTGCAGCAGCTTATGGCCGCCCAGCCCGAGCTAGCGGAGAAGCTAGATACGAGCCTGGAGTTTCTGAAGGCGGAGGTGGTATGGGCGGCTCGTTATGAAATGGCCCGCACGGTAGAAGACGTGTTGGCCCGTCGGGTGCGGGTGCTGTTCCTAGATGCCCAAGCGGCTATTCGGATGGCGCCGGAGGTCGCCTCTTTGCTAGCCCAGGAGCTAGGTTACGATGCTCAGTGGCAAGAGGAACAAGTGGCGGCCTTCCACGCCGTAGCGCAAAATTATCTGCTCCAGGCGCAACCTCAGCCTGTTCGCATTAAAGAAGAAGCGTAACTGCTTCTTCTTCCGTGTTTATTACCGCAAACGTTTTAGTTTTAGGCTCCACGGAGTAGCTGAGCAACGGAGTACTACCGTTCAACCGCTCCTCAGTCACTACGTGCGAAGCCACCTAGCCACTCAGTTACTCTCTATGCAGCAGTTCATCCTTGCCCTCGACCAGGGCACGACCAGCTCCCGCGCCATTCTGTTCGATCAGAAAGGACACATCGTTTCGCAGGCGCAGAAGGAATTCACGCAGATCTTCCCTAAGCCAGGCTGGGTGGAGCATGACCCACTGGAAATTTGGTCGACGCAGGCGGGCGTGGCTGCGGAGGCAACGGTGAAGACGGGCCACAACGGCAGCAACATTGCTGCTATCGGCATTACCAACCAGCGCGAGACGGTGGTGGTGTGGAACCGTAAGACGGGTAAGCCGGTGTACAATGCTATTGTGTGGCAAGATCGGCGCACGGCCGAATACTGCGACCAACTGCGCACGGAAGGCCACGAGGAGATGATTCGGGGCAAAACGGGGCTGCTGCTCGACGCCTATTTCTCGGCCAGCAAAGTGCGCTGGATCTTGGATAACGTAAAGGGCGCCCGCAAGAAGGCCGCCGCTGGCAAGCTAGCTTTTGGCACCGTGGACAGCTGGCTCATCTGGAACTTCACCCAGGGTGAGCTGCATGTGACCGACGTGACGAACGCTTCGCGCACCATGCTCTTCAACATTCACTCCTTGGAATGGGATGACGAACTGCTGGCCCTGTTTGATATTCCGCGCAGCATGTTGCCGCAGGTGTGCCAGTCGAGCGAGGTGTACGGAGAAACCAAAACCACGGTATTTGCCTCCAAAATTCCCATTGCAGGTATCGCTGGCGACCAACAAGCGGCGCTGTTTGGGCAGCAATGCGTGAGCCCCGGTATGGTAAAAAGCACCTACGGCACCGGCTGCTTTATGCTAATGAATATTGGCTCGGAGCCTAGAGTGTCGCGGCATAACTTGCTTACCACTCTTGCTTGGAAGGTAGATGGGCAGGTTCAATACGCGCTGGAAGGCAGCATTTTTATTGCCGGCGCCGTGGTACAATGGCTACGCGACAACCTAGGTATTATCAAGAACTCGGCGCAGGTGGAGCAACTGGCTAAGCAAGTCAGCAGCTCGGAAGGCGTGTACTTCGTACCGGCGTTTGCTGGGCTCGGAGCACCCCACTGGGACCCTTATGCGCGGGGCGTTATCTTCGGTATGTCGCGGGCTACGAAGGCGGCGCACATTGCCCGGGCCGCTCTGGAAGCCATTGCCTACCAAACCCGTGATGTGCTTAAAGCCATGGAAGCCGACTCCGGCCTGCCCATCGCCGAGCTGCGTGTTGATGGTGGCGCCACCATCAACGAAATGCTGATGCAGTTTCAGGCTGACGTGTTGAACACCAAAGTAGTACGACCCCGCATGGCCGAAACAACAGCCCTAGGTGCTGCCTACCTAGCGGGCCTAGCCGTTGGTTACTGGAAGAGCCTGGAGGAAATCCAAGCCCTAAGTCACGCCGAAACGGTGTACAATCCTAAAGCTAACCGCACTGGCATCGAGGAAGGTGTCGAAAACTGGGACCGGGCCGTGCGGGCTTTGCGGGTGTGGTCGAAGGTACCCGAGCCAGCTCCTAAGGCAGCCTCCGCTGCCACCGAACCTGTGGTAAAATCTGAAACGGCCGACGTGCAATGATGAGTCCCGCTGTCGCAGAATTCGTCGGCACGGCAGTGCTGATCTTGCTGGGGGATGGGGTAGTGGCGAACGTAGTACTAACCGACACCAAAGGCCACAACAGTGGCTGGATGGTGATTACCACGGCCTGGGCGCTGGCGGTTTTTGTGGGGGTAGTCATTGCCGGGCCAGCTAGCGGCGCCCACCTTAGTCCGGCCGTAACGGTGGGGCTAGCCGTCGCGGGCAAATTTGCCTGGGCGCTGGTGCCTAAATACATAGCCGCGCAATTTGCCGGGGGCTTCGTGGGTGCCGTGCTCGTGTGGGTGCTTTACAAAGACCACTTCGACCGTACTTCGGAAGCCGGATTGAAGCTAGCGGTGTTCTGCACGGGCCCAGCCATCCGCAATCATCCGCTTAATCTACTGAATGAAATCATTGGAACCGCGGTGCTGGTACTCACGGTGTTCTATATCGCGGGGGCAGAAATCACCTCGACGCACACGCCCGTAGGGCTCGGCTCGGTAGGCGCGTTGCCGGTGGCCCTGGTCGTATGGGTAATCGGGCTAGGGTTGGGGGGCACCACAGGCTACGCGCTCAATCCCGCCCGCGACTTAGCCCCGCGTCTAGCGCACGCGGTGTTGCCTATTCGTGGCAAAGGCACCAGCGAATGGGGCTACGCTTGGATTCCGGTGGTGGGGCCGTTGCTCGGGGCTATACTGGCCGCGGTGTTGTACGGGCAGCTAGGCTAGGGTACCTAGTTGTTGTTGTAAGAGCTCGTGACTATCAACACAAACGCCCCACCGTGGTAGACACAGCGGGGCGTTTGTATTAGCGTTAAAGCAACGGTTAGCCTTATTCTGGTAGTTCGTTCTGGAATGCAAACTCAGCCAGGGGCTTGCGCTTACGTGCTGCCGTTTCGCGGGCGCGGAAAGGCTCGTCAAGCTGATCGGGCGTGCCTACGTACCCAAGGGAAATAAACGCCACTGGCTCCAGGCTCTCGGGCAGGTTGAGTACTTCGCGGGTACGAGCCATATCGAAGCCGCCAAGCACGTGGCCGTGCAAACCTAGGGCCGTAGCTTCCAGGAACAGCGTCGCATTCGCCGCGCCCACGTCGTGCATGGCGGTGCGGTTCAGGTTGCCATTATCGTAGTGCGTTTTCACGAGTGAAAGCATCAACACGGGTGCGTGCTTAGCCCAGGCTTGGTTTGCCGGTAGCAAGCAGCTCAGTAGCCGGTCAAACGCTTCAGTGTCCGACTTATGCGCGTAGATGTAGCGCCAAGGCTGCTCATTCATCGCGCTGAAGGCCCAGGAGGCAGCTTCCAGCACTTGTTCCAACGTTTCGGGAGCAACTGGCTGCGCCGAGAAAGCGCGCGGGCTCCACCGTTGGCGAATCAGTTCGTGCACGGGATAAGTGGTGGTCGTTTCCATGATAAAAGTGCCGTAGAGGCGGTTAGCCTGCCAAGAGGCAGATAAAATGCTAGATAAAACTCAGTTCATTTGAACCGATGTGCAATAATACTGTATATACATTAAATGTACATACATAGTTTCATTTTTAAGTTTATCTTATTCATTGTACGTTGCGGCAGCAAATAGAAAATTTAGCCTTGCGTCGCGCGTTTCGCGTAGAAAGTGCGTTCAAGCGTTCTGCTTGCCTTGTTCCCTGTTCCTCTTACGTCCATGCTGAAACGAGATTTCCTGAAGAACGGTCTACTGACCGTAGCTGGGGCTTTATTGAGCCCCGCGGTGCTAGCCCGTGTTCACGACGAGCAACTCTTGCGCGAAGCCCGCGCCACACCTATGGCTGATGGTCCTTTTACGTTGCCTCCGTTGCCGTACGCTTTTGGTGCGCTAGAGCCGCACATTGATGCGCGCACGATGGAGATTCACCACGATGCTCACCACAAAACCTACGTTTCCAAGTTGAACGAGGCAGTGGCTGGCAAACCCGAAGAAAAGCTGACCCTAGCGCAGCTATTGGCCTCCGCTAGCAAGCAGCCCGACGTCATTCGTAATAATGCCGGTGGCCATTGGAATCACTCCTTTTTCTGGCAGCTGCTAGCCCCGAAAGCTGGTGGTAAACCATCTGGCGAACTAGCTACGGCCATCACGAAAGATTTTGGGTCTTTTGAGAAGTTCAGCGAGGAGTTCACGAAAGCGGCCACCGGTCGCTTTGGCTCCGGCTGGGCTTGGCTGATCTACGACCCAAAAGCCAGCAAGCTAGCGATTACTAGCACGCCCAACCAGGATAATCCGCTAATGGATTTGCCTGGTATACAGCGTGGCACCCCGGTGCTAGGCCTCGACGTGTGGGAGCACGCCTACTACCTGAAGTATCAGAACAAGCGCCCCGACTACGTGAAAGCCTACTGGAACGTGGTGAACTGGTCGGAAGCGGGTAAGCGCTACGAAGCAGCTCGCAAAGCGTAATCATTTTTTAGACGAAAAGCCGCTCTGATAACCACCCCTGGGAGGTCGTCGGAGCGGCTTTTTGCGTAGCGCAGGAGTTAGCCAAGGCATTTTATAAGCACAACAGTCAGCCGCGGCCGTGCGAACTTCACGGTCGAGGTATGCAGAAGAACTATTACCTTTAGGCTTACGTCTTGTGTTTTACTGTCCTGATAGGACAAGGTAAAACGGGAATCTGCGTTTGTCAGGTTGTGCCGCGTATTCACCTTATCCAGCCTGGTTTGATCGAGGCTAGTTGTTTATTTGTCCATGATCCGATCTGTGCTAGTAGCTAGTGGTAGCTGCATTCCCGACTTAGTTGTTTCCAACCAGGATTTTAGCACCACCCGCTTTTTCACTCCCGACGGCACCTTGATTGAACAGGCGGGTGCCGTAACCCTCGACCGTTTTCAAGCTATTACGGGTATCCGCGAGCGGCGCTACGCCCGTCCTGAGCAAACTGCCTCTGACCTAGGTTGGCTAGCCGCCGATGAAGCCCTGACTAGCTCCGGCATCGACCGCGAAAGCCTCGACTATGTCATTGTGGCTCACAACTTTGGTGATGTAGTAGATGGTAGCAACCGGGTTGATCTGGTTCCTTCGCTAGCCTCCCGCATCAAAGCGCAGCTCGGCATTCGGAATCCCGATTGCGTAGCATACGACCTCGCTTTTGGTTGCCCAGGCTGGCTCGAAGCCGTCATTCAGGCGAACTATTACATTCGCTCGGGCGATGCGCGTCGCTGCCTGGTAATTGGTACCGAAACCCTGTCGCGCGTAGTGGACCCACACGACCGCGACACCATGTTGTTTAGCGATGGGAGCGGGGCCGTGATTCTGGAAGCTAGCTCATCGGCAAACGCCGGCATCCTGGCACATCACACCCAGACCTACGCTCACGAATACGCTGGACTGCTGAGCATGGGCAAATCGTACGCGCCCGCGCAAAGCGAAAGCCCCGATCGGTTTATGAAAATGCAAGGCCGCAAGCTCTATGAGTTCGCGCTGCAACATGTGCCGCAAGTGGTAAAAACCGCCCTCGACAAAGCCCAGGTGCCGCTCACGCAAGTGAAGAAAGTGCTTCTGCATCAGGCCAATGAGAAGATGGACGTGGCCATTTTACAGCGCTTGTTCCAGCTCTACGGCGAAGCAAGCCCTAATCTGAACCTGATGCCCATGACGATTGGGTGGCTGGGCAACAGCTCCGTGGCCACGCTGCCCACCCTGCTCGACCTGCTGCAAAAAGGCCAGCTCGCAGACCATCGCCTGGAAACCGGTGACTTGGTGGTGCTAGCTTCGGTAGGCGCAGGCATGAACATCAATGCGGTGGTGTACCAGTGCTAAGCCGCATGGCGGTTTGCTTGTAAATTTGCCGAGCGTAGCGGTAGTCGTACTTTTCTTCGCTCCTTTATTTATGCTCTCCAAAGCACAGAAAACCCGCGTAGAACAACTAAAACAGAAAAAGTATCGGCTTCGGCACGAGGCCTTTCTGGTAGAAGGGGGCAAGAGTGTGCGTGAGTTGCTAGGCTCTGCTCTCACCACTGAGCACCTGTTTCTAACCCCGGAGTTTGCCGAAAAAATACGGAACGAAGTACCCCGCGGCGTGCCCGTCGAGCTGGTGTCGGAAGATGACTTAACGCGCCTCGGCACGCTGACTACCAACACCACGGCCTTAGCCATTGCGCAGCTGCCCCAGGAAACACCTCTGCATCTGGCCCCTAGCAAGCTCCTGCTCGCTCTCGACCAAGTGCGTGACCCTGGCAACCTAGGTACGCTCATCCGTCTGGCCGACTGGTATGGTCTGGCGGGCGTGGTCTGCTCCGATACTTGCGCTGATCCTTGGTCGCCAAAGACTGTGGCGGCAACCATGGGCTCTTTCACCCGCGTGCCCGTGTGGCAGCGCGACCTGCCCGCCTGGCTTGATTCCTTGCCAGCTGAATTACCGCGCTACGGAGCCCATCTCGAAGGCGACAATGTGCACCGCTTGCAGCTGCGCCCCAACGGCGTGCTCATCATGGGCAGCGAGTCGCACGGACCTAGACCGGAAGTGCTGGACCGCCTGACGCAGCGCCTCTTCATTCCCGGCGCTGGTGGGGCGGAAAGCCTGAACGTGGCCGTTTCAGCGGCCATTCTGCTTGATAACTTCCACCGGGAGTTATAGGCTACTTCATGACCTGATAGTTGATAGGTAGCTGATAATGAGTTATTAACGGGGCTTGCAAGCAGCTTTCGGAGCCTCGGTCCGGTCGCGATACTAGCGCAGACTCTAGAGTCTGCGCTGCACAGATACCGGCTTCGAAACCGCTCTAATGACAGGTTTATAACGCGTATACCGTAGCCTCTTAGAGCTATCTTGCGTAGATTGTAGGAGCGCCTATAGCAAGCTTAACCGTAGAAATGGCTTCGCCTACGGGCTGTATATCGATCAGAGGGGGGATGAATAATTTGTGCTGATGGTTTTGCTCGTGAATTCCTCTGCGGAACAATTCTCCTTGATCTAGTTTTAGTTACCTTTTACCTCAATTCTGAGGACGATACGTCCTTGTCTTTGTTTGGCGATTTATAAGTCCCACAATACCCTGCCACCGCTATGAACCCTGAACCTGAACAACCAAACCACGACGAGGCACGGCGAACGTTCCTCAAACAGTCGTCGCTGCTCACGGCCCTAGCTTTCACGCCGGGCTCGGTGTTAAAAGCAGCCGCCGCTGATTTAGATGAATCCATAGCGGCCGCATTCGAAAAGGTGCCCGTGCGCCTCGATATTAACGGCCATAAACACAAGTTATCCATCGAGCCGCGTACCACGCTGCTCGACCTGTTGCGCGAACAGCTTGGCCTAACCGGCACTAAAAAAGGCTGCGACTACGGCCAATGCGGAGCCTGCACCGTGCACATCGATGGCAAGCGTGTGAACTCCTGCCTGACTTTCGCGGTGATGCAGGAAGGCAAAGAAATAACTACAATCGAAGGCCTAGCCGACGGTGACAAACTGCACCCGATGCAGGAAGCCTTCATTAAGCACGACGGCTTTCAGTGCGGCTACTGCACACCCGGCCAAATCATGTCGGCTGTGGCCTGCGTGCGCGAAGGCCACGCCGATTCGGAAGATGAAATTCGAGAGTTTATGAGCGGCAACATTTGCCGGTGCGGCGCCTACTCCAACATTGTGGCGGCTATTCAAGAGGTAAAAGGAGGGGGGCAAAAGGTATGAACCAGTTTCAATACGTACGACCTACCAAGCAGAAGGCGGCTATCGATGCGCTAGCCAAAGACCCTAACGCTAAGATTATTGCGGGCGGCACCAACCTTATCGACCTGATGAAGCGCGGCGTCATGACACCGCTTAAGCTGGTTGATATTAATAAGCTGCCAATCAGCAAAATAGAGCACGAAGGCAATAACCTCCGCATCGGAGCCCTGGCGCTGAACGGCGCGGTGGCTGAAGACAAGCTGGTGCTAGAACGACAGCCGCTGCTCGCCCAGGCGCTCAACGCGGGTGCTTCGGCGCAGCTGCGTAACATGGCCACAGTAGGCGGCAATATGCTGCAACGCACCCGCTGCCATTACTTCTACGACACGGCTTTGCCTTGTAACAAGCGGGAGCCAGGCTCTGGCTGCGGTGCTCTGGAAGGCTTCAACCGCATGCATGCCATCTTTGGCTTCAGCGATAAGTGCATCGCCGTGCACCCCTCTGATATGAGCGTGGCCCTCGTCGCGTTGGATGCGACGGTGCTGGTAAGTGGCCCCAAAGGCGACCGGCGCATTCCTTTTGCCGAGTTTCACCGCCTGCCCGGCGATACGCCCCAGCAAGACACTAACCTAGGTCAGGGCGAGCTGGTGACGGCCGTGGAGATACCGGATGCGCCATTCACCAAGCACGTGCACTACCTTAAAGTGCGGGAGCGGGCTAGCTATGCCTTTGCCTTGGTGTCGGTAGCAGCGGCGCTCAGCATTGAAAATAACACCATCAAAGATGCCCGCCTGGCCATGGGCGGCGTGGCTCACAAGCCGTGGCGCCTGACGGAAGCCGAAAAAACGCTAATCGGCAAGCCTGCCACGGAAGAGTCGTTCCGGCAAGCGGCGGAAGTGGCGATGCGTGGTGCTAAAGCCTTCAAGTACAATGCGTACAAGCTAAAGCTAGCTCCCAACTCCATTGTGCAAGCGCTTAAGACGGCCGCTGCTGTTGCCTAACACCCACGTTCCAAGACCTCAAGATGAAAGAACAACTTCAGAAAAGTCAGAGCGGCGCCATTGGCGAACCGATGGACCGGGTAGATGGTCGGCTGAAAGTAACGGGTGCCGCCAAGTACTCGGCTGAGTACCAATTGCCTAACATGGCGCATGCCGTGTTGGTGGGCAGTACTATTACCAAGGGCAGCATCAAGAGCATCGACACGCGTCAGGCGGAGCGGGCGCCAGGGGTGCTAGCCGTTATTACCCACCTGAACTCACCCAAGGTACCGGGCTTCGCCGAGCGCGACCACCCCGCCGAGCCTGCTACGGCCGGGCAGCCGTTGCGCGTTTTCCACGACAACAAGGTGCTGTTCAACGACCAGCCCATTGCCGCCGTCGTGGCCGATACATTGGAGCGGGCCCGCTACGCTGCGTCGCTGGTGAAAGCGCAATACGACCAGGATAAGCACCAGACCAATCTGGAGGCCAACCTAGGTCAAGGGTATTTGCCCGTTCAAGCCAAAAAGAACCCTAAGTCGCCGCTAGCCGACTACCAGCGCGGCGAGGTAGATGCCTACAAAAATGGCGCTGCCAAACTGGAAGCCGAGTACGTCATTCCATCCGAGATGCACAATCCGATGGAGCTGCAATCGATTATTGCCCATTGGGAGGCGCCCGACAAGCTGACGGTGTACGATAAGACGCAGGCGGTGATTGGAACTCAGAAGGCGTTTGCCAAAGACTGGGGCATTCCGGAAGCCAATGTGAAGGTGATTGCCACGTTCGTGGGTGGTGCTTTCGGCAACGGGTTGCACACTTGGCCTCACGAAACTGCGGCCATTATTGCGGCCAAGAAAGTAGGTCGCCCGGTGAAGCTGGTGCTAACCCGCGAGCAGATGTTCACGATGGTTGGCTACCGGCCCTACACCTGGCAGAAGATTGGGATGAGCGCTACGCCCGACGGCAAGCTGACGGCTATTACCCACGAGTCAGTGGGGCAAACATCAAGCTACGAGCAATTTACCGAATCGACGTTGCAGCAGACGCGGATGATGTACACGTCGCCCAACGTGACGACCCGCTACCGCATCGCCTCGCTCGACGTGAGCACGCCGATCTGGATGCGCGGTCCGGGGGAAGCGACTGGCGCCTTCGCCCTCGAATCGGCCATTGATGAAATGGCGCACGCCGTAAACCTAGATCCACTAGAATTTCGCCTGCGCAACCACACCGATACGGACCCTGACAACGGCAAGCCCTGGTCGACGAAGTACTTAAAAGAGTGCTTCCAAATGGGGGCGGAACGCATTGGGTGGAGCAACCGGAAGCAGCAGCCTGGCTCAGTGAAAAACGGTGACTGGCTCGTGGGCTACGGTATGGGTGTGGGCACGTTTGGCGCGCACCGCGGCTCGGCGAAGATGAAGGCCATCCTGACGAAAAAAGGCACAGTCGTACTCCAAAGTGCCACCACCGACATCGGGCCAGGTACCGGTACCGCTATGGTGCAGATTGCCGCTACTACCCTGGGCCTGTCACCAGACAAAATCACGTTTCAGCTAGGTAATTCCACGTTTCCGACGGCGCCCTCGCAGGGAGGCTCCTCCACGGTGAATACGGTGGGGGCGGCCGTGCAAGACGCCTGTATCGCGCTGCAAAACAAACTGCACCAGCTAGCTTCGGCCACGCCCAATGGTGGGGTTTTTAGCGCTGCCAAACCCAGCGATATTGTTATCCAGGAAGGGCACCTGAGCCTAGCCAATGACAAGCTGGCGAAGGCGGCTTACTCGGATCTGCTCAGGCAAAACAACGAGGCCGAAGTGGAAGTGACCATCGAATCGAAGCCAGGCGGCGACCGGGATAAGTACTCGATGTACTCGTACTCGGTGCATTTCGTGCAAGTGCACGTGCATTCGCTCACGGGCGAAGTGCGGGTGAAGAAAGTCATTTCCTGCGCCGATGCGGGCACCATCGTCAACCAGAAAACGGCCGGTAACCAGATGATGGGCGGCGCTGTGGGCGGTATCGGTATGGCTTTAACCGAAGGCGCCGTAATGGACGACCGATTCGGCCGCTACGTCACGAAGGACCTAGCCGACTACCACGTACCCGTGCACGCCGACGCGCCAAACATGGAGTTTGCTTTCGTGAATAAGCCCGACCCGCACGTGAATGCCCTAGGTACCAAAGGCATCGGTGAAATTGCCATCATTGGTATGGCGCCAGCCATTGCTAATGCCGTGTTCAACGCCACAGGTAAGCGCATTCGCGAGTTGCCCATCACCCCAGATAAGCTGATCTAGTTTTAAAGCGAAGCTCCCCTCCTTTTTTAAGGAGGGGTTGGGGGTGGTTGCTAGGACTAGAGCTAAAAGCTAGGTTCTACTTAGTTTATCGTTCTAACGACATTAACCACCCCCAACCCCTCCTTAAAAAAGGAGGGGAGCTTCGTTCTAGTTTTAGCTTTCGGCTTACAAAAAGCCTTCCCTCGCTATTGAGGAAAGGCTTTTTTGTTTTCTTCAAAACCTAGCTATTTGCTACCAGATCTTCACGCGGGCGCTATCTGGGCGGTAGAGCTTCTGGCCTGGCTGCACGCCGAAGGCTTGGTAGAACGCTGGTACGTCGGCGAAGGGGCCGTTCACGCGCAGGTTGGCGGGCGAGTGCACGTCGGTGAGTACGCGCTGGGCCAGCACTTCGTCGCGTTGGTGGCTCTGCCAGCCCAGGGCATAGCCGAGGAAGTATCGCTGCTCGGGCGTTAGGCCACCGATCTTTGCCCCCTTCTTGTACTCGTCGGTTTTCTTGTAGGCATCCAACGCAATGACGATACCACCTAGGTCGGCAATGTTCTCGCCGGCGGTGGCTTTGCCATTGATATGCAGGGAGTCGAGTACTTGGTAGCCATTGAACTGGCGTACAATGCCGTTCACGCGCTGCTGGAATAGCTTACGGTCGTTCTTCGTCCACCAGTTGCGCAGGTTGCCCTTCTCGTCAAACTGGCTGCCCTCGTCGTCGAAGCCATGGGTGAGCTCGTGGCCGATGGTAGAAGCGCCCGCGTACCCGTAGATGATGGCGTCGTCGGCATCTTCATCCTTCAGGCCCGGCACGGCAAAAATGGCGGCTGGCAACACGATTTCGTTGTTGCTGGGGTTGTAGTAAGCATTGTAGGTCTGCGGCGTCATGTCCCACTCGGTGCGGTCGACGGGCTTGCCTAGCTTATTAATGTTGTATTGGTAAGCCCACTGCCGCGCCCGCATCACATTTTGCACGTAAGAGCTGCGGTCAATTTTGAGGGTAGAGTAATCTTTCCACTTATCGGGGTAGCCCACTTTTGGTGTGATCTTACCTAGCTTCACCAAAGCCTTTTGTTTGGTGGAATCGCTCATCCAGTCGAGCTTCTGGATATGGTCGTGGAAAGAAGCTACGATGTTGGTTACCAGCTTTTCGTGACGCTCCTTGGTGGCCGGCTTGAAGTATTCCTTCACGAATAGCTGCCCGAGTGCCTCGCCCATGGCGTCCTCTTCCTCATCCAGCACGCGCTTCCAGCGGGCGCGCTGCTCTTTTTGGCCGCGCAAAATGGTGCCGTAGAAGTGGAAATGCTCGTTATCCAGCGGGCGGCTTAGGTTGTCGGCAAAAGCATTAACCAGGTGCCATTGCAAATATGCTTGCCAAACAGACACCGGCGTGGTCTTCAGCAGTTGACCGGCTGTTTTGTAGAACTCCGGCTGGCCCACAATCACCGTATCGGCTTTGGCGAGGTCTACCTTCGCAAGCCACGCTTGCCAGTCGAGACCGGTGCGCTTACCTAGGTCGGCCACGGTCATCTTATTGTAGTTGGCGTACGGGTCGCGCAGGGCTTCGAGCTTGCGCGAAGAGCCAGCCAGCGTTGTTTCGAGCTTCAGCACTTGGGCACTGTTGGCCTTAGCCGTCACTGAATCCTGGCCGAGCAGCCGGAACATTTTGGTGATGTGCTTGGCGTACTCATTACGGATGTTAGCCGTGCGGGTATCTTTATTGAAATAGTAGTCGCGGTTGGGCAGACCTAGGCCAGCCTGCCAAAACTGCAACGCCATTTTCTCGCTATTCTTGGCGTCTTGCCCCACATACAGCCCAAATAGGGCATTCACCCCAAGTGGCTTCAAACGGGCAATTTCATCCTGCACATCCTGGGAAGTGCGCAGGGCGGCAATGCGGTTTAGCTCAGGTTGCAGGGGCTGAATACCTAGCTTGTCGGCCTTCAACGAGTCTATGCCGGTAGCCCAGAAGTCTCCGATTTTCTGTTGTACGCTGCCGGCAGTGGCATTGGCTTGGGCAGCCTCCTGGTTGATGGCCTTCAAGCGGGCGTACACTTCCTCCTGCACTTCGGAGCCAATACCCCACGAACTTTCGGAGGCCGGAATAGGGTGCTTCTTGAGCCAAGCCCCATTGGCGTAGGTGAAAAAGTCGTCGCCGGGGCGAACGGTGGTGTCGAGGTTCGCCTTCAGCAGATCGGGTTGTGAAGCGGTCGACTTGTTGTTGGACTGGCAACCTGCCAGGAGCGGGCCCGTCAAGGCGCTCAGCAGCAGCCAGCGGCCGACGGAGGCGACTTTATTCATGCAGAAAAAGGTGGAAAAGTGAAGTGTTATGGTAAATCGAAAGTAGCACCGCAGGCTGTACTTTCGATGAGCTTGCTGTCATGTTGTTGGACACAAAAAAAGCCTGACAGATGCATCTGCCAAGCTTTTAAAATGTAGCGCGAAGCGGGAGCTTGGCGCATCGGTGAACGATTGTTCTTGTAATGACCTAAGCCGAGTCATTTTGCGGTGCGCGAAGCGAGAGCTTCGCGCTACACGCCTACAAGAAGGTGATACCGAAGCTGAGCGTTTGGGCTTGTGGACCGCGGTTTTCCTTGAATAAGTCGTTGAGGTTGTACTTCACGAACAGGTCCAATCCGCGCACCCCGATGATGCCTTGCAAGCCGTACTGGAAATCTTCCAGGTTATAGCTGCCCCGGTCTTTGTCCTTTTTGGTGCTGCCGTCGCGGTCATATTTGAGTTTGGTGTGGCTGCTGAGGCGGTAGCCAGCGAACCCGCCGGCGCTGAGGCGGAACGACTCGTGGCCTTTCTGGTCGCGGAAGTACAGTTGTGCCATCAGAGGCAAGTTGAGCGTGGTGGTAGCTAGCTTGCTCTTTTGCAGGTTCAGCGTCGATTCGCGGTCGATATACGACTGGGTGTCGGTTGTAAACAGGCGGGCGTTGTTGTCGAACATGTAGTTGTTGAAGGCAACTTCAGGGCCTGACACCAGGTACAAGGGGCTGCCTACGGCGCCTAAGCGCCATGAGTGCCGCCATTGAAAGCTGATGTAGCGGGAGCCAAGAGGCCGCAGGGCGTAATCATAACCACCAAGAGCGGGCTTGCCACGGTTCACCAACGTGTTCAGACCTAGGTCCATGGTGAAGTTGCTGTGGTGAGGGCGGTTGAACCGAGCTTCTGATTTGGCTTTACGTACCGAGTCGCGGTTGCTGGTGTCCATGTGGCCCACGTGCACTTTCACGTTGTCGCCGTTGTCGTCATCGTCTACCACCACTCCGAAGGAAGGGCCGAGGCGTACTTCCACGTGGTCGTTGCTGGACCCAGCGCTCCGGGAGTTGCGCACCGTCACCCGGATTTGCTCCGGCATCGATTTGCCAGGCTGGTCTTTGTCGGGGTAAAACTCCATCGTGACCTGACCGTTTTTGGAATTCTTACCGGCGGTTTCGGCCTGAGTGATGTAGGTGTCAAGCAGGATCATCAGCGAATCGAGCTTGTAGTTTCGCATCTGGCGGAGTTGCGCTTTGTTCTTGACGAACAGCGTCATGATAGCCTGATTAGGCAGCTTCACCACAATGGTGTCGGTGAAGGCGGGTGGGGTCGTGCGGGCAAAAGCGGGCGCGGCTAGCGAGGTCAAGAGCAGAAAAGCTAGCAGCGAAAAGAAGCGTTTCATGACGAAGGAAAAGAAGAAGTGAAGACTAAGGATGGGGAGCAGTAGTGTAGGATTCCACTTGCGCCGTGATGATTTCAGGAATAGCCACTCTGGGCAGGTTAACTTGACGCCCGTCGAGAACCACATTACCTACTTTTTTGCCGGCTTTCAAGAGCAAGTTGCCTAGCCCTCGGCGACGGCCAGTTTCGGCATCGGCAGCGTACGCTGTGGCGCCCGGCATGGCGTTGTCGTGGCGTACTTCCACGATAATGGGACCCGATGGCGCGGCCGCGGCCACCAGGGTAGCGGTACTAGTCGGCTCGGAGCTAGGCAGGGCAGCGTGGACGACCACTGGGCGTTCCGGATGCGCAACAGCGGGCTTCGTAACGGCCACTGCCTGAATCGGAGCGGAGCTAGTAAGAACAGATTTAGGTGTTGTCGAGCGGGCGGGCGAAGTGGAACGAGCCACCGCGCGGCGGGCGCTAGAAGTTGAAGAGGCCGACCGATTGGTGTGCACTGCCAAAGTCGGTTCCTGCGTAGAAGAAGCAGCGGCGGCTAGCCTTTCCGAACTTGCTTCTGACTCCTTAGATGCAGTTTCGGAAGGAGCAGTTGCCTGGGTGGTTGGCTGATTGAAAGATTTTTTTTCGGTTTGTTGCTGGCTCCTTGTTGTGGCTAGCTCCTGGGTTTCGGTACCTAGGCCAGGGCCGCGGAGCAGCCAGCCAGCTCCTACTACGAGTAGCAGTGCCACCACGGCAGCTGCGGCGTAGAGCCACATGACCGGCCGCTTCTTGGCGGGTTGCAGCTCCTCTTCGAGTTGGGCCCAAAGGTAATCGGGCGGGGCGGGGGCGTGGTGCTGTAGCTTCTCGCGAAACAGCTTATCAATATCTTCCGGTTGCATAATATTCTTTGGGTGAGGAGGTGGAGCCCGACGCCTGGGCATTGGCGACGGCGAGGCGGCGCTGGAGCATTGCCCGCGCCTTGCTCAGCTGCGATTTAGAAGTGCCCTCCGAAATGCCCAGCAGCTCAGCAATTTCGGGGTGAGAATAGCCCTCTAGCGCGTAGAGGTTAAACACCGTGCGGTAGCCCGCAGGTAGTTCGGCCAATACGGCCATCATGTCGGCGGCGTTGAGCTGGCTCTCCGCGTCGGCAGGGGTGATGGCTAGGTCGGTGGGGTAATCGTCGATAGCTAGGTGCAGAGGCTCTTTGCGGCGAAGTTGCCCCAAGGCCTCGTTGACCATAATACGGCGAATCCACCCTTCGAAGCTGCCCTCGTGCCGGTATTGATCTAAGGCCCGAAACACTTTCACAAACCCACCGAGCATAGCCGACTCGGCGTCTTCCCGGTGCCGCAAATAGCGCATGCACACACCCAGCATCAAGCCCGCAAACTGCTCGTAGAGCAGCTTTTGAGCCCGGCCACTGCCTTGGCGGCAGGCGGCGATGAGGTCAGCTTCATTCACGGGTGTAAAGGTTTTGGCGATAAATGGGCGTTTGGTAGGGTAGATGGAGGGAAGCTAGCAACAGTTGCCTGGGTGAATAAAATAAATTTCCCGCCCAGGGCGCGGAAGAGACGCCGAGGGCGCAGAGTTCTAACGGTGCGAATCGTCAGCGCTCTGCGCCCTCGGCGTCTCTTCCGCGCCCTGGGCGGGAACTTGACGTAAGAAGCAATTAGTAGTTACCGACGGAAAGCATCACCAGCGTGCATGCTTCTTCGGTCCGAATACCTTTGGCTTGCGCCATTTGCTCCAACTCCTCGTTCTCGGTACCGGGATTGAAGATGATGCGCTTCGGCTTGAGGTCCAGGATATAATCGTACCAGGCGGGCTGGTTCTGCGGCCCTACGTAGAGGGTCACGGTATCCACGCTTTCTTCGGTGGGCCGATCGGTGTGAATGTCTAGGCCGGCTACCTGACCCTTGCGGATGCCCACGGGCACCACCTCGTGGCCATGGCTTTTGAGCATATTAACGGCGCGGTACGAATAGCGGGCAGGATTGTCGCTGGCGCCAATGACAACGGTCTTTTTCATAAGAATGGTGATTCAACTGTTCAAAAACGTCTGTCATCCCAAGCTAGCTCAGGGCGACAGACGAGCAAAAGCTGCCAAATAATAGTACGCAGTTTAAACCAACGTGGCCATAGCCTCGGCGCACCGCTCGCCATCCATGGCCGCCGACACGATGCCGCCTGCGTAGCCTGCGCCCTCACCGCACGGAAATAGACCTTTGATTTCGGGGTGCTGGAGCGTGTCACGGTCGCGGGGAATGCGCACGGGGGAAGAGGTGCGACTTTCCACGCCTACGATCTGGGCAGCGTTAGTCGCATACCCCGGAATCTTCTTACCAAAGTCGCGGAAGCCTTGGCGCAGGCGCTCGGCCAGGCCAGCACCGAGCACATCGTCCATGCGCACCGGCACGAGGCCCGGTTGGTATGATGTTTCCAGCAGTTCGGGCGAGACTTTGTTCTTCAAGAAGTCACCTAGCCGCTGGGCCGGCGCTAGCTGCGTGTTGCCCGCCAATGTGCATGCCCGCTGCTCAATTTCCTGTTGCAAGCGCAAGCCAGCCAACGGACCGTGCTGGGCTAGGTCCATGTCTTCCAGCTCAATAGCAGCCACAATACCGGAGTTAGCAAAGCGTGAGTCGCGGCGCGAGGGCGACATGCCGTTCACTACCACTTCGCCCGGCGACGTGGCCGCCGGCACAATAAAGCCGCCCGGACACATGCAAAACGAAAAGACGCCCCGCTGCTTGCCTTTCCATTGCGTTTGGTGCACCAGCGAATACGAAGCCGCGGGCAGCTGCCCTCGATCAGTGCGGCGGTACTGGGCTTGGTCGATGAGGGCTTGTGGGTGTTCCACGCGCACGCCAAGGGCAAAGGGCTTGGCCTCAATGAGCACCCCACGGCGGTGCAGCAGCTCGTAAATATCGCGGGCCGAGTGCCCGGTCGCGAGGACGACGCCATCGGCCTCGATGGTCTCGCCGGCGGCCGTAACGATGCCGCGCAGGTGCTGTTGCTCCAAAATCAAGTCCGTCACGCGGGTGTCGAAGCGCACTTCACCCCCAGCTTGGCGTACTGAGTCGCGTAAGGCAGCCACTACCAGCGGCAGCTTATTCGTGCCGATGTGGGGGTGGGCATCGACCAAAATTTCGGGCGTAGCGCCGTGCTGCACCAGAATCCGCAGGATCCGTTGAATATCACCGCGCTTCGTAGAGCGGGTGTAAAGCTTGCCGTCGGAGTAGGTACCCGCCCCACCTTCGCCGAAGCAGTAGTTGGAATCGGGGTTCACGATATGCTCCTTATTAAGCGCCGCTAGGTCGCGGCGACGGGTGCGCACGTCTTTGCCCCGCTCCACTACAATGGGCTTGATACCTAGCTCGATAGCGCGCAGCGCAGCAAACAAGCCCGCCGGACCCGCCCCTACAATCAGCACCGTGCGCTTAGCCTCACTGACATCGGGGTAGTGAAACCAGGGACCAAAAATATCGCGGGGTGGGGGCGTGAGCCATACATCGGCCCGCAGGCGCACGAGCGGTTGCCGCCCGCGTGCATCGATGGAGCGGCGCTTGAGGTGAACAAAGTCAGCTTGGCCAGGCTGTAGGCCAGCGGCATCGAGCAGCGCACGGTAGCGCGCAAATTCGTCGTAGGCTACTTCTGGCGGAAGCAGCACTTCAATTTCTTTTCTATCAGACATAAGGAGGGTGAAAGGGAGCTAGCCTTCAAACCAAGTAGTAAGCAGACAAATAAGCAGCCATGGTAGTTCAGTGGCACTCCCGCCCTGGTAGCACCTTTGAACTAGCCCCAGGCTACTCTATGGACTGTATCCGGAGCCGTAGCCTTACCGCACCACGAGCGTATCGACGATGAAGGTAGTGGCGTCACGCAGGAACTTCAGGTAGTACGTGCCGGGCTTCGTGGCGCTGAATGTGTAGTCGGCCTGGATAGGCAGCTTCGTTTGTGTGCAGGTACAACCTTCGTAGCTAACTTTCGGAGCCACTTTTACGGTGTCGCCAAGGCTAGCCTCAACGAAGCTGTCGAACTTGCCGCAGCCATTTTCAGCCTCAAAATATACAGTGAATTTTGTGCTCGTATTCACCTGGGCTGTTTTTGGGCCGGTCACTTGGGTTGCGTAAACGACAGCGGTGGCATTGCAGGTGTTCTCAGAATCTAAGCTGCAGCTGCCAAGCCAGAGGCAACCAAATAGAAACAGCAAGTTCTTCATAATGGCAATAAGGTGCGGTTTACAAAAGCGGAGGCAATTTATCACTCTTTGGTTGCATCAGATCAGAAATGCCCATCCGAAAGTAGTCGCCTCGTAAGCGTGAAAGGAAGCTAGCAGCTAATGCTCTTAGCCATAGCCGGATGATTTGTACATTTTTTATTAAATATATGATTTATATAATTTAAAAAAGCAGAATCGCCTAATGTTTCTAGGCGAAAACGGAATATTATCTTTATATAGATAAATTATTGATTATCAGTAATATGTGTTATATTTTGACGTCTTTTGATCGAGTGGGTAAAGAAAAACATATTAGAAGAAAGCAAATTCTTAATAAAAAAAGTCAAATTTGCGTAGAAATAGCCCTTCACAAGGAGGGACAGTGTAGGAGCTTAGAGTGATTTTATACTTGAACCTGAGTATTGGCTTGAGTTTGCCTGAAAGCAGCAAGATCTATAGGTCTTTTGTGCACAAGTGTATTATGTTCCTTTGTTATGCTCTACCACAAATCAGCAGAAGTTAGTGAAGCGTTACGCTATTCTATCAAGGACAAGTTTGTTGTTGATTTAACTGCTACAGGCACGCCTGCACCAGTTGATACTTCTATAAATTCGTCTACCACCAAGAAGACATGGTTTGCTGGACTAAATAGCATACGCTTTATTCTAGCTTTTATTGTGGTGTTATCGCATTGCCCTAACCCCATCCAGGTTTTCCTTCGCGATTCAAGTATAGGAGTTGTCAGGTACCTAGGTATGTTTATGGCCGTGTCATACGTTGGTGTGGCCGCAGTAATTGCTTTTTTTATTATATCCGGTTTCGTAATCCATTACCCTAACAAGGCGGGAATACGAGATATTAAAAAGTTTTATACCAAGAGAGTCGTTAGAATATTAATTCCGCTGCTCACTATTCAATTAATCGGCATGCGCTTTGGAAATCCAGAGCGTGATGTTGTGTGGAGCTTATATTGTGAGCTGATTTATTATGCTATCTATCCGCTGCTGGTTAGAATAAGACTCACTTGGCATACTAAATTACTCTTGTCTTTTGCCGTCGCTAGCGTCATTATTTTTCTTGTTAGCAAAAATGATATTCTATCCATGCTCACCCAGTCGGATAGGCACTACAGCGGCGAAATCTGGCAGTTCGGCATCGGGTACACATGGCTGATTGGCTTACCATACTGGCTGCTAGGGGTAAATCTGGCAGAACGGATCGATAGCCTGAATCAGCAGATAACTACCAAAAAAATATGGCTGCTACGGAGCAGTATGTTCTTTGCCTCCGTGCTGTGCTGCGTGCTAAGATTTCACTCCTTTGTGCCCTACGGTGTGTCAATGCTAGTCATAGCAGTACCGATGGTAAAATGGCTGGAAGCAGAGATACTGTATTATAAGACGCAGCGGCCTGTCCAAATTTTAGAAAAATTTGGTAATTTTTCTTACTCGCTGTATTTATGTCATCCTCTACTTATTGCTATTCTGTTGCCGATCTTGCCTATTAGTAATTCTTCTTACCTCGTTTATTTGTTTGTGTGTGTAGTAGGTGCGTATGTATTCTATTCGCTGCTGGAAAAACCAGCTCACATGATAGCTGAAAAAATAAGTAATAATTTTTTGAGTGCTAAAGTGAAGAATATTTAATGCTTACATGCTTAGTGATAAACTAGGTTGTTGTAAAACAATATTCTTGTTCCAACAAACGAGGTGCCTTAAGCTAGTTTTGGACTACTAGTGTTTAGCGCAAAAAGAGATTATTCTGCACCATAAACACAAACGGCCGGACTACTAGTCCGGCCGTTTGTGTTTGTAAGAATGCTACTTACTTGCCTCGTTTAGCGCGCTGGTATTGTACAGGCCACTCCAAATCGGCACCTAGCTCCTGGGCGGCGTGCAACGGGAAATAAGGGTCACGCAGAAGCTCGCGAGCCATCAGAATTAGATCAGCTTGGTTGTTGGCCAGGATGTCTTCGGCTTGCTGGGCGGTAGTAATAATACCCACGGCGCCCGTCGGAATGTTAGCTTCCTGCTTGACGCGAGCGGCAAACTCCACCTGGTAGCCTGGCCCCACGGGAATCTCGGCCTGGGGTACGTTGCCGCCAGTAGACGTGTCGATCAAGTCGATCTGCTTGTCCTTGAGCACCTTTGCGAGCCTTACGGAATCCTCGATGGTCCAACCGCCCTCGGTCCAGTCGGTGGCTGAGATGCGCACCAGAAGCGGGTATTCGGCGGGCCACGTTTCGCGTACGGCGTCGATGATTTCGAGCAGCAGACGAATCCGGTTTTCAAAAGAACCACCGTAGTCATCGGTGCGCTGGTTGCTCAGAGGCGAGTAAAACTCGTGTAGCAGGTAGCCGTGGGCAGCGTGAATTTCAATGACTTTAAAGCCAGCCTCCAAAGAACGCCGGGTGGCTTCGCGGAAGTCGTTGAGCACCTTTTGGATGCCAGTCTGGTCGAGCGCCACCGGCTGTGGATACGTGGGGGAGAAGGGAACCGCGCTCGGGGCGACGGTTTGCCAGCCCTGCTCGGCTGGTACGGCGCCTTCGCCCTTCCAAGGGCTAAAGGTGCTGGCCTTGCGGCCGGCGTGGGCAAGCTGAATTCCGGGCACTGAGCCGTGCGCTTCCAGGAAAGAGGTAATACGACGCAGGCCTTCAATGTGCTCATCTTTCCAAATACCTAGGTCGTCGGGGGTGATGCGGGCTTCGGGCGACACGGCCGTTGCCTCGAAAAGGATGAGTCCGGCGCCGCCTACTGCCCGGCTGCCGAGGTGAACCAGGTGCCAGTCGTTGGCGAAGCCATCCTGGCTGGAATATTCGCACATAGGCGAAACGACGATTCTGTTTTTGAGCTCAAGGCCGCGCAGGCGAAGCGGACTAAAAAGTTGTACTGCCATGAATAAAAAGTTCTGGTAAAGGCTGATGGATCGTCGCGCAGACGAGCAGCCCGATGCCATGTAGTACCCGCCTGCGCCGCGAAAGTTTCCAATGCTCAGCTCATAGCATGGCCGCGCGTTGCCGAGTTCAGCGAATCAAGTAGAACGGTACCCAGAACATAAGTGAAGAAAATAAGATACTTTGAGCAATAAATTCAGCCGGATGGCTTTTTACTCGCACATCATTCTTTCTCCCAACACCCTTATGAAAAACCTGCTCTCCAAACGCCTCGCTACCAGCCTAGGATTAGCGTTGTTCCTGTGTGCGGCGGCTACTACCGCGAGCCACGCCCAAAACACCAACATGCAGACCACCAAAGCGCCAGAAGATAAGTCGAAGCGCCCGAGCCCGCCGGCTAAGGCCACGGCTACCGTTGGTGGTGCTACTGTGACCATTGACTACAGCCGTCCTTCAGTGAAAGGCCGCAAAATATTCGGCGAACTAGAGCCGTACGGCAAGGTGTGGCGCACCGGCGCCAACGAAGCCACCACGTTTGAGGTCAGCAAAGACGTGAAGATCGAAGGCCAAACCCTAGCTGCCGGCAAATACGGCCTGTTCACCATTCCTGGCGAAAACGAGTGGACCATCATCTTCAACAAAACCGCCAATCAGTGGGGCGCTTTCAAGTACGACGCTAGCCAAGATGTGCTCCGCGTGAAAGTGAAACCAAAGAAGCTAGCGCAGCTCACCGAAGTGTTCACCATCAACCTCGACAAGTCGGGCAAGGTGGCTATGATGTGGGAAAATACCGAAGTTGACTTCACGGTAACTAGCAGCGGTAAGTCGTCGATGTAGCCGTCGCGCTAACCTAGTTTTTGCCTTTGGCCCTGGTCACAGCCGCTCTGTTTCGCTAACGAAACAGAGCGGCTGTGACCAGGGCCTTTTCAATTTGAGAAAGGTTGCATGAATTAAAATTAATAGTACTATAAAAGGCTAAAATAGGATATAGTACGGCGAGAAAGTAGCTTTAAGGTATCTGCTTCCTAATGAGTTACCAGCTTATGCAGGCGATGATTTTCCAGACGCGCAACCCTTGAAGCTGGGTGTCCCTCGGTGTCGCTACGGCGGCTTTTTTTAATTCCACCCAACCCATTCCTTTACCTATTCCCTTTCTACTTATGCTATTACATCGTACCTTTTCTTCCTATCCGTTACCCTTGTCTGCCCGGCTTTCAATTGCCGGGCGCATAGGCGCCTTCTTACTGCTGCTGGCAACGAGTGCCCAGGCCCAAACGCCGACACTGACGGGCTTTTCGCCCACGCGCAACGCCCGCACGGCGGCGCGCACCACCAACGTAGCAGCAATGTTCGGGCAAACGCTCGGTAATACCGCCAGCACCCAGCAAGCGCTGAAAGTTTTTAGCCAGCAGGCTGGAGGGCAAAAGTCAGGTGCTACGACGGTGAGTGGTAATACGCTCTCCTTCAATCCAACGGCCGATTTTAAAGCGGGCGAAACCGTGCTGGCTACCGTGACCACCGGTGTGCAGAGTGGCGGCGGGCAAAACCTAGCTACCGCCCAAGTGCTTCAGTTTACTACCGCCGTGACGCCCAGCGCTGGCACCTTTGGGGGCGGCTCCGCTGTGCCAGTGGGCCCTGATACACGGGGCCTAGCCGTGGGCGACATCGACGGCGACGGTGACCTGGACCTAGCCACCCCTAGCTTTGGAGTAGCAAGCGGGAGTGTAAGCGTACGTCGTAACAGCGGCAGCGGTACCTTCACGGGCAACGAGGAAGTTGCCGTGGGACCGTACGCCCGTAGCGTAGCCTTTGGCGACGTGGATGGTGACGGCGACCTCGACTTGGTAACGGCAAATGGCACTAGCGACGCGGCCGTGAGTATTCGGCTGAACAATGGCAGCGGCACCTTCTCGGGAAGCCAGAACATTGCCCTGAACCGGGAAATGAACGACGTAGCCCTGGGCGACGTGGACGGCGACGGCGACTTGGATATTGTGGTCGCAGGACCAGTGGGTATCGTGATTATGATCCGCAACCTAGGTGGGGGTACCTTCACCGGTATCAGTAGCTTTTTATTTACTACTAGTGATATCTACAGCCTCGTTTTAGGCGACGTAGACAGTGACGGGGACCTTGACTTCATTGCCAACGGCTATACCACTGGCCGCACCGTTACGCCAGGCCAAGTGCGAATCGGATTTAATGACGGCACCGGCACCTTTGTCCCGGCGGCCCCAATTCTGGTTGGGTTATTTTCGCAAGACGTAAGTGCCGGCGACCTCGACGGCGATGGCGACCTGGATCTTGCCGTTGCCAACCGGGGGAGCAATACCGTTAGTTTCCTCTTAAATAACGGCACTGGTGCCTTCACGAGTGGGGGCGAAATTGGGTTGGTCGACGCTAATAGTGTGTCATTGAACGACGTAGACGGCGATGGCGACCTAGATCTGCTGGCGGGCAGTCTTTCGACTCCTTACCAGGTAAGCGTGCGCCTCAACAACGGCGCGGGTAGCTTCTCGGGGAGCCAGCAAATCAGCGTCGGGAACAGCTCGGCCCGCCTGGAACTCGGCGACCTAGATGGCGACGGCGACTTGGACCTGCTGGCGGCTGGTGGCAACACCGTGAGTGTGCGTCTGAATCGTAGCCAACCCGTGTTGGCGAGCTTATCGGTTAACGCGGGGGCAGTGGGCAGCAGCGTGGTACTGACAGGCTCAGGCTTCACTGGGGCAACCAGCGTTACCTTCAACGGAGTGGCGGCTACTAGCTTCGTCGTCAATTCGGCCACGCAAATTACTGTCACGGTGCCAGCGGGTGCCACTACGGGCCCTGTAGTAGTCACGACGCCGGAAGGCACCAGCAATGGCCTGCCATTCACGGTGAGTGCGGCTCCCATCGTGACGGCGGTGTCGCCCGCGCGCAATGCACCCTCCGCGCCGGGCACTTCGGCGGTTTCGGTAACCTACAACCAAGCCTTGAGCGACAATGCCACTACTCGGCAGGCGCTGAAGGTGTTTAGTCAGCAGGCCAGTGGCAAAAAGAGTGGTACGACTACCGTATCTGGCAACTCCATCGCTTTTGCACCTAGCACGGCGTTCAGACCCGGCGAGACGGTGTTTGCGACGGCTACCGCCGCGGCCCAAAGCAGCACAGGTGTGGCTGCTACGCCACATGTGTTTCAGTTTACGACCGCCACCGCGCCGGCCACGGGCGTATTTAGTGGATCTGAGGTAAGCGTGGGAACAGGACCCGCAAACGTCGCAGTGGGCGACGTTGACAGCGACGGCGACCTGGATCTGGTGACCCGCGGCAGCGGCAATACAGCTACGTTACAGCTTAATACGGGTGCGGGCACCTTTACTACGAGCTCCGTGGTGAACCTAGGTGGTGCGCCGGCTGACCTAGCTTTTGGAGATGTGGATGCTGATGGTGACTTGGATCTGCTCACGTTGAACGCCAACAGAACCATAAGCGTGCGCCTCAACAATGGTAGCGGAACCTTCTCGGGTACGCAGGAAATCGTCCTCATTGGCAATCCAAGCCCAGAAGCTCTATCGTTGGCAATCGGCGACATAGACGGTGACGGTGACCTCGACCTACTTGCTTCTTGCAGCTCGCCGAGCAGCATAGCTGATACGCGCGGCACCATTTACGTGCGGTTTAACAATGGCGCTGGGACGTTTACGGGGGATGTTGTGCTAGATGTAAACGTGCCCGTGAGCATTGCGCTCGGTGACATCGACGGTGACGGCGACCTAGATCTGCTGGCGCCCTTCTTCGGGACTGGACGCGTCTTCGGCAACTTTGTGGCGCCTCGCCTCAATGACGGGGCTGGCAACTTTAGTGAAGTAGGAACCTTGACGACTTTGGACTATTTTCCGGCAGGAGTAGCCTTGGGCGACCTCGACCGCGACGGTGACCTCGACCTAGTAACGGCCAACCGATCCAGCACCGTCAGTGTCCGCCTCAACAACGGTGGCGGAACTTTCACGGGTAGCGAAAATCTGCCGAGCAACGAGGCCGCCCGCGTAACGCTGGGCGACGTCGATGGCGACGGCGACCTCGACCTACTCGTAACCAGTCTGGCCAATACCGTGAACGTGCACCTGAACAACGGTACGGGTGGTTTTGGGGCAGCTCAACTGGTGGCAGTTGGCACAAATCCCCTAGGCATTGCTACTGGTGACCTAGATGGCAACGGAACCCTGGATTTTCTGACGGCAAACAGCATGAGCAACACCGTGAGTGTACGTCTGAACCAAGCCGCTGCTACGTCGGCATTGGCCGTCACGGAGCTGAGCCCGGCCCGCAACGCCCGCTCGGCCCCACGCGTCGCCGATGTGGCCGTGACCTTCAACCAAGCCCTGAGTACGGGCGCCGCCACACAGCAAGCGCTGAAGATATTCAGCCAGCAGGCCGGCGGGCGCAAAGCCGGCACGGCTACCGTGAGCGGCAACACGCTTGCGCTCAACCCGACGGCGGACTTCAAGGCAGGCGAGACGGTGTTTGCTACCCTCACCACAGCCGCGCAGAGCAGCAGCGGCGCGAGCTTAGCGAAGCCCCAGGTGTTCCAGTTTACCACCGCTACCGCACCCAGCAATGGTACGTTTGATGGCGGACCCAACGTCCCCGTGTTGTTGCCACAGGCTACAAAGGGCATCGTTGGTGACGTGGATGGCGACGGTGATCTGGATTTGGTGGCATTAAGTAAAATTAACACAGGAGCTAGCTTCGTAAGTGTACGCTTAAACAACGGCAGTGCATCCTTCTCCAACGCCCAGGACATAGCCGGGAACGGGGCGAATCTTTCGAATATTGCCTTTGGCGATGTAGACGGCGATGGCGACCTGGACTTGCTGATAACAGTTGCTCCTTTCCCTGGGCCGGGCACGGTAGGCGTATGGCTTAACAACGGAAGTGGCACATTCACCGCAAGCGCGCAAGTAACCATCGCTGGCCGCCCGTTTGAAGTGGCAGTAGGCGACGGCGACGGCGACGGGGATCTGGATCTGTTTGTCGCCAATGATGAAAACGTGGTTAGCATTTGCTTCAACAACGGCGCAGGTACGTTCAGTGGAATCAAGCAGGTCAGCGCCAGCTCTTTCAGGGGCTTAGCATTGGGCGACGTGGACGGCGACGGCGACCTGGACTTTCTCACAGCGGGCAATCAAGTTAACGGTTCAGTAAGTGTGCGCCTGAATGATGGTGCCGGCAATTTCAGCGTTGGTCAGGAAGTAGCCGTGGGTACTTTCCCCCTCGATGTGGCCCTGGGCGACTTCGATGGCGATGGTGACCTAGATATGGCCGCGGCCAATAGCGGCAACAGTACGGTCAGTGTCCGCTTCAACAATGGTCTAGGTAGCTTCAGCGGCACTACGGAAGTTGCCATCGGCGACAACTCGCACGGGCTGGATATCGGCGATGTGGACGGCGACGGGGATCTGGACTTTGTGGCGGCCAACCTCTTCAGTAATACGGTAAGCGTGCGCCTCAACAATGGGCAGGGTGCCTTCGTGCTTGGCCAGGAGGTAAGCGTAACCGGGCCGTATGATGTAACGCTTGGAGATGTGAACGGGGATAATAGAGTGGATCTGATAGCTCCTAGCTACAATGCTACCAGCGTAACAGTGCGCCTGAACCAGGCGAGCACCACGCCAGCGTTGGCAGTTATGTCGCTGTCACCCGCCCGCAACGCTCGCTCGGCTCCGCGCGCCACCGATGTAGCCGTGACCTTCAACCAAGCCCTGAGCACGGGCGCCGCCACGCAGCAAGCGCTGAAGGTGTTTAGTGCGCAAGCTGGGGGCCAGAAAGCTGGCACGGCTACCGTGAGCGGCAACACGCTCACGCTGAACCCCGCCACCGACTTTAAAGCGGGCGAAACGGTATTTGCGACGCTTACCACGGCCGCGCAGAGTAGCAGTGGGGCTAGCCTAGCCGTGCCGCAGGTGTTCCAGTTTACCACGGCCACCAGCTCGAGCAATGGCAGCTTTGGCGGCGGCTCCGACCCCGCTGTCGGAACTACCCCGCTGAGCGTAACCACGGGTGACGTGGATGGCGACGGCGACCTCGACCTGCTCACCGCGAACGTGAACACCAATACCGTATCCATTCGCCTCAATAATGGGGCGGCAGGCTTCGCGGGTAGTCAGGAAGTAAGCGTTGGGCGAGGGCCCTCCCAAGTTGTGCTGAGCGACGTGGATGGTGACGGCGACTTGGACCTAGCCACGGCCAACAGCCGCACCATCTTCCCCGGCACCGTCAGCGTCCGCCTGAACAATGGGCAAGGAAGCTTCAGCGGTACCACGGAAGTAGCAGTAGGCGACACGCCGCACGCCGTGGCGCTGGCCGACGTGGATGGTGACGGCGACTTGGACCTACTTGCCGCGAACTACACGGCTGGCTCTGGCAACACAAGCACTGTGAGCGTACGCCTGAACAATGGGCTAGGTACATTCAGCGGCACCCAGGACGTAAGCATCGGCACACGCCCCCTAAGTATTGCCGTGGGCGACGTCGATGCCGATGGTGACCTGGACTTCGTAACCGCCAACTCCAACCAAGTCACGGCCAGCGTGCGTCTCAACGATGGCAAAGGCACCTTCAGCGGCAGCATCGATGTGACGGTGGGGCCAAACCCCAATGGTGTGGCCTTAGGAGATCTTGACGGTGACGGCGACCTAGATCTGGTAGTTGCTAATGGTGACGCTGGGCGTCTACGCGTGCTGCCGAACACTGGCAATGGTACGTTTGCCGCCGGGCAGGAAGTAGTCGTTGGAAGCTTGCCGCAAGGCGTGGTGCTGGGCGACGTGGATGGCGACGGTGACCTCGATCTTGCCACGGCCAACAACGGCTACGACGCGGGGCGCACCGTGAGCGTGCGTCTCAACAACGGCAGTGGCAGCTTTGGCGGCGCGCAGGAAGTGAACCTAGGTGCTGCTCCCTCTGGCTTGGCCCTAGCCGACCTCGATGGCGACGGCGACCTAGATCTGCTCACCGCCAACAGCAGCAGCAACACCGTAAGCGTGCGCCTCAACCAAAACGCGGCCCGTGGTGTGCTGGCGGCATCGGCAGCGCTTATCGAGCAAGTGAGCGTGTACCCCAACCCGGCCCATACCACAACGCAGTTGCTACTGCCCGCAAGTTTGACGGCCCAACCCATGCAAGTACGCGTGCTTAACTCGATGGGGCAAGTGGTTTGGGAGCAGCAGCTAACGGCCCGGCAGACGACCGCTACCTCCCAATTGGTGTTGGGCAAACTCCCAACAGGTGTGTATAGCCTGCGTCTAGGTACCGCCGCGGGCGTAATCACCAAGCGCTTGCTGGTCGAGTAAGCTACAGCGACTACACCAGTAGCCGGTCCCGTCAGCAGCCCGCCGACGGGACCGGTTTGTTTTAAGCCTTTGGGAATAAATGCAGTTACACTGCTGGTTCGTTTGCCAGAAGAGTGTCACTGGCCGACTGACCAGTCGCAGAAAGGCGAGGAGCTGGGCTAAGTTCAGGGATGCAAATTGTATAGTAGATTGCATCAAAGCGCCACCTAGCTTCGACCCCAGAGCCTATTAAAAAACGCGGTTCTACCACTCAAACCTAGCTTTTGCTCACGCTAAACTGCTTTGCGCATGCTTCACCTTACCCGCACCACGTCCGACAACCCCGATTTTCGCCAGCTGGTGCAACTACTCGACCAGGATCTGCAAGTGCGCGACGGCGCCGAGCACACGTTTTACGCGCAGTTTAATAAGGTCGACACCATTCGGCACGCCATCGTCGCCTACCAAGGAGAGGAACCCATTGGCTGTGGGGCTTTCAAAGAATTCGCCGAAGAGCTTGTTGAAATCAAGCGCATGTTTGTGCTGCCAACGTGGCGCGGCCAAGGCATCGCCGCCGCTGTACTAACGGAACTGGAAAGTTGGGCGCGAGAGCTAGGATACCGCGGCTGCGTGCTGGAAACGGGTAAGAAACAACCCGAAGCCATTCGATTGTACGAGAAGTCTGGCTACCATTATATTCCAAACTACGGCCAGTACATCGGCGTGGAAAACAGCGTGTGTTTGCAAAAAGACCTCGGGTTGGCAGTGGCGGCAAGAAGCTAGCCTAGCTCGGAATGACAATATCAGTGTCTGATTAAGTCCATTAAACCTTTCGCCGAGGAGGCGTTCTAAGCAAGCAGAAATAGTCTTAAATGCTTGTCCTATGTCTTTGCGCACAGCTTTTTCGATTACAGCATTGCTGGTGGCCACTTGGTCGGCGTTGCCGGCGCAGGCACAATACGGATACTATCGACGCCCGGCCCGGCGCGTTGTGGTGGTGCGCCCCATGCCGCGGCCCGTCTACGTAGCGCCGGCTCCGGGCGTGGTGGTGCCCCTGCGGCCCGTGGTAGTCGCACCAGCGCCCGTTATCGTACGGCCCCGCCTCGTGTACGTGCGACGGCCGCGGCCCGTGGTGGTGTACCGGCGCTACTAGTAGGCTGTTTCTGGTTCGGTGGTGTGTCGCTGCCGAACCAGAGCACGCCAATTACTTTGGGGCTTGAGGCTGCGAGCCGCGCCTGTAAGCAGCCGCTAAATCCTGGGCTAGGTTGTCGAACACGTATTGGTGTTCTTGTTCAATAGCTATTTGCTCCAGAGGCTCCCAGTACGCTCGCGGCTTTAGCTCCGAAGTGTAAGTTGTAGTGCGAATAAGTTTAGTTTTGCCGGTGGCTGTTAGTTCGAAAAGGTAAATTGCTTCTCTGAAACCTAGCCACTTACGCCCAGTGAGCTGATAGCTGATAACGTCCATCTTCAGCAGCTTGCCTTGCTGAAGCGCTGTAATTCTTTCGACTATCTTGCCGCCTTCGAAATAGCAGGTGCGCAAGCCACCTATTTGCTCTCGTTCAAGCACACATTTCTGCGGAACGGGCAAGCCAATACGCAGCAGAAAAGGCTTGTGGGTGTTCAGCGTATCCACGGATTTTATTTGCTCATATACCTGCGCTGGCGAATACGGCAGCACCACCACGGAGCTTACGGCTATAGTTTCGGGGGCTGAGTTGAGCTTCTTGTCAACGGGCGCAAATAGCAGAAATAGGAAAAAGGGCAGAGCTAGGGTATTGAGGTTAGTGGAGTCTCTGAGCTGTTCAAACCGCTTCAGTAGCAATGAAATAACACTACCTAAAAACAGCAGCGATACTATAATTGGCAGGGCCATCAAAACGCAAATGAGCCCTTCCAGTTGTCCAACTAGTAAAAGCATCAAAAAAATAGCTAAACCGACTGCCAGCCCCCGGTACGCCCACTTAATACTGGGCAGCGCCCCAATAGCAATTCCAGTAACAATAGGTAAGAGAATAAAAAATGCCCAACCGTAGGCAATCAAATGGAAGTGCAGCAGTAAGAATCCAGTAAAGAGAAAAGTAAGCGAGATGATAATAGCTAGGCGGAAGCTTTTGTCTGAGAGGATAGTTTTCATATAAGGTATGAGACTATGAAGCTGTTTAGAAAGTCGTTTCCGGGTCAGGCTTCGACAGGCTCAGCGTGACGGTTACTATTGCTTAAACTTCCTAAACAGCTTCTAATAGCATAGTAAAGTGTTTCTTACCGCTTCTCCATAATACTCTCTACCCAGCCTTTGCCCCAATCGTCCATCTCCTGAGCGCTCCAGAGCTGGGGGTAGAAAATGCGCTTTTGAAACTTGGGAGGTAGGTATTTCTTCCAGTTGGTGCCACCAGTAGCGGGCACGTCGGCGGGGTCGCGCTGGAGGTAGCGCACGGCCGATTTGAAGTGCATCAGCGGCCAGTTTACGTTCACGTTCACGTCGAGCTGCTTGAGCTGGCGCAGAAGGCGGGGGTGCTGGCGTTCTTCCCCGGGGAGGCGCTGCACCACGCTCCATAGGTTGCAGTCTTTGTACTCAGCGGCGTGGGAGGTGAGCAGCTGGGTGTACTTCTCTTCGAACTGAATAAGAGTGAGGGCCTTCGCGCCCGTTTCCTCCACCGTAGCGCCGGCTTTCCAGTAGATGCAGCCCATGAGCTCGTCGTGGGCGGCGGCTTCGCCCAGCAGGCGGCGCTTTTCCTTGTCGACCAAGTTGTCGAGCGAGGTACTGGCAATTTCAATCATGCGGTACTGCACGCTCTGGAAGCCCGAGGCGGGCATGAGGGCCATGCGAAACTGCAAAAACTGCTGTTTGTCCATGCCGTCCACCATCACGTCGAACGAGTCGATCAGGTTTTCGAAGTAGCGGTTGACGCGGCCCACCCGCAGTACGATTTCGGTCATAGTGGGCTGTTGCAGAGCGCCAATCTGCTCGTACTCACACAAACAAAGCTTGAAGTACAGCTCCGTAATTTGGTGGTACATAATGAAAATTCGCTCGTCGGGAATCTGGGTGAGCGGGCGCTGCAAGCTCAGCAGCGTGTCCAGCTCGATATAGTCCCAGTAGTTGACGTAGTCGGCGTAGTAGAGCCCCTCAAGGTAAGCACCTAGGTCCTGCCCATCAGCAGCATACTTTTGCTGAAGGCGACGGAGCTGAGCAAGTACTTCGGGCGAAAATTCGGAAGCAGATTCAGACATGGAAAAGCAAAGCGGAAGGAAATAGGCAGCGTGTAGCGCGAACCGGAGGAAGGCGGCAGCCAAGCTCCCGCTTCGCGTGTTGTTGAACGACTTGCACCTAGGTAGTCACAACGAATATCGTTCAACGACACGCGAAGCGGGAGCTTCGCGCGACAACTAGGAGCTAGGTGCTACCGCCCACGCCGCAAAGAACGAAAAACCCGCCAAATCAAGCCGAGCAAGCAACCTAAATCCCAATCTGAACATCTACTAAACAGACGCGACAGCAGGCGTTGCCTTTCCCTGTGAATCCAATACCTTTACTGCGTCTATGGCGGAGAAAAGCAGCATTTTCGATATGATTGGGCCGGTGATGATCGGGCCTAGCTCCTCGCATACGGCCGGCGTGGTGCGCATCGCGCGCGCGGCCATCCGGATCCTCGGGTCCTTGCCCACGCATGCCGTCATCACGTTCTATAATTCCTTTGCCCGCACCTACGAAGGTCACGGCTCCGACCGCGCTATTATAGCCGGCTTACTCGGCTACGCTACCGATGATAAGCGCATTCGTGAGGCCTTTGACTACGCCAAGGAAGCGGGGTTGCACTATACCTTTCAAAGTGTAGGCAATGCCTCCACCATGCACCCCAACACCATCAAGCTGCAGCTGCGTGACGAGCGCACCGGCCAGACAGCGGAAGTGATTGGACAGAGCCGGGGTGGGGGCGTCATTCGCATTGTGGAGGTTGATGGCTTCCCGGCAGATTTTTCGGCCTCCCTGCACACGCTCATTGTGGATGCCGACGACCGGCGCGGCTCCATTGCTTTCATCGCCTCCGTCATTGCCCACGACGACTGCAACATTGCCACCATGTTTGTCTCGCGCAAAGGCAAACACGACGTGGCCCGGCAGTTCATCGAGATGGACTCAGGTATTAAAGACATTACGTTGGCTTATCTGCGCCAATTAAGTTGGGTACACCGCGTTACCTATATTCCTAACATCGACTTATAGTTGTTTTAGCCCATGAAACTACCTTCTACTCTGCTTGTTCGTCCTTTTGTGAAGGCGAGCATTAGCTTGGGGCTAGGGTTGGCCGTGAGCACGGCCGTCGCTCAAACGGCGCCACCCACGCAGCCCCCAGCCGGCACGATGCAAACGGCTCCTGCCGGTGCCTGGACCTTGCAGCGCGCCGTAGACTATGCCCTGGAGCACAACCTGACGGTGCGCCAGAACCAGCTGACGGCGGAAACCAGTAGCGCTATCCTGCGTCAGAGCAAGGCGGCCCAACTGCCTACGGCCAACCTCAACGGCTCGCAGACGTGGAACTACGGACGCAGCGTAAACCCATTGACGTACGAGTTTCAGAACCAGACCACGCGCTCCAACAACGTTTCTGGCGTTGCGCAAGTCGTGCTGTTTCAAGGTTTTCAGCTGCGCAATACCGTCAAGCGCAATACGCTCGACTATCAGGCTAGCCTCGGCGACATTGAAAAGGCTCGCAATGACTTGTCGCTCAACGTCGCGTCGCAGTTTTTACAATTGGTACTAAGCGAAGAACTAGTGCGTACTAATCAGCTGAAAGTCGATAGCGATGTGCAGCAGGTAGAGCGCACGCGCAAATTGCTGAAGGCTGGCAGTGTGGCAGAAAGCAACTTGCTCGACCTTCAGGCGCAGCAGGCTACTGACGAGCTGAACGTGATTACGGCTCAAAACCAGCGCGACATTGCTCGTTTGCAGCTTACTCAGCTCATGAACCTAGATACTGTCAGCCAAGCGGCGTTTCAGGTAGAAGTGCCGAACCTACCGGACCCCGATGAGCAGGCGCCGCTCAGCGAAGACCCCAACGCAACCTACCAAACGGCCCTCACGCTGCTGCCCGAAATTAAAGCGGCCGACCTGCGCGTGAGCAGTGCCAAGTCGACCGTCGACATTGCCCGCGGCGGGTATATGCCGCGGTTGAGCTTCGGTGCCAGCATTTTCTCGGGTTATTCCTCGGCACGCACCATCACGTCGGTCGGAAATGACTCGACGGCGCGTAAGACCACGTTTTACGTGGAAAACCCAGCGACGCCCGGTACCACGGTTCCGCTCAACGTGCTGGTGTACCAGCGCAACACGGCCATTCTGTCGCAGAGCTATTGGGACCAGCTCGACCAGAACCTAGGTCGGCAGTTGCAGTTCAACCTGAGCATTCCGATTCTGAACGGCTTGCAGGTGCGCACCAACGTGCAACGCTCGCTCATCAATGTGCAGCAAGCCCAGCTCAACGCCGAGCAAACCCGTCTAAACCTACGCCAGAGCATTCAGCAAGCCTACGCCGATGCCGTTGCTGCCCAGCGCAAGTTTGGGGCTGCCCGCCGCCAAGTAGAAGCGCAGACTACCTCGTACCGCAATGCTGAAATTCGCTTCAACAACGGCCTGCTCAATGGTACCGAGTTCAACATCACCAAGAACAACCTCACGGCCGCCGAATCGACCATGATTCAGGCCAAGTACGAGTTTATCTTCCGGCGCAAAGTGCTGGACTTCTACCAAGGCAAACCGCTCACTTTGTGAAGAGTGACTGAGTAGCTGAGTGTTGTTCAACGACTGCACTCAGCCACTCAGCTACGCAACTGCTCTTTGCTTAACTATTTACTATAAAATACTTAGTGACATGGTGCTCTGCCTACTCAGTCACTCAGTTACTCAGTCACTCAACGAAGTATGAAAAACAACCGCTTACTCTACATTCTGCTGGGGATTATCATTGTGGGGCTAGGGGGCTTTGTCGTGGCCAAGAAACAAGGCTTGGTAGGGCGTCCAGCCGGTACAGAGGTAATTGTTGCCAAGGCTGCGCCGGCTAACATCGTAGAGAAGGTGAGTGCATCGGGGAAGGTGCAGCCCGAAACGGAAGTGAAGATTTCGCCCGACGTATCCGGCGAAATCATTGAGCTGTATGTGGCCGAGGGCGACTCCGTGAAGAAGGGGCAGCTGTTGCTGCGCATCCGGCCCGATAACTATCAGGCTATGGTGAGCCAGCAATCGGCAGTGGTGGGCACCCAGCGCGCCAACGTCGGGCAGACCCAGGCCCGCTTGCAGCAGCTCATTGCTAGTGCCAAGCAAACGGAATTGACCTACCGGCGCAATGCCTCGCTCTACAAGCAGAAGGTGATTTCGCAGTCGGACTACGAAGCTAGCCAGGCCGCCTATAACGCGTCGCAGGAAGAGCTGAACAGTGCCCGCGCCAGCATTAAGGCCGCGCAGAGCAGCGTTACTAGCGCCCAGGCCGCTCTGGAGGAAGCGCGTAAGAACCTGAACAAGACCACGATCTACGCGCCCGTTAGCGGCACCGTCAGCAAACTCAACGTGGAGAAAGGCGAGCGGGTAGTAGGTACTTCGCAAATGGCGGGTACTGAAATCATGCGCATTGCCAACCTCAACTCTATGGAAGTGCGCGTGAACGTGAACGAGAACGACATCATCAACGTGCACCTAGGTGACTCGGTCGACGTGGAAGTGGACAGCTATGCTAATCAGGACGAGAAGTTTCGTGGCCTCGTGACCAGCATTGCTAACACCGCGAAAGACGCCCTCACGGCGGAGGCCGTAACGGAATTTGAAGTACGGATTCGGCTCCTGCCGGAGTCGTACCGCCACTTGCTGCGCACCGTGAACGGCCGCACCGTGGTACCTTTCCGCCCCGGCATGACGGCTTCCGTCGACATCATCACCGACCGCAAAAGCCAAGTGCTGAGCGTACCGCTATCTGCCGTCACTACTCGCTCCGACAGCGCCGCCACGAAAGCTGACCAAGGCCAAGCTAATGGCTCCGGAGCAGCGTCCGGCCCGGCAACTGCCAGCGACAAACCTGCTCCCAAGGTGCAGGTACAGGAAGTCGTGTTCGTCGTGCGCAACGGCAAGGCCGTGATGGTACCCGTGAAAACCGGTATCAGCGACTTCGCCAACATTGAAATTCACAGCGGACTACAAGCTGGCGAGCAAATCGTAAGCGGGCCTTTCCGGGCCGTGGCCAAAACGCTGAAGAACGGAGCGGCCGTGGTTGTGAAAGATGCCAAAACCATCAACAAAGCGGCGCTGAAAGAGCAGGATGATGAGGAAGCGAAGTAACACCTAGCTTCTGGGCTTGGTAAGCTGCAAAACAAAAGGGCCTTTTGCGTAAAAGCTAGCTGGAACTAGTGTTTGGTGTACGTGTACGTTTCGGTGTACTTGACGCCGTTGATGGTCGTTTGCGTCTTCATCTTGAGGGTATTGTTGTTTAGCTCTAAGACGTTGTACGTATTTTCCTGGTAGCCCGGAAATTGAGTAGCTAGAACGGATTCTTCCTCTCGGAAGGCCCAGGTACCCGTCAGGGACTGCTGGTCTTGGGCGCTGCACCGGGTGGTGCCTTCATCGAAACGGTACACGTTTGGCTTGGCAAAGTTGAGCACATCGTCGAGGGTGCACTCGTCTACGTAGGGAAATAAGTCGGTGACTTGTTTGCCCCCTAGGGTGCGGGCCGGGGTGGTCGTAAGCGCCGACAACATCCAGTTTTTGTCGGTTAGCATTTCGGTTTTGGTGGCGGGTTTTACATCTTCCTTGTCTTTGTTGGTGTCGCAGGAAGACAGCGCAAATGGGATGGCGAGAAGCGTGCAGAGGGTAATGGAAAATTTGTTCATGGGTAAGAGGAAGGAAAGGATTGAAGATTGTGGCGTGGTGGAAAAGTGATGCAAGTTTACGCCGCAAGTTGTTCATCATCATAAAGTTATCTAGACATGAATATGTGATTGACTTTGCCGAATTGCGGCTGCTTAACCGCTTTGCCTATTGCGCGCATCACATGTACATGTAGCCCAAAAGCAGCTGCTGTTAGCCCTTCAAGGGGCTGCTGATTCAAGTAGCACCTGCTGGTAAGAAGCAGCGCGCAAGCGCGCCCGGCACATTGGCCGGCAGCCTTTAGGATGACGGCCGAAATCGTACTTTAGCCCCGTATTTCGCCGCCCCGCCCATATTTCCCGGAATTCATGCACAAAATCGCCATGATTGGCGGTGGCTCCTGGGCCACCGCTCTCACCAAAATATTATCTGAAAACGGCAGTCATGTGGGCTGGTGGCTGCGCCATAAAGATGACGTGCAGCACTTGCTGCGCACGCGCCACAATCCGCGGTACTTGTCGTCGGTGGCCTTCGACCTAGCTCGCGTGCAGCCCGCCACCGACCTCGCCGATGTAGTAGCCGACGCCGATTGGCTGGTGCTGGCGGTGCCCGCCGCCTTCGTCCAACCTGTGCTGGATAAGCTTGACCGTGACGCGCTGAAAAACAAGCGTATTATCTCGGCCATTAAAGGCATGATTCCGGAGAAGAATGTGCTGGTGACCGACTACGTCGCCCAGCGCTTTCGCCTTGCACCCGAGCAGCTTGGGGTGGTGGCCGGGCCTTGCCACGCGGAGGAAGTAGCCCTGGAAAAGCAAAGCTACCTCACCATCGGCGGCCCCGACTTAGAACTCGCTGAGGAGTTCTGCCAATTGCTGCGCAACCGCTACGTGAAAGCCCACCCCAGCGCCGACCTCGACGGCATTGAGTATTGCGCCGTAATGAAAAATATCATCGCCCTGACCTGCGGCGTGGCCCACGGCCTCGGCTACGGCGACAATTTTCAGGCGGTGCTGGTAAGCAACGCCGTGCAGGAAATCCGCCGCTTTCTGCACGCGCTCAGTCCCATCCAGCGCGACCTGTCGGCCTCGGCTTACCTAGGTGACTTGCTCGTGACGGCTTACTCGCAGTTCTCGCGCAACCGTACCTTCGGCAACATGATCGGCCGGGGCTACTCGGTGAAATCGGCGCAGATGGAGATGAACATGGTAGCCGAGGGCTACTACGCCGTCAAGAGCATTCACGAGCTGAATAAGAAGCTCAAGGCATTTATGCCCATTACGGATGCGGCGTATCGGGTGCTGTATGAGAAGGTAGCGCCGGCCGTGGAGATTGAGCTGTTGAAGGAAAAGTTTCGGTAATGCCGATGGATAAAATTACTATTAGTTCGCGCTAGATAGAATTGTGAAATTGCGGGGATTAGCTTCTTCGTACAGCAGAATTATCTCTTCACCCTTAGAGAACCTAGGAATAGCTATTGCTATTCCGTTCATGTCTTCCGCCTCAATAATTTGCCCTTGTTCAGTTTTGAATTGGACTATTGGTCTGAAGACTGAAGCACGACTTAAATGGAACTTGTTTTTAAGTACAATTCCCTTTGTCTTGATACCGTGCTCTTTTAGCTGTGATGTTCTGGTTTCTTCTCTGTATAGAGCAAAAACTAGTGTCGCAACTGCCATAAAGCCTATAATGATGAAATCCCAACTCATAACTAGGGTCTATTATTAGATAGCTTTTCTTAGGCTTACGCAACTTCTTTACCAATCCAGCGCTATTTCCCCAAGCAAACTCATAGTAGTCTGATGTGGCAAGAATTAAAGACTGAAGCTGATGTTCAGCGGCTAATGATTTCCTTTGGTAGCTTTCATGATAGTTGTCTAAGGGAGCTTTCACTTCAAACCCGAGAGTTTGTAGACGAAAGGCTTGCTATGTGTTTCGACAACAAGACATTTGTCAGAATGCTATTTCAAAGACAAATGAGGAAAGTCTCTGCTATTGAAATTGTGTTTGAAGATGTGATAGACTTTAATTGGGTACAGGACGAGAAAAACTCGGATTCAGCCGCGGCTGTGATATACCAAGCTGTTTGTATTTGGGATGAGGGAATCCTTTACTGGGCCGAGGATATTGATTGGAGTAAGGACTCAGAAGACAAGAATGATTATCGTTGGATTGCTGCTAGTCAAGGTAGATGGCGCATTTTGGATAACGGACTAGGTTCAAGCCCTCAATCTATCAGTACTGACTAAAATGCCCTGGTTCCTCCTCGCTCTGCTCACGGCCTTCTGCCTAGCGCTCTATAACTTCTTCATCAAGCTAGCTTCCAGCCAATTGCCGGCGGCCGTAGGCGCCGTGGTGCTGCAACTCGTAGCCGCTGCCTTAGGTGCGGCGTGGCTGCTGAAACTGAAGCTGCAAGGGCAGCCGCTGCCCATCACCAACAAAGGCTTGCTGCTAGCCGCGCTGGCCGGGCTAGGAGTGGGGCTAGCCGAGATTCTGACGTTCGTGGTATTTGGCCGCGGTGTGCCGTCGTCGGTGGGCACGCCGGTGATTGTGGGCGGCTCGGTGCTACTCACTGCTGTGCTAGGAGTAGTCGTGGCGCGCGAAACGCTCACGCTGCTGCAAGGCCTAGGGTTGCTGCTGATTGTGGGCGGTATTGCGCTGCTAGCACGTGGGCACTAATCGTAATACCACTTCGCTTTTAGCCGTCGCCCAATACTGCATTAACAACTTTCGGCACTCTATTGACCACATGAGCGGTGGGACGCAACGGCCAAACAGGCCTAATCGTCTATACATTTGCCAAAACCTAGCCTAGCTCGAATGGGTTGCAAGATGCTCGCGGCCAAAAGTGGCGCGGCTTGTGTGGGTAGGCGCCAGCCAAATTCTCTGTTATATGCTTTCTGTTTCAGCACCAGCGTACGTTCCAAAACGCACTCATCGGCTTGCCGTGGGCGCCATGTTTTTCCTATTGGGTCTGTGTTTTGCCAGTTGGGCCTCGCGCATCCCCAGCATTCAGCAGAAGCTAGGTTTCTCCGATGCGGTACTAGGGCTGGTGCTCTTTGCCATGCCAGTCGGGCTGATGGTATCGCTGCCCATTGCTGGGTGGCTGATTGCCAAGGAAGGCAGCCGCAAGGTGATTGTCGCGGCGCTGCTGCTCTATTCGGTTACACTCGTTGGGCTAGGGTGGGCGCAAAATTTGGTGCAGCTAAGCGTGTGCCTGTTCGTGTTTGGCTTTGCCAGCAACACCGCTAACATCTCCGTCAACACCCAGGCAGTGGGGGTGGAGGCGCTGTACGGCAAGTCCATTATGGCCTCCTTCCACGGGCTCTGGAGCTTGGCAGGCTTTGCGGGCGCGGCCATCGGCACGTTTATGAATGGGCTGGGCATTGTGCCAGGTCAGCACTTCATCCTGATTATGGCAACTGGCGTGGCGGGCGCGGCGATTTGCTCGCGGTATTTATTGTCTGAAGATCATAACGTTAATCCCGATCAGCCCATCTTCGTCAAGCCCGATAGCGAACTGCTGACCCTAGGGCTAATTGCTTTTTTCTCCCTGATCTGCGAAGGGGCCATGTTCGATTGGAGCGGGGTGTACTTCAAGAAGATCGTGCAGCCAGGACCGGCGCTGGTGGGAGCCGGCTTCACCGCGTTTATGAGCACGATGGCGCTCGGTCGATTCGGGGCTGACTGGTTCAAAGACCGGTTCGGGCTGCGCCACACCTTGCAGCTGAGTGGCGCCCTCACGGCCGGCGGCTTGCTGCTGGCCGTGGCGTTTCCGCTGTTCGCTACGGCGGTGCTAGGTTTCTTTTTGGTGGGCTTCGGAGTGTCGTCGGTGGTGCCGTTGGTGTACAGCGCGGCGGGCAAGAGCAAAACTATGTCGCCGGGTTCGGCGCTGGCGGCTGTTTCAACTATCGGTTTTTTGGGCTTCCTGCTAGGTCCGCCGATGATTGGCTTGGTGGCCGGCGCGACCAGCCTGCGGGTGTCTTTTATCCTCGTGGCTATCATGGGAATGGCTACGGCAACCGTGGCAACCAAAGCAAAGCTGTAACAATTCGCTCTTATCGTTGTCTGTTCTTCTGGACGATGTAGCGCGAAGCTCCTGCTTCGTGCCTCGTTGAACGATAAAGCCAGCACGACAATAGGTGACAGCCGTTCAACGAGACGCGAAGCAGGAGCTTCGCGCTACATATAAACCGAGCGAAACACTTACTATGAAGCGCATTACCGAGCAGGATATTCAGGGCATGGAGAAAGTATTTCGCCTAAACCTGATCAACTCTATTACCGGCTACAAGCCGGCCAACCTGATCGGAACGGCGGGCACTGATGGGGAGACCAATCTGGCCATTTTCAGTTCCGTGGTGCACCTAGGTTCTAATCCGCCGTTCATTGGCATGTTCACGCGGCCCACTACGGTGCCGCGTCATACGTACGAGAACATCAAGGCCACAGGGCGCTACACCATCAACCATGTGCAGACTAGTATTGTGGCACAGGCCCACTACACCTCCGCCGACTTCCCCCGCGAAGAATCGGAGTTTACAGCCTGCGGGCTGACCCCGGAATACCTGAATGACTTTCCAGCCCCTTACGTGCAGGAAAGCCAGATCAAGATGGGGTTGGAATTAGTAGAAGAAGTAGCCGTGAAGGCCACCGGCACCATTATGCTGGTGGGAAAAGTTATCGACCTCTACCTCCCTGAGAACCTACTGCGCCCCGACGGCACGGTGGACTTAAACGGCGCCGGCGACGTGGCCATTTCGGGGTTGGATGCTTACCATACGGCGCAGGAGCTAGCCGCCTACGAGTACGCTCGTGTCGGGCAGGGGCCGCGTGAGAAAGCAAAGTAGCCGGCTGTAAGCTAGGTAGGAAAGTCTACTTGGCGGCAGTTCGAATGGCGCGTTTCGCGGAAGCCTGCTGCCAAGTATTAATGCGGCGCAGGGCGAATTCGCCTTCTTTGCTTGGTACGGCGTGCAGCTGCGGGGGAGCTCCCGCTATGACTGCGCACTCAACAAAGTTGTTCTGCCGAAAACTCGGTTGCAGGTCCAAGCTAGCTTCACCAGCGGGGGTACGCAGGCTGAGTCGCCACGGACCCGATTGGTGGTGCAAGCGCAACGTACGCTGCGTGTTGGCTTGCAAGCTATCCTGCGGTATTCCGTTGAGTAGCACCACGGCTGGTAGACCTGCTTTAGCCCCTTCGAAGCGGTACAGGATCACGCTCGCAGAGTCGGCCACAGGACCGCTGACTTGCGTTAGGTTGGTGGCATTGAACACGTTGCCGTCCGTAATGTCGATGGTGAACTCGTGCTCGTATGCGTGCGTTGTGGCGGCCGAAAGCGCTATACCCACGGCGGCACCTAGCAAGCCGCCCGCCCCGATAATGAGCGGCCCTGGCTGCACAGAATACACCCGGAACGAGAGCTGATTGCCGTGCCGCTCTAATGGGAAGTAGGCGTTCTGGTAGCGAATAAAAACGTTACGCCCATCCGAGAAGCCCCACGTATCAGCGGGGAGCGGGCGGTGCTTGCCGGTGGCATCCGTAATGTACGGATGCACCTTATACGTCCCAGCTAGGTTGCCTTCGGTATTGGCGGTAGTTTCTACTTCGAAGGGCAGCGAATGATCGGGGGTGTTGTCGCGAAAATCGTGGAAGGTGCGGTAGCGCCCTTTGTTGATGACCTCGGCTTCCAGCACCGGGTACACTTGGCTGCTTGGGGCTAGGTCGACGGGGCTGCGGAGTTGGGCGAACGTTACCAGAGGCGTTTCCGCCTTGGCCGGAGTCGAGAGGTTTACCTTCTCCAGGCTCCGCTGCATGGCGGTCACTAGGTTGCTCGCGTGAAATCCCGTCACATCCATCCCGCTCCGGCTGGCCGTACCCATGGCGCTACCCAGCCGCCGGTATAATCCGGTGGGTAAGGGCTCATACCATTCAAAGGTGCATTGCGCCTTTCCGACTTCGGAGTTGTAATTGATGGTTTCGGCAACGCGCATGGCGGTGATGCGCAACACCAACGGCCGGTCCGTTGGGCGAGCCGGCAACTGTTGAGTTAGATATTCGTGCAAATAAGGCGCCGCCTGACCCGCTAAGACGACCTCAACGGGGCGGTTCAGTACCCCTAGGTGCACTTGGCCGAGGGTGGTGGTATCGGGGCGGGCATCTACTACTTGCTGCACATAGAAGCTGCGCTCGGGGAGCGTGAGTACTTGCTTATGCAGTTCGACCACGTGCGCCTTCTGTGCCTGAAGTGGAAGTGCTAGGCCTAGGCTGATAAGGAGCAGGAGAGACGAACGATATAAGGCCATCAGAGTATAGCAATAAGCTAAGGATAGCCCACAGCGAAATTAGCGCCAATAGGGAGCAAACAGGTTCGCTTCTCGCATAAAGTGGTGCTGCGTGCAAGTACGCTTACCTCGATCAGGTCGTTCATTCTGGCGCCAAACACGTAGTAGGCTTCATACCGTAACCTGAACAACACAAAATGGCTGCCTGGGGACCTTACAACTTCGACAACGACGACGCCACCGATTTTGCGGGCGATTTTATGGCGAATGGTAGTGAAGTACTACTGTTAGAAGCGCTTGTAGCTGCCGCTGAAGAGGAGGAGCACATTGAAGCAGAAATTGCATTACCTGCGCTAGCCGCGGCCGAAATCGTAGCCGCTTGGCGCGGCCATCCCGGCACCGACTTTCTGCCGGGCCTATTGCCAGTGGTGCAGCGCCTAGCTAGCAGCGACGACGAGGAGCTAGTAGAGCTAGCTCAGCAGGCCGTAGAAGCTATTCTGAAAGACTCGGAGCCACGGGATATGTGGACGGAAAACAAGCAGCTTGACACCTGGGAAGCCGCCCAAAAAGACTTGCTAGCTAGGTTAGATGCCGAGCCAAACCCTTAACAGACCGTGCTGATAAGCAGGTTAGCAGATCGGGTGCTTTGCCGGTCATGCTGAGCTTGCCGAAGCATCTCTACCGCCAGAGTAAGCATTTATCATAGCGGTAGAGATGCTTCGGCAAGCTCAGCATAACGTTCTGAGTTGGTTTTGGCTGATTGCTAAATCAGCTCACTATCATATTGAGTACCCGAAAACCTATCTACTACAATTTCAGCAAGTTAAACGGGGCAAAATCACCTTTTACCGTTTCTTGGTGCGGCAGTACCGGCTGGCTCTGGCTGAGTACCCGTTTGCCGTCGACATAGTAGCAGTATTTCAGCTCTGGTCTGTCGGTCTTCATGCGTAGGAGCCAACCCTTCGGCGTTTTCTGGAGGAAGCGCAAGAAGTTGTATTCCCCCTTAAATTCCACGGCAACAGCCTTGGCTTGCAGAAATCCGGCCAACGCGAGACTTACGTTGTCCGGCTCTTGCTTCAATAAATTACGAAGAAGGGCAGCTGTTTTCCAGCTAGGTTTCTTCACCGTTTGTAGTGTTTGAACGGCCGCTTGGTAGCGTCCCTGCGTCGCCAAAACCTCCGCCTTAGTGAACTGAACTTCCGTGCTATCGAGCCGAGGATTGACCCCCATGTACCGCTCCCAAATGGGAAACAGCACGCTTGCTTGTGCAAAGTCCTTCTCGATATAGAAGCAATTCAGAAACGTCAGCCGCAGCACCGATTCCTTCTCTTGGTCGCTCAGCCGACTGGTGCGCAGAAACTGTTCGACTAGATCCGTACGGGGCTGGTTGTGCAGCAGCTTCGTTAGCGTGAGGCTAGCATTCTGCGGAAACTGACTGGCTAGCAAGATGTTCTTTTTTCCTTGCTGCAGCAAGGTGTGAATGTTGGTGTGCCAGGCCGTACGGTAGTCTTCGGCTAGGTAAAACCAGATGTCGCCGGTGGTTAGGTTATGGATGTTCGTGTAGACGGTGGTGGTAAACTCCCGCTCAGAAGTTTCCTGCGCAATCTGCACGAGGCTCTGCTGACTGACGCCCTGGGTAGCTAGCAAGCGCTGCGCAATGGGGTAGCGCCAACATGTTTGCTTGGCGGGCCCCGTCTCACACACGTTGAAGTTGGTAGAGGTGAGCTGCTGCGTGGCCCGCACAATGGTGTCAGGGGCAATGACAGCTAGGTTGCCCTGGCGGTCGGCGATATGCAGCTGAACATCACCCATATCGGGCATATAGTACGTGTCCCACAAGGCTAGAAACTGCGGTACTGATTGGCAGTGTTGCAGTAAATACACCAGCATGGACCCGTGCGGAAAAGGCTGGCGGCCGTGGCGTAGCTTGTCCTTCTGAGGCGGTAAAGCATTGATGTCAAAGAAGACCCCAGCCTCATTCGCGCCGCCTTGGATACCGCTCTCGGGCGACCCGTAGGTAAACGTGATGTAGCCCAGGGAATTCTTGTCCGTGGCTGGAAAGACGTTTACGTAGTTGGAGGCGGTGTGAAAGAAGTCCTCGTTGTTCATAGCCCATGTTTGCCCGCGCCGATCCGTCCCGGAAACAATGGTGCAGGCGGGCGCTACTAGGCGCCACAACAACAGCAAGAGCAACAGCAGGGAGGTTCTCATCGTGCGGGGGTATAGAGCCAATAGCTCAGCGAAAACTCGTGCAACTAGCAATGGTATTGCAACTTAGCTTGTTTTGTGTTGCCGAACTCTGCTAAGCGAGAAAGCTACACGCCTCGCGCCACCGCTAGCTAGCGGTGAACCCTAGCTTGGTCAGTTCTTCCCACACTTTGTGCACCGGCAACCCCATCACATTGAAGTACGAGCCTTCCAGCCGCGTGACGGCCACCATGCCAATCCAGTCTTGGGCACCGTAAGCGCCGGCTTTGTCGAAAGGCTTGTACTGCCGCACGTAAAACTCGATTTCGGCAGGAGAGAGGGCGCGGAAGTAAACCCGGGTTTGGTCGGAAAATACCACGCGCTGACCTGCGCCGGTGAGCAAGCACACGCCCGTGTACACGTCGTGGGCGCGGCCTTGCAGGCGCGTGAGCATCTGAATGGCTTCGGCCTCGTCGGCGGGTTTATTCAGCACATCATCATCCAGGCACACGATGGTGTCGGCGGTGAGTACCACCTCGTCGGGCGCCAGCGTGGCGCGGTAAGCGGCAGCTTTGTGGGCTGCTAGGTACTCGGCCACTTCGGCACGTACCAAGTGGGCCGGAAAGCTTTCGTCGACTTCCTGCAAACGAATTTCGTAGTGCAGACCTAGGTCGGAGAGGAGCTGCCGGCGGCGTGGGGAGTTGGAGGCCAGAACTAAACGCATTGCAGGAAAGGATTGTCGGCTTCCTCGTCGCGAATACTCGTGAACAGGAAGCCAACGATAGTTTTCGGATAAAAGAACGTGGACTTGGGGGGCATTACGGCACCGGAGTGGCATACTAGCTCCACCTCGTCCATGGTCACTTCGTTGGTAATGAATGCCGCGCGCGCCTCTCCGCGGTCTACTTGCGCCAGGCACTCTGAAAAGCTACGCACGTAAGCTACACCAGGCCAGTTGCGTTGTGCTTCTGGACCAACGATGCCTAGCACCCGTTCCAGCACAAAGTAGTGGAGCACGGTAAGATCTAGCTCTTTGACCTGAACCGTGGTTTCCCAGCTGAGTTGGGCGTGTACCTCGGGCCGCAGGCGTATTTTGTAGGCTTGCCCACCTAGGTACAAGCCAAAGGACCAGCGTTTTCCCGCAATAACCTCGGGCAAGGCATACGCATCGTCTTGCCCCTGCACCAGGAAGAACTCACCAAGACGCTTCAAGAAAGCTTCATCGGTGAGGTGGCCGGGCAGCTCCAACAACAAGCGGTGCGTCGGCAGAATGCGCAGATCGTCGGCGGCAGCATTAGTCAGGTACATCAAGTGATAATTCCATGGCTCGTGGCCAGTAGCTTTTGAATCAGCTGCTTGCCTAGCTTGTCGGTATGCCAACGATGCTTCGTAACGGTGGTGCCCGTCGGCCAGAATTACCTGCTTTTCGGCGAGTAATTCTTGAAATCTGCGGATCACCTTACTGTCTTGGATAACGGCTAATACGTCGCGGGCGCCTTGGTAATCTTCCTCCGTCTGATAGAGGGGATCTTGCGCAGCCTCGTCCATATAGCGCTCTAGCTCAAAGGTATCATCGCGGTACAGGCCGTGGGTGGCGCTGCTTTGCATCTGCGTGCGGGCCAGCAGCTCCGCGCGGTCGTTGACCGAGACGGGCAGCGTATTTTCGTGGCGTAGCACTACCTGCTCGTCCCAGGCATAGGCGCGGATATGACACATAAAGCCTTTGCGACAGTATGCCCGCGTGCTACCAGGCAACCGAAAATACTGGTAATACACGTACAAGCCCGGCAGCGGATCTTGCAGCAGCACGCCGGCTTTCTGCCACTCCGTGAGGCGCCGCAACGCGGCACCGGCCGGGTCTTCCCCCTGTGGCACCGAGACGTGAATGCTGTTCAGGGGGTTGCCATAAAGCGCCGCCCGCTGCTTTGGTGATACCACGTCAAACAGCGGGGAAACGTACGCGTCAATAGAAGCGCTCAGCTCAGGGTTATAGCGCCAGCCGCGCACAGGTCGAATTTCAGCCACTTAGAAGTGTTGAGTGTTGAATTTTAAATGTTGAGTGCTGAATGTTGATGGTTAAATGTTAGATGCTGTTGATTGATCGTCCACCAATTCAATACATAACACTTAAATTCCAACGCTTTCCTCACGGTGCTAGGCGGCTACGACGCCAGCCTTCCCCATCTTTCTCGTATAAAATTCGGTCGTGCAGGCGGCTCGGGCGGCCTTGCCAAAACTCGATGCGTGTAGGGCGCAGAATGTAGCCGCCCCAGTGCGGCGGACGCGGCAGTAGGTCTTGTCCGGAAAATTGAGCTTCTACTTCTTTTTCACGCGTTTCTAGCTCCTCGCGGCTGCCAATTACCTGGCTCTGCGGCGAAGCCCAAGCCCCCAACTGACTGCCGCGCGGGCGGCTTTGAAAATATGCGTCGGACGTAGTAGCAGGCGCTTTTTCCACTTTTCCTTCCACTCGCACCTGCCGCTCCAGGCCTGGCCAGAAGAAGTTGAGTGCAGCCAGCGCATCATGGGCTAGCTCCTGGCCTTTGCGGCTATTATAGTTGGTGTAAAATAGGAAACCAGCGTCCTCGGGTAAGCCTTTGAGGAGTACTACGCGGGTAGAAGGTTGGCCATCAGCCCCAACCGTGGCTAGGGTCATGGCCGTAGGTTCGTCGAGGTGGGCTGCTAGGGCCTCGTCGAGCCAGGTACGAAACTGTTGAACGGCATTCGGCGCCACTTCGCTTTCGGTGAGCGTCCGCTGCGCGTATGTTTTGCGCAAATCAGCTAATTGTTGGTCGTTGGTCATGAAGCAAATCGTGTTGAGCAGGTAACCAATAGCCCGCCGCGTAGTTTGGAGGAGCAACTTGTTGTGCCATTCCCACTCGCTGGCAGAGCAATAATTACGCAACGGCGACGGTTGTAGAGCGGGCGCAAGGTAGCATAATGTACGCGTGTCGGGAACCTGCAACTACGCAACCGACGTAAGACACTTAGAAAGAAGCTGCGTAAACACCAGGCGTGCCGAGCAGCTAGGTACTTCCCTAGGTCGACGCTGTCAGCCTGCTTTATAGCTCGAGCAAGTGCTCGTGATTCGCGTGGATCATCGGTGTTTGTTAATTGATAAACTAAGAATTGCCCAATGAAATCAGGCAGCCTCCTTATATCACAGCCCTTTCTGGGCGACCCCAATTTTGAGCGCACTGTCATCTTGTTGTGCCAGCATTCCGAAGAAGAAGGTTCCTTCGGCCTAGTGCTCAATCGTCAGACGAACCTCCAGCTTGGCGACGTACTGGAGTTGCCCTACGGGGATGCTTCGCCCGCCGCTCATCTGCCCCTAGGCCTCGGCGGACCCGTGCAGCCCGACACCCTACACTATTTGCACCGACGTGCCGATATCACTGATGCCGTGGCCATTGGACAAGATGTATATTGGGGCGGCGACTTCCAAGTGCTGCTGGGCTTGCTGCTCAGCGGCGAGCTAGCCGCCGATGATGTGCGCTTGTACGTAGGTTATTCGGGCTGGACAGCCGGGCAGCTCACTGACGAGGTAGGGGAAAATGTTTGGATTGTGCACCCCAATGCTGCGGGGAAAGTATTTACTTTGGATAATGATGCCTTCTGGCAATCCATCCTACGCGAAAAAGGCGGCCGCTACCGTGTTTTGTCCAACTACCCCGTGGACCCACGCCTGAACTAATCAAATTTGTCGCCCCGCTTTCCACTGTCCGCTGCTTACCTTGCGGGCCATTCTGCTGAATCATGGTACCTGAAAACGAAAACACTGCACCCAATCACTCCGATCCCGCCTCGGAGTCGCCGATGAGCATTCTGGAGCGTCGCCTTGCTGAGATCAACTCCAAGCAAGACCCGGCGGCCGCTGCACCAGCACCGCCCGATCAGGAGCCTACGCCAGCCAATGTACCGGCCGAAACAACGGCTGCGGCTCCTGCTACCGCTCCCGAAGATATCACGGAACGCCCTGCCCAAGGTGCCCCGGCTCCCGTTGGTCAGCCAGCCGATGCTGGTACTGCTGAAGTACATGCGGAGCCTTCCAATGCTGTTGTAGGCGAGGAGCCGGCCGCTATCAGCGCGCCTGCGCCTTCCGAGCCCCTGGCCCGCGCCGAAGACCACTATGGAGCGCAAAACCCTGGGGTAGTAAGTGCCCACGTTGAAGAAGGTACTCCCATTACACCGGAGCCCGAAGCCCTGACAGCCGACGCAAACGCGGTGACAGAGGCGCAACCAGCTGCAACGCCTGAGCCAGAAGCCCTCACGGGCGTCGCGGGTGAGGATACGCCAGCTACCGCTCCTGACGCACCAGCCACTACCACATTGCCGGCCTACGCATTAGCGTCAGCCGAAGACATCGAAAACGCGCCGGTCGACCTAGCTGCCTTGCCAACCTCCGACAATGAGGGCGCTGCCGAGGCGGCTGCGGAGTTGCAACACGCAACAGGAACCCCCGAAGAGGAGGATGATTATGTCCCCGAGACGGCTGCTCCTGACTTTGCCAAGCTAGACCTAGATGCCCAAGGCGATTACCTCCTTGGCCTGCTCCGTCGCCCTGATGCTCGCCAGAACCGTAAGCAGATTTTTGACCTAAATCGGCAATATGAGCAAGCTGTCGGCAATGAGCGCAATGCCGCTCGGCAGCGCTCCACGACCGAAGGCGACGACGCTGAAGGATCTACTTTCCAGAACCCGAAAGGCTACCAGGAAGTAACGAAAGCCCTGCAAGACTTCCGGGAAAGCCGTGCCCGCGACGCAAAGGCAGAGGACGAGCAGCGTGCTCGTAACCTAGCCCACAAGCAGCACTTGCTTTCGCAGCTTCGGCTGCTGGTAGAGTCGTCGGAGACCAAGGATAGTTCGGCGCGCATAAAGGCGTTGCAGAACGATTGGAAAGTAACGGGACCCGTACCGCAGAAAGAAGCACAGGAGCTGTGGAATAGCTACCACGCCTTGCTCGATATCTATTACAACAACCGTGGTCTGTTCTTCGAAATGAAGGAGCTAGACCGCCGCCGCAACCTCGAAGCCAAAGAGGCGCTAATCCAGCGTGCAGAGGCGTTGAGTCAGCAAAATAGCATCAACAAAGCGTTGCAGGAGCTACGGCAGCTGCACGAGGAGTGGAAACACGTTGGCCCCGTGCCCAATGAGCAGCGAGAGCCTATCTGGAACCGCTTCTTACAGGCGTCGGAGAAGGTACACAACCGCAAGAAAGAGTTTGTAGATGTGCGCTCGGCGCAGGAAAACGCTAACCTAGCTCGTAAGTCAGCTTTGCTGGAGCAGATTAAGCCTTTCGCCGACTTCCACACGGAGCGCGTAAATGAATGGCGTTCCAAAACCGATGAGTTGCAAAAACTCAAAGAGGAGTGGGATGCAGCTGGCTTAGTACCTCGCGACAAAGCTGAGCAGATGAACAAACAGTTCTGGTCGGCTTACAAAGGCTTCTTCCAGCACAAAAATCAGTTCTTCAAAGCGCTAGATGAGGAGAAGAACGCCAACTTAAAGCGCAAGCTAGAGTTGTGTGAGCAAGCCGAAGCGGCGCTGCAAAATCCAAACTGGGAAGAAGGCCGTGAAATTGTTATTCGCCTGCAAAAGGAGTGGAAGCTGATTGGTCGAGTACCCGAAAAGCAATCTGATAAAGTATGGAACCGCTTCCGTACAGCCTGCGATTCCTTCTTCGATCGGAAGAACCAAGAGGCCAAGCAGCGGGAGCAGCAAGCGCAGCAAGTTTCGACGGAGCAAGCTGCTCACCTCGACCGTCTGTCGGATGCGATTTCTGTGCTTAATACCGATAACCCCGGTACGTTGGAAGGCTTCCGTCAGCACGTAGCTGACTGGCGTGCCTTCGAGAGTGCCGCTGCCGCGCCCCGTGGTGCTGCTGAACGAGCAGAGGACAAATTCCAGACTCTGATGGGTAAGTACTTGGATGCTGTTCCTGGTCTGCCCTACGCCGAGCGCAACGACTTGCTATTCCAGCTACAAGTAGAGCGCCTGAAAGCTAGCCCCGATTCGCAGCAGCAGCTGTATAAAAAGGAGCAAGGATTGCGTCGTGAGATCAACGAGCTAGAGAATGACATTTCTACCCTGCAAACTAACCTTGACTTCTTTGCTCGGTCGAAAAATGCTGATCAGCTCCGCGCTGAGTACCAAGGCCGGATTGACGAAGCGAAGACACGTATCGAAGGATTGAAAAAGCAACTAAAGGTGGTTCGCAGCTAAGGTTGGTCGATCATCCACAGAAAACAGGCACCTAGCTCAACTAGGTGCCTGTTTTTTTATTGCCCTAACATTTTAAAAATCAGCATTAAGGCTCAAGGATGCCGTTCAATTGCAGAAAAAATGTCTTTTAAGGATTGCGAAATAAAATTCCTTGGCTAGTTTTGCACCACCAATTCGCCTCCGTAGCTCAGCTGGTAGAGCAACTGACTTGTAATCAGTAGGTCGCTGGTTCGATCCCGGCCGGGGGCTCTTAGGTATTTAAACCCACTGTAAATTAAATATTTACAGTGGGTTTTTTGTTCCCATCGCGTATACTGCGGTTGCGGCGGCATAACCCACCTCTGACGCATCATACTTTCGGCTAGTCTAGCAACTGCTGAATCTTGCGCTCAAGCGCTTCTGTATCTACCATAATATCGTGGGCTTTGTTGGTCCAGTGTTCTGGCTGCGTGCAAAGCTGTAATCGACCAAAAACTATACTCCAACTGCAAGACCGTACTAGTATACAGCACGACGTACTCTTGCAGAGAAGTAACTGTCTCCTCGTGGGTCAGCGGAGTCCACCAAACAGTTTTGGAGGTGGACAGCAGGCCGTCTTTACAATACGCCGAGTGTTCCCGGCTAGCCTGTTCAACTTCATCTTTTAGGAGTGTAATACGATATCCCGTTAGCCCTAGCGTGAGCCCAGTAGGACTTAATGTATGACAGGCTGCCATAAATAAACTGCAAGATCTTCTCCAAACGCATCAAGTAGTGTTCGTCGTTACGACTGGAGCATGAGTTAAGCAATAGCAGAAGCCTCCTGCTCGAAACGCTGGTACACCACGGGGAAATGCTGCATAGCATCTTGCTGGGTAGCGTGCGCATCCGGTCCAGGGCATGCAAGCTACTGAGTACGGCCCGCGGCAGCCAGTTGACTAGAAACCAGCTCGTATCCGACGACTCAGGCATTACGAAGCAGCGTTGGTCAATCAAGGCCTTGTATGCACTTACCGGGTGCAAGTGGCTCAGCAGCGCTTTAAACGCGGCACGCAGCGCTGTACTGGCGCGAGCCCAGAAGTCACAACAACTGCACAAATCCTTCCGGCCTGGGGTATATCGTCTTCGCTTAGTTAACCATGTGCTCCAGAGGTCCTAGGTATTGATCGAGGTCGGTGACGAGCTTGCCACTACGGCTCACAGCTAGCGGCAGCCCAGCGCAGACAAACTGGTCAAACGCGAAGTTGGCTGCACAAGGATAATAATCAGTATGAGTTATAGTAAAGCTATATTGTAAGTACTTACCCCTCAACTCTTTTTTCTACGCTTTGTCAGGACTATTACTATATTTTGCTAGATTGGAGCAGGATGAAGAAGGTTTGGAATTTGGGAATTACTACTGACACAGATAGCTATGATTTAGTGTCTGATTCAACTGTATTGCCTACCCAACCTAACGAAGCGCCAACTACTCCTGTCGACAGTGAGATGCTAATTCGACTCGCGTTCGAGTCGGACCCTAGGGCGGGTTGCGAGTTGCTTTATCGGCACTATTACCAGGCTTTGTGCAGCCATGCCATTCGCTTTGTGTACTCCAAGTCTATTGCGGAGGATCTGGTTTCCGACATACTCTGCCAGTTTTATGGGAAGGGCACCTATAAGGATATCGTCACTTCGTACCGGGCTTTTCTTTACCAGAGTGTTCGTAACAGAGCGTATAATTACCTGCGGCTGGAAGCGAATCGGGCCGTGGAACTTGACCCGGTATACGAGAGAAACTTAGAAGCCACCAGTCAGCAGCCAGACTCCATTCTGGAATATGAGGAATTGTGCCGGGAGGTCGAGGCAGTTATTCAGTCTTTGCCGGCCAAATGCCGCAATATCTACCTGATGCACCGCTTCGACGAGAAGAAGTACACACAAATTGCCGAGGAACTTCAGCTTTCCGCCAGAACCGTAGAGGCGCAAATCAGGAAAGCTAGCCAATTAGTAAAAAAGGCACTAATCAAATACTGGGTATTAATGGCCGTGTTGCTTCTCCAGGGTTGAATGACCCAACGAGAAGGGAAAAATCACCGCGGGCAGTATTGTGATGCTAGGATGGTCAACTGTACGAGGTTGTGCCTACGTCCGCTCGAGGATATGGTCCAACTGCGGCCTTCAAGTAGCTAACCCTATAGGAGTGCGGAGAGTATTCTGCCCTCCTAGGTAGAATTTAGCCACAACACCATTCATCTGTTACAGGATGCTACTGCGCGCTCGGGTGAACCGCATCGTCAACTGGCAATAATTTTTCTGATTCCCACACGCTTCAGCGGGGCTTATTCCCGGAAAAATACTGGCTCTGGGCTCGTCGGAAAGGCTTTTTGAAAAATAACCTAGCTTTTTTCTGCTGACGTAAGGGTTTTTCGGGACTTAGTTGTCTACCTACTATAGCCCACCTAGGGCCTCTTATACGCTAGCTGCATGTCATCTTCGTCCCTGGTAACCAGAGAGCTGTTATTTGCCTACTTCGCTGGCCAAGCGACGGTATTGCAAAAGCAGATGATCGAGAACTGGGTGAAGGAGGGGCCGGAGCAAGCAGAATTCTTCTACGCCTGTCTGCATGAGTGGGAAACAGCGCATCCCCAGTTCAAGGCAGACACCGAAACAGCTATTGCTAAGTTCAATGAGATGGTACTGGCTCCGGCCGATTATCAGGAGACGCTAGGGGTAGGACAAAATCCGTCGCAGTCTGGCGCCTGGCAGCGCTGGCTGATTGCCGCGTCGGTCTTGTTTGCCAGCATACTCGGCTCGTGGTTGTTGCGTGAGCCGATTTTGCAGAAAAGCTACCGCACTGGCAGCGCGGAAACTAGCACTATCCTGCTGGCGGATGGTAGCAAGGTTGTACTTAATGCCAACTCGCTGTTGCAGGTGCCGCGTTTTGGCTTTGGGAAAACCAGCCGCCAGGTGCACCTGAAGGGAGAAGCCCGGTTTTCGGTGGTGCATACGCCCGATGATAAAACGTTCGTGGTTTCAACCGACCCCACCTTTCAAGTGGAGGTTCTAGGAACGGAGTTCAACCTTTCTGCCCGCCGAGGCTCGGCCAAAGTAGTGCTGCAAAAAGGCAAGGTAAAAGTGCGATACCGCGAAAAACCAGACCAAGCAATGACGTCACTGACCATGGCGCCGGGCGATTTTGTTTCGGTGAATGAGAAGCAGAAGGTCCTGAGGGTGAAGCGGGTGCCACATCCTGAAAATTACTCGGCCTGGCAGGATAGCCGCTTTGTTTTCGACCAGACCTCTTTGGCGGAGATAAAGGAGATACTTGAGGATAATTATGATTTAGTGGTCAGCCTGAAGGGGATAGATGTATCGAAAGTGACAGTATCGGGCTCCTTCAAGGCCAAGAATGCAAATGAGTTATTACAAGCTCTTTCCGAAGTGCTCAATATCAGTGTACTACGGCAAGACAATCAGGTGATGTTGATCAACAGAAATTAACTCCCACCTAAAAACGCAAGCCCGAGAAGGCACTCACCGGAGAAGACAACTGCGCCGCCAATTGGTCGCCTAGCCTATACCACAGCCAAACCACAAGTTGCCTCCGGCGCTGCAAACCCAGCGTCGTGGAAAAATATTGCCCAATGGTTTTTGCCCTTTTTTCAAGAGCTACTACCTCCTCTGCTCTCACTAAGTGCCTCGGCACCCCTGCTTTATTCCAGCTATTTCTCTTGGAAGAAGCTTGCCTACTACTCTCGCTACACCACCAAATTCCCCCGTTTTATGAATAAAACGTTCTACCGATTAGGCTCCGGCGGCCTGCTACTGCTGCTGCTGGGCAGCCGACAACCACAAAGCTTGGCGCAGGGCCTAGCGTACCAGCCGCACGGGCAAAACGAGCCCAAAGGTGCCGCCAAATCCACCAGAATAAGTGTCAGGGAGGCGCTGAATAGTTTGCGGCAGCACTACAAAGTGGATATTCTCTTTTCGGATCCGGCCGTGGAAAACCTGGCGGTGCCGCAAAGCACCATCAAACTCACTCGCTCACTTGAGCAAAACCTGGAGGCCGTTTTGAATCCATCGGGTCTTCGCTACCGGAAATCAGCTGATGGCGCTTATCTGATAACCCCTGCTACCAGAAAGGACAAGCAAAGTCCCGCACAATCTGCTACCAGCCTAGGGACGGTTGAACCGGCAGGGCAAAATAGTCAGGCAGATCAGCCCGTAACGGGCAAAGTAACCCAGGCCAATGGCCAGCCCTTATCGGGCGTAACAGTGGTGGTGAAGGGTACCACCCAGGGAACCTCAACGGATGCAAACGGCAGTTTCTCACTAACTGTCCCAACGGGTAGTACCCTGATTTTTAGCTCCATTGGCTTCTTGGCGCAGGAGATTGCCGTAACGGGACCTTTTTTGAACGTGGTGCTGGCTGAAAACACCAAGGCCCTAGATGAAGTTGTGGTGGTGGGCTACGGTACCCAGAAAAAGGTGAACTTAACGGGTGCGGTGGCTACTGTTTCGTCGGAAGACCTCGACAACCGGCCCATTACGCAGGCTTCGCAGGCGCTGGCTGGCCTAGCCCCCGGTGTGCAGGTGCAGCAGCCGAGCGGCCGGCCTGGTAGCAACGGAGCCAACATCACCGTGCGGGGCATCGGAACCTTTAATTCAGGCAGTGCACCGCTTGTGCTGATCGACGGTATTGCGGGCTCCATCGACGATGTAGCACCTGATAATATTGGTACCATAACCGTACTCAAGGACGCGGCCTCGGCCGCCATTTACGGCAATCGGGCCGCCAACGGCGTTATCCTGATTACGACTAAGCGTGGCAAGCCCGGTAAAATAGAGGTTGGCTACAACAACTACGTGGGTTGGGAAAAGGTGACGCAGCTGCCTCAGTTCGTAAACTCGGCCACCTATGCCCGACTTACCGGTGCTTCGGCGCAAACCATCGCCAACTACGAAGCTGGCAACGACCCCGATAATTACCCCAACGTGTACCACTTGCGCGACTTGCTCAACTCGGGCTCGGGGTTTCAGCAGTACCACAACCTCAGCTTTTCGGGCGGCGAAAACAAAACTACCTACCTGTTTTCGGCCAGCTACCGCGGCCAGAAGGGCATCACGGCCGAAACCGATAACAAGCGCTACGATTTCCAAGCCAACATCGACAGCCGACTACGGGAGAACCTAAGCCTCAAAACCAGCTTGCTGGGCTTTTCGCAAGTTCGCAACCAGCCTGTGTCTAACTCAGCCGGTATCGATGGCATCATCGGGTTTGCCGTGCGCGAACCCAATACCTATGCGGGCCGCAAATCGGATGGCACTTACGGTCACCAAGACTTCTTCGCCCCTGAGGCGTGGCTCGACGCCGAGGGCTTCGATAATTTCCGGGCTAAGAACTTCTACGGCAACACGGCGCTTACCTGGGAGCCTCTCAAGGGGCTGAGCTTTAGCGGCACGGCGGGCTACCACTACTACACTAGCACGACCACTACCTACCGGCCCGATATTTACCTGGACCGCAACACCTACGTGGGCCCTAACAACCTGTACAACGGTACAACCGACGGGCAGGAAGTAACGCTGATTGGCCTAGCTACCTATGAAAAATCCATTCAGAACCACAACTTCAAGCTGCTGCTAGGTTATCAGCAAGAAGACCACCGCGACAACTCGTTTTCGGCCTCGCGCGACCGGTTTCCTAATAACCTGCTGTACCAGCTGAGTGCGGGTGCCTCCACCAACCAGCAAAACAGCGGCTCGGCCAATGAATACGCATTCCGGTCGTACTTCGGCCGCCTCAACTACAACTTCAACGAGCGTTACCTGCTCGAATTTAATGCGCGCTATGACGGCTCGTCGCGGTTTGCACCTAGCAATAGGTATGGCTTGTTTCCGGCCGTTTCGGCGGGCTGGCGCGTGTCGGAAGAGCCTTTTTTGAAAGACCAGACTAGCTGGTTGGATGAGCTAAAAATCCGGGGTTCGTACGGTACCCTAGGTAATGCCAACATTGCCAACTACCCGTATCAATACACCTACAACACCAATCCCCGATACAATTTCGGCGGCGTGATTGCGCCGGGTGCGGCAGTTACTTCGGCGGCCAACGCCGATATCCAGTGGGAAACTACTACGTCGAGCGACATCGGGCTGGATTACAGCCTGTGGAAAGGTAGGCTGAGCGGCTCCTTCGACGTGTATGAGCGCACGGCCAAGGATATTCTCTACCAGGTGCCCGTATCGGGAACGCTAGGGCTTGATGCGCCTATCGTGAATGCCGGCTCGATTCGGAACCGGGGCTTCGAAGCTAGCCTGACCTACAACGTTACGGCCGGGGGCTTCCGGATGGCCGTGTCGCCCAATTTTTCTTACAACCAGCAGCAAGTCACCAAGATTGCTGGCGACCTGAAATCGGTAATTCCGACCTTCTTCGTGGGCCAACCGCTCAACGCCATCTATGGCTACGTGGCCGACGGCCTATTCACCGACGCGGCCGATGTAGCGAGCTACCCCACCCAGCCCATTGCTGGTCGACCGGGCGTTATCCGGTTCAAGGATTTGAGCGGCCCCGACGGTGTGCCCGACGGTAAAGTGGATGCTACCTACGACCGCACCATCATCGGTACTCGCAACCCGAAAACGTCCTTCGGTCTGAACATCAATGCTAGCTTCAAGGGCTTTGATCTGGCCATGTTGTTCCAAGGCCTAGGTGATTATACCGTGCAAATGTCGTCGTATCAGGCTTATGCCTATTACAACGGCGGCAACATTCAGAAGTGGCAGGCTGATAATGCCTGGACCCCCGAGAACCCCAACCGCAACGCCAAATACCCGCAAATCACGAGCCTGAGCCAGGGCAGCGCCAACGTGCAAACCAACTCGTTCTGGAACCGCTCGGGCACGTACCTGCGCTTCAAGAACCTGCAAATCGGCTACACGCTGCCGGCGGGTCCGCTGGAAAAACTGCACATCAGCAAAGTGCGGGTGTTTGCGGGCGGGCAGAATCTGTTTAGCCTGAACAGTTTTTACGAGGGCTGGGACCCCGAAAACAGCCAGGGCACGGGTGACAACCCGAGCTTTTACCCGCTCACGGCCATCTACACCTTGGGCCTGAACATCAAGCTGTAACCACTACCGTTCACGGCACTTCTTAACTGATTACTACCATGCATGCATATAATCTTTCTACTACAAAAGTCCGGCTGGTTCTGGCACTTGGCCTGTTGCTAGGTGTGGCGACTAGCTGCGAAAAGGAGTTGCTCGACAAGCAACCGCTCACGGCTATTTCCGACGCCACCTTTTGGCGCACGGCCAATGATGCTACCCTCGCTCTGAACGGGGTATACGACACGGGTGCCGGTTTTACTGGCTATAACTTCTGGGCCGCCACTTCCATGGTAAACCTAGATTTGATGGCCGGCAACGGCTCGGAGAAGGAGTTAATTCCCGACCAGTTTACCGACGGCAGCCTAAACTCGGCCTATAGTTTTGTGGGCGCTTACTACACCCAGGCGTACCGGCAAATCACGCGCTGCAACAACTTCCTCGGCAACATCGACAAAGTGTCGATGGATGCCACGCAGAAAAACATTATGATCAATGAAGTACGAACCCTTCGGGCGTACAACTACTTCAACCTAGCCCTGTACTTCGGCGACGTGCCGCTCATTCAGCGCCTGCTCACCGTCGACGAAGCGAACAGCGTAACGCGTACGCCGAAAGTCGAAGTGTGGGCGTTTTGTGAATCGGAGCTGAAAGAGGCCGCCGCGGTATTACCCCCATCAGTGCCGGATGCTCAGCAAGGCCACATGACGGCGGCCAGCGCCCTCGCTATTCTGGGACGTTTGCAGCTGGCGGAGAAGAAATGGGCCGATGCGGCAACCAGCTACAAGAAGATCATCGATTTTGGAGCTTACAGCATCGACCCACGCTACCGGGAATTGTTCCTGAACGCGGGAGAGCTAAGCCGCGAGGTAATTATGTCGCAGCAGTACCTCAAGGACACCTACAACCACGCCCTGCTCCAGTACCTGACGCCCGAAACGTGGGGCGGCTGGCACCAGTATTCTCCCTTCAATGAGTTGGTAAAGGAATATGAGTGTACCGACGGCTTGCCCATTACCCAATCTCCGCTCTACGACCGGAACAACCCCTATAATAATCGTGACCCGCGGCTCGACTTTACCGTGATGATTTCCGGCCGCACCACGTTCCGGGGCCGCACGTATTCCGCCGTACCCGGTACCACCTTGCCCGACCGACTCAACCAATACCCCGGCGTGTGGAGTGGCTACGCCATCTACAAGTTTTTGGAAGATGACCCCGCCGTGGCTACCACCACAAACGACGGCAACAACTTTCCTTTGATTCGGTACGCTGAAGTGTTGCTAGGTTACCTAGAAGCTAAGCTAGAGTCGGGGAGTAGCATCGATCAGGCCCTGCTCAATGCGACCATCAACCAAGTACGGGGCCGGCAGGCCGTGCGCATGCCCGCCGTCACGACAACTGACCCCGCAGCGCTCAGAACCATCATTCGTCGGGAGCGGCGCGTGGAATTTGCCTTCGAAGGGCTACGCTATTTCGATTGCTTGCGCTGGGGCATCCTAGGTGCCGAAAACAACCGGCAGTTCACGGGCATGAAGCTTACCAATACGCCCGCCACTTACAAAGACTATCCGGTAGACGCGGAGGGGTACTACCTCTACAAGAGAAGAAACTTTGTGGTCGGCAAAAATGAGTTGTGGCCCATTCCGCAGTCGGAGCGCGACCTAAACAAAAACCTGACGCAAAACCCTGGCTACTAGAAGGAGGCCCGGCAGCTGCTCACCCACCCCAAGCTAGGCGAGCAGTTGCCGGGCACCGCTCCTTGCTCTCATTCCTTTTACCTTGATGATGAATAGAAGAACCTTGCTTAAGAATCTGGCGCTGGCAGCACCGGCAGCTTGGCTGCCTAGCGTAGTAGCGGGCCTCAACTGGAGCCCGCTAGCCCCGGCAGCAAGCCCCTTTCAGCCCACCTGGGATTCGCTGGCCCAGTATCAAACACCTGAGTGGTACCGCGACGCTAAGTTTGGCCTGTGGGCGCACTGGGGGCCGCAGTGCCAGCCTGAGCGCGGCGACTGGTACGCCCGCGGTATGTACCAAGAGGGCTCGGACCAGTACAAGTACCATGTCGAGAAGTACGGCCACCCCTCCAAATTCGGCTTCAAAGACGTGATAAATGAGTGGAAGGCCGAGCAGTGGAACCCCGATGAGCTGCTAGCTCTCTACAAAAAAGCCGGCGCCAAGTACTTCGTGTGCCTAGCCAACCATCACGACAACTTCGACCTTTACAACAGCAGCCATCAGCCCTGGAACTCCACCCGCCTGGGGCCTAAGAAAGACTTGGTGGGCGGCTGGGCCAAAGCGGCCAAAAAGCAAGGATTGCGCTTCGGGGTGAGCGTGCACGCTGCCCACACCTGGAGCTGGTTGGAAACGGCCCAGCGCGCCGACAAAGCCGGACCCTTAGCCGGCGTACCCTACGACGGCAAAATCACCGCCGCTGCCGGCCAGGGCACCTGGTGGCAGGGCTACGACCCACAGGCCCTCTACGCCCAAAACCACCCCTTGAGCGAAAACAGCCAAGACAACAGCATGATCCACCGGCAATGGGACTGGGGCAACGGTGTGACGCCACCTAGCAAGGAGTATTGCGACAAGTTCTATAACCGCACCGTCGAGCTGCTGGATAAGTACGAGCCCGACGTCGTGTATTTCGACGATACAGCCCTGCCGCTGTGGCCCGTGAACGACGCCGGTTTGCGCATCGCGGCGCACATGTACAACACCAGCGCCCAGCGCCACGGCGGGCGCAACGAGGCCGTTATCCTGGGTAAAATCCTGACTCTGGAGCAGCGCAAGTGCCTAGTCTGGGACATCGAACGCGGCCAAAGCAACCAGATTGAGCCCCTGCCCTGGCAAACCTGCACCTGCATCGGGCAGTGGCACTACGACCGGCGCATCTACAATAACCACGGCTACAAAAGCGCCAAAACCGTCATCCATACCCTCGTCGATGTGGTGAGCAAAAACGGCAACTTGCTGCTGAGCGTGCCCGTGCGCGGCAACGGCAGCATCGACGACCAGGAGCGCGCCATCGTGGAGGGCATCGCCGCCTGGATGCAGGTGAACGGCGAGAGTATCTACGGCACCCGCCCCTGGAAAATCTTCGGCGAAGGTCCGGCCCAGGAAGGCGCCGCTGCCCTCAGCGCCCAGGGTTTCAACGAAGGCAAAGGCAAGCCTTTTGGAGCTGAGGACATCCGCTACGTCACCAAGGGTAAAATCATCTATGCCACTGCGCTAGGCTGGCCCACCAATGGTCGTCTGCTGCTCAAGTCGCTGGCGGCGGGCGGACCGCACTACGCTAGCAAGGTCAAGCAAATAGAGCTTTTGGGTGTGCCAGGCAAACTCAAGTTTGAGCACACTAAAGATGGGCTGACTGTGGTGCTACCTGCCCAAAAGCCCAACGATATTGCCTACGCGCTGAAAATTATGCCGGCCTAGCTTTGCCATACCTTGGTCCAAGGCCACCGTTGGTATGCCTCAAAAATAAGTGGTTCAGACTAGCAAACGGTTGATGGTAAAACGGTAAGTGCCACTGCTTTTTAACGATTCAGGAGCCGCAACTAGGTGCCACTGCCAGTGCATTCAAACCGGTACGGAGAGAGGGTAATGTTATTAAACAGGCCGGCAGCAACAAGAAATTACCTTGTTGCTGCCGGCCTGTTTAATAACCGTTGTCGAAAGGAGCGACTAGCTAGCCCGCTTACAGCCCAACCGTTTCACCGTCCTGCGGAATGAGCAGCTTTTTAGGGCTGATGTGCTGGGCATCCGCCTTTTTGCGTAGCGAAGCCCGCGACGTGCGGCAATGGTCCAGCGCATCCATATGCACCGCAATGACTTTGGCTTTCCCACTGGCCGCCAGTAAGGCCATCGTTTGCTCCTCGTCCATGATAATGGGCGTGTTTTCGAACCCGGCAATCCGCGCCCCACCCGAGTTGACGATGATGTAATCCGGCTTGTACTGAGCAATATTCTGCTTAATCTTATCCGTCCAGATGGCGTCACCGACGATGTAGACTGTGGGCTGGTTTTTTGCCTGCAACACGAAGCCCGAGGTCTTGCCCATCATCTTCAGCACTTCGCCGCTACCGTGCTCAGCTTCGAGGCGGTGAATTTGAATGCCGTGCCACTCCCGCCCGTCGACTAAGGTCTGGGCGTGAGTGAAGCCTTGTTTTTGAAAGAACTCCTGGTCGGCCGGCTGGTTAATCAGCTCAATTGACTTGTCCAGCGCCTTGCTGGCAGCCTCATCGAAGTGGTCGGCGTGGGTGTGCGTGACCACAACTAAGTCTAGGTTCTGGATAATCTCCGCTACCGGCATCCTCAGCTCCACCGTGGGGTTGCGCTCGACGCCGCCCCACGACTCAATCGTGCCCTTCGTAGAGAGCATGGGGTCCACCAGGATTTTTTGGCCAGCATATTCCACCACCAGGGTGGCGTTGCGAATCAGACGGATGCTAGGTTTGGTGGTGGGCTTGTGCTGGGCAAAGGAGAGGGTAGTGGACAGGGAAAGCGCGACGGCTAACAGAATTTTTTTCATGACTATGGAGGTAGGTATTGCATGCGGTTTGCCCTAGCTTTCTCCCACTGCGGGAGCGTAACAAAACGCGGTGCAAAGGTCCAGCTAGTCTTGTTTTAGCCACCTACCAAAGGCTTAGTGGGAACTACCATTTTGATAAGCCGCTAAGAATTCCGTGGTCGTCAGCCCCGTTTGCGTCTTGAAGAAGCGCATGAGGTGGTTGGGCTCCGAGAAGTGTAACTCGTGCGCAATGTCGGTGACCGGCTTGCCGGCATGCAGCAGGGCGTTCTTGATTTCAAACAAGAGCCGTTGTTTTAGCAAGTGGGTCGCCGTCACGTTGAACTGAGCCTGTACCGCTTTGTTGAGCGTTACCCGGCTAATACCTAGCAGATCAGCGTATTCGGACACCCGCTGCTTTTCTTTGATGTGTAGCTCCAGCAGGCGTTTGAAATGGTAAGCATAGTGGTTCTCGGCCTTGTCGAGCGGCAGCTGATTCCTTTCGGCATAGGTGCGGTTGAAGGAAAGCAACAGGTAGTAGAGCAAGGAGCGGATGATATGCTCGCTGTCCGGCCGCATGGGCCGCAGCTCAGCATTGATTTCGGTCAGCAAACCGCAGTATTTAAGAATCTGCTCCGAGGACGCTGCGAGGGACAAAGGGTAATCTAGCTGGTAGAAATAGAGCAGACGGTAGGCAAAGAGCTTGTCGGCAAAGAAGTCGTTGAGAAAGTCTTCCTGAAAAATAAGAAAGGTAAACTCCAGATGATCAGCGGACAACTGCCACTGTCTCTTCTGAAAGGGCGAGATAAAAACGATGGTGTTATCGGTGATGCGGATAGTTTGCTGATTTAGTATCACAGTGCCGCGGCCCTTTTTGAAGAGCAGGATTTCAAAGAAGTCGGTATTGTACGCCTCAGTGTTCAGATAGCTTTCTGGGAAGAGGTGACCTAGCCCTACCTGGAGCAATACCTCCACGCCACACTCGGCTTTATGAAATTTAACGGTTTTCACGAAGGTGATATAGCAAAAGAAAGAGTACTCTGACGCATGGTCAAGGGGGCAGGGCCTAGGTTGTTTGCGGTGCCCAGCGGCTTTGTCGCAAAGATCGGCAAGCGCAGATAGAATCAGACGCGTGGAGCTACTGCCCGTACCGATGGGTGGGCAACAGAAGCGCGCCCACCCATCGGTACGGGCCTTTATGCGGTTTGGTGCTTCCACCATTGCGTTGTTCCCACAAACACTGTAGCAACTGGACTCGCCGCTCTAGCGCTCAGTTTGAGGGAAATTACCTGAACACGTGCTCGTGCGTTCTTTACAGAAGGCCAAAGTGGGTTAAAGCTTGTGCAATCCCATCGTGGTCAGTCTCCGCCGTGACATAATCGGCGCTGTCCTGCACGTGCGGCGCGGCATTGCCCATGGCGACGCTTAGGCCCGTGTACTGCAACATGGTCACATCATTGCCGCCGTCGCCAAACGACATGGTTTCGGATACATCTAGGCCGAAGTGCTCGCAGAACACGTCGACTCCGACTTTCTTGCTAATGCCCTGTGGGTTGACGTCGGCAAACAGCGGCGTCCACCGGGTAGCCACCGAGTTCGGCATCACCTGTTCCATGAACGCGTGCTCCGCTTCCGGACCTAGGAAGACGTTGGCCTGCAATACCTGCGTGAGCTCCGTTTTGGCTCGCTCCACCACAGGTGGCACGGGCAAGTTCAGACGGGTGTACATAGCCTCCATCTCTGGGGTCGTGCGGTTGACGGCTACGCTGTTCTCATACATCAGCACGTAGTTAAGGGGCTGGTGCACTGCATAGTCCAGTAAACGCTGTACGTCCCCAGAATCTAAGGTGTGGCGCCGCAGCACATGGCCGTCTGCCGTCACGCAGCACCCCCCGTTGTAGGTGATGAAGCCATCGAAGTTCAGGTAGCGCACGGGGGCTAGGGCGTCGATGGAACGCCCTGTAGCTGCCAAAACCTTGATGCCTTGTTCCTGCAGGCGCGCAAGCGCCCGCTCGGCGGAAAGTGGGACGGCGTGCGTTTGGAAACTGACTAAAGTGCCATCTAGGTCAAAGAAAACAGCCTTAATCGGTGAGTGGGTCTCCGCCTCAGCGGATAATATATTTGTTAGCATAAGGTCGTGATGTAGAGTTGAGGCTTTTCAATCCGTGTTTATTCTGTTTTCATATTTTAGCCAGTGTCGGTCGGCACTAGGCTATTACGTTAGATGAGTTGTCGAGACCTGAACCTTGTTTGGTTCAAGGGGTTGCTCCCCTGTTGCCGTCAGGGCGCACACCTACTGCGTGACGCACCCGCTGTTGGAGCAACTACTAGGGTTTGCCTATCACCCTGACTTGCCTACCTGCTACGATTAGCTCGTTTAGGTGAGCAGCAAGCATAACAGCAGCAGGACCCAGAATCAGAATAGAAATACCTTTTTACCTTAGGTATCACTGGGCACCTAAGGTAAAGCGCTTCTTTCCAACCAAGCCGGACCAGCCATCGACTCCAAACGACTGCGCCCACAAGGCCTGTCCTTTCTCCCCGGCCTTTTCACCGCCAATAGGCCCCGGTTCGGACAACGGGTGCTGATCGGCACGCAGGGGTTCTGTAGCCGGGGTAGGCGAGAGATATGGAACCGGTTCCACCACTGTTATCTATGACCAAGAGAACTTTCCACATTCAATTTGGCACTTCTGCCGACCACTCGCTAGACTATCTGCTTGGAATGCTAGCGGATGTCCGAGTGACAACTGTGCAAACGCTGCAGCACCTGTCGGTTCAGGAACTAGATTGGCAGTATAAAGAGGGCTGGAACACGATTGGCGCCCTGCTGGCGCATATCACGGCGCTGGAGCATTACTTCCGCATCGAATTTGTAGAAGGCAGAAAGCTAACGGAGGCGGAAACCCAACACTGGGAGCCCGCTTTGGACATGGGCACCTATCTTCCTCAGCTCATTACCGGCCAACCATGGGACGCTTACCAAGCCGGCTTGACAGCCTCCAGGCAGTTGCTCCTACAGGCGTTGCAGAACCTGACGTTCAAAGACTTTACAAAACGACTCGAGGGCTATGATGCGGACACCGGGTGCAACTTGGCTTGGGTTCTATTTCACATGCTTGAAGACGAAATCTACCACCGGGGCCAGATCAGTATTATCCGCAAGCTCTACAAAGAACACCAGGGCTAGCGCGTAATTGGAAAGAGCCAACGGCCGGTAGCGGGTGTTTTCCGGTGGAGGAGGCCACGAGCAGGAGTCTGGCATGTCGCCTTTTCTTTGAAGCAATGCCGCGCCGACTGCTAGATCCCCTACAGTTCCAAAACGAGCTGGTTCTCGGCGCGTAAGTCGAAGACGCGCTGGCCGGGCTAGGTCTAGTAAAGCTCAGCAAAGTGCAGCACGACTTGGTAGGTGCCATTGGGCACGCGCAAGCTATAGCCAAAAGTGCCTTAAGCGTTCGGTCTGGTACAAGGCATCATCCATGGTACCGGCAATCGGCCCGCGTTAGCCCCCATGCAACTGCCGCCGTTACCCAGACGCCTGATGCTGTTTGACCTGCGTTTATTGCTGCGCAAGGTAGGTGTCAACATCATGGGCGTTATCACTCCGTTGAGCAACAGTTAACTTTAACTTATGCAACAACTGCCAGCATAACGGCTTGCTCGCAACATCTAGGGCAGCTTGTAGTTTGCGCTACAAGCTGCCCTAGGTAGCTAAGTGCTAACCTAAACACCGGCTACCAGTGCCGGTTATGAAGTGATACTAACGGGGCCACTCGGCCAAGACCATGAGCTACCTACCAACGGACACCTCGCCTTTTTTCCAGACCGCGACGTACCCGCCCCTGGGCGCAGCGGCCCGCCAGTTGGAAGTAGTAACCATGCAAAAGGCCCGATGCGGTATGGACCAGTTCAGCCGCCACGACATGTTCAAGGTAATGTTGGTGCTGGCGGGGCAAAATGAGCTGCACTACGCTACCCGCAGCTTCGTCATCGACCGGCCCGCGCTGGTGTTTACCAACCGCCTAATTCCTTACGCCTGGGAATCGGCCGAAGTAGCTGCCGACCAGCAGGGGCACATTTGCTGCTTTTCCGAGTCGTTTTTGCACGCGGCCATGCGCGGCGTGAGCCTGCGCGACTCAGTGCTGTACAAGGTCGATGGCAACCCCGTGTACTACCTCGATGCCGGGCAGCTGCGCTACTTCTCCGACGCCTTCGAGCGCATGCGCCGCGACATGGCCTCGGACTACGCGCACAAAGACGAGCTGCTGCGCAACCAGCTCTCCATCATCATTCACGAAGCTGCCCACCTGCCGCCGGCCGCTGCCCAGCACCCGCCTACCAACGCGGCCGAGCGCATCACGGGGCTGTTTTTGAGCTTGCTGGAAATAGAGTTTCCAATGACGGGGGAGCTGCGCGAGCCGGTGCTGCGCTCGGCCCGCGACTACGCCGACCGCCTAGCCGTGCACGTCAACCACCTCAACGCCAAGGTAAAGGAAGTAACGGGTCGCTCCACCACGGCCCACATCAACGAGCGGCTGCTGGCCGAAGCCAAGCTGCTGCTCACCCACACCGACTGGGCCATGGCCGACATTGCCGACCGCCTCGGCTTCGAGTACACGTCCTACTTTACCAGCTTTTTTAAGAAACACACTGCTACCACGCCGCTGGCGTTTCGCCGCGCGCCTTTGGCCGTGACCTAGGTATTTTGGGGCCTGCTTAAAACGCGTTGAAAAGTATAAAAAGCCCTTTGAAAGCTGTACCGTAGCCGAAAAAGGGGCCGGTAGTTTTGGGGTCTGCAACGGCGTTGTTGCAGCTAGCTTTTCAGCCCCATGAACCAGACCAAAGCCTACGCGGCCCAAACTCCCGATACCGACCTCGCCCCCTGGACGTTCGAGCCCCGCGAAGTCGGTCCGCACGACGTGCAGATTGAGATTCTCTTCTGCGGCGTGTGCCACACCGACCTGCACCAGATTAAAAATGAGTGGTTTCCGGGCATGTTCCCGATGGTGCCGGGCCACGAAATTGTGGGCCGTGTGGCCCAGGTCGGCGCCCACGTCAAAAACTTCGCCGTCGGCGACTTGGCCGGCGTCGGCTGCCTGATTGACTCGTGCCAGCACTGCGTGCCTTGCCAGGAAGGTGAGGAGCATTTCTGCGTCGAAGGTGCCACCCAGACCTACAACAACCCCAACCGCAGCGGTAACCCCACCTACGGCGGCTACGCCAGCGCCATCGTGGTGCGCGAGGAGTTTGTGCTGCACGTGAGTGACAAGCTCGACCTAGCGGGGGTGGCCCCGCTGCTGTGCGCCGGCATTACCACCTACTCGCCCCTGCGCCACTGGAAAGTGGGCCATGGCCACAAGCTGGCTGTGGTGGGCCTGGGCGGCCTGGGCCACATGGCCGTCAAGTTTGGCGTGGCCTTCGGGGCTGACGTCACCGTGCTCAGCACCTCGTCCGCCAAAGAGCAGGACGCCAAGGACCTAGGCGCCCATCATTTCGTGGTTACCAAAGACGAGGCCCAACTGGCCGCCGTGCGCGGTAGCTTCGACTTTATTCTCGACACCGTGGCCGCCGACCACGACATTCCGCTGTACCTGTCGCTACTCAAAATTAACGGCACGCACATCCTGCTGGGCGTGCCGCCCAAGCCGCTGGAAATCCCAGCTTTCTCGCTCATCGTCGGTCGCAAAAGCATCGCCGGCTCCATGATTGGCGGCATCGCCGAAACCCAGGAAATGCTGAACTTCTGCGCCGAGCACAACATCGTCTCTGATGTCGAAGTCATCGACATCAAGGATATTACCCACGCCTTCGAGCGTATGGTGAAGGGCGACGTGCGCTACCGCTTCGCCATCGATATGGCCACACTGTAGACCAGTTAGTTAAACCACGAAGCCGACAAATGGCTTCGTGGCATTACCCTTAATTGGAAGGGAGTAGATGGGCAAGGTTGCTGCACGTCTGTCGAAATGTAAGCCAACGGAACAAGGCGCTCAACTTGCTCAGCTTCACACGTCCAGAAAGACGGTCTGTGTCACTGAACAAGCGAACTCAAAAAGCAGCTTCGCGCAACTTTAAAATAGGGGCGAGCGGTTCAGGCGCTAATCTGCTTTCTTTTCTCCTTCACCCGGCACAAACCTAGCAAGCCTCTCGCCTCCCGCTCAGCTGCTATCGCCTGACAAGAAATTGCGCTTGTTCCCATTTTTTGCCGGTGAAGAGTCGTAAGAAATAGAGGCCCGTAGGAAAGTTGCCTAGCTGCACGGCTGCTTGCTGGTGAGCAGGAACCGTTCGCAGCACTACTTTACCGGTCACATCTGTGACCCATAGTTCGTTGATCTCACCTTCCCACTCCATGTGCAGAATACCGAGGTCGGATTGGGATAGCACTTCCAAGCAGATGCCCTCTCTGGCCGCGCGTTGTTCGTGGTCATGGCTGCCGGGTCCACCATCGGCTGGGGTTGGCCCGCCAGGCTGGGAATGGGCACCTGACAATCGGCCGTGTAGGCATATTTCGTCACGAGTATGGCGGTAAACAACGGCTAGCATACGCTGCAATTCACTACTTTCGTAAGAAGCACTTTGGTCATTTACTTACTTCCCGGTTAGCAAGTGAGTTTAGGCGCTTTTACCCTTTGTTTGACTTTTCTGTAGCTATTCATGTTGCGAGTGCCGCCTAACCGCTCTATTTGGGGTGCACTGTTTCATCAGCTATTCCTGGTAGTACTACTCCTTGTAGGCACGCGGCAAGGGGCAAGGGGACAGAATACGGCGCCCGAAGATTTTCGCTTCGAACATCTGACCGTCGACCTAGGCCTTGCGCACAGCGACGCTATGGCCGTAGTGCAGGATAAAGCTGGATTTATTTGGGTAGGTACGAACCGTGGCGTCGACCGCTACGATGGCTATCACCTCAAGCAATATATACTGCCAATCAACAACCGCGACGGCATTTCTGCCAACCGTATCATGGTGCTGCACTTGGCGCCTAATGGTCGTTTATGGGTGGGCAGCGAGCGTGCGGGGCTAAGTACGTATGATCCTACCGCTGACCGCCTGCTGCGCTTCGACGAACAGCAAGTACCAGCGGCCTACCGAACTTTATTCCGGCGGCTGTCGCAGGCTAGCATTACGGCGCTTACGTCGGATAAGCAGGGCCGCCTTTGGGTGGGTACAGAGCACGAAGGCTTATTTGTGCTAGCGTTCAACTCGCAACATCAACTAGAGAGTTTGCGCCAGCCACCCGGACCAGCGGGTAGTACCAACGATTACGATGTAAGCAGCTTGGTAGCCGATACCGAGGATAAAATCTGGGTTGGCTCACCTAGTTATGGCTTGCGCGTCATTTGGCCCGAAAGCCAGACCTTAGCAGCCGAAACTACTGCCATAACCGGCAACATTCGAGCATTGCACCTCGACCGACGCGGCGATTTATGGGTGGGTACCGAAAAGCAGGTGTTCTGGATTAGTAGCGCCAATCGCCGGCTGGTTCGCCAGTTGGCGGCGCACCCCCAGTCACAACTGTATTCGCAACTGCAATCGTTGCTGCTTGATTCGTTCGGGCGGCTTTGGGTGGGCACCACCTACGGCTTGTACGTGTGGGAGGCCGGTACCGCGACGGGGGATAGCCTACCCCTGCGTGCTACGCACCCGACGTTGCTGCTGCCCGATAACGGGGAGCCCTTTAGCATCAGTGCCGAGCGGATACACCAGATGTATGAAGACCACAACCAAATTGTGTGGTTGTGTACCTCAGCCGGCGGGTTGAACAAAGTCGACTTGCGCCAGAAGCCTTTCAGCCAGCTGCGGCGGCAACAGAGCAGCCAGGCTACCTTACCGACCAACTACGTCAATACGATTTACAAGGAGGAAAGCCGCGATATTCTGTGGTTTGGAACTCGTAACGGGGTGTCAGCTTATGACCTGAAGCACAAAACCTACCGCAACTACCTGAACCAAACGGGTACCCGTAACCCAATCAGTGTTGATGTGGCGACCATCCTGCAGGCGAGCAATGGCTCATTGTGGTTTGGCACCCGGGGGCACGGCTTGAGCCAGCTGACCCGCCGTGGTGGACAGGAGCACATTAGCACGTACAGCAAAGTGGCTGACGACGTGGACTTAACTGGCGCCAGCGTAGAAAACCTTGCCGAGGACCGCTTCGGGACGGTGTGGGTCGCGACGTTCTTTTCCGGGCTGGTGCGGATGAGCCAGGACGGCAAGTTCCTGGGGTCTTACCGCGTCAACAATTCAAAGCTGCCAACCAACCACTTTACCTACCTGCTCTATGACCGGCAACATGATGTGTTGTGGGCCAGCACCAACGACCAAGGTCTGCTCAAGCTGCGGGCTACCCCTGATTCTTTGCTGTTGCTTCAGCAGTTTAAGCACACGCCCGGCAGCAAAGATGGCCTGCGGGTAGATTACGTCTGGCCGCTGTTGCTCGACCGCCTCGGCACCCTTTGGATCGGCACCATTGGCGGCGGGCTTCACCAACTTACGACGGATGCCCAAGGCCGTGAAGTAGTGCACTCCTACGCCAAGTGGTTGCCCGAGAGCGACGTAGAAAGTATCCTGGCCGATGAGGAAGGCAACCTCTGGATTGGGGGCACCGGCCTGTACCGCTTCACGCCCAGCACCCGCCAGCACATCCGCTACGATGTTGCGGATGGCTTGCAAAGTAACGCCTTCAAGATTGGGGCGGCCGCGCGCGCGCAGGATGGCACCCTATACTTCGGTGGTATCAACGGCATCAGCTACTTCCAGCCCCATGCCATTCAGCCAAACCCTTACCCGCCGGTGGTGCAGATTACCGGCCTGCGCATTGCCAATAAGTTGGTGGCGGTAGGCCAAGAACACAACGGCCGGGTGGTGCTGACGCAACCCCTCTCCACGCCGCAGATAGTGACTATTAAAGCGTCAGAGAATGACTTCTCGGTGGAGTTTGTGGGTCTGAATTTTGCCAACCCGCAGAAAAACCGCTACGCCTACCGGCTGGTAGGCTTCAACCAAGAGTGGGTATATCCGGCGCCAGGGCAGCGAACGGCAAGCTTTACGACCCTACCGCCTGGGCAGTATACGTTCGAAGTAAAAGCCAGCAACGGGGAGGGGATGTGGTCGAAGAAAGCCGCCACGCTGAAGTTTGATGTTCAGGCTCCTTGGTATAAAACAGGATTGGCTTATCTGGTATATGCCGTCGTGGCGCTGAGCGGCATTGCGCTGTACCGCCGCATCGAAATGGCCCAGCAGGCGCTGAAGAATCGTTTGGTGCTGGAACAGTTTAAAACCGAAAAGGAGAAAGAGCTAACCAACCTCAAGCTAGGTTTCTTCACCAACGTATCGCACGAGCTACGCACGCCCTTAACGTTGATATTGGGGCCAGTAGAGGAAATCATCCGCAGCCAAGGCCCCGTGGTCGATCTGCGCGGCAAGGTGCTTTTGGTGCAAAAGCAAACCCGTAAGCTGCTCGATTTGGTGAATCAGCTCCTCGATTTTCGTAAGGTGGAAACCGGCAACGTGCCCTTGCGTGCCAGCCACGGCGACGCAGTGCACTTCTTGACGGAGATGCACGCCATCTTCCGGCTGAAAGCCCAGGAGCGCAAGGTCGAATACTTGCTCGATGTGCCTGCGGAGCCGGTGCTGCTGTATTTCGACCACAGCAAGCTGGAAATCGTTCTTACCAACTTGCTGGCCAATGCCTTCAAATACACGCGTGAGAAAGGGCAGATAGGATTGTCGGCGACGGTGGTGGGCAACCCCGGCGGGGAGGCAGTTTTTAGTGAAGGCGAGTTGGCTGGCAACTACTTAAGTATTAGCGTTTGTGATACGGGTGTAGGCATCAAGGCCGAGGAGTTGGAGCACATCTTTGACCCCTACTACCAGGCTTCGCACACGAATACCCTGCGCATGGCGGGCACCGGCATTGGCCTATCGCTGGCCCGGCAGTTTGCCGAGCGGCACGGCGGCCAACTCACGGTAGCGAGCACGCCCGGGGCGGGCACCACCTTTGAGCTGCGCCTGCCCTTCGGCCAGCAGCACCTACGCCCCGAAGACATTCAGTTGGAAGATCCCACGCTGCACCCCACCAGTGAGGAGGCATTCAGTCTGGAAGCGGAGGAGCTGCTAGGGGAGGCGGCGGTGCCGGTCGGCCCGCCGCGCCTGCTGGTCGTAGAAGACAACGACGAAGTACGCCAGTATTTGCAGCAATTGTTTGAGCCGGATTACGAAGTGCTGACCGCCGAAGACGGCATCGATGGCTGGGAAAAGGCCTTGAGCGAACTGCCCGACCTAATTATCAGCGACGTGATGATGCCGCGCAGCGACGGATTGGAGCTATGTAAGCGCTTGAAGCAGCACCCCAAAACGGCCCATATTCCGGTGCTGCTGCTTACGGCGCGCACCGCCGAAACCCACGAGCTGGAAGGCCTAGGCATGGGCGCCGACGACTACGTGAGCAAGCCCTTCAACCCAACTCTGCTCCAGGCCAAAATCACGACGCTGGTGCGCAATCGTCGCAAGCTACACGAGTTCTACCAGCGCCAAATTTTGCTCGAGCCTACCGAAGTAGTCATTGCCGATGCCGACAAGCAATTCCTGGAAAATGCCATGAACGCAGTGGAAAAGCACCTGAGCAATCCGGAGTTCAGCGTGCAGGTGCTGGCGCGCGAAGTAGGTATGAGCTTGTCGGTGTTTTACCGCCGCATCAAGAGCATCACCGGCCAAACGGTGGTGGAGTTCATCCGCGACGTACGCATGAAGCGGGCGGCCCAACTGCTAGCTAGTACCCCGATGCGCGTGTCGGAAGTGGCTTTTCAAGTGGGCATTGAAGACCCGAGATACTTCCGCAAGACCTTCCAGAAGATCTACAACGTCACGCCCTCCGATTACGCCAAACAGCACCGCCAAAGCCGCGAAACTACTTCGCCACTAGAGTCCTCTGTTTAAGGGATGATCTAACACTAGAGCCGTCCCGTCGTTTTGGGGCCGCTCGGCGAAGGCAGCGTTTCCTATTTTTTGATTAAGTAATGCGCCTGGGCAGTAACCGCTGGCCAATTATCAGTTCTAAACGGGGCGGCAGGCAGTCCTTCTTTGTTGTACAGGTTGCCTGCCCCAGCGTAGTCAGCCCAATTATACCTTACCGCAACAGGCTTTGCGGTATCTTCCCGATAAACGACCACGTCGTTGCCCTCAATAGCCGCTTTAGCGGGCCTGAACTTCTGGTCTTCGCCAGCAAGATCAAACCCCGCTAGTACACTCTGGCCTGCTTTAATAGCTAACCCGCTGCCAAGGTCAGAAAAGGAGAGACGGATCTTGTTTCCTTCGACTTTCATGGATTTGAAAGTAGGTCCCACCGACACTATCTTTTTGCCATAGGCGTCGTGCAACGCTATTCTCGCTAGCCGATGGCCTACGTCCTGCTTGTTGCGCGGATGGATGTCTTTCGCTTCCCCGATATCGGTGGTAACGGCCATGCCGGTGTTGGGTACCGACAAGGTCAGGCTTTGGGCTTCCCGAAGCTCGGCCCACGTGCTGCCTTGCTCGCTGTTGCCGTTTGCGGCATTGTAGCTAGCCAGCTGCACAAAGTAAAACGGGAAATCCTTCTGCCCCCATTGTTGCCGCCAGTCCTGGATCAGTAGGGGGAAGGCCTTTCTGTATTCCTGAGCCCGCCCAGCATTGTTTTCGCCCTGATACCATAGCACCCCCTTCATCGCTATGGGAAGCAGAGGGTGAATCATGGCATTGTACAGGATAGTAGGGTAGCTATTGGGATTGATAAAACTGGTATTGGTTTGCACAGTTTCAATACCAAAGGACCAGAGCCCTGCTAGGGGCATTGTTTTCTCCCCGACTTTCAGAGACAGCTCGTTTGCTTCCCCGTACAGCCCCCCGCCGCCGCCAGTATCTTCTACGCGAATGGCAATGACGTTCTTCCCGGGCTTGAGGACCCCTTGCGGAATAGAGTAGGCGCGTTTAACGGTATAACCAGTGGTCGCGCCTACTTTGGTGCCGTTCACGTACGTCTGGTCGTTGTCATCAATCACACCCAGCGCAAGTGTGGCCTCCTTGCCGGCATCTCCCGGAGCTAGGTCTACGGCTTTGCGAAACCATACGGTACCGTCCAAATCTTTCAGCACATCCTGCTCCCAAAGCTGGGGCACGTTCATGGTGGGCCAGGAGCTATCGTTGAAAGCGGCTGATCGCCAGCTGGCAGCCGCCTCTGCCGTTGGCAACTGGCCCTGAAGACGTTTTATTAATCCCTGAATAGCCTCGGTTTTGGCTTTGGCCTCAGTACCTAGGTCAATGGCTGGCAGACCGGCAATCATCTGGCTGAAATCGGGGCTGCGTTCGTAAGCGCCCTTGCTTATCCAGGTCTCAATATCGGTGCCGCCCCAGCTGGTATTGATTAATCCAATCGGGACGTTCAGCTCCTTGTATAAGTCGCAGGCAAAAAAATAGCCTATTGCCGTGAAGTCGCCGGCGTATGCCGGCAGAGCTGGTTTCCAGCTTCCTTCAAAAGCTAGATCATCTTTCGGGCGCTCACCGGCATCGTTATGTACCTTGAACTGCCGAATTTGGGGGTAGTTAGCGGCCGCAATTTCTTCCTTGCCTCGCAGGGCAGAAGCTAAGGGCCATCCCATGTTCGACTGGCCCGAGCAAATCCAGACGTCACCCACTAGGACATCCTTTAGCTGTACCTTATTTTGGCCGCTAATGCGCAAGGTATACGGTCCCCCGGCGCTTTCAGCCCCGAGGGCGACCTGCCATTTTCCGTCGGCACCCGCCTTCACCTGACGGGTCTGATTGTGAAACTCAATCACCAGGCTTTCCCCCTTATCGGCCCAGCCCCACACGGGGATAGGCTGATTTCGTTGAAGTACCATCCCATCCCCGAATATTCTCGCAACTCGAACCTTGGCACTGGCAATAGTGGAAACAAGACACGCACTAAGAGCGAGAAGGATTGTTCTTTTCATTTTAAGCTGGAGCTATGAGGGAGTGGACCGTCGGTTTCGGCCAAGCGTATGTTAGATAATAGGAAGCGAACTACCAACAAGTATACGTGGACTTCCGTTGGTTACGGTAGCGACGGACGCGCAGGCGCAGCTTTGGCCGGCAGCGTCAGCGTCGCGGGCTTCAAGCCGGGCGCTTTGGCTGTCAGCACGAGGTTGCCGGGAGCCTGCGTGGTTTGCACGATAATCTGAGCGAGGCCGTTGAAGGCGCGGCGGTGCCAGGGCGCGGCCGGCGTCACGATTTGCAGCAGGCCGGGGTCGGTGTTGTAGCTTTCCCAGCTGTGTTTCTTCACGAAGGGCGTGGCCACAATCACCAACTCGTTGCGCCCCGCTTTCAGAAGGGTTTTATCGAGCCTGAAGACTGCGCCCGCCTTGCTGTCCTTTAGGTTTTCTGCCAGCGGTTTGCCGTTGAGGTAAACTGACTGCTCCGGGCCCATGCTGCGGTAGAAAAACGTGACGGTGGCGGCCGGGTCTAGGGTCGGTACTTCGAGGCTAGTTCGGTACACGTAGGCTTTGGGTAGGGGAGCGGCCGGCATGGCATCAGCCGGGCGCGAACTGAAAGCGGCCGCCCATCCGCCTTCGTCATTGGTTGACGCCATGAGGTCGGCGGGAGGGGTGAGGCTCTCGGCTGGCTTTTCTTGCAGCTTGCCGATGGGTACAATCTGGATGGTTTCCAGGAACTTGTCGGCTTCAAGGGACGTGGGGTCACCGTTGCCTACTCCCAGGATTTTGCCGGGCCCGCTCAACTGAAACGTAATATCGGGGTTGGCGGTGGGCATGAGTTGCTGGTTTTTGTCTTGCACGCGCACCGTAATCACGCTGATGTCTTCCCGGTTAGCGCGCAGGCTGGTTTGGTCGGCGGCTAGCTGCAAGGCTGCGGCGGGTCCGGTGGTTTTCACGACGTCCATCAGCGTTTTTTTGCCGGCCCGGTAACCCACGGCTTCCAGCGTACCCGGGGCATAGGGCACCTTCCAAACCAGGTGGCTGTTGCGTGGCATGGGCTGGCGGCCTTGGCTTTTCTTGTTGAGAAACAACTCCACCTCGTCGCAATTACTATAGGCCCACACCTCGATGGGCTGCCCCTCGCGGCCCGGCCAGTTCCAGTGCGGCAGCAGGTGCAAGGTGGGCTGCTGGCTCCACCAAGAGCGCAGGTAGTACACGTTGTCCTTGGGGAAACCGCACACGTCCATCATGCCGAAGTAGGACGTGACCGACGGCCACCCGTAGGGCGTTGGTTCGCCCCGGTAGTCGAAGCCCGTCCAGATGAACATGCCGGCTAGGTAGGGGCGGGTGGCGTAGAAGTTCCAACCTTCCTCGATGCTATAGAAGGTAGGCCGCGGCTTTTGGTCATAGGCGGCGGCATAGTGCTTTTCGGCATCGGTCACGTACACGCCGCGGGTGGCAAACGTGGAGCCTTCTTCCGTGCCCATGCCCGGCTGCTCGAGAAACCGCTGGTGGTGCGCCTCGATATTGCCGTTGCCTAGGTAGTTGTAGCCCATCACTTCCAGCACATCAGAAATACCGCTGCCAAAGCCGCCGCTGATGCCGGCCGTGGTAGTGCGGGTTGGGTCGAGGCTTTTGGCGTAGGCCTGCATAGTCGTGGCGATGCGGGCGCCGGTGATGTTGTTTTCAATACCCCACTCCTCGTTGCCAATTGACCAGCTGATGACGCTCGGATGGTTGCGGTCGCGCAAAATCATGCCTTTCAGGTCTTCCGTCATCTGGTAGTTGGTGCCCATAAGCCTGTTCTCATCTAGCACTAGCATGCCTAGCTGGTCGCAGGCTTCCAGCAGCTCGGGCGTGGGCGGGTGGTGCGAACACCGGTAGGCGTTGGAGCCCATGGCTTTCAGCGCCTTGATGCGGAAGTATTGCAACCCGTCGGGCAGCGCCGTGCCCACGCCCGCATGATCTTGGTGGTTATTCGTGCCTTTGAGCTTTACCGGTTTGCCGTTCAGGAAGAAGCCCTCTTTGGCATCGAAGCGAATAGTCCGGATACCGAACGTGGTTTTATAGGCATCTACTTCCTGGTTGTCAGCGAGTACAGTGGTGTGCAGCTGATACAGATACGGCGAGTCCAAGTCCCACAAGTGCGCCTGAGTTACCGGCAACGTCAGGGCGACTTCCTGGGTCTGAAATGGCTTCAACTGAATGCCCTCCTGCCGCTGGCTCGCCACGGCGCGGCCTTGCGCATCAACGATGGTTTGAAGCACGGAGAAGGTTTTTGCCGTTTTCTCCTCGTTCACGATGTTCGCTTTCGCCTGCACGGTGGCTGTCGTATTCGCTACCTCAGTCGTCACGCAGGTACCGGTGGGGGCCACGTGGAGCGGGTTGGTTTTGGTGAGCCATACGTGGCGGTAGATGCCGGCGCCCTCATAAAACCAGCCTTCCTCCATGGTAGCATCCACGCGCACGGCCACCACGTTGTCGCCGCCGTAGTTGAGGTAGTCGGTGAGGTCGTAGCGGAAGCCGTTGTAGCCGCTCGGTTCGGTGCCGAGGTAGTGGCCGTTAATCCAGACAATGGAGTTGCGAAACACGCCATCAAACTCTAGCACCAGCCGCCGACCTAGGTCAGTAGCGGGCACTTTGAAGGTTTTGCGGTACCAGCCCACGCTGCTTTGCGGGAAAGCCCGGCCCACGGTTTTGAAGCCGTGGCTGAAACTCGCTTTGGCGTCGAAGGGCTGCTCCGCGGCCCAATCGTGGGGCAGATCGAGCTGGCGCCAAGCGCGGTCGTCGAAGCCGGCCGCCGCCGCGCCGTCGCCGTAGCCGGCTTTGGTGAAGTAAGAAAAGTAGCCCGCGCCGTTGTTGAAATCCTGTTTAGGGTCGAAGGGATGACCGTAGGCGAAGCGCCAGCCAAAATCTATCAGCAGGTGCTCGCGGCCGGCCGGCGTCGTCTGCGCATTTGCTAGGTATCTGAACACCAGACTAGCAACGAGGAGAAATACCAGTTTCTTCATAAAAGTGAGGTAAGCCAGCAGTTACCACAAACCCGCAACGCACTGGTTTTGCAGCGACAACACACCGATGGCTGACTTCCTGCCGCTAAGCCGCTACCTAGGTGGCAGTCGCGCCGCAAAGAAGTCAGCCATCGTTGTGTTTGGCTGGTAACTACTTGATTTTTACCACCCGAATGTTGTCAATAGCTAGGTCGAGCTTCGCGAGGGGAGTGGCGGTGTCGTTCACGAACATCATGCGTACAAACTCGTCGGTACTACCGATGATGTCCCGGACCGTGACGGCGGCCTTGCCGTTGCCGTCGCCCAGGGTGGGGTCTTTCAGCTTAAAGGTGCTGAGCGGCAGCGTGACGGTCATCCAACCCGTCGTTTTAAAGTTGGGCGTAGTTTTCCAAGGCTCGTAGCGGGCAATGTACACCCACGCATCGGACGGGGTAACCAGCAGCGCGCCCGTCGACCACGGCTCTTTCACGAAGATCTCAAACTTGAGAGCATAGTTGCCGGCGGGCTGACCTAGCTCGCTGGCGGGCACCCATTCGCCGGGTGGCGAGTTGATGGCCCGCTTGCCGTTGAACCAATCCCAGTTGTTGGCGGGCACCAGGTCCTGTACCATACTGGCGTAGTTGCCGTGCCCCCCTGGGTACAGCGTCGTGCTGTTGGTGACGGTGCTGCCCCACAGGTTCGATCCTACGTCATCGAAGTTCAGCAGCATTCCCGTTGGGCTGTTGAAGCCAAAAGGCGAAATGGCGGTGCCGAACTGGGTCTTAACCATGATAGAACCACCTTGCCTAACGTTTGCTGGCACTTTCACCCGCACGGTGGTGCCGTCGTCGGTGGCCGTGAACTCTGTCGCATTCACGTTGCCAGGGAAGGTGATCTTATCAATCAGGTAGAGGTAAGTGCCGCTCAGCGTGATGGTTTCGCCGGGGTAAGCAAATTCGTTGGAGGCGGCCGTGATAACCGGCGGCGGGGCTTGAATTGGGAACTGGAAGGTCGTTTCGCCGCCCTCCGTTACCACACGAATAGAGTTCATTTGATCGGTGGGTACCGTGGCAAACGGGATGCCCTCCGGAATCTGCACCACTAGGTTGCGGTCGGCGAGCAGGGCGGGGTTGAAGGTGGCCTGGATGCCATCAAAGAAAACCTGCTTAGTGCTCTTGAAGCCGCTGCCCTGAATCACAATCCAGGCGCCGGGACCTACCCGGCTAAGGACACTGTCGGCGGGCGAAGCTAGGTAGGCGCGGATGGTGGTGATGGTGGGCGGCTCGTTTTCGTCGTCCTTGTCGCAGGCGGTCTGCGTGAAGGCGAGCAGCAACAGCAGCCAGATCAGCAGCCGGTGGGAAGATTTTTCGGTATAGTGCAGCATGTGATGGTTCGGGGTAAGATTCGGCCAGAGAAAAGCGCAGGCTAGGCGCCTACTGGTAGTAGGCAACGGCTGGCTCGTTCAGCTTCGGGTTGGCAATCTGTTCGGCATTCGGGTAGGGCAGCGTATAGCTGCGGTCCGTCGCCGTCACCTGAATCGGCGTTTCCACAATGCTCGGGCTAGCCGTGGGCGTGTAGGTGAAGGTGTTGCGGTGCTGCTTTGCAATCATAGCGTTAGCTGCGGCTGGGCTGTAGTCGTGCAGGCGCGACAAGTCAAACCAGTACTGGCCTTCCAAGCCAAACTCGGCCCGCCGCTCCCGCATGATCTTGTCGAGGTCGAGCGAGGTGAGGGCCGTGAGGCCGGCGCGGGTGCGTACCTTGTTGAAGGCGGCCAGAGCATCGGTGTTAGACGTGAAGGTGCTGTTGCCTAGGATGGCTTCGGCATAAATCAGGTACACGTCGGCTAGGCGCAGAATGTAGGTGTTGATGTCAGTTTGCAGCACGCTCACCTGCCCATCGTTGCCGGGCGCCGTTGGGCCGCCGATAACGTACTTCTTGAATGAGGGCGTGGTGGCCGTCATCGTGTAGCCGTTGGGGTTGTCGGCGGTGGTCAGCTCGGGGTACTTGTCCGTGTTGAGCATCATGGTGGCTTTGCGCCGCACGTTGTCGCCGGGCTCGAAGGTGTTGTACAGATCCAGGGTGGGCGAGATATTGTTCCAGCCGTCACCCACGCCCGTTACCTTGGAGTCAGCACCTAGGTAAGATTGGTACACGTTCTGGTTGCCCCAGCCTTGGTTGGCCACCCATTGCAGGGAAAACAAGCTCTCCGAGTTGTTCTTGCTTTTGCGCAGAAACAAATCGTAGTAGTTGGGCAGTAGCGTCAGGCCGCTGCTGGTCATCACCTCGCCAGCGTACTGTTTGGCTTTGTTCAGGTCCTCTGGGTTGCGCGTGCCGCTTTGCCCCAGGCCCGCTTTCGTCAGATACACCTTGGCTAGCATGCCTTTGGCGCTCCAGGAAGTCACCCGGCCCGCTACGTCAGTGGCAGGTAGGTTTTCGGCGGCAAACTGCAAGTCCTCCAGAATGAAGCGGTACACGTCGGCTACCTGGTGGCGGGGCACTAGAGGCTTCTCCACCAGGGCCGAGTTGTTCTCGACGATGGGCACGGGCCCCCACAAGCGCACTAGGTAGAAGTACGCCACGGCGCGCATAAAGCGGGCTTCCCCAATAGCCGAGTTCTTGGCGGCCTCGGCCAGCCCCGCCGGCGCAATCGTGCGGATGTTGTTGATGGTGGTGTTGGCCTGCCCAATCACGTTGTAGAGCGACGACCAGCCGTACAGCACTCCGTTGTCGCCGGCCGACACGGAGAAGTTGACGTACGACGAACGTGGGTTCCAGCTGGCGTAGGCGTTGCCGGCCATCACGTCGCCCACGTCGAGCAGGAAGGGATAGTTGAAGTCGAACCAAGGGCGCCCGTAGAGGCCTGCCGTGGCTAGGCGCAGGTCGGAAGCAGTCTGGTAGAAGTTATCGGTCACGAGCTGCCCTTGGGGCGGCCGGTCTAGGAAGTCTTTGCTACAAGCACCTAGCAAAAGGCTAGTAGCCAGTAACGCAGCAGTAAAGTTCTGACGAAGTTTCATAGAAGTAGGTGGGTAGAAGGTGAGGCTTCCGCGAAGCAGCAAGCAGGAATGCTGCGGGTGCGACTGAGCAGCAAGCTAAGTCATAGCTTAGAGCCAGTCAGTCAAGCACCTAGCTTTGCTTTAGAAGCCGAAGTTGATACCGAGGGTATACACGCGCTGGGTTGGGTAACGGCCCCAGTCGAAGCCGAAAAGCAAGGGCGAGCCAGGGTACACCGAAGCGCCCACCTCGGGGTCAAAGCCGGTGTATTTGGTGAAGGTGGCTAGGTTCTGCACGTTGGCATACACGCGCACATTGGTCAGGTGGGCCCGACTCACTAAGTCCTTTGGTATCTGGTAGCCCAGGATTACGTTCTTAATGCGCAGGTAGGAGCCATCTTCCACATAGCGCGACGAGATGCGGCTGTTCTGGTTGGGGTCGCCGGCCAAGCGGATGCCCGGCATGGTGGTGCCGGCGTTGGCCACGTACACATTGTTGACGTCGGTTTCCGAACCGTTAGGGTCAATCCGCTCCACGCGGGCAAAGTCGCTGACGGTAGCCCAGTGGTTGCCGTAGTCGTCGGTGAGGTCTTCGGCCTTGCGGCGGGTGTAGTTGAAGATCTTGTTGCCGTAGTTGCCGTTGATGAATACCGTCAGATCGAAGCCCTTGTAGTTGAAGGTGTTCGTCAGTCCATACTGAAACTTCGGAATCGGGGAGCCTAGGTTCACCTGATCTTTCACGTCGATGATGCCGTCGCCGTTTACGTCCTTGAACTTCAGGTCGCCAATCCAGACGCCGTTGGTGCGGTTGACGGGCAGCGGCTGGCCGTCGGAGCCTACTGGTAGCGCAGCATTCTCGAAGTCGGAAGCCTTGTTGAACATGCCCTCGACCACGTAGCCGTAGAAGGAGCCGATGGGCTGTCCCACGGCCGTGCGCGAGATGATCTGGCTGGCGTTGTCTACCGACTGCGTGATGGCGCTGGTTGCGGTGTTCAGCGACTCAACCCGGTTGCGGTTCAACGACAGCGTGAAGCCCGAAGTCCAGGTAAAGCTTTTGTTATCAATGTTCTGGGTGTTCAAGGTAAACTCCAGACCCTTGTTGCGGATGGAGCCTACGTTGTAGACCGGCGGGCTGAGGGAGCCCGTGCCGTTGGTGCCCGCGTAGAGCGGTAGGGGCAGCGAGAGCAGCAAGCCGTTGGTTTTGCGCGTGTAGGCGTCGGCCGTGAAGCGCACGCGATTGTTGAGCACCGCCAGGTCCAGACCTAGGTTGTAGCCGCTGGTCGTTTCCCACTGGGCCAGCGGGTTAGCGATGTTCGACACGAGCACCGACTGCCCCAGGCCGCTCGGGTTCACGCTCAGGCGCGCCCCGTACACGTAGGCACCCACGTTCTGGTTGTTGGTCAGGCCGTAGCCAAAGCGCAGCTTTAGCTCACTCAAGGCGCTGACACTTTTCAGGAACTCCTCGCTGGAAAGCTTCCACGCCAGGGCGTAGGAGTAAGTCGTCACCCACTTATTGCCGGCCGCGAAGTTGGAAGAGCCGTCGCGGCGCACGGTGCCCGTAAGTAGGTACCGGTCGTTGATACCTAGGTTCAGTCGCCCGAAGTACGACTCCACGGCCCAGTCGCCGCGGCTACCGTCGTTGGTGGCCGTGGTGGCGTCGCCAACCCCAATGGCCGTCACGTTGTTGGAGGGGAAGTTGCGCCGCCCCGCCGATAGTGACTCGTACTTGCCCGAGCTAGCCTCGTGCCCCAGCAGGGCCGTTACGGTGTAGATTTTGTTGAATACCTGATTGTAAGTCAGAAAGTTGCGCGTCGTCCAGCTGGTGCTTTTCGAGCTGCTCTGGAAGGCCGAGTTCTGGTTGCTGGTAATGTCGCCCACGGTGAACGTGGGAAAAAACTGCTCGAACGAACCTAGGTCGAAGTTGCCCGATACTTCATTGCGCAGGGTGAAATGCTTGAGAAAGTAGATTTCGCCGTAAAAATTGCCTAGCGCTTGGTCGCGGTACGAGCGGTTGGTGTTTAGGGTGGCGGCCGCTACCGGGTTCGGGTTGTACGACTGCACCGCCGAGCCCGTGGGGCCACCGAAAGAGCCGTCGGGGTTACGCACCGGAATGTCGGGCGTCACCCGAATGGCGGCATTGATCAGGTCGTAGTTCGTAGCGTTGATGTTCTCGCGCACGTCGGAGAACTGCAAGCTGGTACCAATCTTCAGCCACTTGGTAGTCTTGTTGTCCAGGTTGATGCGGGCCGAGGCCCGCTTGAAGCCCGACGACAGAGCAATGCCATCCTGCGAGAGGTAGGAGCCCGACAGCGCGTACTGCGTGCGCTCATCGCCGCCGCTCAGCCGCAGGCTGGCGTTGTACATGGGCACGGTCCGGAAAATCTCTTTCTGCCAGTTGGTGCCCTGCCCTAGGTAGGCAGGATTGATCAGCGCTGGCTTGGGGTTGTAGCCTGTGATGGCCGCCTTGGCATTGTTGTAAACGGCGTACTGCTGCAAGTTCATCACCGGCAGCTCTTTGGGTAGCTGCTGCAAGGCATAGTAGCTTTCAATATCAATCTTCGGCGCCCCCGACTTGCCACGCTTGGTGGTCACAATCACGACGCCGTTGGCCGCCTGCGCCCCGTAGATGGCAATGGCCGACGCGTCCTTGAGCACATCGATGCTCTCAATTTCGGAGGGGCTGATGGTGGAGAGCGGGTTGATGCCGTTGCCGCTGTTGCCGGTGTAGGTGCCTGAGCGTGGGTCGCGCTGCGCCGGCGGAATGTAGACGCCGTCAATGACGTACAGCGGCTCCTGGTCGCCGTTTAGCGTGCCGATGCCACGCACCCGTACCGAAACGCCCCCGCCCGGCTGCCCCGAGTTCTGGGTAACCACCACGCCCGCCACCCGGCCTTGCAGGGCTTGGTCGGCGGTGGTCGCTACGGTTTGGCTGATTTCCTTGGCCGACACAGAAGAGATGGCACCGGTCAGGTCTTCGCGGCGTTGGGTGCCATAACCGACTACCACCACGTCGTTCAGGGTCTTCACGTCGGTGCCTAGCTTCACCGTGATGGTTGTCCGGCCCGCCAAGGGTACCTCTTGGGTCAGGAAGCCAATCGAGGAGAACACCAGCGTGCCGGTATCATTGGGGACCAGCAACGAAAAAGCGCCTTGCCCGTCCGTACTCACGCCGATGGTTGTGCCTTTCAGCAGCACCGTTACGCCGGGTATGCCGTCGCCTTTCTCGTCGGTCACGCGCCCGGAGATGGTGATGTCGGCGGTCGTGTTGGTGGCGGTGGCGGGGGGCGAATAGGAGAGGGCAGGGGCCGCGTGGCACAGCACTGCCGCGGGGAGCATGGTCGCTACCAACGTCAGGCGCATACGATTGCGGCCCTCTAAAAAGAGTAGTTTGTTTTTCTTCATACGAGCGTCAGAAAGGTGGTGGGAAAGGTGGGAAAGCCGGGCCACGGACCAGCAGCGCTGTAGCCCGTGTAACTTCTCGGATGCTGGCAGCTAGTTCTGTAAACTATTGGGCTGCAAGGGGAATGATCAAAGTTAATCGGGCTCCTATAGAACAAAAGGCCCACTTGCACCCTAGCCGGCACCTGCTGGATTTTTCGCACTTTTTTGACGAGGAATAGCCCCTTGCGGCAGGGTATGCACCCGGTACATTTGTAAGGGACCTAGCCCGAAGCGCAGCTGGGCTGCTTGCAGGACAGCCCGTTGCCTTACCTTAGCCAGCAGCTAGGCACAAAGCGCTTCGTTACCCCACGCGTGAGCCACCTGCGTCGAGGCGCCGGACTGACTTTGCGCAAAGAAGTTCGCCGGCATTTTCCACCCGTGTAAGTTGCTCGCGCGACGTTCACCCTTCCTTAACAACTCCTACTCTTTCGCCCCAGGAAAACGTTTGCATAACATGCTTAGAAGACTCCCTATTAGTACCAGTATCTTACTTAGTCTACTGACTTTCGCTTCTACGTTCAACGCCCAAGCCCAACAAGCTCGGGTGGAAAAACTGGCCGATGGCATTGTGGTGCACCTGCCGCCGGGCGGTCCGCAGCAGCCCCGCACCATTCGCCTGCAAGTCATCGGCGACAAGATCGTGCACGTGCAAGCTAGCCCCCTCGATACGGTGTCGACGGTGAAAAGCCTGATGGCCGTGGAGCAGAAGCCTACTGCCGCGAAGTGGCTGTATAAGAGCAAAAAAGACCAGGCCAGCATCAGCACGCCCACGCTCACGGCCACCGTGGCGCTGCCCACCGGCGCCGTCACCTTCGCCGATGCCAAGGGGCAGGTGCTGCTGCGCGAACCTAGCTTCGGCGGCAAAACCTTCCGGCCCGCCGTGGCCGACGGTCAGTCCTTTTATGAAGTGACGCAGCTGTTCGAGTCGCCCACCGACGAGGCGCTGTATGGCCTAGGTCAACACCAGAACGGTACGATGAACTACAAAGGCCAGCAGGTAGAGCTAGCCCAGAACAACACCGATGTGGCCGTGCCCTTCCTGCTCTCCAGCAAAAACTACGGCGTGCTTTGGGATAATTACTCCATCACGAAAGTGGGCGACACCCGCGACTACGAGCCGCTTTCCACGCTCAAGCTCTACGCCAAAACCGGCGAAGAAGGCTGGCTAACAGCTACGTACGTCAACAAGAAGCAGCCCAGCCAAGTCGTGGTGCAGCGGCCTGAGTCGGTCATCAACTACGAGTACTTGGAAGACCAGAAGAACTTCCCGGCCACGGTGAAGCTCGGCGACGTGCTGGCCACCTGGGAAGGCAGCGTGGAGTCAGGCACCACGGGTTTGCACCACTTTTGGCTGAAGAATGCCGGCTACGCCAAGCTGTACATCGATGGCAAAGAGGTCGTGAACAAGTGGCGCCAAGCCTGGAATCCAGGTACTTCCGTGGTGCCGGTTCAGATGGAGAAAGGGCGCAAGTACAGCCTCAAGCTGGAATGGGACCCCGACGGCGGCGAGTCGTACCTAGGTCTACGGTGGCTGAGTCCGCTGGTAGGTGCGAGCCAGCAGCAGTACGGTTTCCGCTCCGAGGCGGGCCGCGACCTGAACTACTACTTCGTGCAGGGCAATTCGGCCGACGAGGTAATTAGCGGCTACCGTACCATCACGGGGCCTGCGCCCATTATGCCCCAGTGGGCTATGGGCTTCTGGCAGAGCCGGGAGCGGTACAAAACCCAGGATGAGATGCTGACCACGGCCGCCGAGTTTCGCAAGCGCCAGATTCCGATCGACAATATCGTGCTCGACTGGTCGTATTGGAAGCAGGCCGAGTGGGGCAGCCAGGAGTTTGACCCGGCGCGCTTCCCGAACCCCGAGGGTCTGATCAAGACCCTACACGATCAGAACCTGCACTTCATGATTTCGGTGTGGCCTAAGTTTTACGAAGGCATCCCGAACTACAACGACTTCAACGCCAAAGGTTACCTCTACAAGCGCAACATCGCTAACCGCACCCGCGACTGGATTGCGCAGGGCTACACCTCTACCTTCTACGACTCCTTCAACCCGCAGGCGCGGCAGGCCTTCTGGAACCTGCTCAATACCAAGCTTTTCAACAAAGGAATTGATGCCTGGTGGATGGACGCCTCCGAGCCCGACATCTACTCCAATACCAACGTGCAGACGCGCAAGGAGCTGATGACGCCGACGCACCTAGGTTCTTCTACGCTGTACTTCAATGGGTTCCCGCTGCAAAACGCCAAAGGCATCTACGAAGGCCAGCGCGGCAGCAAGCCCGACCAGCGGGTATTTCTGCTTACGCGCTCAGGCTACGCTGGCTCGCAACGCTACGCGGCCGCCATCTGGAGCGGCGACATTGCCTCGCGTTGGGAAGACCTTAAAAACCAGATTCCGGCGGGCTTGAACTTCTCGATGTCGGGTATTCCGTACTGGACCTCCGACATCGGCGGCTTTGCCGTGGAGCATCGCTACGAAAAAGCCCCGATGGCTCCTACCGACCAGGAGGAATGGCGCGAACTGAATGCACGCTGGTACCAGTATGGCGCCTTCTGCCCGCTGTTCCGGGTACACGGACAGTTTCCCTTCCGGGAAATCTATAACATCGCGCCCGAAGGCACCCCGGCTTACCAGAGTATGCTGTACTACAATCAGTTGCGTTATCGCCTGATGCCCTACATCTATTCGCTGGCCGGGCAGGCCCACCACCAGAACGGCACCATGATGCGCGGCTTGGTGATGGACTTTGCCCAGGATGCTGGCGTACACAACATCAGCAACCAGTTCCTGTTCGGACCTAGCTTACTGGTGAACCCCGTGACGGACTACCACGCCCGCAACCGCTCGCTCTACCTGCCCGCGGGCACCGGCTGGTTCGACTTCTACTCGGGCCAGTACCAGACCGGCGGCAAAACCATTACGGCTGACGCGCCGCTGGAGCGCATGCCGCTCTACGTGCGTGAAGGTTCGATTCTGCCCTTCGGCCCCGCTATCCAATACACCGCCGAGAAGCCCGCCGACCCCATCACGCTCTACGTGTACACCGGCAAGGATGGGCAGTTCACACTCTACGAGGACGAAAACGTGAACTACAACTACGAGAAAGGCGCTTTCGCTACTATCCCGCTGACGTACAATGAGAAAGCCAAGACGCTGACCATTGGCGAGCGGAAAGGCACTTTCCCCGGCATGCTCGCCCAGCGCACTTTCCGGGTGGTGTGGGTGAGTCAGGCCAAGCCCGTGGCCTGGAACCTAGACGCCGCGCCCGCCAAAACGCTGACGTACACCGGTGCCGCTCAGACTGTGAAGATGGATTAGCTCTTCGCCTTTTCCGGCGCGCCTGTACCTAGGTACGGGCGCGCCGGAAAAGGGTAAGGACAAGCAAAATACTCTGCCGCCTCTCTCCTAAAAATACTGCCTTTGAAACCGTTTCACGTTCTGGCACTAAGCAGCTTATGCTGGCTTAGCAGCCCTTCCTTTGCCCAAAAGCTAGCTTATCGCTGGAACAACGTGCAGATTCTGGGCGGCGGTTTCGTGTCGGGTATTGTGTATAGTCCGGCCCAAAAGAACCTGCTCTACGCCCGCACCGATGTGGGCGGCGCCTACCGCTGGCAGGAAGCCAGCCAGTCGTGGGTGCCTATCACCGACCACCTAGGTCGGAAGGAAGTGAACTACACGGGTATTCTGAGCGTGGCCCCTGACCCTTCTGATGCTCAGCGCGTGTACCTGGCGGCGGGCACTTACACCGGCGAAGGTGTCGGCAACGCGGCCGTGCTCAGCTCCAACGACCAGGGTGCCACCTGGACCACCTCGCCGCTTTCTATCAAGCTAGGTGGTAATGAGGATGGGCGCAACACCGGTGAGCGTCTGCAAGTTGACCCTAACCTAGGTACTACGCTCTACCTAGGTACTACCCTCGATGGCTTGTGGCGCAGCCAGGACCGGGGTACTACCTGGAGCAAAGTCGAGCGCTTTCCCGTGCAATCTTCGCCGCGTCGCAGCGGGGGCATCAGCTTTGTGCTGTTTGACAAGCGCAGCGGCCAGCGCGGCCGGGCTACGCGCACGATCTATGTGGGCATATTGCAGAAAGACAACAGCCTCTACCGCAGCACCGACGCTGGTGCCACCTGGCAGGCTGTACCGGGGCAGCCCACTGACCTCATGCCCCACCACGCGGCTCTCGCTGCCGATGGCGCGCTGTATTTAACCTACAACAATGGGCCCGGCCCCAATGATGTAACGGCCGGTGATGTGCGCAAGTACGAGCCTAGCACCAACCGCTGGACCAGCATCCGACCAGCCCAGGTGAAGGTAGATGAAGTGGGCGGCTTTGGCGGAATATCCCTCGATCTGCAACACCCCGGCACGCTGCTAGTCAGTACCTTAGGCCAGTGGCGCGCCGGCGACGAAATCTTTCGTTCCACGGATGACGGTAAAACCTGGCGCCCGGTGCTGAACTGGCGTGCCACGCAGAAAGCTAATCTGATTTACCCAAAATCGCCCTACGCGGCCACTTCCAACCCGCACTGGATCGGCGACGTGGCCCTCGATCCTTTCAACCCCGACCGGGCTTGGTTTGTGACTGGCTACGGCGTGTTTACGACCCGCGAGCTACGCGCCTCCCAAGCTACACCGCGTTGGAGCTTTGACGATCAGGGGTTGGAAGAGACCGTGCCACTCGGGATGATCAGTCCGCCCGTAGGCGCGCCGTTGGTAAGTGCCATCGGCGACATCGACGGCTTCCGCCACGACGACCTGACTGTTTCTCCGAAAGCCGGCCGGCTCAAGCCCGAGTATTCGACCAACCTCAGCATCGACTTTGCCGAGCTACAGCCCGCCTTTATGGTGCGGGCCGTACGCTCGGAAGCGGCGCACTGGGGTGCCTATTCCGAAGATGGCGGCACCACCTGGGCTCCCTTTGCTAGCTCCCCACCCAACATCCGTGACGCGGGCTTCCTCTCCGCTTCGGCCGACGGTCGCCACCTAGCTTGGCGCCCCGACGCCCAGCAGCCCGCCGTGTACCACTCAACCGATCGAGGCACCACCTGGACGGCTGCCACCGGCGGTGAGGGCCGCGCCAACGCCGTTGTCGACCGCGTGAACCCCCTGAAGTTCTACCGCTACGACGTGGCGCAAGGGCGTGTGCTGGTGAGCACCGATGGGGCGGCTTCCTTCGCGCCAGCCGCTACCGGCCTGCCTACCTCCAACGACTACCGCCACGCCACTATTCAGCCCGTGTTCGGCCGAGAAGGGGATTTGTGGCTGGTGGCGCCCGGCCCGAGCGGCGGCCTTTTCCACTCCACCAACTCCGGCCAGAGTTTCCAACAGGTACCGGCCGTGGCGCAAGCTTGGTGCGTGGGCACCGGCAAAGCAGCTGCGGCTGGCGGCTATCCGGCCCTGTACCTGGTCGGCACGATAGGCGGTACCTACGGCTTCTTTCGCTCCGACGACCAGGGCGCGACCTGGCAGCGCATCAACGACGACCAGCACCAGTACGGCGGCATCGAAGCCATTGTGGGCGACCGGCGCACCTACGGCCGCGTGTACCTGCAAACAGGTGGGCGCGGCATTGTGTACGGCGAGCCAGCATCTGCCACCACATCGAAACGCTGAGACTTCCACGCACCCTTACGACAGAGGCAACTATGGGGCACGCTCTACCAAAAATTACGCTGCTGATCCTAGGTCTTTGGTGGGCTGCTTGCCCGGCCGCTTTCGCCCAGACAACCCATGTGCAGTACCTCTCCGGTACCGATAAAGACCACACCGTGTCGTGGGATTTTTACTGCACCAAAGGCCGCAAAAGTGGTAAGTGGGATAAAATCGCCGTGCCCTCCAACTGGGAGCAGCAGGGTTTCGGTACCTATAATTACTTCCGCGACGAGGTAAACCCCGACGAGCAGGGCCTCTACAAGCACACCTTTCAGGTGCCGGCTGCGGGCAAGGGCAAGCACGTGTTTATCGTGTTTGAGGCGTCCATGACCGACACCGAAGTCAAGATCAACGGGCAGCTGGCAGGGCCGGTCCACCAGGGCGGCTTCTACCGATTCAAGTACGACATAACCAAGCTGTTGAAACCTGCCGGAGCTGATAATATGCTGGAAGTGAAAGTCAGCAAGCACTCCACCAACGAGTCCGTTAACCAAGCCGAGCGCAAGGCCGACTTCTGGCTGTTCGGGGGCATCTTCCGGCCGGTGTACCTAGAAATCGTGCCGCCCACCTACATCGACCGGATTGCCCTGAATGCCCAAGCTAACGGGGCGCTGAGCGTAGATGTGTACGCCGTGAATGCCACGGCGGCGCAGAGCCTAACGGCGGAAGTACAGGAGCTTACCGGCAAGCGGCTAGGTAAGGTGTTTTCCGTGAAAGCCGGTGCGGGGCAGGAGAAAACCACGCTGCGCGAGCAGTTCCAGGGCATTCAGCCCTGGAACCCGGAGGCACCTAGGCTCTATAACTTAGTGGTTTCGCTGACGGACGGCAAGGGCGTGGTGCACCAAGTAAAGCAGCGGTTTGGCTTCTGCACCATGGAGCTGCGGCCGCAGGATGGCCTCTACGTTAACGGGCAGAAAATCTACTTCAAGGGCGTTTGCCGCCACAGCGAATGGCCCGAATCAGGGCGCACGCTCAGCAAGGAAATCAGCTTGCTCGACGTGAAGCTGATGAAAGAGATGAACATGAACGCCGTGCGCATGTCGCACTACCCGCCCGATCAGCATTTTCTGGACGTGTGCGATTCGCTAGGCCTGTTTGTGCTGGATGAGTTGACCGGCTGGCAGGCTAAGTACGATACCCTGGTGGGACGTAAGCTGGTGAAGGAGTTGGTAGTGCGCGACGTGAATCACCCTTCTATTGTGCTGTGGGACAATGGCAACGAAGGTGGCTTCAACTTCGCCCTCGACGGAGACTACGCCCTCTACGACCCGCAAAAGCGGCCCGTCATTCACCCCTGGGAGCGATTTAACAGCACCGACACCAAGCATTACCCCGACTACAACTACGTGCAGAACTCTGTGCTCTACGGCAAGGAAATCTTCTTTCCTACCGAGTTCATGCACGGCCTTTTCGACGGGGGGCACGGCGCCGCGCTGGAAGATTTCTGGAACCTGATGCGCCGCCATCCTTACTTCGCCGGGGGCTTTCTCTGGGCCTTTCACGACGAAGCCGTGGCCCGCACCGACCAGAACGGCAAACTCGACGCGGCCGGCGACAGCGCCCCCGATGGCATCCTAGGTCCGCACCGGGAGAAAGAAGCTAGCTTCTACACCATCCGCGAGCTATGGTCGCCGGTGGTAATTGAAAAGCAGTTCCTCGCGCCCGGCTTCGATGGGCGGCTAGCGGTCGAGAACCGGTACCAGTTTACCAACTTGCAGCAGTGCACTTTTGCCTGGCGGCTTGTGTCGTTTCCGCTTCCCCACGCCTCTGACACAACGCCCAAGACCAATGCCAGTGGAACGGCGCAAGCTCCCGCGCTGGCACCGGGCGCAAAAGGTCAGCTAGCCCTCAAGCTGCCCGCCAACTGGCATCAGAGCGACGCCCTTTACCTGACCGCATACGGCCCCAATAAGCGAGAAGTCTTCACCTGGACGTGGCCCATCAAGTACCCGCGGGAAGTTCAGAAAGCCTACACGGCCACCCGGGCGGCCGCGGTTGAAGCCACGGAGCAAGGAGGCAGCTTGCTTGTGCAGGTAGACGGGCTGCGCTATTACTTCGATAAAAGCACCGGCTATATTCAGAAAGTGGTCAACGCGAAAGGCGAAATCTCTTTGTCGGGCGGGCCGGTGCAGGCAGGAGTACCGCACACCCTCAAGCAGTTGCGGCACTACGCCGCCGGAGCTAGCCACCTGGTGGAGGCCGATTACGAGGGGCCGTCGAGTTTTCATGTCAAATGGACGTTTGCCTCCGGCAAGCCGGCTAGGCTCGATTATCAGTACGCCCAAAAAGGTGAGGCGGACTTTATAGGCATCACCTTCGCCTACCCCGAGGAGAAAATTACCGGCATGAAGTGGCTCGGGCGCGGTCCGTACCGGGTGTGGAAGAATCGGCTGAAAGGGCAGCAGTTTGGGGTGTGGCACAAAGACTACAACAACGCTATTACGGGCGAAACCTGGCAATACCCGGAGTTTAAAGGGTACCACGCCGATCTGTATTGGGTGGTGGTGGAGAATAAGGAGTCGCCGTTCACAGTCTATAGCGACGACCAGGCCGTGTTCCTGCAAATGCTCAGGCCAGTGAAGGCCGCCGCGGCCCGCACCGACAACACCGCGCCGGCTTTTCCGGAGGGCAACCTAGGTTTCCTGACGGCTATTGCGCCCATCGGCACCAAGTTTCAGCCGGCCGCCTTGATGGGGCCGCAAAGCCAGAAGAACATCATGCTCAACTACACGCCCATCAGCGGCAGCCTGTGGTTTGACTTCCAATAGCTTAACTGCGCTTTAGCCTAGGCGCAGCAACCTAGAACACAGACCTGATTAACCTAGCCCCCAATGCGTAAAGGTGGAGCATTTTGCTTTCTGGCCGGTTTTTTCTTCCTCGCGCTGGCCGTGCGGGCGCAGCCGGCTACGGCACCCTTTGCTACGCCGGTCCGGGGCTTTAGCAGCTGGCAACCCGCGGCCTCTTGGGAACACGCACTTATCAGCGGCAACGGTACCCTAGGGGCGCTGGTGATGGGGCAGCCCCACGACGAAACCATTATCCTAAGCCACGGGCAGCTATTTTTGCCCCTGAATCCGCCCAAGCCGCCGATCAATCAGGCGAGCCGGCTGCCGGAAATTCGGCAGCTGCTGCTGGCCGGCAAGTACACCGAAGCGGCCAAGGTGCCGGTCGATGAGCGTGAGAAAGAAGGCTTTACCATTGGGCGCGACCCGTTTATGCCGGCGTTTGATCTGCGCCTGACGCAGTCGCCCGGCAACGTGCGGCGCTACCAACGCTCCACCAACTTCCAGACCGGCGAGGCGACTGTCGAATGGGAAGACAGCCACGGCACGTTTCAGCGGCGCTTGTTTGTATCGCGGCCCGATAGCATGGTGGTGCTGTCCATTAAAGGCACGGGCAAAATCAACGGCCGCCTGCGCTTCGAGCACCGCCCCATCGAGTGGAACCAGTGGCAGCTGGTGGGCGGCGCAGTAGGGGAGATGCGCGGCCAAGCCGAAGGCCAGTGGCTGACGTATCGCAGCGAGTTCAAAAACAAGTACCCCGGCGGCCTGCAAGGCTATGAGGGGGCTGGCCGGCTGGTGCTCACCGGCGGCAGCGCCCGCGTCGAGCAGAACGATCTGGTAGTTAGCGATGCTGATGAAGTGCTGCTGCTCATTAAGATCAAGCCTTCTTATAACTACAGCCACTCGCAACTGCCGCAGCTAAAGCAGGAGCTAGGTACCCTCAATGCCTCCTACGCCGACCTGCTCGCCCGTCATGCTAAGGTGCATGGAGCCCTGTTCAACCGTGCCCGCCTCGACTTGCACGCCCCCGCCACCGACCGGCAGCTCTACTCCGAGGAGCTGTTGCTCAAAGCCCGCACCGAAGTGCCGTTGGCGCTGGTAGAGAAGACCTTTGATGCCGGACGCTACAACATCATCAGCGCTATGGGCGCCAACCCGCCCAACCTGCAAGGCATCTGGAGCGGCACTTGGACCGCGCCATGGTCGGGCGACTTCACCCACGATGGCAACATTCAATCCGCCATCGGCAGCGTGCTCAACAGCAACATGGCCGAGCTGATGCCTGCCTACTTCCGCTACCACGAGCGTCTGTTGCCCACCTACCGCGAAAACGCCCGCCGCCTTTACGGCACCCGTGGCATTCACGTGCCGGTGCACACCAGCAACACCGGCCTCGACACCGACTTCGGCGACGTCTGGTGCCTGACGCTTTGGACCGGCGGCGCCGGCTGGACCGCCAACGCCTTTTTCGACTACTACCAGTACACTGGCGACCAGCAATTTCTGGCGCAGCACGCCTATCCTTTCCTAAAAGAAACTGCCCAGTTCTACGAGGATTTCCTGACCCTAGGTAAGGACGGCCACTACGTGTTCAACCCCTCATACTCGCCCGAAAATAACCCCGCCAACGGCACCTCCCAAGCGGCGCTGAATGCCACGATGGACGTGATGATAGCCAAGCAGGTGCTGCGCAACAGCATCCTGGCAGCCAATACCTTGCGCACCGACAAAGCCCAGGTAAAAAAGTGGCAGGCTATGCTGGCGAAGCTCCCCACCTACGAAGTCAGTCCCGACGGCACCCTACGGGAATGGCTGTGGCCGGGCTTTGAGGAAAACTACAAGCACCGGCACGCTTCCCACCTCTACGGCCTCTACGACCAGGTCGACCCGGAAATAGGGGACAGCCCGGCGCTGCGGGCGGCGGCCAACCGTGCTATTGTCGAGCGCCTGAAGTTTCGGCAGGCGGAGGGTGGGGGCGAAATGGCCTTCGGGCTGGTGCAGCTAGGGTTGGCCTCCGCCCACCTGGGCGACGCCGAGAAAGCCCATCAGTTGACCGAGTGGTTAGCTAGCAAATACTGGTCAACGGGCATGGGTTCGTTTCACAACGTGGGCAACCTGTTCAACACCGATATCAGTGGCGGCTTGCCGGCCGTGCTGATTGAGATGCTCACCTATTCGGAGCCCGGCCTAGTGTCGTTGCTGCCCGCCCTGCCTGCGCAGTGGCCCGCAGGGGAGGTGCAAGGCGTGCGCCTGCGCGGGCAGATCGAGGTGAAAAGCCTGCGCTGGGATGGCCAGCAAGTAGCTGTAACGCTGCACTCCGATGCTCGTCAATCGGTGCGGCTCCAACTCCCGCGCGCCAGCAAACCCACTGGACCTAGCTCTGGGCTGCGGCGGTCTGATGCTATGCATTATCAAGTGAACCTGCCCGCCGGACAAGACGTGCAGCTAGCTTTCTTATTACAGTAAGTACTTGCTAACAGCTAATTAGACGATCATGCTGAGCTTGTCGAAGCATCTCTACCGCCAAAGTAATCTCTGACGTCCGCAACGAAGCGGTAGAGATGCTTCGACAAGCTCAGCATGACACGAGAGGCAATTCTTACTGATCCTTTCTCAACTCCTCAACTACCCAACCTAGCCCCAACCCTATGAAACAAAACCACTACCGGATTACGCTGGCGCTGCTGGGGGCCGGGTTGCTGCTGAGTGGCCGCGCCCAGGCGCAGTTGCAGGACATGAAGCTGCTGAACGCGCCCATCGACATCAGTCCCGATTTTCGCAGCTTCACCAATACGTACTACCTCGCCGACAGCCTCGCCAAATTTGACCCTGCTACCGGGCGCGGCGAGCTGAAATACCGGCGCTATAACTACTATACCCGGCAGGCTTTCAACAACATGCTGGGCGTGCTGCGCCCCGCAGCAGCCAATGAGTTTCCGACTACCGAGTACGCGGTGGCACCTAGCTTGCCCTTTTCGGTAGAGTTTGTGTCGGGGCGCACCGTGCGGATCCGGGCCACGTCGGGGCCGCAGGTGAAGCCGAACGAGGCCTCGCTGATGCTAGTGGGCGGGCAGGCGCCGGTAGATACGAAGTCGTGGAAGTACCAGAAAGTAGCGGGCGGCCACCAATATACCAGCGCCGCCGGCTCGGTCACGATTCGGGAGTATCCGTGGCACGTCGAGATTCGCGATGCACAGGGTAAGCTGCTCACCCAAACGATTCACCACCAGGACAATGCTGAGGCCTCGTACACGCCGGTCGTGCCGTTTTCGTTTGTGCGGCGGGCCGAAGACTACTCGCGCAGCATGTCGGTGGCGTGGTCCTTGGCGCCAGATGAGAAGATCTTCGGCTGCGGTGAGTCGTTCACGCAGTTCAACAAGCGCGGGCAGAAGGTGGTGCTGTGGGCCGACGACGCCAACGGTGTACAGAACGAGACCATGTACAAGCCCATTCCGTTCTTCATGAGCAGCCGCGGCTACGGCATGTTCATGCACACGTCCTCGCCCATTACCTGCGATTTTGGCAAGTACTTCAACGCCGTCAATTCCTTGCTGATCGGCGACGATGCGTTGGACTTGTTCGTGTTCGTGGGCGAGCCCAAAGACATTCTGAACGAATACACTACCCTGACAGGCAAGGCTGTGATGCCGCCGTTGTGGTCATTTGGGTTCTGGCAGAGCCGCATCACCTACTTCTCCGAAAAAGATGGCCGCGACGTGGCTGCCAAGCTGCGCGAAAACAAGATTCCGGCCGACGTTATTCACTTCGACACCGGCTGGTTTACTACCGACTGGCGCACCGACTACCAGTTTGCGCCCGCCCGCTTCACCGACCCCAAGAAGATGCTAACCGACCTGAAAAAGGACGGTTTCCATGTGTCGCTGTGGCAACTGCCCTACTTCACGCCCCAAAACAAGCTCTTCCCCGAGCTAGTGGAGAAAGGCTTAGTGGTGAAGGACGCCAAAGGCAACCTTCCCTACGAAGATGCCACGCTGGACTTCTCTAACCCGCAGACCGTGAGTTGGTATCAGGATAAGATTGCCAGTTTGCTGAAGCTAGGGGTGGGCGCTATCAAGGTCGATTTTGGGGAAGCCGCGCCGGCCGTGGGCCTTTACCACTCCGGTAAAACCGGCTTCTACGAGCACAATCTGTACCCGCTGCGCTACAATAAAGCCGTGGCCGACGTGACCAAGAAAGTGAACGGCGAAACCATCATTTGGGCGCGCAGCACCTGGGCCGGCAGCCAGCGCTACCCCCTGCACTGGGGCGGCGACGCCGAAAACACCGACGATGCTATGGCCGCCGAGTTGCGCGGGGGCTTGTCACTAGGGTTGTCGGGCTTTTCATTCTGGAGCCATGACATCGGCGGCTTCGTGGTGAAAACGCCTGAAAACTTGTACAAGCGCTGGGCCGCCTTCGGTATGCTGACCTCGCACACCCGCAGCCACGGCGCGCCGCCCAAAGAGCCGTGGGAGTTCAGCGCACAGTTCCTGAAAGACTTCCGCCTAGCCGATGAAATGCGTTATAAGCTCATGCCCTACATCTATGCCCAAGCCAAGCACAGCACCGAAAACGGTTTGCCCATGGTGCGGGCGCTGTTCGTGGAGTTTCCGCAGGATGCTGGTTCTTGGCTCGTTGACAATGAGTACATGTTTGGCGCCGACATGCTGGTAGCACCTATGTTTGAGTCGGCGCCCGAGCGGAACGTGTATCTGCCCGCTGGCAAGTGGATAGACTACCAAACCGGGGAGGTGTACGGCGCGGGCTGGCACCGCCTCAAGCCGGGACCCGTGGAAGCAGTGGTGCTGGTGCGCGATGGAGCCGTCATTCCCCACATCAAGCTAGCCCAATCCACGATGCAGATGGACTGGAAGAACCTGCAACTAGTTGGCTACTACGCTGATAACCAAGCGCTGAAAGGCTACGTGTGCTTGCCGGCTGATAACGTGCTGCGCGAAGTAAGCCTAGCCAAGCAAGGCAACGGCCTACAGCTCACCAGCGACCCGCTAAAAGGGAAGGTAACGTGGAAAGTGGAGTCGAATACGGAGTACGCCAAAGCCGCTCAGTAGCGCTACCTAGATGCCTACTTGCTGTATCAACCTAGGGTCGGCATGCTGAGTTAATTCGGCCGTTTTTCTATCACCTAGTTAAAGAATGTGCAAATGTTTATCAAAACAGTAGTCACGCTTATTCTTAGCGGCGTTCTGATGCTGCCGTTACCCAGCTGGGCCCAGCAGCGCGTTATTGAGGTGAATGCGAAGGCCATCAAAGGCAAACTCAACTCGACCTTTAACGTGTGCGTCGGGGCAGGTCGCGCGAACGAAGGGTTGCGCGCCGATTGGCAGCAACAACTAGCTGAAATTAAGCACGATGCTGGTTTTCGCTACATTCGGATGCATGGATTGCTGACCGACGACATGGGCGTCTATCGCATAGATGCGCAAGGGAAGGAGCACTACAACTTCCAGTACATCGATGCGCTGTACGACTATTTGCTCAGCATTCATGTCAAGCCTTTCGTCGAGCTAGGATTTATGCCTTCGGCAATGGCGAGTGGTAGTCAAACCCTCTTCTGGTGGCGCGGCAATGTGACCCCGCCGCGCAGCTACGAGCAGTGGGGAAATTTAATTAAAGCGTTGACCGAGCATTTCACGGTCCGCTACGGGGCCGCAGAGGTGGCAAGTTGGTACTTTGAAGTCTGGAACGAGCCAAATCTGCATGACTTCTGGAACGGCTCGCAGGCCGATTACTTCAAGCTATACCGCTACGCTGCCACTGCCATCAAAAGCGTCGACGGGCGGTACAAAGTGGGCGGCCCGGCCACGGCGGGGGCCGACTGGGTTCCGGAGATGATTGCCTTCTGCACCCAAAACCAGCTGCCCCTGGACTTTATCAGCACGCATACCTACGGGGTCAATCAGGGCTTCCTTGATGAGTTTGGGTCCAAGGGCACCGTGCTTAGCAAGGATGCGCAGGCAATTAACGCGGATGTGCAGAAGAGTCGCGTCCAAATTCAGCAGTCGGTCCTGCCAAAGCTAGAGTTGCACTATACCGAATGGAGCTCTTCCTACACGCCCGCCGACCCGGTCCACGATAGCTACCACCAAGCAGCTTACATTCTGCAAAAGCTCAAGCAGGTGGGCAGCACCGCGCAATCGATGTCCTACTGGACGTTTTCCGACATTTTTGAAGAAGCTGGTCCGCGCTTCGAAGCGTTTCACGGCGGCTTTGGGCTGATGAACACTCAGGGCATTAAAAAGCCAGCCTATTTTGCCTACCAGTTTTTAAACGAATTGTCCTCCAAGGAACTCCAGGATAATGATGCTCAGTCGCTGGCTACAACCGATGACAAGGGCAACGTGCAACTGCTCCTCTGGGATTACACCCGTACGCTCCCAGACAGCATCAACAATCAGCAATACTTTATCAAGGACCTTCCCGCCAAAAGCAAGGGGGAAGTATTGGTGCAGGTAAGTGGCCTACGAAAGGGCTCCTATACAGTGAGCATCTCGCAGGTCGGCTACAAGCGCAACGATGCCTACACTTCCTACATCAAAATGGGTCGCCCAGACCAACTGAGCAAGGCGCAAGTGACCTTACTCAAGTCGCAGGCTACGGGCAAGCCCCAAGAAAAACGGCAAATCCTGGTCAACGCCGACGGACGGCTACGCATGCATTTGCCACTGCGCGAGAATGACGTGTATCTACTCAAGCTTCAGGCCGCCTTGTAGGGTCAGGAAAAAGCAAGTGCTTTAGCTAGGGTGGGGGTGTTGCAAAACAGTCGAAGGTATTGCTGAGCACTGGCAGCCAAACCGACGAAGTCGTGCAGCTAGTCACATACAAGACGAATATTTTCTGATTCACAACTAGTTATTGCTGTGCCTAGCTGCCCCATTAGCTGCTAGGTGTTGGTGAGCATTTCTCCTGTGATATTCCCCAAGCAGCATACTGCTGCAAGAATTTACTATTCCGTTTATCCATCCATTCTTTTCAATCCCATCCATGAAAACCGTTGAATTATTCGTAGTGCGCGCCGCGCTGGTACTGAGTGCCGGATTTGCGCCGAGTCTGAGCCAAGCGCAGACCACGGTGCCCTACACGTGGAAAAATGTAAATATTCAAGGCGGCGGCTTTGTCTCCGGCATCATCTACAGCCCGGCCCAGCAGGACCTGCTCTATGCCCGCACTGACGTGGGCGGGGCCTACCGCTGGGAGGCTTCCAACCGCACCTGGGTGCCGATTACCGACTTTATCTCGCGCGATGATTCCAACTACCAAGGCATCCGCAGCATCGCGCCTGACCCTTCCGACCCAAACCGCGTGTACCTAGCCGCCGGCACCTACACGCAGTCGTGGGCGGGTACGGCGGCAATTCTGGCTTCCAACGACAAGGGCGCGACCTGGACGCAATCCAACCTAACGATCAAGCTAGGGGGCAACGAAAACGGCCGCGGCGCGGGCGAGCCCCTGCAAGTAGATCCCAACCTAGGCACCACCCTCTACCTAGGTTCCAGCACCGATGGCCTGTGGCGGAGTACCGACCGGGCCGTTACGTGGAGCAAGGTGACGAGCTTTCCGGTGGCCTCTACGCCGGTAGGGACCAACGGCATTAGCTTCGTGCTGTTTGACAAGAGCAGCAGCTCGGCGGGCACGGCCACCCAAACGATATATGTAGGCGTAATGCGCATTGGCGCCGAGAACCTCTACAAGAGCACCGATGGCGGCACAACTTGGGCCGCTGTTGCCGGCGCTCCGACCGCGCTCATGGCCCACCATGCTGCCCTCGACGCCGCAGGCACGCTTTACCTAGCTTACGCCAATGGCCCCGGCCCAAACGACGTAACCGCCGGCGATGTGATGAAGTACGTGCCCACTACCGGCGTCTGGACCAGCATCAAGCCCACGCTTGCCGCGAATCAAACCCAAGGCGGCTACGGCGGTATATCGCTCGATTTGCAGAAGCCGGGGACTATCCTGGTGAGTACGATCGACCGGTGGGGACCTGGGGATGACATCTTCCGCACCACCGACGGGGGCACTACCTGGAAGCCCATTATCAACTGGCGCACTACGGCTAAGGCGAACCTAGATCATTCCCTCTCTCCTTCAAATGCCACGTCGGACCCGCACTGGATTGCCGACGTAGATGTGGATCCTTTTCGTTCCGATAATGCGTGGTTTGTAACTGGTTACGGCGCGTTTTCGAGCCGCAATGTAACGGCCGCTGACCAGCCCACGCCGACGAACGTAAATTGGAAGTTCGACAATCAGGGTTTGGAAGAGCTAGTACCGCTAGGCCTAATTTGCCCGCCCACTGGCGCTCCGCTCATCAGTGTAGTGGGGGACATTGACGGCTATCGGCACCCCAACCCAGACGTGGTACCTACCAGCCGCCTAACGCCGCAATACGGTTCTAACTTAGCCATCGACTTTGCTGAGCTGCAACCTAGCTTTATCGTGCGCACGCACACCAGTGCCACTGGCAAATACGGCGCGTATTCCACGGATGCGGGCGCGACGTTTACCCCTTTTGCCACCTTCCCAACGGGGGCTGGCTCGGGCGGCGCCGTGGCCGTGTCGGCTGATGGCAGCCGCATCGTGTGGGAGCCCAGTCCCGCCGGAGGACAGAAAACCGGCGTGTACTACTCCACCGACCGGGGTACTACTTGGACGGCCTCTACTGGCATCACGGCGAGCAGCGTCGGCAGCAGCCTGCGCCCGGTCGCCGATCGGGTTAACCCGCTGAAATTCTACGTATATGACTCCATGAATGGGCGGGTGCTAGTCAGTACCGATGGCGCCGCTACATTCACCCTTGCTGCTACCGGCTTCATCAATACGCCCGATTACATTGTGGGCGACGCATCGATCGGTGCAGTGTTCGGCAAAGAAGGCGAGCTGTGGTTAACGTGCCCCGGCGCGTACCGCAACGACCCCAATGCTGGCTTCTACCACTCAACCAATTCCGGGGCTTCCTTCCAGCGGGTAGCTAGCGCCACGGCCGCCGTGGCCGTTGGCTTTGGTAAGCCTGCTACCACGGCCGGTTATCCTGCCGTTTACATAGTGGGGTCCGTGAACAGGACGTATGGCTTCTACCGCTCCGATGATGCTGGTGCCACCTGGAAGCGCATCAACGACCAGCAGCACCAATACGGCTTCGTGGGCATCATCGCCGGCGACCGGCAGACCTACGGCCGCGTGTATCTTGCCACAGGCGGCCGCGGCATTGTGTATGGCAGCGACCCGAGCGTGACTCTTGCCACTCAAAGCCAGGCAGTAGCTTCGGGCCACCAGATTAACGTGTACCCAAATCCGACTAGCGGTGAGTTTATCCAAGTAGCGCTTAGTAGTTTCAAAACTAACACGATGCTAGCATTGAAGGTGCTGACGCTGACAGGGAAAACCGTTTACAAAGGGTCGGTGGCTGCTCCGGCGGCCACTGGTAGCTTGCGCATTCCGCAGCGCTTGAAGGCCGGCGTGTACCTGTTGCAAGCCGCCGACCAAACGTCTACCATCACGACCCGGTTTGTGGTGCAGTAAGTTGCCGCTGCCTGGTATGTCTTGGCTGAGAATAGGTTAACTGTTTTTAGTAGAAAAAATGGTCAACCTATTCTCAGATCAGACAAACGGTCACTTTTTAAGATGGCACAAACCCTCGTGTGCCTGAATACCTGCAAGCTTATCCCGCTCGTAAATGAAAGTTGTCTTGGGCTAGGTTGTGAAGCAATACCATCTCCGTAACGGTCCCACGGCGGGGCGTTGCTGGTATATGCGCGGCGTGTCGTTGACGCTATCTTTTGCAGCCAACCCTGGTGCGTACCGCTTACCCCAGATGCGATGCCCGGTCATTCGTCCTAAGTAACTACGTGCCATGGGGTGTTCACCCCTTTTTTCGGCTGGCTCACCCCATTTTTGCCCAGGGCGTTACCTGCCTACCTAGCTTTAGCTCTCCCTTCAACGAGCAAGCTATGTCCCCTTCCCGTACCACTACTTGGTTAGAAGCCGGGGTTGCCCTCGCTGCTATCACCCTCTACGTGACCGCCTATTTGCTGCGCGAAGCTGCCGCCACCCACGCGTTGTGGCGGCAGGCTGCGAGCGTGGCACCAGCCGCCGCGCTCGAGCGGAGCATGGCCGTGTACCAGCAACCCACCCACACGCTGCTACCGGTGTTGGCCGGCGCCGGGTTGCTCTTGCTGGCTTGGGTAACCAGCCACTACCTCGCCTTGCCGCGCCTCACCAAGTCAGTGGGGGCTACTGGCACCCTGTACATGATGCTGAGCTTGCTGCTGCTGTTCGGCAGCGTGTGGGTGGCGCACTACTTCAAACTGTATTTGCGTTTGCAGTACAATCAGCTCGGAGCGATTACGGGCTTGAAAGTTTATTCACTCTACCGCTCCAAAACTCTATTCGCGGACTGGGTAGCAGCCGGTATTGGTTTAGGAGTCTACGAGTTGCTTGGCCAGCTTTTGCAGTACGTACGCCAGCGGCTGCCCCTGGCGACAGAAGCCGGGGTGCGCTATGCTTACCGGGGGTTAGTCATCGGCTTGGTGGTACTGGGCTTAACCCTGGCCTGGACGGTGCCGCTGCCGCCCACGCTCTGGGACCCCCAAACGGGGCCTTGGTTGCTGCTGGCTGGGCTAGGTTTACTGGTCATGGTGTTGCAGGCACTCGCGTATCCACTGCTCACGGCGTTGCGGATAGCAGGACTTTCTAGGCGCTGGGTATGGAGAATCGCCTGGTGGGGGAGCCTAGCCCTACTCGGCTCAACCGTGCTGTGGGTCGCCTATAGTTCGCGCTACCCGGTGGCGCTGCGGCCGCTGGCGGGCTTGTGGGGGCTGGTAATGCTGGTCTCGAGCCTAGTGGTGGTCGTACGCCAGGGGATAGCGCAGGAAACGACCTCGTTGCAGGCGCAAGCCTCGCACAGCCTCGCTGAGCTAGCCGGGCTGCGGGCCCAAATTAACCCGCATTTTCTCTTCAATGCGCTTAATAGTCTGTACGCTACTGCTTTGCAGGAAAGCAGCGATAAAACTGCTGAAGGGATCCAGCAGTTGGGCGAGATGATGCGCTTCTTACTCGAAGAAAATAACCGGGACCGTATTCTGCTCCAGCAGGAAGTACACTACCTGCGCCGCTACATCGGGCTCCAGCGGCTCCGACTAGACGAGACCCAGGGCCTCGACATCCGCATCAACCTGCAGGAACCTGAGCAGGAAGTATATCTAGCTCCGATGCTGCTGAGCCCATTCTTGGAAAATGCCTTTAACCATGGCATTAGCTTTCAGGCTCCTTCCTGGATTCATATTACGCTGACGCTGGATGCCACGCACCTGTATTTCAAGGTGCACAACTCGCTGCATCCGCGTGCCCCGCAGGCCGCGGCCGCCCCGACGCCGCAAGTGGGCCTGGAAAACGTGCGCAAGCGCTTAGCGCTCCTCTATCCCGGCCGCCATCAACTGGAAATCCAACAATCCCCGCAAGACTATTTCGTAGCTCTCACCCTGCTACTCTGGTAGCCTAGCTTGCCTGAAAACGAACCGCCTCTCGGACCTAGAAAATTCTGAGGCCTAGGTCGCAGTTGCCTAACCTCTTCATCTCCTCAACGTCAACTCACTGCACCATGCCCAAATACTATCTGCTTATTCTCATTCTGTTCGGTGGGCTGCTGGGCCCGCCGACCCAGGCCCAGCGCCGGGAAGTTCAGCTGGATTCCCTGTTTCAGCAGCTCGCCCGCGCAGGGCGTTTCAACGGGGGCGTGCTAGTGGCCGAGAAGGGGCGCATCCTCTACCAGCGCGCCTTTGGCTACGCCAATTTGCCCACGCGCACTCCGAATACGGTGACCTCTCGTTTTCAAGTGGCGTCCATCGCCAAGATTTTTACGTCCACGGCCGTATTGCAGCTGTGGGAGCAAGGCAAAATCAAGCTCGGCGACCCACTGGTGCATTATCTACCTAGCTTTCCGTACCCCTCCGTCACGCTGCGGCACTTGCTCACGCACACCTCCGGGCTGCCCGACTTGGAGCTGTATGACCCGCTGGTACGCCAGCATCCCGAGCATCTTGTCACCAACTCCGACATTATTCCGGCCCTGCGGGCCTGGCAGCCAGGGCTCTACTTTGCACCTGGCAAGAAGTGGCAGTATTGCAACACCAATTATATCCTGCTAGCGCTGCTCGTCGAAAAGGTGAGTCAGCAGCCGTTTGCGGCCTACCTGCGACGTCACATCTTCCGGCCCGCCCGCATGGCAGACACTTACCTACGTTCCCCCGCTAGCCCCGCCGATGCTCGCCTCGTGACCAACCACCTGCTGCCGACCATGTACAGCACCGTGCCGGAGCCGGTCGAAAACGTTCAGCTCAAGGATAGTGTCCGGCGCTGGCATCTGCGTTTCGAGAGCAGTGGTCTAACCGGGCTTTACGGGCCGGGTCAGGTCGTGAGCACCCTGCCAGACTTGCTCCGCTTCGACCAGGCCTTGTCCGGCGGCAAGCTCCTGCGCCCCCGCACCGTGGCGCTCGCCGCCACCCCGGCCAAGCTCAACGACAGCACCACGGTCATTGGCGGGAATACCGTCGATTTTGGCGGTCCTACCTCGTACGGCCTCGGTTGGGTAGTGCGCCCAGATCCGACAGGGGGCGACATTGTCGGCCACGATGGCTACAACCGGGGCATTGCCACGATGCTCTACCGCAACGTGCAGACGGGGCAGACCGTTATCCTGTACGATAACACTGAAGGCGAGCAGTTCCGCGAGAAGGTGGCGGCCATCATCGACGTGCTCCATCAACAGCCTGTGCGGCCGCTGCCTTACAGGAAATCCGCCGCTCGCTGGTACGGGGCAGCGCTGCTGCAAGAAGGCCCGAGCCCGGCTTTGATTGCGTTGAACACCATGCGGGCCGACACGGCGCACTACTATGTGGTCGAAGAAGAACTAAACAGCCTAGGGTATGCTCTATTGGCAAACGGCTACCTTTCCCAGTCGCTGGAAGCTTTTCGCCTAAATACCGTACTTTTCCCGACCAGCTTCAACGTGTACGATAGCTACGGGGATGCTTTTCGCCAGGCCAACCGCCGAAGCGAAGCCATTCTGATGTACCAGCGGGCGCTGGTGCTGAACCCCAACAGCGAAGGCAGCAAACGTTCGCTGCACCTGCTGCAAGCTCCTGCCCACTAAGTAAGTAGCCCCTTCTTGCCCCGATGCTCACCGCCCTAGCTATCGACGACGAACCGCAGGCCCTGCGCGTGGTGCAGCTGCTAGCCGCCAAGGTCCCCTTCCTGGAGTTGCGGGGCAGCTTCACAAATGCCTTCACGGCCCTCGCTTTCCTGCAAGCCCACCCCGTGGATGTGCTCTTCGTGGACATTCATATGCCCGACCTGACAGGCGTGGAGTTGGTGCAGGGGCTTTCCCGGGCACCCCTCATCATCTTCACCACGGCCTACTCCGACTACGCCGTACAGGGCTTTGAACTTGACGCCGTTGATTACCTGCTCAAGCCCTTTTCCCTGGCGCGGTTCACCAAAGCCTGTGCTCGGGCGCTGGAACGACAAACCGCGCGGGGTAGCGCCAGTAGCCCCAGCATTTTGGTAAAAACCGGCTACGAAGAGGAGCGATTACGGCTCCACGATATCCTGTACCTGGAAGCCGACGGCAACTACCTGACGTATGTGCTACCAACCCGGCGGGTACTCATGCGTCAAACCCCGGCTGACGCGTTGCGGCAGCTACCCGCGCCGTACTTCGTGCGGGTGCACCGCTCCTATATTGTGGCCGTGGAGAAGGTAGAAAAAATAGCGCGCCAAGAAGTGACTGTCGCGGGTACGGCTATCCCGATTGGGGCTTCTTACGAAAGCGCCGTACAGCTCCTGCGTGCCCGCTTCAGTCGATAATGGCGGCTTGTCTTGTATGGAAATAGGTTGGCAGTTTTCTAGCAAAAACTGTTGTTTCAGTGAACAGGATTCCCGAGAAATTGCTCTTGTTTCACATAAACACAGATTTTTGATACTCCTAAGATGAGGTGGGTTGTTCAGAAAAAGGAGGGTAAGACATGATTAATTGTGTATGATAAGAGCACGTCTTACTGATATAGAAGGTGTGACATTTCTCTCTCAAAGAGGGGATACTTCAAATAGTATCTGTGTCAGTGCCGTAATGATGAGCTAGGACGTGTGTAGCCCTTTTGGCAGCGCTTTGATTCAACGGTACTCGGCAACCCGCAACGCCCGTAGGTTTGTGCACATCTCGCAGGGCATATCTGATGTGAGCGGACCGGCTACGGCTACTTTTTGGCCAGCGCCTGATAGCGTAGTAAGCCTTCTAAGAAATAATAATCAGCATATACTAGTGGCACATCCACTTCCGATTTGGCCGGTTTGGAACCCACACTATGTTTGAGCAGGAAGTTGTTGTTTTCGCCCAACTTCGCTTTGTAAGCGGGTGAGGCTAGGCTCACGAGCATAGTTTCGGCGGCTTGGAAATATCGTTTCTGATCGGGCTTGCTGTACTGACTTAATTCGAGCAAGGCCGATGCCGCTACGGCTGCAGCGGAGGCATCGCGCTCCTCCTTGGGGATACCTGGCGCGTTGAAGTCCCAATACGGAATCTTATCAGCAGGTAGGTTGGGGTGATTAAGGTAAAAATCGGCGATATGGCGGGCTTGCGCTAGGTATTTGGGGTCTTTGGTTTCCCGGTACATCACAGTATAGCCATAAAGCCCCCAGGCTTGGCCGCGCGCCCAAGCCGAAGCGTCGGCTGCCCCCTGAGCCGTTTTCTTGGCAGCCACGCTGCCGTCGGGGTTGTAGCAAACTACGTGGAAGGAGCTGAAATCGGGGCGGAAATGGTTTTTGAGCGTGTTATCAGCGTGGGTGATAGCCAAGCGACGGAACGAAGGGTCGCCGGTGATTTTGCTGGCCCAGAACAATAACTCCAGGTTCATCATGTTGTCGATGATGACTGGGTAGTTGTACGTCTGGCCCGTGCCCCAGGCCTTGAATGTATCCCAGGACTTAATCACGCCCACCTTCGGATCAAACCTGGTTGACAGCGACTTGGCGCCTTGTACGAGTACGGCGGGGTAAGCAGAATTCTTGGTGAGCCGATAGCCATTGCCAAAGGGGCAGTACAGCATGAACCCTAGGTCGTGGGTGCGGGTGTTGTATTGCTCCTTGGCTACCGCTTGGGTCCAGCGCTCGGCGGCAGTTTTCCACTCGGGCGCTTTGGTGTGCTCGTAAAGGTACCAGAGCGAGCCCCCAAAAAAGCCGCTGCACCACCACGAAGAAGGCATGTCGCGGGGCGACCCATCGGGGTTGGTGGATTGCGGGAACTTGGTAGTGTCGGGGTGGGAGGCGAGCAGCCGCTGGTACTGCTGCGCGGCAAACGCCAGTTCCTGGTCTACGTTGATGGGTTTCTGCGCTGAGGCTTGCACAGCCAGCAGCAGACATGCAGCGGCCAGAAAGAGGTTTTTAAGCATATAGATGCAGGAGAATAGGTTCGGTGATCGGGCCTAGGCCGCAAAACGTTTCACTAGGATTAGCGTGCTCTGCCGCTGCCGGTTACTTGCCGGATGAGCTAACATCACGCTGCGGCCACTGGGCCAAAGATGTACTTTTTTGCTTAGCCTGCTTCTGGGCTTTTTCCGGAACGAGCAGCACGTTGAGGGCCGTTTTGGCGTTGGCGGGCAATTGCACCTCAAATCCCACCAACGTGGTTCCCGGATTAGGCACGTCATAGGCATGGGGCGGAGTTGTGGGCCACGTTTTCATGGTCACCTGGGCGGGTTCCTGCACCTGAAGAAAGAGCTTCTTGCCATCCTGGGTTAACTCGGCGGTGTTCTTGCCCGTGATTCGTACCGTGGCGGGCGTCACCATGGTCCAACGCACAGTTGTATTGGCCGGTAGCGTTTCTATTTCGTCCCGCACGACTACATAGCTCTTGTCCACGATGGCCACGCCCCTGACAGCTTTTGCTACGGCGCTTTTGTAAACGCCCGTTAGGTCGGTGGTGGCATTCATGAACATGGGCGTGTTGGAAGAGCCCGTGAGCGTGGCCGTACCGTTCACCCGTTGCAGACTGTCGTTGAAAGCTAGCGTGCTGTGGGCTAGATTGTTGTAGCGAAATACCTGCCAGCGCTGCGAATTTTGCTTCATATTCCACAGATCTACGCCTTTAGATTCCAGCGACTCGTACTCTTGCATGCCGAGGTCCATGGCCCAACGCACGCCGGCGGCTTCCATCACGAAGGAGCCGGCGTCCATGTGGGCGTGGCTCAGGCCCGGGCTGCCGCCTTTCAGGCCCACGTAAATGGCCGCCGGATCAGTCCAGGACGTGCGCATTAGCGCCACGGGGTTTTTACCTTGGCCTACCCACATGGTGGCCTTCGGCGGCGTGATGGTGTTCAGGCTCGTGGTGCCGCCCCAAACCATCGTGGCCGGCAGCAGCCGATTTTTGACGTACTCTTCGGCTGTGCCTTTCTCTAGCGTCTGGCGCTCCATCCACAGCAAAGAAGGGTCGCGCAGTGCACCAGCATACCAAAACATGGCAGAGGCAGGCTGCATTTCACTGATGACGCGCGAGTCGGAGTAGTTGAATCCCATGCCCGAAGGACCCGCCATATTTTCCAGGTATCCAGCCGTCTTTAAGAAGCCCGGCTGCGCGCTCAGGCCAAAGTCGCTGCCCAAGGACTTTTGCAATGCACTTATCAACAGCACATTAAATGTGGTGCCGTAGCCCCAGTAATTGTAGCCCTCGGGGTAGGCTCCATCGGGGCGGTAGTCGCCCATCGGCAGCTTAATGGTTTCAATGGCGCGGTTGACAATCTGCCGCGACAATTCCGGGTGGTCTTCGTAGGTGGCTAGCGCTCCGAAGCTGATGCCAGCATTGCAGACCTGATTCCAGTTGTTGGTGTTCCTGAGCCAACTGTTGTTCTGGGCGTCCAGCGAAGGCTCAATACCTTTCTTCAGAATGGCTTCCTTGATGGTAGCGCGCGCCGCTTGCGATAGGTCGTCGTAGAGCCAATCGTACCCAATGGCCATGCCCATGGTCATTTCGGCTACGTCCAGGAAGTGCGAGGAATTCCAGTCGCTGAAGGCGGCCACGGCTAGCAACTCCTGCTCGGCCCGTTTGCGGTATTTCTCCTGGTGGGTCAGGCGCCACGCGTAAGCTAGGTAGAACACCCGGCGCAGGCACTCGCGCGACTTGCCCAGCAGCCGCTTGCCCTCCTTGATGCGTTCTACAGGCGGCAGATTCAGCATAGCATCCGATTCGGTCAGGATAACCTGGTGCAGCTTGGCCCAGGTTTTATCCCCCGCGATGGTGCGCTTAATGCCTTCTTCTTCCCCTTTGAGCAGCAGCAAGCGCGGGTGAGCAGGCAACTTCACGTCGGCGCCCACGGGGGTGGTCTGGGCAGCGGCACTGAAGCTGGTAGCCCAGGAAATAGCCACGATGAGCAACGATTTGATTTTCATGGTAGATGGCGCGCTATTGCTTGGAAACTGTAAAAACCGACCGGCTGCTGGCTAAGGGCTTGGTCTGGGTGAGGAGCACGCGGCGGATCGGGCGGTTATCCCACTTCGCACCTAGGGTCGCGTCTTCGGGAGCAGTGAGCGGCACTACTTCGCTGCTGGCTTGCCACAGAGCGGGGTCGTAGTGTAAGGTTACCTTTTGGTTGTTAGTACTTTGGAAAACAACCTTGCCCGGCTCGGCCGTATTTACCGGGCACACCGTCATAAACACCTGTTGCAAAGAAGTGGGGGCAGCGCTCAGTACATAGTCGTCTTCAATGCGAACTGTTTCATCCTTGCGGTTCAGGGCTACGGTGCGGTGCCAGCGCTGAATGCCAGCCGAAGCGGGGTAGGCCTTGGCAATATCTAGGTCTAAGGTGCTGGCTTGCTTGGTGGCTGTTTCGCGTACGGCCCGCGCCTCGAATTCCCGGCCGTTCAGCTGACCTAGCCCATTGATGATGGGTAAGTTGTGGAACTGCGACGTATTAAACCAAATGTCGTAGCGCTTAGGAGAGAACGTCTTTGCGGTGTAGGTGCCGCGGCCCACGTCGATGATAACCGGCTGACCATCCACGTACACAATGAAGTCGCCTACGTCGTTGTGGTTGTGGCTTTCGGCGTTGTGACCACCGTGAGTGGCCACAAACAGGCCCTTCTGCGACCGGGCGTTCATTACCTGCACATCCGGAAACCACACCGTAGGGGCGCCCGCAAAGGAGCTAACCTTGCTGCTAGGTATCTGCTTAATGGTTAACAGGTCGTCTAATCTGCGCTGCCGGTTAAATTCCTGCCGGTATTGGCCGGTCGGGCTAGGCAGTGCGTCGGTGCCGAAGGTGCTGTAGGCCCAACGGCCAAACTGCATGAGCGTCGGATCTTGGAGGCGCTGCCCGAAGCGGTACAGCATCAAGCCATCGGGGCGCATGGTGGGGTCGGCGTCAGAGAAATCCACGAAGTACTGACCGGCGATGTGCATTTTGTACACGTAGGAAGCCATGTTACGAATCAGCGGCTCGCGGTACACATCGATTTTGCCGGCCGAAGCGCTGTGCAGTATCTCCAGCGCATCAAACACGCTGCCGCCGGCCACAAACCAATAGCTAGGTCCTTCATCGCAGCCGCCATCCTCGCCCAGACCGTTGAGGTACAGATCTAAGCCTTCTAGGGCTGCGCGCGTCATCTGGCTGCGGCGGGCTTCGTCTGGTTCGAGCAGCAGCGTCGCCACCAGCCAGTTCGACATGATCCAAGGATTCCAGTTGTTGACCTTCGTGCCTTTTTTCAGGTACTCGTAGCGGTCAGGCTGTGCCAGCAGCGGCTGGAAAAGGCGCAAGTTGGTTTCGTAGTAAATGCGTGGCCGCACCAACGGCGACACCTTCGCTAGCTGCTCGCCCACGAAGTAGTCGGTAAGAGCTAGGTCCGCTGCGGTTTCGGCGTCGAACAAGTCCACAATTCGGTCTTCCACATTGGGCAGGCCGCTGCCTCCTTTTTGCCCACCTAGGTGGGCAGATACGCCCCAAAAGCTCTCCTCACAGATCGACCACACGCCGTTCGCGATGGCATCGAGAAAGCGGCCTTGTCCTTCGACCGATTCTGCTAACACTAACGTCATGAGTTGGCTGCGCTTGCCAAACGATGCTTGTTCGTAGCGGCTTCGGTTGCCATTGCGCACAAAATCGAGCATGGTAGTGGCCGGAATGGCGGCAAAAGCTAGGCTCTGCGCTGCTTCGCCCGCCTGCACCACGCGGCGGCGCACCGAGTCGGGGAGGGCCTGCTGCCAAGCGGCGGGCGTGCGCGGGTACGGCACCCATTGCCCACGGGGCAGCAGCGCCGCCCGCACTGCCTCCACGGAGTAACGGCGGCTGAGGATATCACGCGGCGTCACCTGTGCATGAGCTAGGGTGGTGCTAACCAGTAAAACGAGCAGCAGTAACTTTTTCAAGTAGCTGATTTGTAGGTTGGTGGTAGGTTGACCTAGCACAAAGCCGCAGCATAGTGCGGCCCCGTAGCTCCTCTTTATCAATAACCAGGGTTTTGGGTCAGCTTGGGGTTGAGCTGAATCTCACGGGTTGGAATTGGAAACAAACGCCGTTCGGGCGCGGGGCTCAAGTTGGCGTTGACTGGGTCGAGGGCCGTGTACTTGGCTTTGAAGGCCTGCATTGTGGACACGTCCTTGCCCCAACGGATGAGGTCGTGCCAGCGATGCCCTTCGAAGCACAGCTCCACGCGGCGTTCTTGCTCGATGGCTAGTTGCGTATCGGCTTGCGAAAGGGCCGGTTTGGCAGCTAGCTTGGCCCGCGTCCGAATGCGGTTTACTTGCACCAGAGCGTCGGCGGTTTTGCCGTTGTTGTTAAGCGCTTCGGCGTACATGAGCAGCACATCGGCGTAGCGCAGCACGGGCCAGTCGTTTTCGCCTTCGTTTTGCTGGGTCACGGGGTAGATGAATTTGCGGGCCCAGTAGTAGGTTTCGGCTCCTACAAAAACGCCCAAGAAGGCATCTCGCCGCACGTCGCCGGGTTCGAAGGCATTGTATAGATCTAGGGTTCCAACGCTCGTGCTGTTGCCCGTGACGAACGTGATGCTCGTGCCCGACGGCTGCGGCACGAAGGTGTGCACGAAGGAGTTACCTTCCCCGAACCCAGAAGCTACGTACTGGACGGCAAACACAATTTCAGCATTGATGTCTTTGCCTAGCCCAAACACGTTGGTGACGTCGGGTAAAATCTGGTAGGTGCCTGCGTTAACCACTTGAGCTAGCTTGGCTTCGGCTTGCGGCCATTTCTTTTGCTGCAAATAGGCTTTGCCTAGCAGGGCTTGGGCGGCGCCTTTCGTAGCCCGCCCAATGTTGGCGCCGGTATACGTAGCCGGCAGCACCGCTTCGGCCTCGAGCAAATCTTTCTCTATCTGAGCGTACACCTCGGCCGCTGGCGTCCGGCCATATTGGTACGACTCCTGTTCGGTGGTGATTTCAGTGAGCACCAAAGGCACGTCGCCAAAGAAGCGCACCAGATTGAAGTACATCAGAGCCCGCAAAAACTTAGCTTCTCCGATGTACTGGTTTTTGGTCGCCTCGCTGGCAAAGGGAATCGGGTCAATGCGCCCTAGCACCGAGTTGGCGTTAGCCACGGTGCGGTAGCTATCGTTCCAAATACCCGAAATAGCCGTAGTAACGGGCGTCCACGTGAGCCTGTCGAAGGGACCTTGAGCTACTTCGCTTTCCCCGAAGGTGCGCGTATTATCCGAGGGCAGCTCGGTATACTGATAGTAGCCGTTATAGATGCCCCGCAAATTGCCGTAGGTGCCCGTGAGCGCCGTGCGAATGTCCCCTTCGGTTTTGTAGAAGCCAGAAACCGGTATGTTGTTGTCGGGCGTGAGGTCGACGAACTTCTTACAGCCGCTGACGACAAGCACCAGCATGAGTAGCAGACCAATAGGCAGAGAGGGAATATATCGTTTCATACAAGGTCAGTCGAAAGGTTAAAACCCAATGTTCACGCCCACCGTGTAGGTGCGGGAGGCCGGATAAGCGCCCTGATCAAGGCCGGGCCGGATCAGCGAGCTGTTCGTGCCGTTGTTGAATGTGCCGGCGTTGATGCTCGTCTCGGGGTTGGTGCCCGGGTAGCTGGTGAACGTGAGCAGGTTTTGCCCCGTCACGTAGAGGCGCACCGATTGCAGTTTAGCCCGCTGCAGCAAGGCCGCTTGAATGGTATAGCCTAGCGTCAGGTTGCGCACGCGCAGGTAGGAGGCGTTGAACATCGTCCTGTCGGTGAGCTGATTGCCGGGCGTAATGCCACCGGCGCCGGGCTGCGGGTACTTGGCCTCGTGTGGGTTCGTTGGGTCGAACATGTTGAAAGCCACGTCGCGGATGGTGTTGAACTGCGCGTTGCCCCAAAACTGCCGCAGGTTGCCCTGAATGACGTCGATGCCCTGCACCCCTTGTAAAATCAGGCTCAGGTCGAAGTTCTTGTATTGTAGATTCTGGGTTAGGCCGTACACGAAGTCGGGCACGCCCTTGCCGAGCTTGGTACGGTCGCTCTCATTAACGACGCCGTCGCCGTTCGTGTCCTGAATTATCCAGTTTCCGATTTTATCGCCTGCTATGTTTTTGGGGTAATTAGCTAGGTCTTCAGCGTTCTTGAATATGCCTAATACCTTGAAGCCATACATATTGCCTAGCGGCTCGCCTACCTTCACCTGGTAGACGTTGTTCCACCCGAAGTTGGCTGGCTCAGCTGGAAAGGCTGTTGGTCCTCCTAGGTCCAGCACTTTTGAGCGGTTGCCCGAAATGTTGCCGTTGATGGTCCACTTCACCGCTCCCACTTTCAAGTTTGCCACAGCTCCAAGCTCCAGGCCGCGGTTTTGTAGTTTTCCGGCGTTGGTCCGGAAGTTATTTGCATAACCTACAATGCCAGGCAAATCCCGTTGCAGCAGCATGCCAGTAGTAATGCGGCTGTAGTAGTCCAGAGTTAGCACAAACTTATCGTCCAAGAAGCCCGTCTCCAGACCTAGGTCCGTCTGTTTGTTCTTTTCCCAGGTAAGGCTAGGGTTGGCAAAGCCGTTTTGCACGTAGCCAAAGGTGCGCACGCCGCCGTAGCTGTAGTTGCGCCCCACAATGTTGTTGAGGTAATTGAAGCTGCCGATGTTGGCGTTGCCCGTCTCGCCGTAGCTAGCCCGCAGCTTAAGCTCGCTGACTTTAGACTTAAGCCCCTGCCAAAAAGGCTCCTCACTGACGCGCCAGGCCAGCGACGCCGACGGAAACGTGGCAAAGCGGTTATTGGGCCCAAAACGCGAAGAGGCGTCGCTACGCAGCGCAGCCGAGGCAATGTACTTTTTCTTGTAATCGTAGGTGACGCGCCCAGCATACGATAAAAAGGCATTCTGGTCATAATCCAGTTCGCCTACCCGGTCCGGAGAGGCTAATGGATTATCTAATAAAGCATTGGCAAAGGTGCCGGCGCGACCGGACGTGGCCGTGGAGCGCGCCTGAAACTTTTGCAGCGAATACAGCCCTAGCACGGTAAAGCTATGATTACCTAGGGTCTTCGCATACGTCGCGGTGTTCTCCCACAGGTAATCTACCGACACAAACTGCGACTCGCGTCCGAATATTGAGGACAGCACGGGGGTGGACAGGTTGGCCTGCGGTGCCACTTCCGTGGCTAGGGTGCCGGGTATATAAGCGTGCTGCTCGTCGACGTTGAGGGTAAGGCCGCCGGACGTTTTCAGCAGCAATCCTTCGAGCGGTTCCCATTCCAGGTAGCTGTTGCCAAACAGACGGTAGTTTTTGAGCTGGTTTTGGTTGAGGTCCAGCACAGCCACGGGGTTGAATAGGTTGGCTTGGTAAAAAGCCGTGCCGTTGGGGTTGCGCTCGGCGCCGTTGTAGCCCTGGCCATAGTCGCCGTTCGGCCGAAAAACCGGAATAGTGGGCGGCATCACGATGGCTACCTGCGTAACGGGCGGCAGCCCACGGGTGCCGTTATTCTCGCTGCCATTCGAGCCGTTGAACTGCCCGGCGGCGGCCTGCCGATCTTGCACAGCGTAAGCCGGAGCTACCGAAACACCAATTTTTAGCTTGGGAACTAGGTTAGCATCAAGGTTAAAACGTACGTTGAAGCGCTCATAGTCAGTGCCCTTCAGAATGCCATCCTGCTGAAAATACCCACCCGAAACCGAAAACCTAGCCCGGTCGGAGCCGCCCGAGGCCGAAAGCTGGTAGTTGCTGATTTTCGCCACGCGGTAGATTTCATCTTGCCAGTCCGTGTCCGAGAGGGTGCTCGGATCAAGGTTGGTGAAGGGCGTAGCCGCTGGCGCAGCAGGATAGGCTCGGGCGGTGGCATGAAACTGCACGTACTTTATATACTCGTCCCGGTTCAACACTTTCAGCTGTTTGCTGATTTGCTGCCAGCCCGTGTAGGCAGAGATGCTGAACACCGTTTTGCCGGCCTTGCCCCGTTTAGTGGTCACAATGACTACCCCGTTAGCCGCCCGCGAGCCGTAAATGGCCGCCGAAGCAGCGTCTTTCAAGATAGAAATCGACTCTATATCAGTAGGGTTGATCAGGTTGAACTGCGACGGATCTTGCAAAGGGTAGCCATCCACCACGTACAGCGGGTCGCTGTTTGTGCCCAGCGAGCCTCCACCCCGAATGCGAATGGAAGGAGGCGCCCCCGGCGTGCCGCCACGGTCTGATTGTACTTCCACGCCGGGCGCCTGTGCGGCCAGCGCCTCGCCTGGTGTGCCAACGGGTTGCAGGGCAATGTTTTCGCCCGAAACTTGAGTGATGGCCGTAGACACCGTCTTGCTCGACTGCTGTCCGTAACCAATCACGACTACTTCATTGAGTTTCTGCGTGTCGTTGCGCAACGTCACGTCAATGGTGGTGCGGGTGCCGACGCTCACCTCTTGCCGCAGCAAGCCAACCGCGCTAAACACCAACGTAGCTCCTTCAGGTACCGTGAGTTGGTAGTGGCCCGTTGCGTCGGTAGCGCCGCCGCGTGAGGTACCCCTCACCACGATGGTCACCCCCGGAATAGGATCACCTTTTTCATCGGTCACACGCCCCGATACTGTTCTATCCGCAGCTGCAAGGGCAAGCCTAAGGCGGGGAAGCGAGGTTATTCCGCCAGCCTCGTTGGCCTCTAGCAACCCTGCATCGGGCGGCAACTTCGACTTACTTTGCTTACTCGTGATGATGAAAAAATCGTCCTTGATTTTCTTATACGCCAGCTGATTTTTGCTGAGTGAATAGGCCAATTCGGCCTCCACGTTGGCAAACTCCCGCGTGCTCACCACGACGACAGCCACGTCTTCCAAGCTAGCATTGTAGGCAATTTTGACGTGGTATTTCTGCTGCCAAGTAGCCACGGCATTTTTCAGAGTGGTGCTCTGCCCCCGAGTTTTCGGGTTGTGCTTAACGGCGGACCTAGGTGCCGCGAGTGTGAGCAAAGAGAGGGGTAGGCAGAGCGTTAAGATTAGTAGTTTTTTCATACCGAATGCGGGAACGGTTCGGCTGAAGTACACCCGGCGAGAGGGAAAGTATTACTGGTACTTAAAAAAGTTTTTGTTGACTCTTGAACGCAGCTACAAACCCGAGTTACCAGGTGAAACAGTAGTTGAAATTCAAAAACTGGAGCTTGCTCTAATCCTTTTCAGGCTGTGAAGTGTACGGCTCATTGGGCTTCAACAAGCCGCTCTATGGACAATTAAGATCAATTGGAATTGCCACGCTATCCGACGCATATTGCCTCTTTATTGCTTTTTAATGAAGACTATCCACATTCTTTACGGCAAGTTTCTGCGGAACGAATGCACTCCGCAGGAAGCGGAAGAAGTGCTTCGTTGGCTTGATACGCCCGAGGGCGCTCAGCATGTGGAAGGGTCCGTACGCCAAGCCTTACAAGTCGATGAACTAAAAGTTTTGCCGCTCGATGAAGGAGAAAGCATCGCCCTTTGGGAAAGTATCCAAAAACAGATAGCAGAAGATAAGCAGGGTTCTGCTTCACAGGCTTCTCAATCTCAAGTTCATCCTGTAGTCGTAAAACGCGTGCAGTACTGGCCGTATTTGGCGGCAGCTGCCGTTGTTTTGCTGCTCGTAGTAACAGGCAACGTGTACTGGTGGAAGCAAGCAAATTCAACAATTCGTGTAGTCAACGACACCACGCATAATAGGACTATTGAGCTGCCGGATGGCTCACACGTTATTTTATACAAAGGTTCTGATCTGACCTACGCTCAGCGGTGGTCACCTGATGCTCCTCGCATCGTGCAATTGCGAGGGGAAGCTTATTTCACGGTGGTGCACACCAGAGAAAGCACACCCTTCTCCGTTGTGGCCTACGACTCATCAACCGTTCAGGTATTAGGAACGCAGTTCGAGTTTTCGGCCCGCGATGGAAACGTGCGCGTTATCTTAGAGCGTGGCAAAGTGAACCTAGCTTTTCCTAAAAGCAGAGCCCTAGCAAAGCAGCGCTTAGTGCCCGGCGACATGGTCTCTTTTGATAAAGCGACAAGCGTTATCAGCAAAGTAAAGATTGATGCTAGCTTATATGCTTTTCGTGCAAAGAATGCGATTGAGCTACATCAAACCTCTCTCCGCGATATTATCAGTGCACTGAGTGAGGTGTATGGCTATTCGATTGTCGTTCAAGACCGCAAGGCATTACAGCAGCGGTTTTCGGGCGCGCTACCTAACGATTCGGTCGAGTCCATACTAACAGGTATCGCCGACCTTACCGGACTGCAATATCGCTTGGTAGGGAAGCATGTTGTATTCTACCCGTGATGAGCGTTCAACTGAGCAGTATAGTTCACTCATACACTTTAGAAATAGGTAGTTACGGACCAATTTTTTTTCTAGTTTACCCCAATAAGGTAATGTTGTACAACGACTACTCATTGTTACGGCTGTCATACCTAGCTTTCCTTACTTATTGCGAATTACTGACAGTTGTGACGTTCACAGAGTTTGTTTCATTGTCAACGCAAACGTTTGCGCTTGGCAGTTCCTTTGGTTATGCTCTCACTCATCAACCTGTGACCTCATGTCTTCTCACTCAGCCCCTCTGTATGATCAAGCATCTGCAAGCGGAAAGCATGCAGTTCAAGCTAGTACTGGCATGACCGCGTGCGAATTTGAAGCTGCCTATGCAAAGTATCATCAACTGATCTTTTCAATTGCTATGCGCTTCTTGAAAGATAAAGAACTGGCTAAGGATGCGGTGCAGGATGTATTTATAAAGCTCTGGGGTGTGAAGGAAAAGGTTGACAGTGAAAAAAATATTCAGGGATTTTTGACAGCTCTGACCAAAAACCATTTGTTGAATTGCTGCCGGAAAAATAAGCTTTATACAAGCAAGCTGGCTGCGAGTGCACGTTTTGGCTTAGGTCTCAATGCGCTTGATACAGCGTATATAGTGCACTGGCAGACCTTGCTTGACCTCCTCGGAAAAATCATCGTGCGTATGCCCCCTCGCAAGCAGCTTATATTTTCCTTAAAAATCTTGCGCGGCTTATCTAACGAAGAGATTGCAAGCGAATTAGGCTTATCAATCAATACAGTAAAGGTCCAGTATTCGGGTGCAAAGGCGATAGTGGAGCATTCCCTCGCCGACGGAACATAACGGCAGATCATGGCATTGAACTTTATTTGGTTGCCAAGTTATTCGCGCTGAGTTCACTGATGGATAAGTCGTGTTGGTGCCGAGATGCTGCTTGGCCTGAATGAAGCACTCATTATGCCGGACGCATGAACATAATCGTCAACCAAGGGTTGGTAACACCCTGAACAACTTGGATTAGGCTTGTTAATCATTCAATTGCGAACTAGGTCATTCCAGCCTACTTCGTAATCACCTGTTGTCCTCGTAGAGCAATAAGCACCTGGTTGGAGTACGTACCCCCGTTTCGTTGAACCTGTTTATTCTGCGCCAGTTATGCGTTTCCTCTCTGCGGCCGCTCGCCCCCGGCCGACCCACTCTTACCACGCCATCTTGTTTGGCGTGAATGAAACCCTGCTGGACCTGCGCCCGCTGAAGCAAGCCGTTGTTAAGGCACATAACTTTGACACTATTGGGGGAGCAGCCCTAGATATGTTGCAGGAGAAATGCCTGAAGCCGGCTGAAAAGCATGATTAAAATCTAGAAACCGACTTGTTATCAAATAGAGCGATACCGAACCATTCAATCAGTGGTGTGAGCCCTCCCTGTCAAAAAGGAAACGCTTTCCAATAGGGAGAGCTCACACGACTAGCAACATGCCTTGAAAGTAGCGAGCCGAGAGTGTTGCCTATGAATTCAGGCGTTTACAAGAAATCTCCTCTTACAGCTTCACGGCAGGGGTTTGACGGCCTCGGCGCGTTATTCAAGGACAATCTTCTGATTGAGCACTCGGTCCCCTTGCAGGCGCAGCAGGTACACGCCCGCCTTCAAATTATCGCGGGAAATCACCAGGCTCGAAACGGCACCAACAGCTTGCTGCCTCACCAAGCGTCCCGTTGCGTCCGTCATTTGGATGGTTTTGATGTGCGCCGTATTCGAACCTAGGTTCACGGTGAACTGGCTTTGCGAGGGATTCGGATACACTTGGATGTTGTTCTCGGCCAGCGAGTTCTTCGTGCTGAGCACCACCGAGCCGAAGTACTTACGCCCAAACTGCACGAAAGCGGGCCAGTCAGGCGCGTCGGTATGGCCCCCTGTGTGGAAGCGGTAGCCAATGTCGCCCGTAATGTAGCCTTTATCAATAATGGGCTTAGGATCTTGCATTACTAAACCAGCACCACCCAGCAGCGTGTACACCGGTGAAGCGCCTACACCCGTCAGGTAGATACCGTATGGATCGGGCCACGTATCCTGGGTGCCACCATTCATGAACACCGGGCGCGGAGCGCAAAGCGCCAGTAGCGAGTGCGCATCCACCGGGCAGTCTTCAATCTTGCGGGGCAAATAGGTACCGGGCGTTTTAGGTCCGTGCCATTTGAAGAACGCACCGGCCATCCAGTGATATTCCTGGTCCCAGCCAGAGTTTTCGACATCTTGCCCCCAGTGGCGCCGGTTCATCTTGGTACCTAGGCTACCGCCGCAGCTGGGAAAAGCAAGCGCTACGCGCGGCTCATAGGCCGTCGCCACAATCGTAGCTTTGCCATAGCGCGAGTGCCCGGTCAGACCAATCTTGGTGGCATCAACTGCTGGGTCCTTCTCAAAGTAATCGATCAGACGGCTCACGCCCCAACTCCAGGCCACCAGTGCGCCCCAGTCGGTAGGCTTGCGCCAGTTACCCTTATTTACCAGCCCAATCAGGTAGCTCGTCAGGCCGGTTCCGTTGTCGGGTTGCAGCTGCCCATTATTATACAGGCAGATGCCCCAGCCAACAGAGCTTACGTAGTTCCAGTACGTGTCAAGAATGGTATTCTGCGCGCCAAAACCAGGGTTAAAAACGATAATAACCGGTACGGGCCCGTTGGCATTGGCCGGCAGGCGAAGGGTGGCGCTGAGCACTGGCTTGTTGCGTACCTGCGGATAGCGGGAAACATCAATGGTTCCTGTGATGGCTTTTTGCATGTAGGGTCGGCTGCTGGTGCCTCCCGTCGTAGTCACGGCGGAGTATGTCACGCTAGGTAGCACACTATCTGACGGCATAACGCCCCACAGCTGCTGTTGTACATCTTTCACTACCTCCGGTCGGCGCTGTGCCCACCATTGCGCGGCTGTGGTAATCCGGCGGCCATTCTTCAGCGTTAGCAGATCCAGGGGGGCGTAGTTGCCCACGCGCCACGCCTCTGGGCCGGGCCACAAGCCTTCGGGCTTATCATCGTAGTTGTTCCAAAGCCCAAAGCCAGAACGGGTGATGGTATTCCCTAGGGAATCGCGCCAGTTGCCCTCTGGATCGGTGGGATTGGAGGGGTAGGCTCGCCGCGGCTTGTTCGGATCTTGCAGCTTGGGCGGTAGCGTCGGGAAGGTGATGCCAAGCTGCCAAACCATTTGGTCCCGGTCCTGCACAGCCGTGACGTTGCTAGGCGGAAAGGAAGGAAAAGGCGTCTGCGCGTGAACGACGGTCGCTAGCAAGACCGCAATAGCAATGGCAATCAGCGTAAAGATTCTACCAAGAAGAGGGGAAAGGTTCGTTTTCATAAGGGTAAATTGAAGTGGGTTGTGTTCAGGTGGCGAAGTAGGGCAACGGTCTCATAGTCAGTGGATCTCAAGGGACAAAGGAAAGTCGTGTGCGAGGGTCTGCTCTCAAGGAGCGTACAAAGGCGCTTTGTAGGAAGGGTGCCGCAAACGTTTTAGATGAAAAATTCAATTTTCATTTCTTTACGCTTAACTCTCCTGTATAATCCCTGCTAGTCGTTCAGGAACCTACAGCAGCTATCTGTTTCTGAAGATAGTCGCCACAAGGAGTGATGCTAGAAGCAAGTTGGCTAACGCCTAAATGAAAGTACCACAATCGTTTCCGGAAACGATTGTGTAAAATGAATTAGCAGCCGATAAGGGTAGGTGCGTTAGTTACTACTTTGCTCAACTGTTACTGCTGCTCCTTGCCTTATTAAGTACTGCAAGTAGAATAATACAACTATGCCCCACTTAGGCGTTAAGTGGGTATTTAGTAAGCAGCCTTGCGCTAAATAGGAACGAGCCAGCGTACCTAGGTAAGTTTCGTTTATCCGTGGGCTTGCACTTAGCTGGTGTCTAGCACGTGAATGGGTGCCAACAGTACTGCTCCGTTAACGCGTTCTTTTCACGAACGATTACTAGTAAACGACTGCTTTGCCAACTGTATTCCTCGACTAGTTTCTGCGCAGCTTGGTACAAGCATTTTGGCTACCGATATGTTGGTTGTATCGTAGAGAAAGGCTTGGAAAAGTGCGTTTATAGCGGGTTTGCCGCTTTGACTTCGGTCAGGAGCTTGGGTACAAAGCCGGCAATAGGTAGTTGCTGCAGAGACTCCAGGACGAGCAAGTTCAGAGAGGTAGTGAGCAGCACCACGACTGCGTGCTGCTGGGCATGGGGAGTTGCCAGTAGGCCAGTTGCCAGTAGGCCGCCAAGAACTCGAAGTCTTGGAGCCCGGGTTCCTTCGCGTCCAAGAACACTAGCCATGGATCTGCCGCGACGGCGGTGACCGGGGGCACTATTTGGTGGAGCAGGTGCAGCCCCGCGGTGAAGTTTTGCACAGCCAGCAGTGGTGGGATAACTGGCGCCAAGCGGCGCAGCAGCCGTTCCGACAGGAAGTTGCTCGTGCGGTCCTCATCCACTAAAAGAACCCCGGCTACGTTATGCATAAAAGGAGGGGTACTAGCTTCCATAGGGCCTATACAAAGGAAAAGATCTGTAACCATTGCGCAAGGACCTGCCCGACGCGGCTGGAACGCGTTGCCCACGGCAAATTCCTTCTGGCGCCGGTATAGTAGTTGTGCCGTCGTGAGCTTCGCTTGTTCGCGCCAATAGGTAAGGAAGCTGCCTTTACTCGGCGGCGGCAATATAGCCGACGTGCTCGCCCTTGCGGGTGTAGACGAGTAAGACCGTGCTCAGTTCCTCGCCGACAAAAGTGTAGGAGCAGAGCCTATTCAACACAAAAAAGACTTATACGACTGCTTACGCTCTCTCCTGCGATCTACCTACGTGTCATTAAGTCATTGTGACGCTTGTACTCGTTTCCTCTTCCGGTTCTTCGCTATACTTGGAACCATGCGATGAGGAGCCATAGGCTAGTGATGGTCACCCATCGCGTAAGTCCCCCAGGAGTGTCTTTTCCCATAGCGCGGGCAAAGAACCAGTCGCCTACTCCATGACTTACGGCAACTAGGCTCAAAAGCCTCCACGCTTCTACTTGATGCCCCGACGTCGAGGCATAGCCCAACTGAAAATCGACGAAAAGAAACAAGGTAAAGAAGAGTCCCGCTGTGAGGAGTAGCAAGACCAGAAAGTTGAAATAGGTAGTCAAGGCTGTTTGGAGCAGAAAGAGCGATAGGGTAATTGAAGTGGCTGTTGCAGAAGTGCTAGTCGGTTACTAGGTAGCACTTCTGCAACAGCCACAGACCGTAGCTTTGCTTTATTATAATCTTTGTACGCCGTACCATAGGCTCCTAACTAGATGCGTGGCCCTTCCGGGCTAGTTCTCCTCGAACCTAGGTGACGCGCTGGGAACAACCTCTGCCTCGAAGAATCGCACGGCCATGTAGCTGACCACGGGAATTTCTATTAGAAACGCCAGCTTGCGCAGCCAGTCGGTGCGCCAGAGCTCAGCTAGCAGCGCGGGCGAATAATTCCCTTGGTCGAGTTGCATTTCCAGCGGTACCTGAAAGCGCAGGGTGGCTATCCATGCCAGCGCGTGGCAGGCCAGGGCTACCCACAAGCACCAGCGGGGCACACGGGCGGGCAGGTACCGCAACAGGCTGAGGGCTGCTAGCGTGGCAGCCACCATAGGCAGCACCAGCACGGGCAAAGCCCGTGGCCCCGCTCCGGCGTGCCATTGAGCAAACTCGGCCGGGCTGAGGTAAGCACCTAGGTCCCGCCAGCCGAGGTATTCAACAATTTCGCTCATCATGGCCGCGCCGAAACAATAGAACGTGAGCAGCAGGTAGAGTAGGAAAACACGGTAAGTAGGTGTCGAGCGCATGATCGTGGGGCATAACGATAGTCGGCAGAGAACCGACGCCCCCAAAAATAGCCGCACTTATTGCCGACCCATAGTAAAAATGGAACCCTCAGCGGTGCCGGCGTAAAAATCAGCGGCCTCCGTCCAGGCTTGCTGATAGGCTAGGGGGGAGCAGCCGGTGAACGTCCGAAACTCCTTGATCAGGTGCGTTTGGTCGTAGTATCCGTACTGGCACACCAAGTCAAGCCAATCGGGCTGGGGCTGCTGCACGAGCTGCTGGTGCACGGCATTGAAACGCACGACGCGGCCTACCTGCTTGGGGCTGCGCCCGACGTGCTCGGCAAATTGACGGGCCAGGAACTGTCGGCTGACACGCAGCTGACCAGCTAGCGCCTCAACGGAAATATTGCCCCGGTGTTGGACCAGAAGCCGCAAGGCGTAGTCGGTGGCGGTGGGCAGGTGCGTAAGCACGGGCAGGCGCCGGGCGACGAAAGCCTCTAGCAGCGCCACTCGGGCTAGGGTAGCGGGCACCTCCGCCAGTTGGGCTAGCAGCTGCTGCACGGCGGGTCCAGCTAGCGTTTCCAAGTCCAGCGGCCCTTGGGTGAGCTCCGGCATGGGGTAGCGTAGCCAGCGGTGCACCACGCCCGGGCGGAAAAATACCCCAGCAATGCAACAGGCCGCGGGCAGCTGCAGGCGCCAAGGCGACACGGGTTGCAGCAAAGCGTAAGCGGCTGGCAGTACCTGCGCCCGCCCAGCCTGCCAAAACAGGTGCGGCCCCTGCGTGTGATATTGGAATACAAAGCCATCCAATGCGTTAGGCGTCAGCGCGTGCTCCATGGGGTATGCCTCGCCAGGAAACGTTTCTACCAGCCAGTAGCGGTCCACATAAGGGCGCAAAGCGGGCGAGGGCACGAATTCCTGGAAAGTCATAGTCGGGGGGCGCATACGCCCCAAGGTGAGAAACCTAGGGCTGCTTCAAAGGTTACCCAAGGTACGTAAACAACAGCAGGGTACCTAGCGCCCAGGCAAGCATGTGGTGACGGGAAGCGCTAGTTTTCAGCGGTTTGCTTCTCCGGCCGCTTTTTGCTGTCAATCACGACCGCCTGCCAGCGCCCGTCACGCTGCACCCACACGGCCAGCATTTCCAGCGTCGAGGTGACGGCGTGACTGGTCTTGTCCTTCTCCGCAAATTTCTTTTCATGGCTTTAAGTAGGTGTAGCCCTTAGTTGTTGATAAATTTTCCAACCGCCGTAGCGGCTGCCGCTGCCAATACGTGAGGCTGCGCCACACCCATTCCAGCGGCCCGATCTGGTAGTAACGCAGCCACAGGGAGCTTCCCAGCAGTTGCACCACCCAGATGGCACCCACCACGTAAAAGAGCTGGTGGTAGGCCAGGCGGCCGAAGTAACCTAGGCCGTATCCAAAGAAGATTAGCGTGCACAGCACCGTTTGCAGAATGTAGTTGGTGAGGGCCAGGCGCCCTACTGCCGCCAGCGAGCGCTGCACGCCGACTAGCACACCTGACCGCACGAGCAGAATCAATCCGCTGGCGTGGCCCAGCAGCAGCAGTAGCCGCTGCACGGGATAAGAATACAGGCTCACATTAACCGGGTGCGCTTCCATATACGCCACCGAGAAAGGGAAACCGTGGTGCCAAGTATAAAGTGCCGCCGGTAGCCCCAGACCGTAGCCTACCACCAAGAGTCCCCAATAGATGCGGACTGACCACTCGCCCGTGAGGAAGCCCCACTTTAGCAGAGCCATCCCCAACAGCATCAAACTCAGGGCATCCCAGATGAACACTAGTACCAGCTGGGTTTGCCCCTGCACCATGTGCGGGCGCAGCCAGGCGGCCACCGTCCAGTAGCTTCCGCGCATGGTGCGCACATAGGCGGCGGTTTGTTGCGGACCGGGGGCCGACTCGCTTTCGGTTTCAAGCCAGGCCTGGCGGGCGGTGTGCTGGGCAGGCGTCAGGGGCCGGTGCTGCTGCTCAGCTTTGACAACGGCTAAGTATTCTAGCCGCTGGGTTCGTAAGTGCTCATAATACAGTGAGAAAGCGGCCATGTTCAGCCCGCTGCACAGCAGAGCGGCTACCAGCAGGTAGGCAGGCTTGAGCTTGCGAAACCAGAACAGTACCAGCCCGCAGATACCATACATGTACAGAATGTCGCCTTCCCAGAGCAGCACATGGGCGTGCAGCAGACCCAAGACAATCAGCCAGCCCATGCGCCGGTAGTAGAGGCCCGTGACTGGCCGGCCGGTGCGTGCTTTTTGCGTGACAAACAGCACCACACCCGCCCCAAAAAGAAGCGAGAATAAGGCCCGCATCTTGCCCTCAAACAGCACGGCCACCACGTGCAGCACCTTATAGTCAAGGCTGTCTGAGCTAGGTAGGGTGTGCAAGGGAGCCGAGATATTGTCGGGTAGGGCAAACAGTGGAATGTTCATGAGCAGAATGCCCAGCAGTGCCACGCCACGCAGCACATCGAGCGTGGGGATGCGCTCGGGAGCCTGCACCGGGGTCGGCGCGGTAAGCGGTAGTTGGTCGGGAGCGTAGGTAGAAGTAGTCATGGAGAGCCTCGAAAGAAGTTAGATTAGAATAGAAATCACCGGCGCTTTTCAAGGGGCAGCCTATGGGTATTCGTTTACTTCGTTAGCCTTTGCAACACGGCTTTTGCGTTGGCATTATGCGGGTTCAGTTCGAGCGACTTCGCGTAGTATCGCCGGGCTAGGGCTGGCTGATTATCTATTAGATAAGCTTCAGCCCAGCTGTCGTAGGCATTCGCTGACGACGGGTAGAATTCGACATTTAGTCCGAAAACAAGGATGGCCTCCTTCACCCGATTCGCATCCAACAAGTCGTAGCCTATCTCATTTAAATCGGTTTCCGAAAACTTGTAGCGCGGGTCACCCTTCTTTTTAAGATCCGCAAATTTCCGGGCGGCTGTAGCTATCCCTTGCCGGTTGATGGTCTGGCGGAACCAGGTAGCGGCTGACAGCTTGCTGGCGGTTAGATTGACCGTTTTCAGCAACGCAGTCACAGAGTCCTGTGGCAAAAACGTTCTGTCACCATTGCCAGCGGCGGCGTTGATGCCGGTTAGCCAACGTGTGCGCAGTACCTGCGGCGAAACCTGAGTAAGGGTGGCTAGCTTCTGCTGCTCAGCTGGATATGCTCCTATCACGTTCAGCAAAGTGGCAATGCCGTAACGGGCCACCAGAAACTTGTTGAAGGAGCAGGAACACGTGTAGAAGGTAGGGGCGTAAAGAGCGCGCTGATTGCCTGATGGGGCTAGCTCCGGGATTTCACCCGGCGAACCGATGTAGGACAGGATGTAGGCTGCTTTGTCGGAGCGCAACAGGCGCAAGCACGCTTTATCGACCTGCTCGATAGTACCTGCCCGGAACAAATCAAACTTAGGAAGCTGGTTAGCCGCCGCTACCTGAAGCGCAATAAACTCGGCCGCGCCTTCATTCAGCCATAGCGGGGACTCATCCTCACTGAGTAGCGACTTGGGCTTCTGTTTTCTAACCGGCGCCAGCAACTCGTGGTTGGCTTCATGCAGCCAAGGTGCCATACCTCGCCGGATTCGCCAGTATGGAATAAACGTTACGGCTTCCCCGCTAGCGTGTGACACAAATAATTCGGGAACGAAATAGAAGGTCACTTGCTGCCGCTGCTGCAATTTTTGCCACGGCATGGGAGCCTTAATGTAGTCTTTGACCGCCTGTATTCCCAGCGCTAGAGTATCGGTAAGGCCCTGCATACGCACACTGCTGAGCGAGTCTTTCGGAAACCACGCGGTCACCCCACCGGCTGTGCGCTGCACCCCGTGCCGGTGTAGGTAGCCCATCCGGGCCGTATCGGCGGGAGCAATAGCGGGGTTGGATTGCAGCGTCCCTTGGGCTTGCGCAACGGCTTTTACCCCGAACAGCAAGGCCAATACGAAAAGCAAGCAGCTGTTTTTCATGATTTAGAGCCGAATACAGGTAACCTTGAATAGCTTTTAGAAGGAGTGCTTCAGGGCTGATAGTGGCTAGGTTACTCAGCCCGTTTCATGCGACGCGTAGGCAGGTGCCCTAGGGCCAGGCTAATAGCTAGATGCGCGGTGGTTTACACCGCGTTCAGGTTGAGCTGACCCGTTAGGCCCAGGCCCAGCGTGTGGAAGGCTACGACAAAGCCTTGCACTTGCAGCGGCACGTCCACGGTGGTCTGGTACTTATGCTCCTGGCTACTAGGTGTAAAAAACTTCCCGCTTGGTAGGTGTGCACCCGCACTAGTCCCAGGCCCGCCGAAACCGTGACCAACGTGGTCTGGCCTGCGAAAACCTTTCCGCCTAAGACGTAATATGAACTCAAGCTGACTTTCTCGCCGCTGCTGAAATCCAGCAAGCCACTGTTGCTGTCGTAGCTGTAGCCGGCTGACGCTAACCACTGCCGCCGGAACTCCACATGTCCAGTTAGAGTACCACCCATTGCATTGCCTAGGCTACTGAGACCTGCGCCTCCATCCAACCAAAAATGACGGTACTTCGCCGGCTTGCTGGACGTTTGCCTTCAGCACGCGCCGCACACGCTGAAGAGTAATAAGGTGCCACTGGCGAAAGCCCAGAATGGTAAGCAGTTTGTTCGCATCATCCCAGTAGTTCAAAAAGAAGTGGGTGACCGAGTGTAGCGCCTTACGCAAACTAAGGCGGAGCCGCACCTGCGACCACAGTTAGCTTCGTTAAAGCGCTTTCTTCCGGGCAGGTTCCGCTGAAGGTGCAGCACTCTCGAGGGTAGCAAGCCGCCGGCTGAGCAGCTCCACCTGGGTTTGCAGAAGACCGAGGCTGAATTCTAAAGCTAGGTTTTCTTGGCTCAGCTGCTCTAGTTGCTGTTGCGGCGAGAGCGGAGCCGCCGCGGCCATAACGTCGCTCGCTCGGGCGGAGGGACTATCGAGGCACTGGTAGTCAAAAGCGGGTGCCATCGGGGTAGCTAGATCAAGGTCGAAGCAGCCAGTGGCACTGGTTGGAACTTGCGCGTGCATTGGCAAGACCGTAGCCAGCAGCAGCGCACTAGTCAGCAAAAGGGTTGATGAGTATTTCATAGCGTTTGCAAGTGGTTGATCGAACTGTTGCAAAGGAAGATTACCCCGGGCCTGAAGGCATTTGAGAACGTTGCAAAGACGTGTTAGCCTTTTGCAGGAGTCTCTGCTGGTGTTGCAAAATCCTCTGCGCATGTTGCAGTAGGAACTTTTGCTGGTGGTAGCAGCCTATTTTCACTCCTTCGGACTCGTAACGCTGCCAGCTTTGCAGCGGGCGCAATCTTAAAATGTCGGCGCCCGCAGTGTTCCGTCTTCGTTACAGTGTTCCACCTTCTGCCAGTTTTTAATCCTATCTGTCCGGCGCGGGTAAATAGCACAGGTAATAGATGATTAAACTCATTATATTGGCTCATTAACAGGGTGTTATCATTGATATTCAACGCACGGTAGGTGTCCGCTGACGAAAAAAAAGCCGGCTATCGAAGCCCGTAGGTGACGTATTCTTCCCGCTATGCTCATGAAAATACGTCGCATTATTTGCTTGCTAGGCGGGCTGCTAAGCTGGGCGCTGACGAGCAGGAGTCAGGACTTGAACGTCGTCCCTCTCCAGGTGACGCAAGTCGAATCCGACACGATGCAGCGCCTAGGCCGAGGAAACAGCTGGCGCTACCAACCCGGCCAGCCACCGGGTTGGGCCAGTCTCACCACCGACGACCATACTTGGCCGCTGGAGAGTGCAGCTTTTTCCTTTGGGGAAGGCCCGCCGGGGTGGCGCGGTACGGGCTGCTTCCGCATCCGCTTTACCCTAGATTCGGCGCTGTTGAACCGCCCATTAGGATTGCGCATCCTACAAGATGGAGGTTCGGAGGTGTACTTGGATGGGCACTGGTTGGGCGGCTACGGAAAGGTAGGGGCGTCGGCGGCTACCACGCAGCATGAGCGGGTCCGCTTCCAGCCCCTCGTGTTTATGTGCACGACGGCGGGCCCTCATTTGCTGGCCATCCGTTACGCTAAATTCGATCCGTGACCACCGCCCTACGGAGGCTTTTCACTACGAGTTGCAACCGCCGAGCGGCTCATTGCCGCAAGCGTAGCGCAGGTACGGCTTGGCGATATCAATTTCATTGCCGTTACGGGTACGGCGGTGCTAGCGCTGCTACACTTTTTTCTTTATCTATTCTATCCACTGCGACGGGCTAATCTGTATTTCAGCCTTTACATGGCCTCGGCTTCGGCTACGAGCCTGCTGGTATACCTGCGGTGGGTGGCGACCGGTATGCAGGCGCATTGGCGGGCTGAACTCGGCTTTACAATCGGCTCGTTGTTGGGTGGCATGCTGCTGCTGACCTTTGTGTATTCGGTCTGTCGAATTACCCTCTCAAGACGCTGGCTGACCGGAGTAGGACTAGCTCAGGCCTGCTTACTAGCCGCATGGTTAATGCGGCCAGATTGGACCCTGACGTCGGTAGCACTCGGCCTGAGCTTGGTGCTATGGCTGGATATGTTCCGGGTGATAGCCCAGGCGATGCGGCAGCACCAACCCGGTATCTGGCTGGTAGCACTCGGCACATTTGGCGCATTGCTGGTACCCTTTATTGCCAACGGCGTATGGAGGAGTGGCCCGTTTGATGTGGCCCAACAGCTTATGCTGCAATCGTGCTTGTTGCTGCTGCCCATTTGCATGTCGGTGTATCTGGCACGTGAGTTTGCCGCCACCCGCCGCGACCTGGAAGCGCAGTTGCGGCAGGTGGCCCAACTCTCGGCCCAGACCCTAGCTCAACAAGCCGAGAAGCATCAACTCATCAGCGCCCAGAATGATCGCCTAGAAGCTACCGTGCAGGAGCGTACGGAAGAAATCAGCCAGCAAAACCACATCTTAGCGGCCCAGCGCGACGAGATAACGGCCCAAGCTGACCGCCTGCGGGCGCTCGACCAAGAGAAGACCCGCTTTTTTACCAACATCACCCACGAGTTTCGCACGCCGCTTACGCTCATGCTAGGGCCAGCTGCCCAGATTGCTGCCGACACCCAGGAGCCCACCACCCGCCAGCAGGCCACGCTGGTGGAGGGCAACGCCCGGCGCCTGTTGCATCTGGTCAACCAGCTGCTCGACCTGAGCCGCCTCGAAGCGGGCCAGCAGGCCTTGCACGCCACTCCCGGCGACTTGGTCGGTTTTGTGCGGGGCTTGGTGGGCTCGTTCGAGTCCCTGGCCCAGCAGCGCGGTATTGCCTATTCGTTTACGGCCGAGCCGGCCGAATTATGGGGGCGTTTCGACGCCGACAAGCTAGAAAAAGTAGTGGTGAACCTGCTCTCGAATGCCTTTAAGTTCACACCTAGCGTCGGCGAAGTTATGGTCCGGCTGCACGCGGCGCCTCCGGTTCCGGGTACACCGACGTGGGTGGAGTTGACGGTGCGCGACACCGGCCGCGGTATTGCGGCGGCCCACTTGCCCCACGTTTTTGACCGATTCTATCAGGCCGACGCTTCCAGTACCCGCGAGTACGAAGGCACCGGCATTGGCTTGGCATTGACCAAGGAGCTAGTCGAGTTGCACGGCGGCACCATCGCCCTTACCAGTGAGCCCGGCTGCGGCACCACCGCCGTTGTGCGCCTTCTGCTGCCGCACGCGGAAGAAACCGTAGCGGCTGTATCCAACGAACCCGCCGGCGCTTATGCTGCGACGGCCATATCGGAATTAACCACCCAGCAGGCTTCTCTTCCGACCGAAGCCGCACTGGAAGCGCCCTTAATTCTGTTGATCGAAGACAATGCCGACATGCGGGCCTACGTCAGCACAGTACTCGAACAGGACTATCAACTGCTCACAGCCAAAGATGGCGAAGAAGGCGTCGTCCTAGCGTGCGAACACCTGCCTGACCTCGTACTCACCGATGCTATGATGCCTCGCCTCGACGGTTACGGCGTATGCCGAGAACTCAAGCACGACGAGCGTACCAGCCATATTCCCATTGTTTTACTCACGGCTAAAGCCGACCTACCCAGCAAGCTCCACGGCCTGGACACCGGCGTCGATGCGTACCTGACCAAACCTTTCCAGCGTGCCGAACTGCTGGCCTAGGTGCGCAACTTGCTGCACGGCCGTCAGCGGCTGCAAGAGGCGTACCGCCACAGCCTTGCAAACCCACCCCCACCCGGCCCGCCTACCATAGAGCAAGTATTTCTAGAGCGGGTGCGGCAAGCCGTGGAAGGAGCACTAGATAACGAAAACTTCGATGTGGAAGCCCTCGCCCGCGAGCTGGCCCTGAGCCGCACCCAGTTGCACCGCAAGCTCAAGGCCCTTATCGGCCAAGCGCCCGGCGACTTCATCCGGTTGGTACGGCTTCAACGCGCCTATGACCTGCTGGTAAGTGGAGCCGTCACCGTGGCCGAAGTGGCTTACCAAGTTGGGTACAGCAATCCGAATAATTTCTCTACCAGCTTCGCACGCCAGTTTGGCTGTGCACCAAGCGAGGTTCGGCGCCGCCACGTAGGAGCCAAGTGATACTATTGCAGCAGCAAATGGATACTACTCAGTACTTAAGCGAATAGAAGTATGCCGCTGAGCAGTAAAGCCAGTAGGTTCCTGCGGTGGCTGCTTCCTGGCGAAAGATCGTGGGTCATAGGCCCAAGATACAGGGCAGGGCCCAAAGAAACCGTCGGATACCGGATGCTGCGGGCCGCTGTGCATGGGTCTATTCTGCTGGCCACCAATAAGGCGTTAAACGTTGCTCGCAAGATGTTAGGGTCGCCACAATTGAGCTATAATGTTCTGTAAAGGCTCCTTTGCAGTGGGTCATCAGTTACCATCAGTAGCCCTCATTAACCGTGATAAGCTTCTACTCAGGTGCTCTAGTGAGCCGGTATAATTAAGCTATGGGCGAAGCCCCCTCTTTTGTTTTCGCCCGGTGCGTAGCCAATTGCTTCTCTTAGAACATGCGAGATGGCTCCCTATTGTCTTTTGTAGTAACTACTAGCTAGCACAGGGATAGGAGTCATATCCCTGTGCCAGCTAGTAGCTTTCTCTACCACTGCCACCCGGCAGTACAATGTAGCGGCTCTTAGCGCCTACTCAACAAAAGCGACTAGTTGATCACTAACCTTTTGGTGATAAGCCCCTGTTTGATGATAATACGTAGGTTATACACGCCCACGGGTAGGGAGTCCACTTGTACTTCCAGTTCTTGTTGGGTTGACAATGGCTGTTGTAGTACCACCTGTCCGAGTGAGTTAAGTATTTGTACCTGGTAATGTTGCTGGGTTAGCTCAATGGGCAGTTGCACGTGTACGCTCGCATGCGCTGGGTTTGGGTAGAGGCTTACCTGCTCACTCAGGCGGGCGGGAGCCGCCGCCAGCACCTTGACCTGCGCCGTTGCTGCTACGCTGCTCAGGCGTACGCTGGCCGAATTGGTGCTGCTATTCGCTGTGAGCAGGTCTAGCGTGCCGTTACCATCCAGATCCGCTAAAGCTAGGCTGAAGGGCCCCGTGCCCACGCTTACTTCCTGTGTGCCCTGAAAATTACCATTGCCTAGATTCAGGCGCACGCTCACCGTGTTGCTGCCGGTGTTGGCCGTAGCCAAGTCTAGGTCGCCGTCGCCGTCTATGTCGCCTACGGCAATACCGTGCGGCTCAGCACCTACAGCCAGTAGCTGCGTGCTGGTGAAGGTGCCGCTGCCATTGTTCAGGCATACGCTGGCCTTGCTGGAGACGCGGTTCGCTACGGCTAGGTCTAGGTCGCCATCGCCGTCTACATCGCCAAATACGATAGACTCGGGGTTGAATTCCACCTGTACTTCGGTGCCGCCCGAGAAGTTACCAAACCCATTGTTCAGGCGCACGCTGGCCGTGCTGGTGTTGGAGTTGGCCGTCACAAAGTCCAGGTCGCCGTCATTGTCCACGTCGCCCACGGCGATGCTCAGCGGGCGCGTGCCCACGCTCACGTCTGGGGCAGCGATGTTAAAGGAACCTAGGCCGTCGTTCAGGCGCACGCTCACGGTGCTGCTGGTAGTGCTACTGCTGGTGGTGTAGTTAGCGGCAAGTAAGTCTAGGTCGCCGTCGCCATCCACGTCGCCCAAAGCTACAGCGTGCGGCGTGTCGCCAACGGGTACCTCGATGCTGCCGGAGAAGCTGCCTGAACCGTTGTTTAGGCGCACGCTCAGCGTACCAGGGAAAATGGTGCGGCTATTGGCCGTAATCAGATCTAGGTCGCCATCGGCGTCCACGTCGCCGAGCACCACTTGCGAGGGGCCACGCCCGACGCTAACTTCCTGCGTGCCGTTGAAGGTGCCGGAGCCGTTGTTCAGGCGTACGCTCACCGTGTTGCTGTTGAGGTTGGCCGTGAGCAGATCCTGGTCGCCGTCGCCATCAATGTCGCCGGCCGCTACGCCATAGGGGTTCGCGCTAACGGTCGGGTTAGAGCCGCCGCTGAAGCCACCGTTGCTGGGCGCAGTAGCCGCCGTAAACTGGAACACATGCGGCTGGGCCAAGGTAGCGCCGCTGCTGCTGCGCACAGTCTGTGTGACAGTGGCAAACGCCGTTTCGCCCGGCTTGAAGCTGATGGCTGGCGCCAGGCGCAGGATATTGCCGCTCACGCTGTTCGACCCAAACTTACGACCGCTCTGCGTGCCAAAGACTCGGATAGACTGCTCCGTTACTGGGTCAGAACTGAGGGGCAGGTTGAAGGTGAAGGTAACGGGCGTGGTGCGCGGGGCTACCACCGCGTTGCGGGCCGGCAAAACACCCGTTACCACAAACTGGGCTTGGTTTAGGCGCACGCTCACGGAGTTGCCATAATAATTAGCAGCGAGTAAATCCAAGTCGCCGTCGCCGTCCACGTCACCCACGGTCAAGCGCTGCGGATAGTTACCCACGCCTACTTCCTGGCTACCCGAGAAGGAGCCGTTGCCATTATTGAGGCGCACGCTCACGCTGGTGTTCGGGGTAGCGGCTAGCAAGTCCAAGTCGCCGTCGCCATCCACGTCGCCCAGGACCACGTCGAGTGGCTTGGCACTCACGGCTATTGGCTGGCCGCTTGAGAAGGTGCCGCTACCGTTGTTGAGCCCTAGGCTTACGCGACTATTCTCGAAATCGGCCGTCACAAAATCCAGGTCACCATCCTTGTCCACGTCGCCCAGTACGATACTACCTAGGGCCGCATCCACGGGTAGCGTCTGCCCAGTGTTGCTGAAGGTGCCGTTGCCCGTGTTAAGGCGCACGCTCACCGTACTTAGATTGTTGGATAAGTTGGCCGTGAGCAGGTCCAGGTCGCCGTCATTGTCCACGTCGCCTACGGTCAAGTTGCCCGGACCGGCGCCTACGGTTACTTCCTGCGTGCCACTGAAGGTGCCCACGCCGTTGTTCAGACGCACACTCACCGTGCTTCTATCCGCATTAGCTGTGAGCAAGTCCAGGTCACCGTCGGCATCCACATCGCCGAGTACTAGGCCGAGGGGGTTCGTGCTGTTAACAACTATTTCGTCGGAGCCGCTGAACACGCCTCTCCCGTTGTTGAAGCGCACGCTCACGGAGCCGTAGTTAGCATTTACGGTGAGCAAATCTAGGTCACCGTCGCTGTCTACGTCACCTAGTACGACGGCAGTGGGGCCAAATCCGACACTTACCTGCTGGCCGCTAGTGTAGGTCCCATTACCATTATTGAGGCGCACGCTCACAGCATTGCCACTCACGGTGGCGAGCAAATCCAGGTCGCCGTCACCGTCCACGTCGCCTGTCGTCACTCCACTGACGTAAGATCCCACTGGGACGTCGGTGCCGCTGCCGAAGGTGCCCGGCGCGGCGCTGGTAGCCGTCGTAAACCGGAATACCTGACCGGTCATCAGGCTAGCGCCGCCACTGCTCTGCACTGCCGTGGTAAGGGTGGCAAACACAGTTTCGCCTGGTTTGAAACTAGCCGTAGGAGCAAAGCTGAGCGTATTGCTGCTCACCGTGGCCGTGCCAGTTTTCTGGCCGCCAGCCTGGGCGCTGAACACCTTGAGCGCACCTAGGGTAGGCTCATTAGGAATAAGATTTTGGTTAAACGTAACGGCCACCGGCGTAGCACGGGGCGCGGCCACCGCATTGCGGGCTGGGGCTGCGGCCGTCACGAGCAATGGAATCGCCGCGGCTTGGTTCAGGCGCACACTCAGAGTGTTGCCGAGAAAGTTGGCTGTCGCCAGGTCCAAGTCGCCGTCGCCGTCGAGGTCGGCTAAAGCTAGGTTGTTGGGGCTGTTGCCCACGGCTACTTGCTGATTGCCGGAGAAGATACCGCTGCCGTTGTTCAGGCGCACGCTGGCCGTATTCGTGAGTTCGTTGGTAGCCAATAGGTCCAGGTCGCCGTCGCCGTCCACGTCGCCCAGCACGGCTTGGCGGGCGCCCCGGCCGATAGCTACGTTTTGGGTGCCGTTAAAGAAGCCATTGCCGTTGTTCAGACGCACGCTGGCGGTGCTGTTGGTGTAGTTGTTGGCGGGGTTGGTGTAGTCGTAATAATTAGCCGTCACCAGATCGAGGTCGCCATCTTTGTCTACGTCGCCGAGCACTACACTCATGGGGTTGAAGCCCACAGCCACTTCCTGCGAGCCGCTGAAAGAACCTAGGCCATTGTTGAAGCGCACACTGGCGGTGGCCCCGTTGGAGCTAGACGTCACAAAGTCTAGGTCGCCATCATTGTCCACGTCGCCTAGGGCAATGTTCAGGGGCCGCGAGCCAACTGAGACACGCCGCGCATTAGCAAAGTTGAACAAAGGGAACATGCCCGTGCCGTTGTTCAACCCCACCGTCACGGTGCTGGGCTCATTGTAGTCCGCAATCAGTAGGTCCTGGTCGCCGTCGCCATCCACGTCGCCTACGGCAATACCGTGAATATTGCCGCTGCCTACCAGAAAGCCCGTATCGAAGTTGCCGCTGCCGTTGTTAAAGCGCACGCTCACATCGGCGCTGCTGCTGTTGGCCGTGAGCAGATCCAAGTCGCCGTCGTTGTCTACGTCAGCCAGCACGGCCTGAGCGGGGCCGCGACCTACGGTAAGCTGCTGGGCATTGGTAAACGTGCCGTTGCCGTTGTTTAGACGCACGGTGGCGGTGGTACCATTGCCAAGGCCAGCAGGACCGCTGGGATTACCTAGGTTTGTGGTTATCAGGTCGAGGTCGCCGTCGCCGTCTACGTCGCCACTGGCTACGTTCACGGGGCCGTTGCCCACGCTGGGGTCGGAACCTCCGTTGAAAGTGCCGGGACTAGGAGCCGTGGCAGTGGTAAACTGAAATACCTGCGGCACCAGTAGATTCTGGGTGGTGCCGCTATTCTGCACGGCTGTTGTAGTAGTCGCAAACACCGTCTCGCCCGCTTTGAAGTCGGCACTAGGATCGAAGGTGAGCGTGTTGCCGCTCACGGTCGCCGTGCCCGGTTTCTTACCCTGGGCTTGCTGGCTGAACACCGTCAGGGCACCTAGGGTCGCGGCGCCGTTGTTTAGCGGCTGGCTGAGCGTAACGGCCACCGACGTGTTCCGTGGTGCGGTCACCGCATTGCGGTTAGGTACCAAGTTCGTAACCGTTAGCAGCGGCCCCACCGTGAACTGGAAGCCATTGCTGACGCCCGTTGCTGTCGCCACGACTACCGGGCCGCTGGTAGCGCCGGCCGGGACGGTCACTGTAATCTGGGTACCTAGGCCATTCACGACAAAGCTCGGCGCCGTTACACCATTGAAGGTAATGCCGGTCGTATTCAAGAAGTTAGTGCCGTTAATCACCACGGTGCTGCCCACCGGGCTGATAGATGGCGCTATGCTGGTAATGCTAGGTCCGGCTAGAATCTGGTTGAGGCGGATGCTCACCGACTGACTGAAGCCGTTAGCAACTGCCAGGTCTAGGTCGCCGTCGCCATCCACGTCGCCTAAGGCTAGGTCGCGGGGGTTCAGACCCACGGCCACGTTCTGGTTACCCGAAAAGACGCCGCTGCCGTTGTTCAGGCGCACCGCTACAAAGCCGTTGCTGATGCTGGCCGTGAGCAGATCCAGGTCGCCGTCGCCATCTACGTCGCTCAGCTTCACCCGATACAGGCCGTCGGTCAGGGATACTTCCTCCGTGCCGGAGAAGTTGCCCAGGCCATTGTTGCGGCGCACGCTCGCGGTGATTCCGTTGGTGTTAGCGGCCACAAAATCCAGGTCGCCGTCGCCATCAATGTCGCCTAGGGCAAGGCTGCCGACTAAGAGGCCACTAGGTACATTCTGGGTGCCGGAGAAGACGCCGCTGCCATTGTTCAGGCGCACCGATACCGTGCCGTCGAGGCTGGTCGTAGCCAGTACATCCAGGTCGCCGTCGTTGTCTACGTCGCCCAGGGCTACGTCGCCCGGCTGCGAGCCAACTGTTACCTCCGAGCCGCTGCTGAAGATGCCGCTGCCATTGTTCAGGAACACGTTGAGCTTGTTGGTAGTACCGCTCGTTTGCGACACTACCATGTCGAGGTCGCCGTCGCCGTCCACGTCGCCGAACGCCAGGGTAAACGCGTTAGTTGGAGTTTGTACTTCCTGAATACCGCTGAAGGCACCGCTGCCATTATTAAAGCGAATGCTCACGGTGTTGGCTCTGCCATTGCCGGTGGCAAAATCCAGGTCGCCGTCGCCGTCCAGGTCGCCCAGCACAATGCTCTCTGTTTCGGGAGGGGCTATTGCACCGGGGCCGTTGCCCACGGGCACCGTGGAACCGGCGCTGTAGGTGCCGGTGCCATTGTTTAGGCGCACGCTCACGTTGTTGCCGTCGGGGTTACCAAACTCGCCGTTGGCCGTGAGCAGGTCCAGGTCGCCGTCGCCGTCCACGTCGCCTAGGGCCACGCCCATGGGGTTGCCGTTTATGGCTAGGTCGGTGCCGCCCGTGAAGGTGCCGGGGGCCGGTGGCGTGGCAGTAGTAAACTGGAAAACCTCCGCCTTAGGCAGGGTGCCATTGCTGCTTTGCACGGCCGTAGTCAGGGTGGCAAACACCGTTTCGCCGGGCTTGAAGTCGGCGGTGGGGTTAGCCGTCAGGGTGTGGCCACTCACGGTTACGGAGCTGGCTTTCAGTCCGCCGGCCTGCTGGCTGAATAGCTTCAGCGCACCTAGAGTCGCTGCGTTGTTGGTCAGCGGTTGGTTGAAGGTTACAGCTACGTTGGTGTTACGCGGGGCCGAGCGGGCATTGCGAGTGGGGGAGAGGGCCGTGACGGCCGGGGTAGTGATGTTCTGATTCAGATATATTTTCGCCCCCGTAGCGCTGGACCCGAGCAGATCTAGGTCGCCGTCACCGTCTATATCGGCAAGCTTGCTGGCCGAGAATGGCAGGGTCCTGATGCCGCTAAACGTACCGTTGCCATCGTTCAGGCGCACGTACATGCCCTGGGCAGTGCTACTTGAAATCAGCAGATCAATATCGCCGTCACCATCTAGGTCGCCGCTAGTCAGCCCGGGAATGTACGTACCCCCGGCATCAAAAACGGAGCTGCGGCTGAAGGTACCCGCGCCATTGTTGAGCAAAACTTCCACTTCACCGTAGCCCGCATTAACCAGATCCAAGTCGCCGTCGGCGTCCACGTCGATCAACCTAGCTAGGTAAGGGAGCAGCAGCAAACTTGTAATGCCCGTGGTACCGAGGTTGAACGTGGCATTGCCGTTGTTGAGCGCGATGCCGGTGGCGCCGTTCCCCCGCTCAATGCCAAAGAGCACATCAATGTCGCCGTCGTTGTCGATGTCGCCGGCCGTGTAGCCAGTGATGCTGCGCACGGTTGAGTCGAAGGTGGTGCTGGTGCTGAAGGTGCCGTTGCCGTCGTTCAGGCGCACGAAGATGCCGTTGCCGAAAGTGAATAACAGGTCTAGGTCGCCGTCGGCATCCATGTCATACAAGCTAGGTGCCGTTGCCACATAGGCTTGGAAGCTGCTACTCTGGCTGAATGTACCCAGGCCGTTGTTCAGGTAGGTAGTCGTGCCGAACACGAAATCCAGATCACTGTCGCTGTCTAAGTCGCCGAGCAAGAGGTTGCTACCCAAATCGTTGACTACAATTTCCTGGTTGCCGCCGAAGGTGCCCGTGCCATTGTTCAGGCGTACAAACACCGAAATAGTATTCTCCGGGCTGTTTAAGCTAATCTTGAGCAGGTCCAGGTCGCCGTCGCCATCTAGGTCGCCGGTCGCTAGGTCGCCGCCGTTGGTCCCAGCCACTACGTCCGGGCCGTTCGCGAAAGTGCCGGTACTAGGGCTGGTAGCGGTGGTGAATTGAAAGACCTGCGGCTTGGCTAAAGTTATACCGCCACTGCTTTGCACGGCACTTGTAACGGTAGCAAACACGGTTTCGCCTGCCTTGAAGTCAGAGCTAGGGTCGAAGGTGAGCGTGTTGCCGCTGACGGTCGCTGTGCCCGCTTTCTTGCCGCCGGCCTGCTGGCTGAATACCTTTAGCGCCTGTTGGGTGGCCGGGCTGGTACTCAGCGATTGATTGAACGTAGCAGCCACGTTGGTTGTGCGTGGGGCCGAGGGCGTATTATGTGTTGGCGACCACGCCGTGAGCATGGGCGCTTGGGCGCGGCCAATGCTGACAGTCCCTAGTAGCATTAGCCCGGCACTTAGCCAACGGGAGACTCGAATAGCCAGCCTTTTGACCGCTACGTGCGATAGAAGAATAGAAGTAACAAGCATAACACGAACAGGAAATAAGGTGGAAAGGAAGTAAATATGCCCTCTATTCACCAGCACACCTCTTCCCTCGCGGAGGCTCTATGAATATAATAATATCTAAAATAAGATCAAATTTTTAATGGATTAGTTATAATATATTGCTAAAATCAATCTTGTTTCCTTATAATGTTCTATAGTGCATTAAAAAGAAGGCATCTCACCTAGGCGATAGCAGTGTCACCGAGACCGCCGCCGCGTAATGCAAGCCGTGCTACTAGGACCGGATGATCCCACTGGGCAATTCTTCGGTCAGGAGGCGGGGTCGGACCGAAACCCTTGGTGACAAGCAAGTGCACGCGTAGTGCGTGCCGGCCGAGATAGAGGTGTTCCCCTAGTTGTTCGACACAACTCTATCATAAGCTTCCCGATCGTACAAGCCAGCCTGTAGGAACGGGAAGGTTACTAAAAGCGCACAGCAAAAAGCTTTAGGCAGAAGTTACATGCTAAGAACGCCCGTGGCTGTTGCAGAAGTGCTAGTCAGCGGGAAGCCATTCGCGTAGAGGGAAGATGCAAGGCAAGAAGCAGTTCACCGATCAGCTCGTCACGCACTTCCGCCTCTCCGAGCGGGTGCCCACGCATAACTTCTACCGGCGACTCGACGCGCTCTTGGACCTGGGCTTCCTCTATGAAGCCACCCAAGGCCTGTATAGCCACACCGGGCAGCCCTCGCTCGACCCGGTCGTGTTCTTCAAGCTAGTGCTCATTGGCTACTTGGAAAACATCACCAGCGACCGCCGCCTGCTCGAGCACTGTGCGATGCGGCTGGACCTGCTCTACTTTCTGGGCTACGAGCTCGACGAAGCCCTGCCCTGGCACTCCACTGTGAGCCGCACCCGCCAACTCTACCCGGCGGCACTTTTTGAGCAACTCTTCGACCGCGTCTTTAGCCTCTGCGTGCAACACGGCTTGGTGGCCGGCGACACGCAGACCGTGGACTCCGCCCTGGTGAAAGCCAATGCCTCCCTCGACAGCCTGTGCGAAAAGCAGCCAGTACAAGCAGTGTGGCCGACCTTAACCATCGTGGGGAGCACCCCGAAAACACCGGCCACGCCACACCCGGCCTCGATTCGTTCCGCGCCAGCCCATCAACTCCGCTATGAGGCGGCGCGCCAAGCCAAGCGACAACAGGAGCCCGGTTCCTTGGGCGCTACCCGTCCCCAAGCGCGCTTGCTGAGCAACAAAACGCACTATAGCCCTACCGATCCGGAAGCCCGCATCTCCATCAAGCCCGGCAAAGCGCGCGCTTTGAACTACCTGTGCAGCCTAGTCGTGGATACCGCCCAGGGGGTCATCAGCCATGTGCAAGCGAACTTAGCGGACAGTCGCGACAGCCTGCACTTACCTCGGATTGTGCAGCACCTGCAGCAACGTCTAACGGCCAATGACTTGCAGTTGCGGGACTTGGTTGCCGATACGGGCTACTCCAATGGCTTTAACTATGCCCTGCTCGAAAATAGTGGTGTTACCCCGTGGATACCCGTGTTTGGCGCCTACAAACCGATCGTGGAGGGCTTTACTTACCACGCCCGCGTCGATGAATATCGGTGCCGAGCAGATAAGCCGCTGCCCTTTCGCAAGTACCGCTCTACCGCTGATGGCAACTGGATGAAACATTATCGAGCCTTCTATCAGGATTGCCAGCACTGTCCCTTCAAGGCGAGTTGCGTCCCCTACGCGGACCATAAGCAACTGAATCGCTCCGCTTTTGACGCGGCCTATCATCGGGCCTGGCATCGGCAGCGCAGCCGCCAAGGGCAGCACATGCGCCGTGTGCGACAACGCACCATCGAACCCGTATTCGGCAACTTGCTGCACCACTATGGCTTGCGCCGCATCAACGTACGCGGGCAAGCCGGCGCGCACAAGTGTATGCTGCTGGCGGCAGTGGCCTATAATCTGAAAAAGCTCCTGCGTCATCAACCTAAGCTGCAGTTGGGAATGGCCCGGGTACTACCCCTGCTACCACCTGCACCACCGTTCATGCTCCGCTGCAGGCAACGCCACCGGCGTAACCGCACGAAAGCGCTGCGAAACCTGGCTGGCTCGAACGGGCGGTGAGTTCTGCAACAGCCACGGTCACTCTTAAACTGCTACCTAGCCCTCCTCTACAAACCGGTGCTAGGACGTGCAACTCGAAAAGAAGGACAAGCTACCCTGTGTAAAACCCCTTATACGAGATGTTGCTCAGAGCTGCTACTGTTGAGCTTCTCCTACGTGTTCCGTGGTCACCAAGTAAGACTCAGCAGTAACAGTTGCCCACCTGTTGAAGGGACTACCTGCTACCAGGGCTTGGCAGCTAGAAGTAAGCCAGTCGCTCCACTTCGCCAAGTCTTTAGTGGTTGGCAGAGAAGGTGCTCTCGCTTTTATACTTCGGTAGTATTTTTGTATAACTATTATTGTATAGCGACTTCTCCCTCTTCCGCTTCTATCCCGCTATGATCTCGTCGACGCGCTTCGTGTGTCTAGTCTGTGTGCTGCTCAGTAGCGTGCGCCTGTTGTGTGCTCAAAGCGTTACACCCTCCTTTGACTTGGTGCAGCCCGTGGCGGCGCCGCTGGGCGCGCTGTACCCGCAGTCCGAGGCAACTGGCGTTGTGAGCGATGCCTGGGGTAACACCTACGTCAGCGGCTATTTCACCGGCTCCGTGCAGTTTGGCCCGTATACGTTGACGGCCCCCAGCAGCACCACCACTTGGCCCAACCGCTTTTTAGCCAAACTCGACAGCCAAGGCAATTACCTGTGGGTGCTGGATGTCGGCAGCAACCTGGCCTCCGCTGCTGGGCGTGCCATGACCGTGGATGCGGCGGGTAATGTGTACTTGCTCGGCTCCTACCTGGGGCCCAGCGTACAATTTGGTCCCTTCCAGTTGCAGGGCGAAGCCGGGGTAGAAAACTTGTACGTGGTCAAGCTTGCTCCCGATGGGACGTTCCAATGGGCACGGCAAGCCGCTGGGGCCTTGCAGGGCACGAGTGTGGTCGCCGATGAAGCCGGCAACCTAGTGATTAGCGGCCGGCTGCTGACGGGCACCGCCACCTTTGGCGCCACCACGCTGCACAACCCCACCGCGTATGTCGCCAATATGTTTGTGGCCAAGCTAACGGCCGCTGGCCAGTGGCAATGGGCCGTGCAGAGCCGCACCGAGGATACGCGCTTTCACTACCAGGCCGGGCCGCAACTCGCGCTCGACCAACAGGGGACGGTGTATTTGACGGGCACCTTCGAGACCTGGGACCTGACGCTGGGCAGCACGACGCTGACCAACAACAGCCTGTTCACCTCGGATGCGTTTGTGGCCAAGCTGGACGGCAGCGGGCACTGGCAATGGGCCCATCGTATTGGCGGCGGCGCCTACGAGCACGGCATGGGCATAGGGGTAAGCGCCACGGAAGATGTGGTGGTCTACGGCGATTTTCACGGCGATATGGATGCCGAGAGTTGGGTGCAACTGCGCAACACCAGTGGCGCGACCGATGTGTTTGTGGCTAAGTTGACGCGCGCGGGGCAGGTACAATGGGCGACCAAGGCTGGGGGGCGGGGCTTCGAGCAAGCCACGGGTCTGGCGCTAGATGCTTGGGGTAATGCTTACGTGAGTGGCTACTCCGACAGTGCCCCCGCTGCCTTTGGCTCTGCTACCATTGCCAACCCCGATGGCGAGTACCAGTACAACGCGTTTGTGGCCAAGCTGGATCCGGCCGGAACGTGGCAGTGGGTGCAGCAGAGCGGTGGCGTGGGCGTGGACCGGGGCTACGACGTGGCCGTCGATCCCAGTGGCATCGTCTGGACCATCGGTTCGTACCGCAGCCCCACCAACCAGTTTAGTGCCTTCGCGCTGCCAGGCGATGGAACAATGATGCGCAGCTATGTGGCCCGCCTGGGCTCCTCTCCGTACGTGGCCTTGGTCGGCTCCGTCGAACCCGCCACGGGTAGCGTGGGCCAACTAGTTACGCTCAAGGGGGCCCGCTTTGTAGGCGTCACGGGGGTATTCTTCAACGGTATACCAGCAAGTACATATACGGTCGTGTCGCCTACGGAACTACACGCCGTTGTTCCCTTCGGCGCTACCACGGGCAGCGTGCGCGTGCAGACGAGCGCGGGCAATAGCGTCACCGCGCCTAGCTTCCAGGTGTCCACGCCGCTGGCTAGTACCCGTGCGCAGGCGGCGCAGGGGCACGTCTGGCCCGTGCCGGTGACAGACGACAGACGTGTGCACATCCGGGTGCCAGCCACCTGGCCAGCGGGCGTGGCCCTGCACCTATGCTTGCGTTCCAGCGTCGGTAGCTTGGTGCGGGTCTACGAAGGGCATGGCCCGGAGACGACAGTCTCCTTGCGGGACGTTCCTGCGGGCGTGTATGTGCTCACCGTAAGCACCCCAGCCCGGCTACCCTTCGTACGGCGGCTCGTGCTACCTTAAGCCTATCGCGTGGCCACTGCTCTCGTGAAGTGCAAGGCTTCCACTTCTAGCCGAGCAGGTCAACCATCAGGTGGCAAAAACGAGCAGCCCATCATGCGTGTTTGAAAGAGCTTAGCAGGGAGAGCTGCTCTTAGCGTAAAGGTTACAGGCTAAGCCCGCTTAGTACGTTATAGATTGCCCTGGTGATGAAGTATTTGTGGTGTAAGAGCTGCATTTAACAGTAGCTCCGTAAGATGCTACTTTTGGGTCTCACTTAGAAACAGCTTAGCGTAATTTACTCCCTCGCGGCTATAAGAAAACCTACCCTTTGGCGAGCTTTACCAGCTAGCATGGGGCTACTACCGCGGCGACGAGCGGGGGGCTAGATCACTTTAACGACTAAGAAGAAAGCAGTTTGCTCGACGTCGACTACTTTCACTACGCACCGCCAAAAAAGGCACCCGCTACGGGCTTCGCACCCAGCCCTAATGCGGCTGGCAGTCAGCAGCCGTTGCCCCTTCTGAGCTTTTTCGCTTCCACCGAGACGTCCATGAAATTCCTTCTATTTCTGCTGCTACTCCTGCCGCTATGGCTTGCTGCTGAACCCAAGCAGTCGGCCCCCACCACCTTGGCAGCTGCACCAGTCAAGACCCTGCCTACCCTGGTATCGCCCAACAAACGCCTCTGCGTGCAATTCAGCTACGACCCGGCCGGCGCGCTCACCTACACGTTTAGTGCGCAGTCGAAAGTGCTGCTGCAAAATTCTAAACTCGGCTTACAGCAGTCCGGCCCTCTTGCTGCCCCCACCGTTTTGCGGCGGACCGTCAATACTGTCTGGAAGCCGGTTTGGGGCAAACGGGCCGTGGTGCTAGACCAGTACAACGAACTGACGCTCGACCTGAAAACCTATAAGATAATGGTCCGCGCTTACGACCAAGGTATTGCCTTTCGTTACGCCTTCCCCGCTGGCCAGACCGTGACGGAACGCACGACGTTTGCTTTTGCCGGTAACTATACCGCGTGGTATTACAACGGCGAAAACCATAACCTAGGGCCCGAAAAGCTAGCGGATTGCAATGGCAAACGCTCGCCCGTTATGACCATCCAAGTAGATAGCGTCACCTACCTAGCGCTGCACGAAGCCGATCTAGGCAACGGCGAGCCGCTGCTGCTGCAAGCCAAGCAGGGCGACGCTCTATTCACCATCGCGTCCCAAGCGACGACGTCCTGGAAGGTCGTAATGTATGGCAATACCCCGGGCGACCTCGTCGACTCGCACCTGCTCGAATTGTTGAACCCGGCGCCCGCCCGGGGGCAGGACTTTTCCTGGGTCAAGCCGGGGGTGGCGCTCTGGGACTGGCGCATCAACGGCGCGCGCACCGACGGCTTTACCTACGACATGTCACTGCCTTCGTGGAAGCGGATGGTGGATTTTGCCGCGGCCAATCAATTTCCTTACCTCGTGCTCGATGCTGATTGGTATGGCCCCGAGTTTGGCAAAGCATCAGACCCCGTGAAGGGCGGTAAGGTGGCGCAGGTGCACGAGCTCATTGCCTATGGCAAAAGCAAAGGGGTCGGCATCTGGCTCTACCTCAACGATGTAGGCGGGCGCCACTATGCCCTAGACCAAACCCTGAAGCGCTACCATGACTGGGGCGCGGTTGGCATCAAGTACGGGTTTATGTCAGGCACGCCCGCCGAGAAAAATCAACGCACGCGCCTGATCACCGAGCTATGCGCACAGAACCGCTTGCTGTGCGATTTTCACGATGGGCCCACGCACCCTTACGGGCAGCTGCGCACCTTTCCCAACGCCGTAACCCGGGAGTACTGCAAAGCCCAGCTAGACGGCCACCAAGTGGTGGAGCCTAGGACGTTCGTGACGTCGGTCTTCGTCAACATGGTGGCGGGCCCGCTGGATATGGGCAACGGTTTTGCCAGCCTCACGCAGGCCGGCCGCGTGGATAATTCCTCGCCTGTGCCTTCAACCCTGGCTGGCGAGGCCGCACGCACGCTCATCGTATTTTCGGGTGCTACCATCCTCCCCGACATCCCGGAGAATTATCAACAACACCCGGAACTGCTGCGCTTTATCGCGGCCCAAAAGATGCCGTGGCTCGCCAGCAAAACGGTGCAAGGCCAGATTGGCGAGTACATCGTCATGGCCCGGCAAGCCCAGGATAAGACCTGGCTAGTAGGCGCAGCCACCAATGAACAAGCCCGGGAGCTAACTATTCCGCTCACGTTTTTAGGACCAGGGCGCTATACAGCCTCTATAGTGCAGGATGGGCCCCAAGCCGACTATCGCACCCAGCACGAAAGCTATACCACCGAAACCAAGCAAGTCAGCGCCATGGATGTCCTTCGGGTGAAGTTAGCTCCTGGAGGAGGCGCGTGCGTGTTGCTCAAGCAGGATTAACGAGAGCTGGAGCAACTAAAAAGGGAGCAGTCGCGGTCATCAAGCCTTTGACCGCTGCCGACCGAAAATTATCTAACAGCTCTTTCCCCGACTGCCCCGCACTTTTTGCTGCTCGTGCTAGGCGCAGGGTAAGGCATTCTGTCGGTTTCTTGCACCATATGGCATGATCGCAGATGTGCTTCGGCTCAGCAAATCCCATTGCTTGACTGGTGCATGGTTCAGTTCCCCGCCCGCAGACGCTTGAGACAGTTAAAATGGCGCCTGAAAAGAGGGCCATGTAAAATAGAGAACGGCCCCTTGCAGCAGTGTCAGCAGCAGGGTAACGCTCCAGAAAGTGGCTTTGCGATTTTTATGGTGCAGCAGCCAAATCGCCGCCCATGCGCCAAGCGCCGCGCCCGGCAGCGTAACAAGGTGGAGCGTTTTTTCGGCAATGCGTCGCTGGTTCTGTTGGGCTTTCCGTTTATCCCAGGCGAAGAGCAGGAAACACAGCAGATTGAAGAAGAACAGGCAACTCAAGAGTAATTTCATGGTGCGGGAGGTGGGCCTTTCTGCTTAGGCTATTCGGCGTTTCGGCCTGGGTAGTCGCGGCACTGGTCTGAACCGCTTATGCGGGCTCAAAAAGGGCCGAGGAGGGCGAGATACTAGTGGGTTGGCAGCTGAAGCGTGCACCAGCAGGGCCGCAAGTTATGGAACTGCGTTCAAGAAAAATGCCGGAAAGACCTAGGATTGTTTTACTGAATAAGAAAGCCTAAAAGCTGCTCTTACTTCACGTTGAAACAGATTTTAGACGCCTCTGAAGTGAGGCCGGCTGTTCAGCAAAAGGAGCCATTCGTGAGCGGTTTTCATATCTTAGGGCGTTGGCCGTGCGCCCCCACACTAATTCGTGAGCTGGTGAACAGCGGCTGGCATGCGACCAAGGTAGGGCCCTTTGCCTTCTTCCACCAGCTGGCTCACAGCTCACAGTGTCTTCCACAGGCGTGTCGGGACCGGTCGAGGCGATACAGGTAGTACAAGTCGATCAACCGGTGCCCAAGTTTCGCAAGGAACGCTCCGCCACTTTGCGCACCTACTCGGCTCGGCCGCTGAAGCTTCAAATTATTTCTCCGCTTCATGTACAACTTGGCGCACTTGAAAACAGGCGGCCGCAAGGGGGGTATGTGGCGGAGCTAACAAGCGTAAACGCTAGCGTGAAAATGAAATGAATCGGCGAGTAAGATCCTGACCGAACTAGCCCGTGGGACGGAACCAGGCCCTGAATGGATTAGCTTAGTGCTGACACTTCCGCTGGAGTCCCGCGCCTAGTGGTCCTTAACCTAGGGAATAGCAATAGAAAAGCATCACTGCTATTGGAAAAGCTTCGGTACTAATTCACTCAGGTACAAGCTCCAGTTGGACCAGGTATGCCCCCCTTCCGTTTCTCGGTATTCGTAGTGCAAGCCCACTTCATCATACTTCTTGCGCAGGTTAACCACGGATGAATACAGAAAATCTTCTTTCCCCGTGCCAATCCAGTACAGTTTAGGCTTGGCCTTCACCAGGGCGTTGAGCTGGTGGTCGTATTCCTCCTGGTTAAAGATATGTAACCGGTTGTTATCCTGTAACCCCATGCTCATCACGCCGATATAGGCAAACAAGTTGGGGTTCGCGTTGGTAATATGCTGGGTTTGTAGCCTGCCCATCGAAAAACCGGCAATGGCCCGATTGTTTTTATCAGTATAGACGCGATACCTTTTTTCGATAAACGGCATCACCTCACTCACCAAGCTTTTTTCAAAGCGTCCGTTGCCCATGTTGTTAACCCCAGCTTGGGGATTGGAGTTGACCGGACCCGCATTGGGGGAGGCTATTTGTCCCGGATAGCCATTGGTCACGACCACAATCATTTCTTTGGCTTTGCCGGCGGCGATTAGATTATCCAACACCGCCCCGACGGGCCCCCGCGCGATCCAGGCATATTCGTCCCCGCCCGCGCCGTGCAATAAGTACAAGACGGGATACTTCTTCGTTGTATTTTCCAGATAACTAGGAGGCGTGTAGACCATCATTCTGCGGTTCATGCCCAGCGTCGGCGAGGGATACCACACGGCGGAAATCGTCCCGTGCGGCACCGCTTTGATCGTATATAAACTGCTTGGACCGCCGATAATAAAGATGCTTTCATAGCGTGTGCCGGCCCGTTCAGCATAGGAGTTGGCGGGATCGAGCAGTTCGACACCTTCCAGATAGAAGTTATAGCGATAAAAATCCGGGGCGAGCCTTGACGTGGTGAAGGACCAGATTGAATCGGTTTTCGTCAGGGCAAGAGGGGCTTCATTGTCTTTCATCCAAGAGCCTTTGAGCTTGACCGACGCCGCTGTAGGAGCTTTCAGACGAAAGGTAACCGTGTTATCGGCATTGATCTGCGGCGAAACAATGGTTTGTTTTGTTGGCTGTGCCCGCGCCAGGACCGCCAGGAGCAACATAACCAACGTGAAGCATGCTTGGCGGAAGGAGGCCTTTCTCATCATCGTTTTTCGCAGGGGTTAAATTACAGGGATGGTCTGGGTTCTTGGAGAAGACCAAGACCGGGGCTCTAGGAAGCAGCAGGAAGATAGGAGCAATTCTTACCGGATGTGTGTAGATAGGCTAAATAGAATAAAAGTCAAACGAGCGTCGGCTATTTAGCTACAGTGACCCCTAGAAAATGGGCTTAACGTGGTCCTGCTTTTCCTGTACAAACGGCCTTACTTGAGAGTAGTCAGAACCTATGCTGATCGAAGGCAAAAGCAGTTTCTTGCTAGAGTTATCTACTGGAACTACCCATTTCAAGCGACGGAACGGGGCTTGATTCCAAACAGGGTACATGATTTAAGTCAATGACGCTTTGGCTAAGTCATGTAGACGCACGGTCCTGCTGTCTCCTGAAACCTTGTTGAAAGCAGGCATTATGCCTCTCGGTATGGCCCTTCCACATACCATTATCGGGCGTTCACTAACCAGCCTGCGTCGTTCACTACTATTTGTTGTTAAGTAAGAACGGCTTGGTATTATTGCTATATTATTTTTACTGATTCTAATAGAAAACTAGATATACCATGTGCTCAATCGTGTAAATAGCTCATGTACTCCGCGCCAGTAATCTCTAGGAGCAATCGGCTTGAATTGCTTTGTGCTATTCTTCTACTATTCAATTAATTACTAGCAAACGCAGCACAAATGAGCGGGTTGAAAGCTATCAAACAGTAGCCCCTCTACTTCTCACCAGCTTCTACGTGCTGCCGCAAGAAACTCCATCATCTTATTGGTTCACCTCCGCCAAGAAGTCCTGACGGAGGTAAAGCAACAAGTTGGCATACAACACTTACTGCATTGACTACCTACCGTTTCTTAACTTTTTAACTCATTGCCCATGCGTCTACTAGCTACTTCCTCTGGCTTTGCCAACTTACCCGCGGCTGCCGCTTCCCACCCGACCAACCAAGAACGCCGCAGTTGGCTTAAGCGTCTCGGCGCGGCGATAGGGCTCGGCATGCTCGGCGGCCCGGCCCTTGCTTCCTCCCACAAGGCTGCGTTCGACACGAATGGGGCTGAGCCGTACCTTGGGGAAATCATGCTCTTCGCCGGTAATTTCCAGGTAAGAGGCTACGCCTTCTGCAACGGACAGCTGCTATCCATCGTGCAGAATCAAGCGCTGTTCTCCATTTTGGGCACCACCTACGGCGGCAACGGCACCACCACCTTTGCCCTGCCCGACTTGCGTGGCCGCTTTCCCATGCATTTTGGGCAGGGGCCTGGGCTGCCCAATTACAACCTAGGGGAGGTGGCGGGTACCCCCTCGGTGACCCTAGGCGCGCAGCAAATGCCCGCGCACAATCACACCCTGAATATTTCGTCCGCCGCAGCGACCAGCAACTCACCGGCGGGCAATGTGCTGGCCGTGCCAAACGGTCTGGCCTCCGGCAGCGAGGAAAACGTGGCCGTTAAGGCGTATGCCGCCGCATCCAATGGCACCGCGAATAACAATTCCATCGGGACAGCAGGGAGCAGTCAGCCCGTTGGCGTGATGAATCCTTATCTGACACTGAATTTTCAGATTGCCGTGCAAGGCCTCTACCCATCCCGCGACTAAGGGGCTATTGACCTAGGTCTTACAACGTGCAGTAGCCAGCCGCCATGGGCAAGCCCTGGTTTGGCTTCTCTTTTTATGCTAACTCCTTGTCTTCTTCCCGTATGAGAAACGATTACTTCAGCAGGCCGTGGTCCACGTTGCTTTCTGCCGCAGCCTTGCTCTGGCTGTGGCTGGGCGCAACGATGCTGAGCCAGGCACAGGTGTACTATGCTGTCAGTGACGGCAACTTCGCCACGACTACAGATCAGTTGCGGCGTATTAACCCCGATGGTACAGGTGACGTGCTGCTCAAAAGCAACTTCATCCAAACGCCCGGTCAGGTGGTGCTGGATGCGGCCAACAACCGCCTGCTCATTGCCGACATTCGCGCCAGCCAACCTACGGCTACGACCAACAGCAAAATCGTGGCTGTAAGCCTCGCCAGTGGCAACGCCGCCACGACCTTCGTGACGCCCGCCTTCATTGCCGGCTCTACCACGACCGCCGTCAGCAGCCTAGTGCTGGACCGCGCCAATAACTACCTGTATTACACGGTTAGCGACGGCAACTTTGCGACGACTACGGACCAGTTACGGCGCATCAACCTGGATGGCACGGGCGACGTGCTGCTCAAGAGTAACTTCATTCAGACACCTGGCCCAATGGTGCTGGACGCGGCCAACAACCGCCTGCTCATCGCTGACATTCGTGCCAGCCAACCTACGGCTACGACCAACAGCAAGATTGTGGCCGTGAGTCTCGCTTCCGGCAATGCGGTGAGCACCTTCCTAACACCGGCCTTCATTGCCGGCTCTACCACCACAGCCGTCAGTAGCCTCGCCATAGACCAGGCGAATAGCTCCTTATACTATACCGTCAATGATGGCAGCTTCGCGACGACTACGGACCAATTACGGCGCATCAACTTGAATGGCACGGGTGACGTGTTGCTCAAGAGTAACTTCATTCAGACACCTGGCCCGATGGTGCTGGACGCGGCTAACAACCGCTTGCTCATCGCCGACATTCGTGCCAGCCAACCTACGGCTACGACCAACAGCAAGATTGTGGCCGTGAGTCTCGCTTCCGGCAATGCGGTGAGCACCTTCCTAACACCGGCCTTCATTGCCGGCTCTACCACCACAGCCGTCAGTGGCTTGGCCGTGCCGGAAGCAGCTGCACCCACGGTAGCAACAGCTACGCCTACGCCTTCTACCATCACAAGTACTGGCGCTACCCTAGGCGGCAACGTAACCGCTGACGGGGGCGCAACCGTGACGGAGCGGGGCGTGGTCTACAGTAGCACCAATGCAACCCCGACTATCGGCAGCGGAACCAAAGTGGTGATTGGCGCAAACCTAGGAAGCTTCTCGCAGGCTGTCACGGGCTTGAGCAGCAGCACTCTGTATTACGTGCGGGCCTATGCGACTAACACGGCCGGCACCAGCTACGGTAGCGTAGTTTCCTTCTCGACCCTAGCTCCGGCGACGGTTGCTTCACTGGTACGAGCAGATGCTTCACCTACCAACGCCGTGAGCGTGCGCTACACGCTCACGTTCAGTCAGCCTGTTACGGGTTTGTCGCCGAGTAACTTCGTCGTAGTAGGTGCGGGGGTTAGCGGCGCTAATGTGCGCACGGTCACGGGTGCGGGCACTACCTACACCATCACGGTGAATACGGGTGCCGGCAACGGCACGATAGAGCTACGGTTAGCAAACACTATCGGCCTGAGCCCGGAGGTTTCGAATGTGCCCTTCAGCGGTCAGACTTACACTATCGACCGCACGCCGCCGGTGGTGAGCGGGGTGGTGAACGGCGGCGTGTATAACAGCGCCCGCACCATCACCTTCGATGAAGGCACGGCTACGCTCAATGGCAATCCGTTCACATCGGGCTCTACGGTGAGCACGGAAGGCACCTACACGCTGGTGGTGACGGATGCGGCCACCAACGCCACGACGGTCAGCTTCACCCTCGACCTGGCCGCACCCACGGGTACCCTAGCTATCAACGGTGGCGCGGCCCGCACGAACTCGACCAGCGTGACCTTAAACCTGACCAGCAGCGGCGCCACGCAGATGCGTTTCTCCAATGACGGCACCACCTTCACCGCCTTCGAGCCTATCGCCAGCACCAAAGCCTGGACCTTGCCCACCGGCGACGGCCCCAAGACTGTGTACTTGCAATTGCAAGATGCAGCGGGCAACATCTCGGCTTCTATCACCGACGACATCCTCCTGGATCAGACGGCGCCCACGGTTACTTCCCTCACGCGCTTTTCGCCTACCACCATCGCCACGAACCTGACGTCGGTCACCTTCCGCGTCATTTTTAGCGAGAGCGTGACGGGCGTAGAGGTCAGTGACTTCACGTTGAACACAGGGGGGGCTACCGGCAACGTCACAGCGGTAAGCGGCACCGGTACGAGCTACGATGTCACCGTCAGCGGTATCGCGGGTAACGGCAGCTTGTTCCCCAACTTGCGCGTGGGCAGCGTGACTGACCTCGCGGGTAATCTGAACACAGCGGGCAGTACATCGGGTGAGTTTTACGTTATTGACAACCTAGCTCCGGAAACGGTCTTCACCGCCACGCCGCCGGCGACGAGCAACAGCGCGACGGCCACCTTCACGTTCTCGGGTACCGATACTAACGGCAGCGGCGTAGTCGGCTTCCAGGCGAGCCTTGACGGCGTAGCTTTCACGTCGGCGAGCAGCCCCGTGACACTAACTGGCTTAGCCGACGGGCCGCATAACTTCCAGGTACGCGCTGTGGATGCGGCTGGAAATGTGGATGCCACCCCGGCTTCCTACAACTGGACCATCGATGCCACCATACCCACGGTATCCATCGGCAGCGTGGCGAACAACCCAACCAGCACTTCGCCCATTCCGGTGGTGGTGATGTTCTCGGAAATCGTCACGGACTTTATTCCGGCCGACGTGAGCGTGAACAATGGGACAGTCACCGACTTCAGCAGCGGCGGCAGCGGCCGCACGTATACCTTTAACGTAACGCCCGCAGCGAGTGGTACGGTGACGGTGAACATCGCGGCGAACGTGGCCCAAGATGCGGCCGGCAACGGCAACACCGCCGCCACGCCCTTCAGTATTCAGTACAACGTGCCCAATCAGGGGCCGACGGACCTTCAGCTTAGCCGCACGTCGGTGGCCGAAAACGCCCCGGTGAACACGCTGGTGGGCACCTTCAGCAGCACCGATCCGAACACCGGCGACACGTTCACCTACGCGTTGGTGAGCGGCGCGGGCGCAACCGATAATGCGGCCTTCACCATCCCGGCCGGCACTAACACCCTGCGCACGGCGGCCGTGTTCGACTACGAAACCAAGAATAGCTACAGCATCCGCGTGCGCACCACCGACGCGGGCGGCCTCAGCTACGAGAAGGCGCTTACGATTCAGGTCACGAATGTGAACGAAGCGCCCGTGGTGGCCAATCAGACCTTCACCATCGGGGAAGGAGCACCCGCTGGCACGGTCGTGGGCACGGTGGTGGCCTCTGACCCCGATGCGGGCCAGACACTGACCTATTCCATTACGGCCGGCAACACGGACGGAGCTTTCCGCTTCAGTGGCAACCAGCTGCAAGTAGCCAACATGGCAGCGTTGAACTACGGCACCACGCCCACCTTCACGCTTACCGTGCAGGTAGCCGACAACAGCCTAGCTTCCACGGCCACCATCACAGTGACGCTCACACCGGCTACGCAGGTGCTCTATCGTCTCAACGCCGGTGGCCCTGCCGTGAACACGAGCCTCGGTTCGTTCGCCGCCGACCAGTACTTCTCGCCCAGCCGCACGGGGGCGAACAGCGGGCCGATTGCCGGCACGACGGACGATGCCTTGTACCAGACCGAGCGGTTTGAGGGCGCCTTCGGCTACAGCCTGCGCGTGCCCAACGGTACGTATCAGGTCGTGCTGCACTTTGCTGAGCTCTACTGGACCCAGCCCGGGCAGCGTATCTTCGACGTGCGCGCCGAAAACCAGTTGGTGCTCGACAACTACGACATCCTCAAGAAGGTCGCCCCGTTCACGGCCACGACTGAGACCTTCTCGGTGGTGGTGACCGACGGGGTACTCAACCTGGACTTGTCGGCCCTGCAGAGCGATGGAGGCCGGGATGCGGCCAAGCTCTCGGCCCTGGAAGTGCTTTCCCGCAGCAGCGGCCCCAATCAACCGCCTGTTCTTGCTAACCAAAGCTTCTCAGTGGTCGAGGGCAGCGCCCCCGGTACGCTGGTGGGCACCGTGGTGGCCTCCGACCCGGATGCCGGGCAACGCCTCACCTACAGCCTGACAGCGGGCAACACGGACGGGGCCTTCACCTTCGTGGGCAATCAGCTGCAAGTGGCCAATGCGGCGGCTGTGCGCTCGGCCACCTCGCCCTTCACCCTCTCGGTGCGCGTCACCGATGACGGGCAGCCCGCGCTGAGTGCCACGGCCACGGTCACGGTGAGCGTGACGCCGGGCATGCAGGTGCTCTATCGCCTGCACGCCGGTGGCCCCGCCGTGAACACCAGCCTCGGCCAGTTCGCGGCTGACCAGTACTTCTCGCCCAGCCGTACGGGGGCCAACTCGGGTCCGATTGCCGGTACCACGGACGATGCCTTGTACCAGACCGAGCGGTTTGAGGGCGCGTTTGGCTACAGCCTGCGCGTACCCAACGGCACCTACCAAGTGGTGCTGCACTTTGCCGAGCTCTACTGGACTCAGCCTGGTCAGCGCCTCTTCGACGTGCGCGCCGAAAACCAGTTGGTGCTCGACAACTATGACATCCTGCGCAAGGTCGCCCCGTTCACGGCCACGACTGAGACCTTCTCCGTGGTCGTGACCGATGGGGTGCTCAACCTAGACTTGTCGGCCCTGGAAAGCGACGGGGGCCGGGATGCGGCCAAGCTCTCGGCCCTGGAGGTACTCTCACCGAGCAGCCGTGCTAGCACGAGCCTAGCCAGTAACGCAGTGCTACCCACCGCCGCCTCGGGTCGCCTCGCCGCGCGGCTAGAAGCAGCGCCGAACCCCGCCGCCGACCAGGTCCGCGTCAGCTTCCAGCTTCCACGCGCGGAAGCCTACACGCTGGCGGTGTATGATCTGACGGGGCGCACGCTGAGCCAGCAGGGTGGCCAGCCCGTAGCCGCGGGCGAACGCCAGCAAGTGCGTCTATCGCTGGGAGCCTACCCGGTGGGCGTGTACCTAATACGCCTGACCACGGCCTCCGGCACCCAGCAGGTGCGCGTGGTCAAGAACTGATCTGCGGTACTCACCTGTAATGGGTTCTTTACCCACGGCCCGGTAAGCGACAAGGCGTCGTTTGCCGGGCCGTGGTGCATCAGAACGGTGGATATCGAGCGCGTCTACGTAGCCAGGACAGCACCTACTGTGCCTCCCGGAACGGCTTGCCTGGTTTTCATGAATAACTAGGCTCCGCTAAATCAATTATTGGTATGCGTTTTTATTGAAGAGCAGTGTTTTCTGGCTAGGTTGCTTAGGAAAGCGACCATGTCTTTAAGTACACATTGCCTCGTGATTTGAAGCATATTTTAGGATGAACACTCACGATAAGCGGCGACGTCGCCACGTGCGCCAGAGAACAAGCCCCACGCCGAGCAGTACCCAGATCGGCCATAGGTAGAGGATGCCCACCACCAAGCTAGCCGTCAGCTCCCAGCCGCCGTACACCGCCTCCAGCAGGCGACTGCCAAACGAAATGACGGGGGCATCGGGCGCGGACAACACCAAGGGCTGGTAGAGCTTGAGCGTGATAGTGGAGAAGGCTACTTCGTCGTTGAGTACCTTGAGCCGGCTTTCGACCGCCTCAATCTCCTCGCGCACTGCCCCGACTTTCGCTTCCACTTCTAGCACGTCGCTTACCTTGTGCGCTTGTTGGAGCAGCGCTAGGTAGCGCTGCTCCAACAAGCGCTTATTGCGCAAACGAGCCGTAACGTCGGCGTGCTCGGCGGTGACGTCTTCCGACGTCAAGCTTTTACGCTCAACCGTACCTAGGGTGCTCAAACGAGACAACAGCGCCATAACTTGGGCCGGCCGCACCCGAATGGTTGTTTCCTGCCGCCATTCGTCGTCGGTGCGGGTTTGAGTGGCGGTTTGGGTCCAGCCCCGATTGGCTTGCACGAGGCTATCGACGCGGCTAATGGCGCGGGGAAGGTCTTTTACTTTCAGGTCAAGCTCCGCGTTGTAGACGAGCTGCCGGTTGAGGCCCGCGTCCGGCAAAGCATTAGGAGTGGTTTCCTCCGGTGGCGGTGGTGCTGAGGGAGGGGGCAGCGGCCCTGCCACTTCCACAGGCGGGCCGACTGTGCTTGGCGAAACAGCTTGCTCCGGCTGGCTGCCGCACCCAACCAAAAAAATCAATGCGGGTAATAGCCAAGGTAGTTTAGGCATAACCATGATGCGCAACGGCTGAACGGGTGCAAGACTAGACCAGGGCTCTGACTCTAAGTAGGAACCTAGCTTTTATACAAAAAGCAACCGGCAGGTAACCCGCCTTACACCATCCTGCCAACGCGTGCGGCGCCGTTTGCCAACAGCTACTTAGATTGCGCAGTGCATACCTCGCTTATGCTCATCAGGAGGCTATTACTTTCAGAATTATTATTCATTGCTTCAATGGAAACTGCCGCCCTCCAACATCTTTTTCACCCGGAACCTGGTCAGTGGGGCTTGCGCGGCGACCCGCATCTGTGGCGGGAGCTTCGGCAGGTGTTCGAGGTGCTACAGTTGCCAGACAGCCCGGCTGCGATAGAGGCTTTGCTGCACCACCTTTACCTGAACCTGGTGGGCGAAGTAGCAGTTGCGGGTCGGCAGCCGTTTGTCGCGCGGTATGCGAGTGGGGGCATGAGCAGCGGGCACGTTGCCGCTGCTTTCTGGCTAGAAAAAGGCTTCCCGCTCTTGCAAAGCCGTTTACAAGAGCTGCTACGCGCGCAGTTAGCCGCAGCCGCTAGCCCCGAAACCTAGCACCAGGATTCTGCCTACCTAGCCTTTCCAACGGACAGCGGGAAAAGCTGAAGCGTAGCGGTCGGCACTTGGTCTAGAAAGAGTTGCTGGGCCTGACGATAAGCCCGTGGGGCCCGTTTCCGGCAAATCAGCCCAAACAACGTATCGGCTCGAAGTGCCACTGCTGAAGCAGTAGGCGCCGGAGCAGGTAGGTGGTAGAGGTGGCGCAGGGCATTCAGGGCATGGTAGCGAATCAGATAATCGGGGTGGGTGAACAAGCGCAGCACAGCCCTGGCAACGGAGGCGCCCACTTGCGGCAGCGTGAAAGACTCGTGCAGTCCTACCAGCACGTTTATCAGCTGCGTGGTATTGGTTGCGGTAGTCAGTACTTCGGCTAGGAGCGTGCAGTTGAGGCCAGCCGGGTTGATTTGGGCAATGGCGGTGAGGGCGTAGTGGGCTTCAAACCCTTGGCGCATAAGGTAGTGCAACAGGGGCAAGGCCTCTTCGCTTCGCAGGTGGCCTAGGCCCAGTAACGCACGTGCGTCGGCGTTGCGGTTGCGCAGGGCAGTTAGCAGCTCCGTTTCGGCTTGGGTGCGCTCGGCGGGCGAGAGAACATCCAGACAGGCCGTATTAGCCTCGTAGCCATCGTGCCAAGCTAGGTAGTGGTCAATGGGTCCAAAATAGGCTCGGCGAAACACCGCCAGCGGTGCGTCTGGGTTCGGCATGGGGCTAGGTGACAAGCGAGTATATGCTTAGGGCAAGTTGCGGAAGCTAGCGCAAGTTAGAGTTTGTACTCTACTTACTTTAGAGCCAGCAGAAGGCACACGTCGAGGCAAGCGAATAGCTAGGGTTGCGGTCAGCAGTGAGGTAGTTGGGCTTCGCTTAATCAGAGCGTCCGCAGTTTTGCAATCGGCCACCAGCAAACTACGTACATAGCTGAGCTGGAAATCTTTCAGCCTAATCATCACCGACACCTAGCCTCGCCATGCCGTTCAGCTTCTTTCGCAGCCAACTAGCCGAAGTGATTCAATGGGACGCGCCGCAGCTGCACCAACTGCTGTGGCAGTTTCCATCTGCGCACGACGAAGTAAAAAATGCCAGCAAACTGCTTGTTGGGCCGGGGCAGGGGGCGCTGCTGGTGTACGAAGGACGCGTGGCGGATGTGTTGAGCACGGAAGGCGTTTACTCCCTCGCAACGGATAATCACCCGTTTGTCACCACGTTGCGCAAGCTGCGCACGGGAGGCGAGAGCGAGCATAAGCTGAAAATCTATTTCTATCGGCGCGCCGAAAACGTAAACCAGCCCTGGGGAACGCCCACCCCGGTGAAGTACCTCGACCCGGTGTACGGCTTTCCGGTGGAGCTAGGTGCCCACGGCAACCTGTCGTTCGCGGTAGCCAATGCCCGACAGTTTTTCACAGAAGTGGTGGGCTTGAGCGATTTATACACTGTGCCGCAGGCTAAGGCGCTGCTGCAAAGTCGCATAACGCAAGAGCTAGCCACGCAGCTTGCGGCCGCGCAGTTTTCTTATCAGCAGCTTGATGCCCAGCTCAGCGCGTTAGCGGCGCGCTTGCGCGAGCCATTGGCGGCCGAATGTAGCCGCTTGGGTTTACTGCTCACCGACTTCCGCCTGACCGGTACCGTGTTCGACGCGGCTACGCAGCAGCGCATAGGTCGCGTGGCTGATGCCACCACCGATGTGCAAGCTGCCAAAGTAGCGGGCATGACGTACGCCGAGCGCGAACAATTACAAGCGCTGCGCGATGCCGCCCGCACCAGCGGCGGAATAGCCGGAGCGGGCTTGCAGCTCGGAGTAGGGGTGGAGCTCGGCAAACACCTAGCTTCTCCGCTACCAGCCGCCTCTACCGCGCCGGCCCCGACCGACCCCGTGCAGCAATTGCAAAAGCTCAAACTATTGCTCGACGAAGGAATCCTGACGCCGGAAGAGTTTGAGGCCAAGAAAAAGATCTGGCTTGACCAGCTGTAAGCGGTTAGTCGCTGCCGGGCTGTAGGGTCTGGATGGTATGGCGAATGATGGGGTCCATGGCAGCTTTGCGGCCGGTAGGATACTGCCACACGAACGTGGTGAGCGTGCCGGCTTTCAACACGGTTTTCTCGTAAAAAACACGGCCCTTCAACGTGCCCGACAGCGCGAAGCCAGTGCTGGTTTTCTGGTCGAGGGTGATGGTGGCGTGCTTTTGCTGCCAGCCTTCGCGCGCCATTCGCCGGTAGGCAGGCAAGCCGCCGTCCAAGGCGTCGTAGGCCGCGTAGGCGCTCAGCTCGGTTTGCCCATCAGCCGAAACGAAGCGACGACCATCGCCGTTGTCGGCCTCGGGTTGGGGCCGCAGGTCGGCGGGGTAGTCGAGGCGAAAGTTAAAGCGGGCGTTGTGGTAGGTTTTGTAGGTGGGTGGCGCGGCTAGGCTAGCCAGTAGCAGTAGGGCAGCAGGAAGCGAGAAGTTGGCCATCGAATAAGGGGAGCGGTAAAAGCAGAGCCAGCAAGAAGTCGCAAATACCGTTCAAACGCAACCGTATACCTTGCGTTATTGCTGCCAACTTCCGCCTGTACAGGTGTGCCAGCCTAGCTACCAACCTTACGAGGCGTAAGTGCGAATACCCGTGAAAGCTCATCCTATGCTGCGCCGCCGTTACCTGCTATTGTTGCTCAGCGCTTTGCTGTTGAGCGCCTGCTATCCTGACGCTGTAAAGAATCCTGTTGCTGATACTCCGTTGCGCCTCGTCGTGCGGCAGTCGGATGATGCTTATGCCTACGTGTCAGCGGCGGGCGACACAGTTATTCCCTTCGGCCGCTACCCAATGTGCGCCACCGACCGATTTGACAAGCTAGCGTTGGTGCTCAAGCCCGGCCTGGGCTGGGTGGGCATCGACCGGCAGGAGCGGGTGCTGTTTCGGGCTTACCTCTTCGACAACGGACCCGACTACCCCGCCGAGGGCGTGATGCGCATCGTGAATGCAGCGGGCCTGATTGGGTACGCCGACACTGCCACCGGGCGCGTGGTGTTGCCGCCACGCTACGAGGCCGCGTATCCGTTTGCCAACGGCCGGGCGCAGGTAGGCAACCGCTGCCAGGTGTTACGCGACGGGGAGCATTCCGTATGGAGTTGCGGCCAGTGGCAGTACATCGACCACCAGGGCCGGGTGCTGCCCGATTCGCCCGCACCCTACTGACCTAGCTTATCAACTAAGTTGCTAATGAATAACTATTTACTGACGAGTAGCTTTTTGTTTGCCGCGCTATCGGCCCATGCGCAACTGCGTGTTAGCCCATTGACCCCGGCCGCCGTGCCGGCTACGCTCAAGCACGCCGGCCGGGTAGTGCAAGCCGTGCGCTACACCGACCGCACCGGCACCTACATCGTGCTAGCCACCCAAACCGGCCCCAAAAGCGCCGCCAGTACGGAAATGGACGACGCCCAGCGCGCCGACCTTTACGCCTACCAATACCCGGCGACGGGCAGCACGCCCACCTGGCAAATGCACGACTTCGTGACCGACTGCCCAGTGGATCTAGAAGCTAGGTTTCGCCCCAAAGGCCTCACTGTAACCGACCTCGACCAAAACGGCACGGCCGAAGTGTGGCTGGTGTATCGCACCGTATGTCGCGGCGACGTGAGCCCGAGCACCCAGAAGATTATCATGTACGAAGGCCCGCGCAAGTATGCGGTGCGTGGTACCAGCCGCATCGTAATTAAGAGTCAGGCCTACGGTGAAGGTGGCAGCTACACCTTTGATGCCGCGCTAAAAGCTTCGCCCGCCGTCTTCCGCCAACACGCCGCCCAACTCTGGAAGCAGCATTTAGTAGAGGATATTTCCGAATAAAGATTGTAGACTACTGCTTCCTCAGTCTAGGTTTGGGGAGTGGCGTAGCACCCGGAAGCTGAAGCGGATGGTGGCCTGATGGGTGGAATCAACCACATCGGCGACGCAGGGCAGGCGCTTCTTTTTCTCGCCCTGGTGAAAGTAGGTATACAGGGTATCGGCGCGGGGTACGTTGGGCCGCAACGGGTAAGCACGCACGTACACCACCGAATCGTTGACGGGGGCAATGGCTACCGTGTGGAAAGGATAATCCATGGAGTAGCTGTTGCGGTCGTACACCGCATTGTTGGTTTTCCAGCGGCGGTACTCCGTCAACATCAGTCGGTTGACGACGGGGAGGGCCATCTTCTGGGGCTCGTCGTTGGCGTAGTTCGTTACCTCTGGCTGCGTGTCGTGGTGGTAGCCGTAGTACCAATGATACCCTGTGCGATTGAGATACGAGTCGTGGAAAGTGTTCTGGAAGGTGAGCGTATCCAAGCCGTTCTGTTGCATGGCTGAAGCTGGCACGAACTGGGCCCGCACCAGCACTAGGCTGCGGTGCGCTTCGGTGTACTGAAACAAGCTGTCTTCGAGGTCCTCGTAAGGGGCCCAGTAGCTTTCGAGCGTGTCTTGCCGGTCGATGGGACGATAGTGAGCGGGCAGCGTTTCCAGTAGCGGTGCCGTAGAGATAGGCGGCTCCTTATAGGGCGTTTCACAGGCGGCCACGAGGGCTAGGCTAGCTACAGCCAGTAGGCGGTACCAATTCATAGCATGGTGGTTAGGGTTAGCTCCACGTACTTGGGCCGGGACGGATCGAGTAGTCGGCCGTCGGCGTCGGGGCGACAGGCGGCGAGGCTGAGCAGGGCTGTCATACCCGTTAGCAGGAAATAGGAGCGATGCATCGTGGATCAGCTAACGAAAAACGGTCGGTGTGATGGGACGCTTGTAAGAGCAGAACGCTGACGCCACTCACATAGAGATAAAAGACAGCCCGAAGACGAGGCGTCAACCTAGGTTACTTTTCCTGGTAAATGTCAAACTTCAGGAACGGTACCCGGCCAAAGTTCTTGGCGGTGCGCATGGTGGTTTTGCCGTGCTTGGGGTCGGTGGCGTCGAAATGCTCGCTGCCGTCGCGATGCAGCAGCCAGGTGCGGGTGGCGGCGTCGTAGCGAAAGGTGATAAAGCGCGTCCAGCGCTGAGTGCTGCCGCCGTAGTGCTCCACAGTGAAGTAGCCATTCTTCACGGCCAGCCCCGAAAATGGGTCGCCCATCATGCCGCCGCAGTCCACGCAGTACACGGCATTGTCGGAGCGGGCAGCTAGGGTGTAGGTGCCGCCCGCGCCACCCATAAACAGCAGCAGCGGGCGCTTAGTGGGGTGGTCGATAACGTCGGAGGTCTTTTGCTCATTGGGTCGGCGCAGCACTAGCGCCCAGTCGGGGGTGGCGTCGCGGTTTAGGTCGCCTTTCTCAGCGGCCAACACGGTGAAGCCTGCGGGCAAGGCGCGACGAACGGCGGCCGGCAACGCTGGCACTGCTTCCAGCGGCTGTTGGGCAAAAGCCGTTAAGGGCAGCAAGAGTACGACTAGCAAGTGTAACCTAGCTGACTGAAGTATAGAAAAGATCGTCATGTAGTTACTCCTCAAATACCGACTCATGTACCAGTCCGCGCACGAAAGCCTCGAAAGTAGGCGCTAGCGTAACAATTTGGTAGTCATTTTCCTGGTCGACGTGCACCACTGCCGGCTCGCCGGTAGGGCCGCAGGCCCGGTAATCGAGCATCACTAAATCGTGGCCGGCCGAGGGGCAGTCGCACACCACCACGCCAATGGCCGGGTATTCCCACTCGTCAATCATGAACTGGCTACCTAGGTCGCCGCAGAGCGAGTAGCTTTTGGTGCGACCGATGCCGCTGATACTGGTAATGGCAATGTGGTCGTCGGCCCAGCCGGTCGCTTCAGTGGTCGGAAAGCAGGTGTTGTGCGGGATGCCACCGTTGCGCTGCTTCATTAGGGCTATGTAAAACGCAGGTAGTTTATAGCCTAGCTCGTCTTCTACGGATCGAATTAGCTCGTCGGAAGGGGGCGCCTCGGTGTGGGCCTCGCGGGCGTAGTCGCTGTCTTCCCAAAAGGTAGCAGGGTCGAAATCAGGTAAATCGGGCATGGGGGAGGATGTAGGGAATCAGTGTAATACGGCCGAGGTGCCAGTTGAGTGAGAAGAACATTCTGTTATGCGCCCGAGGCATGAGCGCACCCTAGGTCTTCAGCTTAGCCCATTAAATTGCGGAATGAGAGTATTAGGGCACCTCACAGCACAAAGTCAGCATCTACCATGCGTATCACGTATGGACCGCGCCGGGGGTAGTGCTTAGGAAACGTACCTAGGTGTTCGGGCTGGCCGCCGTGGGTGGTAAGTGCCTGTTGCACAGCCGTTGTTACCGCAGCGCTGTCGGTGTGGCGCAGGGAGCTGCCGCCCACGCCCTGCCGGCCATTGCCAAAAAACACCATGAGATTGACGTGCTCGCCCAGCTGGCGGTCGAAGTAATACAGCACGTCGAGCTCAAACTGCTGGCTAAGCAAGTCTAGGTCTTGGAAAAAGGCAGATTGATGCGCGAGTGGCAAGTGGCAGTCTAGGCGCAGCAAGGAGGTCTGCGCGTTGTGGTTGCCCGGCGACGAACTTACGGCTTGCAAGATGCCCCCGTAGCGGTACGGCGGCGTATCGGGGGGCTGGGTGAGGCGCAGCAGCGGCGTGTCGGTGGGCAGGGGCGTGGTTGTGGGCGTTACTTGCTCCTGGCGCAGCACGGCTTCCAACTCCCCAGCCACGTGAAAGACGTAATCGGATAGGCTGTAATCGTCCAACGTGAGGCGTAGTACTTGGTCGTGGGCTTGGGCAAATAGCCAAGCCTCAGGGTAGCGGGCAGCCACGGCGCGCACTTGTTCCAGCAAACGCGCAGGGGCCGCCGCATGCACCGTAACCGTTAGCGAGGCCGGGCCGTCGGCGTGGCCCCCCAAGCCCCGGCGAAAGGTGAAATAATCGAAGTGGTAAAGGCCTTCGGGAAAGCCGTAATACCAATACACGCCGAGCAGCATAGGCTAGGTTTTAGTGAAAGTCGCAGTAAAATTCCCACTCCGCCGTGACGACATGATGGTATCATTATCTACCACATCGCCAGCGTCATTGGCCGGGCCCACTTGCGCGGCGACACGGCTTACTGCTTCAATAAAGCATCCGACGAAGAACACGGTTGTAAGCTCAAGATTGCTTTTGCTGCCAATGCCGCTACGGTGCAAAGTATGCCCGGTTTTCGAGAAGACTGCTACTTTGGAGGCAGCATGACCCCGGACGAAACCTACCGGCGTGTCAGCCGCACCATTCCGCAGCAAGGTGATGGATAACGCCGGCGACACCCTGCGCTTCGCCCACTTACCCTCAGACTTGCTGGAGAACAATCGTTAGCTACCGCCATTCGCAGTCTCTGCTACAACGATTCTCTTCTGAGACTTAGAAACATTGGAGCACTTGCCACACTGCCCCAAAATCGCGTTGCGCTAGCGCCTCGCGGGGTATCCAAAAATACAGGCGACCTAGGTCTTCCCACATCATGTTGGCTTCGGCTTCGTGGCTGTCGAGTTGCAACAGCAGTTCCCATTCGGTAGTGGCGGCCTGCTTGAGCTCTTCCACCTGCTCGTCGCTGATACCTAGCTTCTGCTGCGTCTCTTGTAAGCCCTGCGTGCTGCCGTGGTACAGGCCGCGCGTGACGAGGGCACACTGCGCCCGCATGGGGTTTTGGATAACATCGGGGTTGCCCAGCAGGCGACTGGTACCATCTCCGTGGCGGTGCAACAGCCGCCAGTAGCCTTCGTGCTGCTCCTCGCTTAGCTCTTCTTCGGTAATACCAACTTCGTCTTCCCAGGGGTTGGGGAAAGTCATTTCGGCGGCAAACGAAAGGGCCACCTCCGGGAAAGCTGTGTAGTCCTCTAGCGACAAATCGGCGGGGAGCAGACGCGGCGCCAACACCGCGTCCGGACCATGATACTGCACCACCGCTCGGCCCCGATTAGCGGGGTCGTAGCCCCAGGGCTGCTCTTGTGCATCGTAGAAAAACGACAGCCACCCAGCCGACGGCAGCACCGCGGCAGCCGGGTAAATAGCTAGCTCGGCTAGGTTCAATTGAACCAGAAAGCTCAACGACCGGCCCTGCCAAGTAGGCCAGCCAACCGCGGCGGGCAAATCGGGAACACCGCCTAGACGCGAAGCGCCCAGGGGCAACGGTGCGGCGGCCAGAGCAGGCGACACCCGAATGCTCGGGCGGCAGTACGGCGCCAAACGGGGCCAAAAGGTACCTAGGCCTTCGGCCTCGGCAGCCGCTTGCAGGTCGTCTAGGGTTTGTGGGGGGAGGCTCGTCATAGCTGGCGCAGAATAGTTTCGTCGGTAATCTTGTCGTCGTCCATCAGCAGCAGGGCCTTGCTCAGGATGATGGATAGCACGGCGTCGCCTTCGAAGGGCAGGAATACGTCGTGGGCGCCCATGTTCTTGCTAGAGCGGTCGGGCACAATGCACAGGTACTGGTCGTTGGGCTCCATCAGGATGTTGCCCGAACCTAGGTGAATCTTGTAGGTGCGCCGCTTGCCCCGCACCACCAAGAAGTTGCCTTTGATCTCGCTGACGCGGCCAATTTTCAGGCGCGGCACTAGGCGCTCCAGCACCAACTTGCGGCTCTTGGCCACTTCGCCTAGCTCACCGAAGCTGTAGCTTTCCCAGTAGTTGCGGAATTGGGCTAGGCCGCCGTTGTCGCGCCACTGTGGGTCGTTGCCCACCGAGGCCACCCCCACGAACAGGTCCACGTCGCGCATCACCTCCGAAAAGGCCAGCGGCGGTACCTCGGGCAACGGCACCGGCTGGCCGTCGCGGGTAATGCGTACCTGATCGGTGCTGACGTAGTTGTAGATACCGGTGTCGTTCCACTCGCCGTCGGCGTATACCTCGCTCACCCAGTACTCGGCTTGCAGGTTGTGGCTAGGTAGTGCTAGGCTCGCTATTTCGGAATCGTAGCCCTTGTCGTAGGCGCCAAGCAAACTGTAGCGCCAGCCGCGCAACTTCGCTAAACTGTTGAACTGATGCTGCTTGAGAATATGCGCGGCCATACGGTTGGAGTAGGTGCGCGTGCGTTCCTCCGGCGGGGTGAGCAAATACACCTCCCGAAACGCCTGCTTGAGCGGTTGGCGAAGTTGGTGGGCTTCGAGCAATTGGCGCCAGGCTAATACCTCTTCCATCGAAGCTAGCACGGGGTGCCAGAGCTGCGCCTGCGTGTCGGGGCTAGGTAGTGGCACGGGCTGCCCGTGCGCATCACGCCATTGCTCGTCGAGCCAGAGCGCATCGTGGTGGGAGCTGTCGGGCTGGTGCAGGCGCCAGATGAGCGGACGAGCGAGGAGGCTCATCAAGCCGTGTTGGAAGTAGTACTGCTCGAACCACGTCCACGGAATGCGCCGTTCGTCCACGAAGCTGCGGTCGAGCCGGTCGCGTTGGGCAGCGTAGGTTTGCTGGGCTTGCGTCTGGGCCGCTTTCAGCTCTTTCAGTTCGTCGGCGTGCGTGGCTTTGAGGGCAGCGGGGACGCTTTTGAGCGCTTTGCTGGTCTTCTGCCACTGCACGTCGGCCTTACCATCGGTGAGGGTAAGTGTGGCGGTGTACTCACCAAATACCTCTTCCAAGCGGCCGTTTTTCAGCCCGAAGTCGGGCGCGGCCATGTCCTCGATTTCGGCGGGCGTGACACCTAGCTTTTGCGACTCCTCGGCGATGTAGCGCGCAATCAGCTCCTGAGTGTTGGTCTGCCGGATTTTGGAGCGCACCCGCGCCAGCGCCGCCACGCCCGGCAGCCCGTTCTGCGACAAGACCAGCAGGCAGGCGTTACCTAGCCCCGCCGCCAGTGGTCCTTTGCCCGGAATCTTGCGGTAGCACTTGGCGGCTAGTGCGGCTATAGATTGCAGCAGCAGTTCGTTAACCAGTGGCTGTATGGTCCACAGTAAGCCTTTAACGGTATTTAAGCTTGACTCCTGCAGAAACAGGTATTCGGTATGTGTGTACGTGTAATTGGGGTAGTTATAAGTCCGCTCTGTAGCCTCAACCGGTACACTCAACAACACTTGTAGCCACTCCTGAACTCTCGGGCCGAGTTGCTCCACTCCTATAGCGGCTGCCGCAACGTCGAGTGTTTTTTGGTACTTGGCGCTAGGCCGTGTTCCGCTCGCTTTTTGCCAGAGTTGCAACAGCGTCAGCCAAGAGTGGGTGAGAGAGTCGGCTTGATCCAACTTGCCCACAAATTGATTCAGGTGCCGGCCGAAAGGATCAGCTTCGCTAAAAACGACCGTCGGCAGTATTTCAAGTCCCGCACCTTGCTGCAAAATCTCCTGAATCTTAACGCGTGCTTTGGCGACCTCTTTCAGGTCTGTCGTCGCAACATTTGTGTACTCCAAGAGCTGCAATAAGTAGTCTTGCAGCAGCTTCCCCAAGCTTTGCTTTTTCGTAAGCTTAGCCACCTGAATCAAGGTAAGACCAACAGGGTATCCCCAAAAGGCCATTCGTCGGGCCTCATAATCAATGATGTCAAACTCTAATCCGTATAGGCGAAATAAGTGCACGTACTCTTCTTGGCTAAGCTTGGGAGTACCACGCATCAGGTTAGTGAGAAGCTCACCTACGGTATACCGAGTGCTGTAATCTTGTCGTTGCACACATTCGCGCATCATGGTTGCTAGCGCAAGGACAAGGCGTCCTTGGTAACGAGAATCAGCTTTCCGCACGCTTTGGTACGCGGGTAAGTCGCCGACCTTGACCCCGTAAGGTTTGGCTATGACGACTTCTATTAATTGCTGTAGAATAGGTTGAAGATCAACCATTTCAACATCTAAAGCATCGAATAAGCTAATAACAAGTGGGTTCAAACTATGGATTGCTATAAGTGAAGGAATTGTACCAAAGCAGACATTCTCCGGCCTCAACCGCCCACCAGTGGCGTCAGCTTCACGAAGCTGGCCGTAGCACCCGTGCCGAGCCATACTTCCTCATCCAAACTCTCCACCTGCCGGTCGTTCACCAACACAAAAAAACCATTCTGCTCAAAGGCCTCCAGCGCCCGGTACACCTGTTGCTCCGCGTCGATCTGCTTGGCCGAGCGCACCCGGTAGCCGTTCAGCACCCGCTCCGAATCAGTAGGCTGCACTAGCCCGTGGAAGGTGTCGCTCTGGCGCTGGTTGTAAGCAGCTACTTCGTCGTGCACACGATGGGTAATCAACTCGCGTACGGTGAGCATTTCTTGGTTTATTTCCAGCTCTAGCCGGCTAATGATACTGCCGGTGGCGGTTTCGTCGAGGATGGTGAGTAGGGGCATAAGCAACAGTTAAGGTTACGTGAACTGCCAAGCAGTAATCCTATTGGGTACTCAACAAGGTATTGGGTTTGAGAAAAGGAAGCAGAAGCTCGAAACGCCGGAAATACCTCCTAGCCGGCTGTGGTTCGAAGCCGCAGGCGTCCGGCTGGTAGCGTTGCGGACGCCTGCATTCGTCTTGAGCACTACTACTTTAGCAATGCGCCGGCTGCCTTTTTCAAGCTGTCTACGCTCTGCCACTCGCGTAGGCGGGTTTGTACCGCTTCCGGTATCGAACGGCGCACCCGCTTCGAGGTATCAGCGTAGGTATCAAGCAGCTTAGCCGTGTTGCGCAAGGGCGCGACGGGCAGCTGCGGCAGTAGCGCTTCGAGGGCCTGGCACAACGCGTCGTCGGTGCGGAGGCTGATGGCGCGCACCTGAGCCAACCCGTCGGTGAGGCGGGCCAAAGGAGCACGACCCGTTGCTACCAAACGCCCGAGGGCGCGACCTAGGTCGGCGGGCACTAAGCGGCCGGTGTCGGTGGCGCTTAGCAAAACTTCCAGCGCCATGGCACGCACGGTGGGGGCCTGGTGCACCAAGCCAGCGGCCAGCAGCGTCGAGGTACCAACGGCGTGGTGTGGCCCCGTGCCTAGCAGCCCGGCCAAGGAGCGCTGCATGGTGTCGCGGACTTCGGAGCCCGCCTCGTCGGTGCGGCAGCACGTACGCAGCACGTGCCAGTGCAACGGCTCGGGGTTGTTCGGTAACAGCGCCACAGTAGTCGGCACGTAGAAGTGCAACGTCCAGGCATACATATCAATGCGTTCAGAAAGACCAGCGTAAGCGGCGTAGGGGAGCAGGGGAGGAGCCGGTCGGGTGGCGGGCGTAACGGGCACCAGCAGCTCGACGTGCTTATCGGTGACGGTAGGCTTGCCTTTCTCCCAAGTGCGCACATACGTGAGGCCAATTTCGGCTAGCGTCCAGCCTGGCTGCCAGGGCCGAGCTAGGCCCGGAAGCTCGCCCAGCGCTGCCAGCGCGGGTAGCTCGGCGGTGGGGTAGCGGGTGCGAGCGGCCACGGCCCACAGCCAAGGCAGGGCCTCAGTCAGGTCGATGGGGATGATCTGCTCCGTTTCACTCTTGATAGGAATAAGCTTACCTAGCTTTTCCTTGGCTCGCTGCAACAAGCTAACGCCAGCCGTCAGACTCGTGGTAGTAGTAGCTAACCAAGCTGGTAGCTCAGCAGCGTGAGGCGGTGCAGAGGCAGGCACGGGTACCGGCACCGCATCGAGGGGCGTGGTGGTGCGGGTAGAGGAAGTGCCGTAGTGCCTTATCTGCTCCGTTTGTGGCGCGGCTGGTGCACTAGCGCAGGTTTCCGCTGTGGTGATGGGAAGTGGCGCGCCTTCTTCAACAGGAGCTAGCAGCCAGGTTAGCAACTCGCGCAGGTCGGCGTTGTGCAATTCAGGCAGGTGGGCGCGGGCTTGGGCGGCATCGTCGGGGTTCGACCACGCGCAACGGGCTAGGGCCACCACTAAGTCGGCGGCATCGGGGGTTTCGTCGGCGGCTTGGTAGGCTAGCAGCTTCTGCACCAACACGCTAGGGGCTACCCAATGCGGCTCGTGAGTGGCAGTGCTCAGCAAGGGTAGGGGCGTGGCACCGGGGCGCAGACGGGCCTCAGCAGCAGCCAAACGGCGCTGCTCCAAATACAGCAGCGGATCAGGCTTTTGGTACTCATTAGGACACAGATTGACGCGTGCTACCTGCGGCTGCTCGAAGGTATTAATCAGGCCAATTACCAATGCCGTCAGCAAATCGACAGGCCCTTTCCGGCCAGTACCCTGAAAGTTGCGCATAATCGCTTCTGCCTCGGCCGGCGTTTTGTTCGACGTAAGCCAGCTCAGCACCTGCTTGATATAAGGTTGTAGCTGGGTGGCGTGGTCGGGGGGTAAGTGCGGGCGCAGGCGGAGCAACCCATCCACCCAGCGGTCCACGACCACGGGGTTGTCGGCCGCCAATAATGGACCCGTTAGGAACAGCAATTCGTGCCAATCGGCTACGGGCGCTAGCACATTGGCAGAGCTAAGGTCGGGCACGAAGTGCGTGAGTGGCGCGTAGCCGGCATCGGGTGCGGTTTCGACCTCGGTCGTAGCAGGCGCCGTGAGCCAAGGCGCTAGGCGGGTGCCGGCCGCTGGAGTTAGCAGGTCAGCGTAGGCAGTTAAGGTGGCGGTGATTTCTGCTGTTTCGTCTTCGGAAAGTAGCGGTTTTTTAGCACCCAGCACCGTGGCCAGCAAGCGGGCGGCACGGTCCTGCACGCCCGCATCGGCGTGGGACAGGGCGGCAGTGGCTAGGCGAGCTAGGGCAGGAGCAGAAGTTGGTTGCGGCTTCAACAGCTTCTCAAAACCCGCTAGTAGCGTTTTGATACCCGTTTTCAGATCCGGCCGCGTCATGAGGCCGTCGGCGTATTGTAGGAGCGGAGCTAGGTCGAAACCTGGTTCTTCCCACAGCTCTTTTAGCTGCTCGATGGCAAAGTTTACCACCACTGGTAGGGGGTGGGCTAGCAGTTCTACTAGCTCGTTTTGCCGGGCTAGGCGTTCGGCTAGGGTAGGTTTCAATTCCGCAAATACGTCCTTAAACCAGCCTAGCAACGGCCGTTTGAAGTCGCGCCGCAAGGCCAGCAGACTACGCGTGAGCAGCTCGTTGCGGTCAAGATCACCCGCGGCACTTAGCTTAGTCAGCAGGGTTTTCCACCCGATTGAAATGCCATCCGGGTACGGACCGATGTAGGTGCTGTCGTAGTTGACATTGGTTTCGTAGTCGAACAGCAGCCATAAGTCGCGGCCCAGCAGCTCGGGGTCGGCCCGCAAGTCCCTGAGTACGAAATCTTCTACTTCCTGCGGGGTGAATTTGCGCTTGCTCTCTTGGCCGCGGTCGTAACGCGAAAGTCGATTGCCGAGCAGTTGGGCGAAGGTTGGCGCGTCATAGTTAATAAGGCCTTCGCGCTCTAAGGCCCGCAGCTCAGCGTAGTCGGGCGCCTGCCACAGGTTGGTGCGGGTGGCAAGGGCTAGCATGTCGCCCAGCCAATCGGGCCGGAAGTGGCGCAGCACCTGCCAATGTAGGTCGTAGTGCTGGCGGTTATCGAGCTGGTTGCGCAGGCTCCAGGGTAGCTCGAAGCTGCGGGCTAGGCCTTCCTTGCGCGTAAACGTAGCTAGCCCTGACATGGCCAGCATGGCTTGCTGTTCGCTGGTCAGCAGGCGCTCGTAGTGCGTACGCCCCTTTTTGTCTTCTACCGGGCGATATTCCTCGAGGCGCTTTTTGAGATGCTGCGTGAGGCGGCGCAGGGTCATAGCTTCCTTTTTATCGAGGCTTATTAGGAAGGGTACCAGCTCTTTGGCGGTTTGGTGTAGGATAATGTGCTCGAACGTTTCGGCAGCAGTAGACATAGGCAAGCGGGAGTATCGTACTGTGTATAAAAGCTAGGAAAAACGTGTTGGCGTCCGCAGTAACAACTGGCTGACGCCGCAGGTATCGGGCTGGCTAGCGGCCTACCCAAACCGCAGTTGCGCGGCCAAGATGTGCTTACACGGGCCGCGCTGGCCTTGGTGGCTGGAGTACCACTGGCAAGTGCAGCGGGCCGGCTCAGCCCCACCTAGCACCACGGTATGCCACACATCGGTACCGCGTACGCGCACCTCGGTGCGACCTCCGGCGCCCACGCCCACCAACTGCACATCGTCGGCCTCGGCGAGCAGGGCACGAGCGTTTTTTAGGCGCGGGTTCAGGCTGAGGATGCGCTCGGTTTTGAAGGGCAAGCGGCGGTAGAAGTATTCGTTTTCGCGCAGGTCGAAACCAAGCAGACCTAGGGCCGAGAGGTGGGCACACAGCCGCGTTACGGTGGCCGGGCTTAAGTCGTGCGTTAGGCCGAATAGGGTAGGGTTGAAGGTTTCGTTGCTGTGAAAGAGGTTGTTGGCGCCCGCCAGCCACTCGGCAGGCAATTCCTCCGCCAGCGTTTCGAGCTGGGTGCCCTCGCCCGAAAAGCCCCGGTTTACTTCGGCCGACAAGGCCAGCAGAAACTCTTGGCCTCCACCTAGAGTCAGCAGCATGGCACTGGCTTGGCCGTCGGGGGTGGCGTATACGCGCACGGTTTCACCCAGGGGCAATAAGCCTTCGAGTAGGCGCAAGCGGTGCGCGCCGCCTACGCGCACGGCCCCGGCGGCCGCTACCGGCGCGAAGGTGGGTCGCCCGCCGCGCAGCACGAGGTACGTATCGGTGCGGGAAGTGCCGGCGGGGAGTGAATGCAGTAGTTGCGTAGCCTGCACGCGACTCATGGTCAGGCGTTCCTCCATGCGCGAGAGGTAGTCTTGAGCGGCTGTTAGGCCGCGCAACCAGCGCTCCGGCAGCGTCACTTTGCGCTCGGTAACGTGACCGGCCGCGCGCTCCAAGGTCACTTCCTGCTGTCCCACGCTCAGGCGCACCGGCTCGGTGCGGCTAATGCGGCTGAGCGCATTAATCATGGGCTCGTTGAAATCGACGTTGGTGGTACCGCTCTGCACAAACTCGCCGTCGAGCGCCGCCGGACCTAGGTCGAGGCGGGCGTACACGCCGTTGCACGACGAAAAAGCCTCAAAGCGCAATCGTCCCGCGCCCGCCGTCACGATGGGGTCGCGCAGGGCGGCGCTCTGCGGTACGAAGCGCGAGGCCACTACTTTGGCTAATGTGGTTAGCCCACGGGCGGTCAGCCAAGGGTCGCGCAACTGTCCGCGAAAAAAGCAGGCGGCGCCCGCAGTGGGGGTGTTTTCGGCGTAAGCTGCCAAGAGCAGCGCGTCGCCTTCCGGGCGGCGGGTCAGGGCCGAGGACTGGGCGTAGGTGTAAGCAAAGTCAGTCATAGGGGCACGCGGAGAAGAGTGAATACTGGTTGTCACCAGCTACCAGGTACGTTATTTACACACTGCAAGTATGCAACTAAGTTAATGTATTTACTAACTTTTTTAGCTAAAAGTTTTACTAATTTATTTGGCTTGTGATTTTAGCAACAAGCGCCGCGCTACGTCAACGTAGATTTCGGATTAGTACAAAATCACAGCCTTGGGCTGCGACAGGTTTAAAACAGGCTGCGCTACTTAGCAAGAACGGTTAGGCAGTCTTCGCTTGGCGCAACTGCCTCACACCCGCGGCGCCGCGGTAGATAGCGATGCCCAGGAAAATGCGCACCACTATGCCGGCCGTGCCTTGTCCGCTGCCGAGCAGTAGCACACCGTCGATTACTAATAAGGTGAGGGCGGCATAAAAAGCCCACCCAGCTAAGCGGTACTTGCCCAGCCAACCTAGGCCCGCATATAGCAGTGCCTCCACCAGCGTACCCCAGCCAAACCCAAGCTGCTCCAGCAACTCCACTCGCCCCAGCATGGCCCCCAACGACAGCGCCCCATTTAAGCCCGCAACGAGCATAATGGCCGCAAAGGCAGTCGTAACCTGCGTCTGCGGGTCGTTGACGGTGCCACTCAGGGGGCGGTCATCTACCTGGAAGTCGAGGCCTTGCGCGCCAAATTTCTGTTGTAGCCGCACCAGCAGCCGGCGGCCATCGGGCAAATGAAATTCATGACCGGCTTTCAACTCGGCGGGGCTAAGGCGACCTAGCTCTTGACCCTGATAATTAAGTTGGAAATCACGAAAAAATAGACGCCAACTCGCCGTTAGAGCTTCCGTGCGGGCAGAGTCGAGGTAATACGTTTTGGTAGGCATCGAATGAATTAGAGTATACTTATATAGCCTAAATGTACAGATTGCGAGGAAGGCTAAAGCTGCTACCGGGTTGCTTACTTTTCGTACAGCTGAACTTATGGCCAAAACCATTCGCCCCATTCGCTGCCCGCAGTGCGGCAGCCCCGATAAGAGTACGCTTGGCTCCGACCTATTTCGTTGTAACGCCTGCCAAACGGAGTACTACCTCGACTCCGACGATATAACGGTGCACGTGCGCCACCACTACGCCGCGCCGCCAGTAGCACCACCGGCACGGCGCCCACCCTTGTCCTGGGGCCAACGGGTGGGCATCGGGCTGTGTGGGTTGGTGGCCGTGGGGGCCATTACCTGGTTGGTGGTACTGCTCACCCGCTCAGCCCAACCGTTTCAAGCGGCCATTCCGGTGGCCAAGCCGACCTTCTATCTCACCAACTTTGTGTACGCTGATGCGCGTCGGCAGCCCGTGTACGTGACGATCCGCACTGATGCGCCGCGCTGGGGTAGCGACTCGACGACCTGGACGGCCGTCTTTTTCGATGCTCGTACCGGCCGCCTGCGCCGCGAGCAGGAGCTTTTGCCCCTAGGTCGGCACCCCGACGAGCACCTCTTTAGCTGGCATACTTTCCCGAATGGCCACGTGTACGTGCTCCACGACCAGGCTACATTGTACCGGATTGATCCGCGTACCGATCAGCTCACCGACGTTAGCCAACGCTTGCTCGCCAACCAACCCGCCGCCAGCAGCGGCGTGGCGCAGTTTGCCTTCGACACTGACCACGAAGCGTTGCGTGTGCTCACCAATGAGGGCCAAACCCTCTATTATCGACCCACCACCGGCCAGCTTTTTACCAACGGTGAAGCTTTGTACCGCGCGGCCGACCGGCAACAGCCGCCACAATTTTTCTACTTCGAACAAGCTTCAGGCGACTTTCAAGCGGCCTCGCGCAGCCGCCTGATCCGGAGTCGGGCTGCCGGGGAGCTAGGTCGCTTCGATACGGTTGCTGTGGCGCCTGGCCGCCGCTACTTCGATGCCCGCGTGCTCTATCAAGATGCCACGACGCTGCTTGTTCTTACCGCCACAACACCCCGGCGCGAGGGCCCACACCTGCTGCAACGCCTCAGCGTGCCCGATGACCGTATTCTGTGGAGCCACCCTGCCAAGTCCTACGATTTTCAGGAAGTGGTGCGTATTGCCGATGGCTTTGCCCTGCACTACCGCGGCGGCCCCGACTACGCGCACGGTGCCCTGCTGCTAGCCAACGACGGGCACGAAATCCGCGACTTTCAACGTAAGCGCATGGAGTAATCGAAAAGCTAGGTGCCACGCCGGGCTAGTGGGTTTGCTTGACGTACGTTTCCGTTTCGGGGGCACGGTCGTTCCAACCCGCCCAGAACGACTTGAGCACCAGCCGGCGGCCATCGTACGACACCACCTGGTACACGTCGACTTTCGGTGGACAATTGGGCAGGTCGCGCTCGGTGCTGCGCGTGAAGAAGGTGTGCTGGTCGAGCCAGGTGATTTTCAGGGTTTGCGGGGCTTGGCAGGCTATTTCGTTGCGCCACAGCACTGTGCCCTTACCCTGAAACTCGAACCCGGCGCAACCGGAGCCAGCCAATACGAAGGAAGCGGCCCGGCGGTCGACTGTACGTAGCCTTTTCCGCTGGTCCCGTAGCCACTAGCGGGCTACGGCCAGCGTCCCCAAGTGACGGCGAGCGCGCCGACCAGCATCAGCAGCAGAAAAGGAACCGTCCCAAAGTCGCGGCGTTGGGTGTGGACGGCCACTGCCGCGGCCAGCACCACACTCATCCCGGCGGCAGCCAAAGGCGTGAGCACCGGCCATAGGCCGGTGAGCGCTGGTCCGATGATCCCGACTGCTCCAAGTAGCTCCACCACCCCCAGTCCCCGTAGAAAGGCGAGTGAAAAATACGCCGGTGCCAACTGACGCACCTTCGCGGCTGATAGCACTAGCTTCAGCGCGCCAGTCAGCAAAAACAGTCCGGCTAGCAGCCACTGCCAAACCCATAGAGCCGTATTCATGCTCCTGCTGTTGAAGGCTGACGGAACCTGCAGCCAGGGTACTGCCCCGTCCGCTTTCGACCAATCAGGCCGCCGAGTAAGATACCCGCCACGTTCGCCGGTGAGAAAACCAGCGCATCGGGCAAGCCGCCAATGTCGCACGCGCGGTCATCCAAGGGGTATGCCAGCCGGACTGGCTGCCTATTTTTCCTCGGCGCCAACCGCTTGGGCCGGTTCAGCAGTCCGGCCGCCAGGGGGTAGGTTGACGGGTTGGTCTCACACTGGTCGTAGCGCGTTACCTGGTAGCCCTGCTTTGCCAGTGCTCGGTGGGCACCGGTGCCGTCAAAGAGCAGGGTGCTTTCTTGCAGCGGGCTGGCTAGGTGCTTATCAGCCAGCGTCCTCCCAGGGCTGGCCACAGTACCGGACGGGGCTCGTGCGGGCAGGCCCACGACTAGCACCCGCGACCGGAATTGGGTTCGTAAGTGAGGAAGGGGGAGGCCCCACCGGGGCCTGTTGCGAAACAGGGAGAAACATTGCATTGGAGGGCGATTAACGTTGGTTTTACGAACCAGTACCTACTTGCCTTTGAGGTAGGCGCTTGGCGGCAGCGCTCTGCCAGGCAAGTGACCAAGACGTCATTCGGTGAAGCGGTGCGTTATTGGGGCGGCCTGTCGGTATCCAACTCTTTCTGCAAGGCCGCCAGGCGCTGTAGCGGTGCGGCAAACTGATGCTGGTTCTCCCAGCGCAGGGCTAGGTAGAAAATGGCAACGATTAGCCCGACGAGCCAGAGTGCGGGACCCAGTGAGTGGGTAATAGCCGGCACCCAGCCGACCCGGATAAATACGGCCACTACCACCAGCGCCGTTACGGGCGTCGCCACCACATCAAAGCGCTTTTTGAAGCGAAAAAACTGCCCTAGCTGTTCGGACTGCTGGGCTATCTGCGCGGCGAGAGTACCTGGGGCTGCTGGCGGGCCGAGAAGCGGCCGTTGAGCGAAGTCCCGAAATTTGCGCCAGAAAACCGTTGTGAACGGCAGGTATAACGCGATACCCACGCCACATACCAGCAGCGTTCGAGCATCGAACCGATACCGCCAGCCCACATATGCCAGGCCAGTATACACCATGGCCTGCCAGATGGCACCGCCGACTACGTAGCGCCCCACGCGGCGCTGCTCGCGTCGGTGGCGCGTCGTGACCAGTGTGCGTAGGTCGGCGGCGGGTAGGGGAGCCGGCGGAGGGCAGCCCCAGGCGGCTTTTAGGGTTTCCAGTTCGTTGCTCATGCTGATCAGCGGGCCTCGGCGCCCACGCGGGTCTGTTCAAGTTTTTTACGGATGCGGACTAATCGTACACTCACGTGGCTCACGCTCAGACCCGTGACCGCGGCAATCTGCGCGTAGGGCTGCTCCTCTAGGTAGAGCAATACCACAGCCTTGTCCACGGCCGAGAGCTGCTCAATGGTGGAGTAGAGCACGCGCAGCTGTTCGGCTTCAGGGCCCTCTGGCGGCGTGGCCAGCGTGCGCACCCAGTCCTCAAGCGGCTCGGCCACCGGCCGCCGCCGGCGCTGGCGCTCGTAGGTTAGGGCCGTGTTCAGGGCCACGCGGTAGAGCCAGGTCGAAAACTGGGCGGTGCCCCGGAAGTGGGGGTACGCCTTCCAGAGCTGGTAGAGTATTTCCTGCTGTAGATCCTGCCTCTCCTCGGCCTGCCGACCATAGAGGCGGCACACGCGCTGCACCAACCCCAGATGCGGGTTGAGCTGGGTCAGAAAGGCTGTTTCGAGTTCCTGGTGCATGGGGCGGCGTACCGAGCGGGGTGGGCGTCTACTTACTTAGTCGTCGAAGTCCGCGAAAAACTACACGATGCGCCCGATTTATTACCGCGCGGCAACGGACTCCCCCAGCTAGGCTAGCTAGAGTTTTCTAGAGGTTCACCAGGAGGCAGCTTTTCTTAGGATGATCCGGGGTATATATTAGTATCCCTAGATTTCGTGAACAACTAGGCTAGACTCGGGGAGCTAAAAAAGGATGTTCTCGTGAACAAAAGGCTGCTGATGGCTAGGCGGTTCAGCGCAACCGCCCTCTCGCAGGATGTGAGCCATTTCACGGGCCAGGTACAGCACACAGCTGAAGTGGTGTTGCCACAAGGTGGCACCAAGGGTGGCGGTGCGGTCCAAGCAGGAGCCTCACGCTGAGCCATCTCTGCAGCGCCGGGTGTAGCTTGGCATCGAAGAGCATGTGCCCCGCGGCCAGGCAGTAGGTATCGGCCCGAATGCTGCACACCAACACGCGCTCGATACCGAGCGCCTTAGAAATGCTCGGTAACCTGCACCAGAGGCAGGTAGCTCTGTTTGACAAACACGCGGTTCGCTGGGGTCAGCGGCTCGTCCTGAACGGCGTGACGGCTTCGTCGCGCCGTAAGGATGGAGTAATTAGCTGGTCCACCCAGTTTCATACCGTTGAGCCGGCGATGTCCGCAAAATTCCGCGTCTTCCGAGATTGATGCCCAACGCGTGGGCGGCCGCTTGGGTTGAGCGGCTTTCTTGGGCTAGGCACAGGACCTTGGCTAGGAAAGCGGTATCGTGTTATCCATTCATTGGGCGACGTAACACTCTTTTTGATAGTCATCACAGAAGGAAGCTACATTCTTCTGCTATGCGGCTAGCTCAGACCACCGTTGAGGAGCCGGATCAAAGAATAAAATTTGAATTTTAAAAAAATCCGCCACTACATTTACAACACCAATTCTTTCACCTACAAAGGATTGTTTTTATACAGAGGCGCGGAGAGACAGGCTCGACGAAACGCCGGCAACCCCCGGAAACTCCGGAACGGTGCCAAGTCCTGACCATATAAAGACAACAACACCGTGAATTCGTTCAGCAACCTCCCCGCTAGTATCTCCAACCGCCTCGCTGTACAGCATGGGTGTTGTGGCATGATGCGTGGTTCCGTCTGTATGCCGACGGTGAGCCAAGGCTGCTAGGGCGGACACCAGCTTCTTGCTTCCTTTTTTGTAGCTGCTCACTGCGCTGCTAGGCCTGCTGTGGCTTGCTATAGGTTCTAGGCAATTGCTCTGCGGGGTTGCATCACTTTTCCTGCAGTGGGTTGGTGGGCTGTCTTAGTTACCGCTTGGCGCTGTCCCTGCTAACTGAATGAGCTGGTTGCCATAACGAAAATAGCCGAAATCTGCCCTTGATGGTAGTATCCGGCGTCTTTGAGTGCAATATGCCGGCGCTATCAGGAAGACGGATGAGTGGTGCACGGGCGCAGAGGTTGCAATCAACTGCTACTAGACAAAGTGTCCAGCGGGCAGGTAGCGGTTGACTTCGGAGCGCCGGATATCGAGCAGATCGTTGAAAAGCCAAGCCGCCAACGCTCATTACGGCTCGCACAAAGTTTTTTGCTTCTACCCGTGCGCCACCCCTAGTTCACTTATTGAGAAGGACGAGCACCGACTTTCCACGCTTAGGTAGTTCTCTCTACTCCATTCGAAAGCCACTTTCAAACGGATTCCCACGCTGTGCGGCCTAGCCAGACTACTTCTCCCATTATCACATTCCTTACTCTATGAACAAACCAGTACACAAGCTAGGATACGGCAGCCTGCTGCTTACGCTGCTAAGTGGCTTGCCATTACACAGTCAAGCACGAGAGCTGGCAGACGAACCATACGTGCCAACAGAGTCTGAAAACGCTAAAATAGCTCGGGTGGGGAGCAGAGCGGTCCTACATAATCTGAGAGAACGGCATGCAGCGGATATCCTTTCTTTCAATTTCGTGGCGGAGGTAGACCAAACGGTAAAAGGCCGGATAACCGATGAAAAGGGCGAGGCTTTGCAGGGTGTGACCGTGCTTCTGAAAGGAACAACTAATGGTACTGCTACGGGAGCCGATGGCAGCTATTCGCTAACCGTACCGGATGGGGGCGGCACGTTGCTGATTTCCTTTATCGGCTACCAAGCCCAGGAGGTACCGCTCAGCAACAGAGCCACCGTCAACATCACGCTGTTGCCGGACACCAAAGCCCTCGAGGAAGTGGTGGTAGTGGGCTACGGGGTGCAGCGCAAATCCGATCTGACTGGCTCGGTGGCCAGCGCCGACCTAGAGGCATTTCGCGAAGCTCCTAATACCAACATTGCGCAGTCTTTACAAGGCACGGTACCTGGGCTAAATGTAGGCCAAGTGAACTCGGCCGGCGGCAACCCCACCATTCAGGTACGCGGGGCCAATACCATTAATGGCAACGCCAATGTGCTGATTGTATTGGACGGTATTATCTACAATGGTTCGCTGGCCTCCATCAATCCGGATGATGTGGCCTCTATTGATGTGCTGAAGGATGCCAGTTCCACAGCCGTGTACGGTGCGCAAGCGGCCAATGGGGTGCTGCTCGTTACCACCCGCAGGGGTAAAGCTGGGAAGACGCGCATTGCCTACACCGGCTCGTATGCCACGCAGACGCCTAGTGTGAACCTGCGCCCGCAAAACCGCGAGGAGCTACTACAGCGCATCCGCGACCTGAATTACACCCAGGCATATCTCGCGCCCGAATACACAACCCCGAATCCGAATTTCGACCTGACCAAGTTCGTGGATCAAATCCACCTGAACGCGGATGGTACTATTCGCACTGCCGATTTCAACTGGTGGGATGCGGCCACTCAGCGGGGGGCCATCCAGGACCACCAGCTTAGCATTTCGGGGGGAAGCGAGAAAACGACGTACCTCGTTTCCGGAGGCTACACCAAACAGCTCGGCTACATCATCAATGACAAGTTCAGCCGCAAGAGTGTGCGCATCAACTTGGAAACCCAAGCCACCAAGTGGTGGAAGATTGGCGCGCAGACGTTTGGCTCCTTCAACGATTTCAGCGGCGAAGAGCCGACCCTGTCTGATATCGTGCGCATGTCGCCCATGCACGAGCCCTACGACGAAGCCGGCAACCTAATTCCTTTTCCTACCGGAACGGGGCAGGCGAATCCCTTTCTAAGCTCCGACGTGAGCGACTCCGACAAGCGCATGACGCTGTTCGGCAACTTCTACTCCGAACTCAGTGCTCCTTTCCTCGAAGGCCTGACGTACCGGCTCAACTTCGGCAATAACTACCGCACCAACAATCACTATTACGCCAGTCGGTGGGCGGCGGGCCAAACCGGCCAGGCCTATAAGGACCTAGATACGAATTACGACTACACGCTCGACAACATTCTGACCTATCATAAATCGATTGGCAAACATGAGTTGACGGCCACCTTGCTCTACAGCGCCATCGAGCGGCAGTATTCCCGCACGTACGCCAACGCCACGGGCTTTTCCAACCTTACGCTAGGGTATAACAGCCTGGAACAGGGCACCAACCAGTTCACGGCTTCCGATGCGTGGGAGGAGCAGCTCAACGCGCAGATGGCCCGCCTCAACTATAAGTACAACGAGCGGTATTTGCTGACAGCCACCGTGCGCCGTGACGGCTTCTCTGGCTTTGCTGCCAACGAGAAATACGGGATTTTTCCGTCGGCTGCCTTCGGCTGGATCCTCACGGAAGAACCCTTTTTCCGATTCGCGCCCATTAATTTCCTCAAGCTAAGGGCGGGCTACGGCACAAATGGCAACCTGACCAGTCGTTACTCGTCGCTGGCCCGTTTGGAGCCCAGTGCCGCGTACGTGTTCGGTGATGGGGGCACCACCGTGTTCGGGCAGCAGGTCAGCACGTTGGCTAATCCGAACTTAAAATGGGAGTCGACACGGGGCCTGAATGCAGGGCTGGACTTTGTGGTGCTGAAGAACCGGATTTCGGGTAGCCTCGACTACTATAACAACCGCACCAACGACCTACTTTTCGACGTGGCGTTGCCGACTGTCTCAGGCTTTTCGTCTATTCGCACCAATGTAGGCAACCTCAAAAATGCGGGCTTGGAGCTAACGCTTACCACGCAAAATATTGCCGCCAAGAATTTAAAATGGAGCACCACGTTCAATATTTCCGGCAACCGCAACAAAATCATTAGGCTGGTGGGAGCTGATGCCAACGGCGACGGCAAGGAAGACGATTTGGTGAGTAGCAACCTCTTCATTGGCCGCTCCATCGGTACCATCTACGACCTAAAACCCAACGGCTTCTACCAGGTAGGGGATGATATTCCGGCCGGCTATTATCCGGGCACATTCCGCATCGTGGATGCCAACGGAGACGGCAAGATTGACCGGGCCGGTGACCGGGTGTTCTTAGGGCGTAAGGAGCCCGATTATCGCACCAGCCTGCTCAACACGGTGGAGTACAAGGGCTTTACGTTTCGGGTGTTTCTGAACGCGGTGCTGGGTGGCAACAACAGCTATATCGCCGCCAACAACCCCGCCAACAATATCGGGGGGCTGCTGGATGTGCCTTCGAAGCGGCTCAACTACCTGAATGCCCTTGATTTCTGGTCTCCCTCCAATCCTAACGCCCTTTATGCCCGTTCTGCCGTTGCGCCGGCGCTAGCGCCGGGCGTGTACCAGAATCGCAGCTTTGTGCGCTTGCAGGATATTTCCCTGGCGTACCGCTTTAGCGGCACCATCATCGACAAGCTGCACGCCGACAACCTGAGCGTGTTCGTTAGCGCCAAAAACCTTTACACCTGGACCAACTGGGTGGGCTGGGACCCGGAAACCGAACAAGGAATAGACGACTCCGGTCGGCCCGTGCTCAAGGGCTACTCGTTGGGTCTCACCGTCGCATTCTGATCGATTTATACCATGAAAAACCTAGCTAAATTATCTCTGCTCCTGCCGTTTCTGGTTCTGGCTTCCTGCAACAAAGATTTTCTGAACGAGCAGCCTGCCGATTTTCTCAGCGCCCAAAACGGCTACGTAACCTATAAAGACTTCAACGCGGGGGTAAACAACCTCTACAAGCTGGTGCGCGCGGAATTCTATACGTCCAATGAAAATAACCCCATGGACTTCTTGTATGGAACCGATATAGTATTCGATGGCCAACCCAGCATCCGGCGCTTTACGAACCACGCCGCTACGCTGGATCCGTCGGGCGATATTCCGTTGGCGCATTGGCGGGATTTGTACAAAATAATTTCGGAAACGAATACCCTGCTCGCGCGCCTACCCGCCGCCCAAATGAGCGACAATGAAAAGCTTCTTATCGAAGCGCGGGCGAAGTTTTTTCGGGCATTTTCCTATCGCACCCTAGCCTACCTGTACGGGGGTGTGCCGATCGTGCTGGAAGAACTCTCCGCGCCAAAATACAACTTCGTGCGCGCCTCCAAGGCGGCCGTACTCAGCCAGGTCATTGACGACCTGACGTTTGCTACCACTAATCTGCCGGGCATCACGCAGGTGCAGAATGGGGAAATAAGCAAACCTGCTGCGCAACACCTGCTAGCCGAAGTGTACTTGGCAACCGGCGACTACAACAACGCCATTACCACGGCCACGGCCGTCATCAACGACCCTAATGTGCGCCTGATGCGTAACCGGTTTGGCTCGCGCTCGAGCGTGACGCCCGGCGATGTGTACTGGGACCTATTTCAGGTTCGAAATCAAAACCGCAGCTCAGGCAATACGGAAGGCCTGTGGGTGGTCCAGTTTGAAACCGATGTGCCGGGTGGTTCGGCCTTGTCGACTGCCCGAGCCGGCACCGCCCCCTACGAGCGGCACCACGGCCCCAACCTCATCGATTTTCGGTTGGGCAACCTCTTGCCGTTCCGCTGGCCGACCGGGGATTACACGGGCGGCCGGGGCATCGGCTGGGCTGTGTCGACGAAGTACTTCAGTAATACCATCTGGGCCAGTGACTTCACAACCGACCTGCGGAATGCCAATCACAATTTTGTGCGCGTTTACACCTACAACAACCCGGCTGTGCCCAGCCTATTCGGTCAAACGGTGTCAGCCGATGCGCCCCCGGCGGGCATCACTGTGCCGAGCCGCTCGTTCTACGCCTACCAATCGAAGGTAACCACGCCCTTTACGCATCCGGCTAACCTATACGCCAATGCGGCCACGTTCCAACTCAAGGACATTGCCGGCGGGACCTATACGGATCAGTACATGTTCCGGCTGGCGGAAACTTACCTCATTCGCGCGGAAGCCAACCTAGGTAAGGGCGACAAAGCCGCGGCCGCAACCGATATCAACGTAATTCGCAGCCGCGTCAATGCCAGGCCCATAGCCGCCAACGACGTGACCATCGACTACATTCTCGACGAGCGGATGCGTGAGCTTGGCATGGAAGAGAAGCGGCGCCTGACGCTTATGCGCCTAGGCCTGCTGTATGACCGGGTGAAGCGCTTCAACCCGTATTACGGCGACATTCAGGTGAAGCACAACCTGTTTCCAATTCCTTTTGCGGAAATCGAGCGCAACCGCGAAGCCGTATTGGAGCAAAATCCGGGGTATTAATACTTTCATTAGATCATTGAGCCAAGAACCAATAGGCTGCGAATGGTGCAATCAATTAACTGCTTGCTTAACTATATGATACAACGAACAACCAACCGACTACCTAGGAAAGTGACCCACTGGCTCGTGGTGCTGCTAAGCGTGGGGGCCGGCCTCGCGTTCGGCCAGTTGAAACGCCCCGCGAAACGCCCCCCTAACATCATTTTTATTGTGGCCGATGACCTGGGCTACGGGGAGGTTAGTTGCTATGGGCAGCAACGGTACCAGACCCCGAACATCGACCGGCTAGCCAGTGAAGGGCTGAAGTTTACGCAGGGCTACGCAGGAACGGCCGTCTGTTCGCCCTCCCGCTCGTCGTTCTTCACCGGCCAGCACACCGGCCACACGCCTGTGCGCGGCAACCTCGCGGTGCCGCCGGAGGGACAATATCCCCTGCCAGCATCGAGTCGCATCATTCCGCAATTGCTCAAGCAAGCCGGCTATGCTACTGGGTGTTTCGGTAAATGGGGCTTGGGCGGACCAGGGAGCAGTGGCGACCCGGTAAACCAAGGAATTGATGAATTCTTCGGTTACAACAGCCAAACGCTGGCGCACAATTACTACCCCTACTACCTCTGGCACAACCGGGAAAAGATTATGCTCCCGGAAAACCGCGGGAGCCGCTCAGGCACCTACGCCCCAGAACTAATTCAGCAGCACCTGCTGGCCTTTATCGAGCAGCATCAGGCTCAGCCCTTTGCCGTCTTCATGACCACTCCGATTCCGCACGCCGAGCTTGTCGCACCGCCGGCCTATATGCAGCAAACCATCGGCAAATACGGTCCGGAAAAACCTTACATCGGCCCCGATACTAGCCTAGCATCCTTCACCAAGACGGGCGCTTACCTGTCGCAGCCGCACCCACGGGCCGCTGTGGTGGCCATGATGCAGGTGTTAGACGACCAAGTAGGGCAAATCATGCACAAGCTCAAGCAACTTAATTTGGATGATAACACCCTGGTTATCTTCACCTCTGATAATGGCCCTTCTGCCGAGGGGGGTAAAGATTTAGCGTATTTTAACAGCAGCGGGGGGCTGCGAGGAGCAAAACGGGATTTGTACGAAGGCGGTGTTCGGGTGCCCTTCATTGTGCGGTGGCCCGGTCGGGTGAAAGCCGGAACCGTCACCCCGCAGCTCGCCGCTTTCTGGGACCTGTTGCCCACGTTCATGGACGTAGCGGGTCTGAAAACCCCGGCTGGCATCGATGGTGTTTCACTGCTGCCCACCCTTACCGGGCTAGGCAGACAGCAGCAACATCCCTATCTGTACTGGGAATTTTATGAGCAGGGGGGCAGCGTAGCCGCTCGCTGGGGAAAGTGGAAAGCTGTCCGCCTGAACATGGCCACGACGCCCAATGGGCCCATTGAGCTTTATGACTTAACTGCCGACCCCAGTGAAAAGCACGATGTGGCGTCGCAGCACCCGGATGTAATCGACCATTTTGCACAAATCTTCACCAAGGAACATGTGCCGTCGCCGGTGTTTCATTTTCAGCCAAAGAAAGCAGCCGCCGTCGAGTGAATTATACCAAAGCGTAGACTAGCCGTGCATTAGTACAGAGAACTGCTTAGTATTTGCGCTAGAGGTAAGTGCTTAGACAGGTGAAATTAATATATACTTTTATGAACACTTAGAACATTCATCTATACGGCCTAGAAAACGCGGTTGCTCCGGGCTGTTTGTCTTAGGTAAGCTGAACACCGCCGCCTACCTCCTCTAACCGGTAGAGCAGAACGCGTAAATACATACAAGCACCTTTCCTATGACAGCGCCCACGGCCAACGCCTGCCCGTTGTATGTTAAGGCTCACGCCTAGCACTCCACTCCCTGTTCTAGCCTGCATGGCCCGCGCAAGTCAACGCTTTCTGATTCTACTCTGGTCCTGCACGTTCGGCGCAATGGCGCTGGGATCGATGGTCGCTTATGGCGAGCCCCTGTACTGGCTGAGTGGGGTTCTACTGTGGGGCAGTGGGTTCTTCACGTTATTGGTTCAAGCGCCTCACCTCGCTCTCACTCGATCAGCGAGGGTGACGTGGTTACGTTACTTGGTGGGGGTTGGAGCGCTGGGCGTTGCCTTCTGCTACTTCGCCACCTCCCTTGCATTCTTTACCGGGTGGTTTATGGGCCTGTTCAGTGTGTTGCTACTGATTATCCCCCAAAGGCGAACTGGTCGGCTGGCGCTACTTATGACAACTGTCGGCTTGGTTGTACTGCCCTGGGGTGTTTTATGTCACACCAGTCTGCTGCCTTCTATTGCCGCTGGTAACCAGGCACACCTGCGCGTGCTGCTAACGTGCGGCGCGGACGTGAACGAACTTCGCCAGCACGATACTCCTTTGATTGCTGCTGTTCGCCTAGGCCGGGCCGATCTGGTAGAAATGTTGCTGCGTCATGGCGCGGACCCGAATGGACGCAGCAGCGCTTTTATGAATGCAACGCCCGTCTTGTTCGATGCCGCTCGGCTGCCAGCCGAGAAGCACCGCGTGCTACAACTGCTGCTGGAGTATGGTGCCGACTCAAACCTGACGAATGGTAGCTAGGCAATGCAACCATGGCGCGGCCGCGGTGCTCTTCTGTTTAGGTGAGTTTATCTCTTCCTATTTTCCTAAGACCACGATTCATGAAAGTGCTGCCAGAGCTTTGCTAAGGGGTAGACGACCAATCCCACTTTTTGTTCTCATTCATTCTTTTATCTCTGCTTCTATGCGCACCTGTACTTGCCTTCACCACTTAGCCGGCTTCGGCCTGCTACTCTTCTTAGGGTTCAGCGGCTGCACGGCCGAGGATACCGTTTGCCCTGCAACAACGACCGAGTGCAGCGAACTCGTCACGGTGCGTTTCTGTGCAAGCTATGGTGATAGCCCCACGTGCGTGGCCAATCACACGACGCTGCAAGTAGCCAGTAGCTACCCCGGGTTGCCAGCTGGCTACCATGTGTTGCCGGTGGGCGCAGAGTGGCGGGCCTATCAGGCGCGGCAAGTGAACGGACAGGTGCTGCGGGTAGGTTTTAAGCTCGGGCCTGCGCTACCGCCCAATGTGGATGGCCTCAGAACCGCTACTATCACCTGCTTGGAAACAGCGGAGGAGCAATCGTTAGGTAAGTAGTAGATCGGGGGCAAGATGTAGTCAGCTTCACGTGGCCTCGTACAAGAACCCGACTCACCCGTTCCCTCCGTGGGGCAAGCGGGCGCGTGCCTAGAGCAACTTTAAGAATGAACTGGTATCGATACTCGCCTGGCTGGTACCACGGCGCTTACCATTTTTCGGATTCCACTCACTGGGGAGTAAGCAGAACTTGGTGGAGTACTCGCTATGCTGGCCGTGGATGGTGATACGCAGGGAGATCGGCGCGTGGCCGGCTGTTTTGGCTTTGTGCTTTTTTGCCAAAACAGCAGCTCCATCGGAAGTGAATGTGACCTGTTCCCGTGCCGCAGGAATAGGGCGGCCGGGTATTGCAGGGTGAATAGATGATCGATTTTGGAATCATAGAAAGCGTACTAATCCGTAACAGCACGAGAAATCGGCAGTAGGGCTAAGGACATACGAACCCCAGCACCGGTTTTAGCCGGGCTGTGTTTTGGCGTTTTTCACAGTTCTATAGGGATGAGGGGAAGGGCGAGGGTGTGCTGCGAGGGGTAACCGGAAAGGTAACCACGCTTTTTCGACTGCTCCTTACTACGTGGTGGCGGCTTACGAACTTACTCGTGCTCTTCACGCATACAATCAAGCACGAGCTGTCTCCTCAAGCGCCCACGAAACAGGCGCGCCTAGCGCACCGACAATATTTAGGAGCTGTACGCTCCGATCAAGGTCGGGTGCTCTTTTACGTAGTTACTGAATTTTACACCGTTCCGGCCGCGCAAAGCGCGCATGGACATAGCCGTGTCGTCTTACTCGCGGTCCAGCAACGCCCGGCTGGGCAGTATGTGGTCGACCTGCCCGGGGAGCTGCCCTATCAACCGGAACGCAACACACTTTACTTTCGCTATCAAGATACCCAGCAGCGCTGGCTGGTGCATACCCAACGGCTCAGGACGAAGATGCCGCGTACTATATGCGTCGAACCGGCCACCAACTGCTTCTTGCTGGAAATGCAAGTCGCTCCCTCTTACAAGCATCAAGACGAGTAAGTGCTTCATCAACGACACTCCGTAAGCAATACACGGGTCGATAATTCTGGTTTAGAATACTACGATCGAGTTTGTATCATTTCACAAACGCCCTCCCAAGAAATGATACATCAGCTCATAAGTCAGGCTGATTATTATGGTTGAGCTTGTGTCATTCAGCATTAGTGTATGTTGCGCGTCTGATTCAGGCCTGAATTATCCTGCCTCACCTGGGAGCATAGCTGGCCTTGCTTTGGCAAATAATTGGTTAGGTGCTGGTTATCGAGCGCATGCCTCCACTTTAAACGCGCCCTGACATGAACGGCTAACACTATGTAGCTAGCCGTTGCGTGGCTTTCAGTTGGCAATCTTACCTCCCTGCGTTCTATCTTCGGCTGCCCTGCGGTGGGCGTCAAGCTATTCCTAGATACCCTCTTATCACCTACCCTTACGCGTATGATTTGTTTAGGCAGACTACTGGGAGCGGTGCTTTGGTGCCTGCTCCAGTTGAGCTTGGTTCCCGCGAGGGGCCAAGTGAAATGGCCCGCTACGCAACTGCTTCCGTCCTTCCACAAGCCGGCCAAAACGCAGGATCTAATCTATCTGCGCGAAGCGCCTTCCCGGTGGCAAGCCGAAGGTTCATCGCTTAAGCACGGCACGGGACGCAGGGAAGGTGACGGGTGGCTTTGCCAGTCGGGCAGGGACGAGCCTAATCAGCCTATGGTGTATGGGCCCTTGGTGTACGGCCCCTATGCCACCCGTATGCCGGCCGGACCCCAGGTAGCCGAGTTTCGCTTGCAGGTTGACAACAACACGGCCACTAACGATTCGATCGTAGATATCGACGTTCGAAATGTAACCACGGGCCAAACGTTGGCCACGCAGACGCTTACCCGGCGGCAATTCCCCCTCGCCTCCGACTATACCACCTTTACGCTGCCCTTTGTCCTACCGGTGGCCGATCAAGTCCTAGAATTGCGCGTGTTTTGGCGTGGCACTTCCTCCACGAAGGTGGACTGGGTGGGACTACAGCACAATCCATCGGCGGCCGAAATGTATTTGTTTGCCTCGCTGAAAGGTCTCGTCAACCAGAAACAGCCGCGCATCTTCTCCTACGAAGGTGACGCCTTCGCCGAGGGACCCTATACCTGGTTGGAGTCGTTGGGGTTGCTCTGGTCTGAACCCGCCGATAAGTGGGACCTGATCACCAAGTACCGGCACGAGCTAGCGGGCCTGATCGTGTATGATCCCGCGCAGCTGCACACCGTGAACCTGGCCACGTTGCTGGCCAAGGATAGAAAGGCCCTGATTGCCTCGCCCGACCTTGTCTCCCGGCTCACGGCTGCTCCCTATAACTTGCCAGTCTTGCTGGACTTGCGCGGCCAGTTTCGCAGCAAGCTGCAGGTCTATCAGACCATTTACAACACGTATTGGCCGACGCTTGATCATCGATTGCTGATTGGACTGAATCCCGAGGCCCACAAAGCCGCCTTACGGGAGTATGCCACGGCGCTCGGGGCGGCCGTGATCTGGCTCGACCCACAAGTGGCCGGCGAGAGTGAACTGCTCAACCGCTTCTTGGCCGCCATGCCAGCGGGCGCGAACGTGATGGGGTGGTGGCCCGAGGAACAACCCGGCGTGGAGCGGGCCTCCGGCTATGGCCTAGCCACCATCGCCAGCGATTACGCCACCAACCTGACGGTGCATAGCGGGATGCCCCGGAAAATAACCCGGAAGCCTATCCCGCCGAAACCCGCCCTGCAAAACAAGATCTACGTGGCCTTCATCCTAAGTGACGGCGACAACTTACAATACGTCGAGCACCTGATGCGTAAGCTGTGGAACAACCCCGACCGCGGAGCGGTGCCGATGGGCTGGACGCTCTCACCGGCTATGGTGGATGCCATGCCGGGCGCCTTGAACTACTACTGGCAAACCGCGACGGCCAACGACAACCTCGTTTCGGGCCCTTCGGGCTACGGCTACGCGTATCCGAATAGCTTTCCCAATCAGCTTGCCTTGGACCAGTTCGTGGCCAAAACCGAGGAATACAATCGGCGGGCGGGCTTGCGGGTAGTCACGGTTTGGAACACGATCCGTGGGGGCATCAACGAGCAGGTCGGTCGGCGCTTTGCCGAGAAAGCCCCCTCTTTGCTGGGGGTGACCGGCCAAAACACAGGCGGGGGCCTGACCATCTACCAGCAGCGGTTGCCTGGTCTGGCCCTATCCTGCAATTACTGCACAAGCGAACAAGCCATGAAAGACCACATTGCCACGGCCGCGGCGGGGTGGGATGGCCACGGGCCGCGCTTCGTCCTAATCCAGGCGCAGCCCTGGACCAACGTGACCCCCACTACGTTCAAAAACGTGGCCACTTCGCTCAACGCTGATTATGTGGTGGTGCGGTCCGACCATCTTTTTCAACTGATCCGGCAGGCCAACGGCCTCTCATTGAACCCGAGCAGCAAATCCGCGGGGCGCGCCCGGGTAATGCAACCTCGTTGACCGGGCGCGCCCGCCTAAAGCTCTGTGCTCCCTTATGCTTGTGCGGCGCTGCTGGCCAACACGGAATCTACCAGCTCAGTGGCCGTACGATCCCCCACCTGACCCAGGTGAGTGTCGTGGAAACCGGTACCATACTTGAGTCCGTAGCCCAGCACGCGGTCGAAGGCGCTGTGCAACAGTAGCACGGTGCCTGCGAGCAGCAACACGGGCTGACCTAGCCACCAGCCGGCAACACCCACTGCTACGGCGAGGGCTTTGTGGTGAGCGAAGTTGTAGCACAGGGCGCCCACCCGCGGTCCGGCCAGATAGCCCAGCAGGCTCAGGTCCGGCAACAAAAAGGTGGCGGGCAGTACCCACCAGGAGTAGGGCAGGTGCGTGAAGATGAATAGGGCGAGCAGCAGTTGGGCAAGTTCTTCCAGTTTAAGGAGGTTCTTCATGGGGCCGTTGGGAAGCGAGGTGAAACCGAATACCCAAAGGTCCCAGTTCTGGCCGCTCGGGAACGATAACAAAAGCTAAGAAAAACACGGGGGTACTTCCTGCTTGCGGGCTATCGGTGCGGAGTACGCTCAGGTGCCCTTTGTCCGGATTCTCCGTTCCGACCCTAAAAGATACAGGTTAAGAACGCTATAACTACATGCATTAGGACTTGTCAGGGGTCAATTGATAGCTGCGTCCTACTCTTTCCCTTGAACACTTTGCGCTAAAAGCTATTACTTCAACTACTTGCCAACCCGGCCCTCAGTGTGCATTCTACTAGGCTTAGACGAGCCGCACCGCCTGCTAACCCTGCCCAAGTAGCCCCTGCTCTTTTCCACCACCTGCACGTTTACGAACGCTTTTCCCGTGCTGTATCCGTTCGCTGATTTTCTTGGCTAAATTCATACTTTCAGCACTTGTTCTTCCATACCGATTCCTGATGCGTCTCATTCCCGTTGCGATCCTAGTGCTGCTGGCACTAGCTAGTTGTACCACTGGTCAGCATTCGCGCCAGCAGGCAGAATGGCTCCCGCTCTTTAATGGTCAGGATCTGCAGGATTGGATGGTGAAAATCCAGCATCATGAGGTAGGCGAGAATTTCGGCAATACGTTTCGCGTAGCCGATGGCGTTATCCAGGTGCGCTATGATCAGTACGGAGAGTTCAATGATCAATTCGGCCACTTGTACTACAAAGTACCCTTCTCCCAGTATCATCTCAAACTCGAGTACCGCTTTGTCGGCGCGCTGCAGCAAGGCGCTCCGAGCTACACCTTACGCAATAGTGGCGTCATGTTCCACTCGCAAGACCCGCGCTCGATGCCGAAGGAACAGGATTGGCCTATTTCCATTGAGTTTCAATTTCTGGGTGGGCTGGGCGATGGGAAGCCGCGTCCCACCGGCAACATGTGTTCGCCGGGCACGCAGATCGTGTACAACGGGCAACTCGATGAGCGCCACTGCATCGAGTCAACCTCGAAGACCTATGATGGAGATCAGTGGGTCCGCGCAGAGCTCATCGTGCTAGGCGACTCAAGTATTACCCATATCATCAATGGCGATACGGTCATGCGCTACTCGAAGCCGCAGATTGGCGGTGGAGTCGTAAATCGGTACGATCCGGTGATGAAACAGGATGGCAAACTATTAACGAGCGGGTTTATTGCCCTACAAAGCGAAGGACAGCCGGTGGACTTTCGAAAGATCGAACTGAAAGATTTGTCCAAAAAGCGGTAGCGCGACCGCAACGGCCACGGGCAAGCAATTGACAGGATGAACGGTGTTAAAAGTCAAGCATTCAAGGGTAGATTTTTCATAAAATCAGCTTGGTAGGGCACGCCCGATTTGACAATAGCGAAGGCCTGTTTGAGCAGCTTGTTGCAGACGGCAATCAGAGCTAGTTTGCCGTTCTTGCCCTTGGCCACCAGTCGATCATAGAGTGCCTGACAAGCCGCGTTATATCGCTTAGCAGCAAAATTGCACATAAACAGCTTCCCGCGAATCAGGCTGCCACCCATTTTGGTGATACGCACTTTACCCCGCACGCTCGTGCCCGAGCTGTGCTCCCGTGGCGAGAGTCCGGCCATGGCAATGAGTTGCCGGTAATTAGCGAGACGGGTGAAGCCCCCGGCAAACAAGAGCAACATGCTGGCCGTCTTGCGGCCAATTCCCGGAATGGAGTAGAGCAAGGTGATTTCCTTGGAAAAACGTTGTTCCAATAAGCTCAGCAGCTCTGCTTCCACCGCTTGTAGCTGCCCCGTGAGTACTTTTAGGGTCTGTTGGAGTCGCTTCCAGGCTATTGGACTGATCACCGGTTGCTGGGCAAGCGCTTCTAACGCGTTGCTGACCATGATTTTCTGTTTGAGTAGTTGCTCGGTGACTTGCTCGAGTTGTCGGCACTCAACTAGCACTTGCTCATCCAGCTGCCAGGGCTTGGCGGGCTGCTGTTGGCCGAAGCGGAGCAGCCATTGGGCATCTTTGCGGTCACTTTTGCCTTTGCTCAGATGCATCTGGACAAAACGCTTGATGACCAACGGATTCAGCACGACTACTTGACCACCTTGCGTGTGCAAGTAATAGGCACAAGCTAAGTAGTAGGTGCCGGTGGCCTCCATCACGAACAGGCACTGGCGGCCACACGCTTGCACGAGTTGCTGAAAGCCGGCTTTACTGTTGCTCACCTCCAGGTGACGCACCTGCTGTTCAACTTGGTAACAGATGGCCAACGTGGCTTTGCTCACATCAATACCAACGACGGGAATACGTAGTACAGAATCCATGTCTCAAACCAATAAAAGGGTGAATACAAGGGAGAAAAGGACTTCTAGAGAAGCTTTTGCTATCCTGATACAGGCTCTCGGGCCTCATGGAACGGTACAAAGTGCCTCTAGAAAAGAGAGGGGATTGTCATGTAAAACAGGCTCACAATAGCCTCATAAGATTTGAATCTTGCTCCTCTCTTTTCCTTCTCAATGGCCTTCCTTACGATAGGTAGGCGAACATAGGACGTTAGTTTACTCATCCTGTTCAGGCAAACAGTATGTCGCTGAACACTCTGGATGATTTGTTAACTGCTTCCTTGCGCATATAGCTCCTTACCTTCGGGGTAGTTTAAACGTATTGGTTAGCTGGCTACCTTTTCTATGCGAAATGTTTTCTACCAAGCGGTACTGCTGCTGATTACGGCCGGAAGCACCATTGCCCTGTCCATAAATAATCCTCCGGCTGCCTCTAAGCCTAACATGGCTGTCATTGCTTACTACGCTGGCGACGCCAACGGTTTTCAGCAATATCCGACCCAGCAGCTTACGCACATTATTTACAGCTTTTTGCACCTGAACGGTACGGCTTTCACCTTCGATACTCCTAAGGATCAATCTACAGTGGCCGCGCTAGTCGCTCTCAAGGATCAGAATTCGCGGCTGAAAGTTATGCTGTCGTTAGGAGGTTGGGGTGGATGCGAAACCTGCTCGCAGGTATTTGGCACCGCACAAGGGCGTGCGGAGTTTGCGACCTCGGTCAAGCAAGTACTGATTGCTACCCATACGGACGGCATCGACTTAGATTGGGAGTACCCGGCAGTTGCTGGACCACCGGGTCACCGCTTCGCGCCTGAAGACCGCCATAACTTCACGCTCCTGATACAGACATTGCGCGCCACCCTAGGCAACGATTATGAAATCAGCTTTGCCGCAGGGGGCTTCCCCGACTATCTCCAACACGCTGTGGAGTGGGCAGCCGTGATGCCGCTGGTTAATCGCGTTAATCTGATGAGCTACGATCTGGTCAACGGCTATAGCACTATCACAGGCCACCACACGCCTTTGTACGCCACTCCTCAGCAAGGACTCTCGATTGACAGCGGAGTGCATTTTCTGGATTCAGTTGGCGTAGCGCCGAACAAGATCGTGATTGGCGCGGCCTTTTACGCACGAGTATTTAGCGGGGTGCAGCCCCGCAACCAGGGTCTGTATCAGGCAGGAAAGTTCAAACAGACATTTAACTATAAAGAGTTTACCGATAGTCTATCCATGGCACGGGGTTTTGTCACATACTGGGACGACGTAGCGCAGGCCCCGTATGCCTACAGCGCTCGTCGGCAGGAGTTTGCCTCCTTCGACGACAAGAAATCCATTCAGCTGAAAACCCGGTATGCGCGGGCAAAACACCTCGGAGGTATTATGTTCTGGGAGCTGACAGGCGACAACCCCCAGCACGGTTTGCTGGAGAGTCTGTATCGGGCAGCCCGGTAGCATTCGTTTAAAGTTGAGCTGCACCCATGCGGAGCACTTAGCGGATGAAATACGAAGATCCACCCGCTTCTTGGATGGATCCTGCTGGCCGATCACTGCTAGAGTTTGAAATGCACTGCGCATCCGCGCCGTATGCCTAGCTTTGTGGTATGGCTTCTATCAATCGTGTTGAGTTCACCACCACTTCCGTTTACATATTTCTGTCTGGCGGCAGCTTCTGGTCGTGCTTGTTGACGGCTAAGCCGGCGACGTTCCTCTATCATGCCACTTCTGCCCAGCGGGCTAACTGGCAGCTGGCGAACAAGGATACAGCAGTGGAGTGGCCAGACCTAGGGGAGACGCTCACGATGGAGCAAATGAAGTAGCACCGCTAGGGAAGATTTGCAACAAAAGTGGAGGAACCCGCTAGAGAGCGAGCAGCGCCATCACCTATTCTTGAAAGAGCAAGAACTATTCGGTGACGAGTCCAACTCCATTTTTAATTAATCGTTTGTCTAGCCAGTTTTATTAATGAACAATAAAGAACTGGCCCCCAAGCCGCACTACCCCATATTAGACGGCCTTCGCGGAGTTGCAGCCATCATCGTTGTTACTTTTCACCTAACCGAGCCATTAGCCACCGGGCATTTAGATAATCTCGTCAACCACGGGTACCTGGCAGTCGATTTCTTCTTTCTGTTATCTGGTTTCGTGATCGGCTATGCGTACGACGAGCGCTGGCCTAAAATGACCGTTGGTAATTTTTTCAAACGTCGTATTGAGCGTCTGCAACCCATGGTGGTGTTGGGGATGACCCTCGGCGCTATCGGCTTTTATTTCACCGATTCTACGCTCTGGCCGCTCATTCATACGGTTCCGGGCTGGAAGATGCTGCTGGTACTGCTGATCGGTTACACGATCCTGCCTGTGCCTTTGGCGCTTGACATCCGAGGCTGGGAAGAGATGCACCCCTTGAATAGCGTAGGATGGTCCTTATTCTTTGAATACGTTGCCAACATCCTCTATGCTATCTGGATTCGAAAATTTTCCAACACAGCCTTAGGCATCTTCGTTGGTATCGCGGCTCTTGCACTCGCCCACCTGGCCATCACAAATGGCGACGTCAGTGGGGGCTGGACCCTGAATGTGGAACAGGTGCGCATTGGGCTAACCCGTACCATGTACCCTTTCTTTGCCGGGCTGCTACTTTCACGTGTAGCGAAGCCGACGCGTATTAATAATGCCTTTTTGTGGTGCAGCCTCTTAATAGCTGTTGTACTGTACATGCCACGCATTGGCGGCGCGGAGCATGGTTGGCTAAACGGGCTCTACGAAGCGGGTTGCATTATCTTCGTTTTCCCGCTTATCGTGTACCTAGGTGCCAGTGGCGTGCTGCAAACGCAGCGAGAGAACAGGATCTGCAAATTCTTAGGAGACATATCCTATCCGCTGTACCTGGTGCATTACCCGCTGGTCTATTTTTACGTTGCTTGGATCAGCAATCATAAAGGCGCAACGCTTGGGCAAGTGTGGCCCTATGCGTTGCTCATTCTAACCGGAGGAATTGTTTTGGCCTACGCCGCCTTGAAATGGTATGATGAGCCGGTTCGCAAATGGTTGCGAAAAAAGCTTGCGTAGAACCGCAATAGGGGCGATAGTGTCAAAAAAGGCGACAGCTACTAATACTACTACCGTTTAGTGACGCACGGAGAGCGAGGCATGGAAAATACCTCGCCATCCATCACGGCTAAGTACTCACTACAACTTGTGCAACTCCTGCGAGAGAGAGCCAGTTAAAAAAAGGTCGTTAGCTACATAGGGTCCTTTCTGAGTTTGATCAAGCGTCACGCTCATCGTCTTCTTGCCGTCCACCACGATGCTGGCAGTAAGTTGGGAGTTCGTGGGTGGTACATAGCCGCCTGACCCACACCCGAGAAACGAGGTGCGTACGCTAACAGCATTCGTATTTAGTGCATCAATGCTCGCTAATGAGCCGAGCGTATACGTTGTATCAACGCTGCCGCCGACGTAATCCTTCTGGGCAATAAGGGTGGTCGTAACGACTCCATTCAGCCGCTGGGTGGTGTAGATCTGCAAGCTAGCACCAAGTTTAGGCAACAAGTTCTGACCTTCGACATGCACCGCGACGTTGTGCGAGGAGCTCTTAGGAGTGGCATCCTCCTCCTTGCTGCCGCAGCTCAGAAGAGGAAGAATAGATACGTAAAGGGTATACCGGAGTAGGGATAAATTTTTCATGGCTAATATTAGTGCATACTAATACTTTGCCAAGTTCCTTCTCAGTACCTGCGTGTCAATGCGAGTCTCTTCTCCTTCATGACGCCGATAGGCCTGACCAGCGAGCAGGAGTTTGGCCAGAAAAAGAAGCGAAGAAGAGAGTTGCGATTACGATATACTGGTGACTGAAGGCTGTCGAGCATTTTACCAATATCACAGTCAAAGGAAGTAGAGCTGCCTTTGATCAATAGGGTTAGACATGCTAGGTAATTTGCTGGCTACTCCGCCGGCAGACTTCTTAAGAACCCAGTAGTCCACTGCCTACATCAATTACGCCAAGGGCTTTGTGTGTACGCTCCAGGGTTGCTGAACGACCAGCCAGCGATAAAGCAAGTAAGCTGCCGTTCCGCAACCGGCAATAACGGCTGCCATAGGCACAGTAGTACCAGTGGCGAAGACACTAACCGTGATAGCAGCCACCGCTCCGCAGCTATACATGAGGGTGCCTAAGAGGGCAGAGGCACTACCAGCCTGCTGGGCATGCTGTTGCAACGCACCGGCTGTAGCATTGGGTGAAGTGAACCCCACGCTGCTGACGACCACAAATAAGGGTAAGGTGATGCCGTAAATACCTAGCCAGCCCGTGCTAGCTAACACGAGCAAGGTGAACCCGGCTAGCATATTGACGAGCGTCACTCCCCGCAGAATCTGCTGGAAGGTGAAGCGTCGTAGTAAGCGGTTGTTCAGCTGCGAGGCGGCAATTAGGCCACTGGCATTTGCGCCGAACAGCAATCCGTACTGCTGGGCGGAGAGGCCAAATAGCTGCGTGAACACGAAAGATGACCCCGTGATATACGCAAACATAGAGGCCTGCACCATGCCAGCGGTGAGGGAGTAGCCTACAAACGCTCGGTCTTGCAACAGGCGTCCGTAGTTATGAAACGCCCGCCGGACTGCCTCGGGGTTGCGGCGTTCTGCTGGCAGGGTTTCAGGCAGCATGAGCAGAATACTTACCAGCGCTACGGCCGCCAAGCCCGCGAGCACCCAGAAAATCAGGCGCCAGTTGGCATGTGCCACAAAAAAGCTACCGACTGTAGGCGCCAGAATAGGAGCGACCCCCATGATCAACATCATGGTAGAAAACACGCGAGCCGCTTCGTTGCCTTCAAACTTGTCGCGGACGATGGCCCGGGCCAGCACCATGCCCGAGCAGCCCCCCACTGCTTGCAATAGGCGGAGCATAATCAAACTACTCACCGATGTAGCCCCGGCACAGCCAATAGCAGCCCCAGCATAGAGCATCATACCGGCCAGCAAATTCGGTTTGCGCCCCCATTGATCGGCTAGCGGACCATAGAGCAACTGCCCCAGCGCTAACCCGACGTTGTAGGCCGCTAGGGTGTACTGCACTGCCGCGATATTCACCCCGAACTCCCGAGCAATGGCCGGAAACGCGGGCAGATACATATCGATGCTCATCGGGCCAAACGCCGTGAGCAGACCTAGCAGCACAATGAGCCCACGGTGGTCCGAGATAGATTTCGACATGAAAGGAAAAGTAGTTCCGTGGCCCTCGGCCACGGCTGACCTAGCTTGGTTTGCGGCGGCAAAAGTAGCGCTCTCGCGCTGCTGCTAATGGAAACAATTACATGTTTGATGGATACAAATCAAACATAAATAATACAGGTGCGCGTGTTGAAATTGGGCTGTTATCTTGGAAGATGGGCTCTTTTTAGGGCGACTATCGATTAGTTTGGGGAGTTCGTCTAACAGGATCCAGGAACGGCAGAGTTTGCCAAAAAGCAAGAGGCGTGAGGCGTTAGGTTTGTCCTTAGAAAGCTAGCTAGTACTGATATCTAGGCTAGTTCACCTCCCTCACTCATTCTTTTATGCGTATTGCTTCTTGCTTTATCATCACGGCTGTCTTGGCCAGTATGCTGACGTTTACCGGGTGTCAGGACGATGATACAACCTCGACCCCATCGTCGGCAGTGGTGACGGCTCTGTCGTGTAGCTCGGCTACTTTTTCTACCACGGCCGTGAGCGGGGCTGCTTACTCGGGCACGGCTTCGGTGCCTTACACGGGAGGCAACGGCAGTACCTATACCGCCGCTAGTGCAATCAGCTCTACGGGTGTTACGGGGCTGAGCGCCACTTTGCAAGCAGGTATCCTAGCTAGCGGAGAGGGTAGTTTGGCCTTCGTGCTTACCGGAACGCCCTCGGGCACGGGCACGGCTACCTTCCCGCTGAGCTTTGGTGGACAGAGTTGCAGCTTCGCCCTGACCGTTAACTCGACGGGCTCTACGACCGACTGCTCGTCGGCCACCGGCCTAGCTCGCATTGTGTGTCTGGCGGAAACGTTTAAAGCTACCCTGACGGCCACGCAACTGGCGACGGTTCAGCTAGGCTATTCTAAGACGGATGCCGTGAAGTGGTCGAACTTGCCGCAAGCGTTGACCCAAAACAAGCGCGTGGGCATCAACTTTGGCTCGCTCAGCACCACGCAGTTAGCCGCCGCCAAAGCCCTGCTGACTGCTGTGCTGGCGCAAGGCACCACCAACGAGGGCTACGACGAGATGGAAGGTAACCTAGCTGCCGACGATTACCTGGCTGCTAATGGCGGGGGCACTACCTACGGCGCGGGCAACTACTACATGGCGTTCCTGGGCACACCGAGTACCACGGGGCTGTGGGAGCTACAGTTTGGCGGGCACCACTATACGTTTGCCAATACGTACAATGGCGGTAAAATCACGGGCGTAACTCCCTCGTTCCGCGCTGTGGAGCCCATGGCGGCCATTACGGTCAATGGCCGCACCTATCAGCCGGTGGAGCAAGAGCGCCAAGCTTTTGCGGCCATACTGGCTGGCCTGAGTACTACCGAGCAAACCACCGCAAAGCTGTCGTCTACATTTACCGACATCCTGCTAGGTCCTGGCGTTGATGGGCAATTTCCGACGACCAAGCAAGGACTGAAAGTAGGTAACATGAGCACCGCCGAAAAGGCCCTCGTGCTGAATGCTATTAAACTATATACAAGCGACTTGGATAGCGAAACGGCTGCTACAGTGTTGGCTACCTACACCGCAGATCTAGATAACACCTACGTTGCGTACTCTGGCACGCTGACCATGACTCAACAGAACGACTACGTGCGGATTGATGGGCCTCATGTCTGGATTGAATACTCCACGCAGGGAGGTATTGTCGTTCGGGGTACTCCGCACCCGCACTCGGTGTGGCGCGACCGTACCGGCGACTACGGTGGCAACTAACCTAATCTCCTTCTTCCGTGAAGTATCCGCTTTTCTTCAGCAGCCGTCCAAACGGGCGGCTGCTGGTTTTCTGCTTAACCCTGTTGGTTCTGGCGCTGCCTTTCGCCTCTAGGGCCCATCCTATGCCCACATCGATGGTGCTGCTCAACGTGCACGCCCAGCGCATCGATGCCGAGGTACAGATTCCGCTGAATGAATTACAGGCCGCTTTTGGGCACGCCGTCAACGATTCGTCGGCTGGCTTAGTGGCGCGACTCGGACCTAGCTTGCGCGCCTATCTATCCCAACACATCCATTCCCAAAGCCCTAACGGCCGGCCTTGGACCGTGACCGTCGGAGAACTGGCGGTGCACGAAACCCAAAACCCAATCAACGGTAAGTATGGCGAGCTAACGGCGCAGGTGAAATTCGTGCCGCCCACTGGCGAAGAGGTACGGCAATTCGTGTTCAACTATGACGCCGTTCTGCACCAAGTCGTGACGCATAAGATCATGGTAGCGGTGCGCCAGGACTGGGCTCGTGGCCACGTCGCGGATACAGCCACGGCGCAAGTGGGAGTGATTGAGCTCGATATTCGCAACAACCAAATTCACCCGCTGGCAGTCAACCTGGAAGCGGGCAGCATCTGGACGGGTTTTCGGGCGATGGTGCAACTCGGTATTCAGCACATTGCGGAGGGTACCGACCATTTGCTGTTTTTGCTGGTGCTGTTGCTGCCCGCGCCGCTGCTGATCGTTGGGGGACGCTGGAGCAAGTTTGGTGGCGTGCGTTACAGCTTGGGGCGCTTAATGCTGATTGTTACAGCCTTTACCCTAGGTCACTCGCTTACGCTGCTGCTGGGCGCGCTGGGCTGGGTGCGGCTCCCCAGCCAACCGGTTGAAGTGCTCATTGCCCTGTCCATTCTGGTGTCGGCGGCGCATGCGGCACGGCCGCTGTTTGCGGGTCGCGAAGCCTGGGTGGCTGCGGGCTTTGGCTTGGTGCACGGACTGGCGTTTGCTAGCACGTTGGCCAATCTGCACTTGGATACTGGCCCCATGGCGTTGAGTATCCTTGGCTTCAACCTAGGTATTGAGCTGATGCAGCTACTGGTCATTGCCCTCACGATTCCATGGCTACTGCTACTGAGTCGCACGCCAGCTTACCGCACGGTGCGGTTGGTCGGGGCCTCATGGGCGGTCGTGGCGGCGGTGGCCTGGGTGGCTGAGCGCCTCACTGGTCAAGGCAACACGTTGGCAAAAGGCGTGGAGCAGGTAGCCGTCTATGCGCCGTATGGGTTGGTCGTGCTTGCCATCTTAGCATTGCTGCTGACCTGGCGACAACACCAGACTCGCCAGGCGCCTTATTAAGGCAAAAGATAAAGGCAGGTAAGTAGCCGCTCAACTCGCTGGCTGTTTTTCCCGGAATTCGGTGGGCGACATGCCCGTATGCTTCCGGAAGAACTTGGCGAAATAGTTAGGATACTCAAAGTGAAGCAGGTACGCAATTTCGGACACCGAATAGGTGGTGTGCAGCAAGTAGTTGCGGGCTTCATCGAGAATATGCTCCTGCACAAGCTGGCTGGCCGATTTGCCGGCCACCTCCTGGCAAATACGGGTCAGATGCACGGGGGTAATAGCTAGCTCATCGGCTAACTGGGCGATGCTGTGGGTAGTGCCCACCTGCCGGACCCGCTGCTGGAACTTGCGGAAATAGTGCAGTGCGGCCGTGTTGGGCATCGCACCTAGGGCCTCGGTGTGCTGCCAGATGCGGAATAGTACGAGAAACAGGCGTTGCAGGCAGATGTGCAGCATTAGCCGCTTTTCGGGCTGATTGTCAAACATTTCCTTGTCAATGACGGCCAGTAACTCCCGTACTTGGTCGGGCGAGTAAGGCTCTGCAAACCGCGTCAGACACTGCACCGCCCCGAACATAGGGGCTAGGGCTGGCAGGGCGGGAAATAGCTTATCGACCAGCGCGTCGGACAGGGTCAGGATACGGCCGGTAGCATCAGGGCTGTACACAAAGCCGTGCAAGGCAGTCGGCGGAATCAGCAGCACGACCGGGGCCGTGAAGTCGCGCTGCTGCGTGGCATCCTGAAAGGTGACGCGGCCCGTCTCGATGAAAAACACCTGGAATAGCCGGGCGTGCATGTGCGGCTGAATAACCCAATCGAAGCTCCGGCTGCGGGTTTCTAGCAGCTCGGAGAAGAGGTACTCCGCATCGGAGCGGGCATCGGCTTGCCCGTAAAGCCCATCAAATTGAGTGATACGCTGCACAAAGAATGGTTTAGGGAGCTACAGTAAACAGGGCTAAAGTTGGCCTTTATTTTCGGGCAGCGATGAGTCAAATTATACAAGTTATCGGAAAGATTCCGTACCAACTTCGGCGCTTTGCGGTCGTTCCTTTGTTGTATAGCTAGGTCGCATTTTGCAGTTCAAGATGCGGCCTCCTGTGCTACAGCGAATACTAGTATGGAAGCCCCTCTTAAAACCGAAACCCTTGATATCGAAGGAATGACCTGCGCCTCCTGCGCCTCCTTCGTCGAAAAATCACTGAGCCGCACCCCCGGCGTGCAGCGCGCCATCGTCAACTTTGCCACCGAAAAAGCCACCATCGACTACTCGCCCGCGGAAGCTAGCCCGGCGACCCTGAAAGAGGCCGTGGTGAAGGCCGGCTACGGGGTAGTAGAGCGCGCCCCTGATACCAGCGCCGCCGAGCGTAACGCCGAAATTGACCGGCAAAAGGCGGCAGCCTACCAAAAGCTCAAGCGCCGTTTTTGGGTGGCCACGAGCCTTGCCGTTCTGATTATGCCCCTAAGCATGCTCATGCTGTGGCCCGCCCTGATGCAGCACGTGAACATGCAGTGGCTCAATTACTTGTTGTTGGTACTGACCCTGCCCGTGCTTTTCTACAGCGGCCGCGAGTTTTACGCCTCCGCCTGGAACGGCTTCCGGCACCGCGCCGCCAACATGGATACGCTTATTGCCGTGGGCACCGGTGCGGCGTTTTTGTACAGCTTGGCGGCTACCCTAGTCCCCGGCTTTTTCACCAGTCGGGGCCTCATGCCCGAGGTGTATTATGATACCACCGTCACCATTATTGCCCTGATTCTGCTGGGAAAGGTGCTGGAGATGCGCGCCAAAACGCAGACTTCGGCCGCCATTCGGGCGCTCATGGGCTTGCAAGCCAAAACCGCGCGCGTGGTGCGTCCTGGCGGGCTGGAGGTTGACGTGCCCATCGAGCAAGTGCAGCTCGGCGATGTAGTCGTGGTGCGCCCAGGGGAGAAGGTCGCCACCGACGGCATCGTCCAGGAAGGGCACTCCGCCGTCGACGAAGCCATGCTGACGGGCGAAAGCCTGCCCGTGGAGAAAAAAGCCGGCGACCCGGTCTTTGGCGCCACCTTGAACAAAACGGGCTCTTTCCGCTTCAACGTGACGAAAGTGGGCGCCGACACCATGCTCGCGCAGATTGTGAAGCTGGTAGAAGACGCCCAAGGCAGCCGTGCTCCCATTCAGCGCTTAGCCGACAAGGTTAGCGCCATCTTCGTGCCCACGGTGGTGGTCATCGCCATTCTTACGTTTGTGCTATGGTTTGATCTGGCGCCGGTGGAGGCCCGCTTACCGCTGGCACTCGTCAACTTCGTGGCCGTGCTGATCATTGCCTGCCCGTGCGCGCTGGGCCTAGCTACGCCCACGGCCATCATGGTGAGCACGGGCAAGGGCGCCGAACACGGCGTGCTAATTCGCAACGCGGAAGCCCTGGAAAAAGCCTATAAGGTGAATACGGTGCTGCTCGATAAGACTGGGACCATCACCCGCGGTGAGCCAGCCGTGACCGATGTGGTGGCGCCGGGCCAAGATGAGCGCCAGTTGCTACAGTGGCTAGCCGCCGTGGAGCGGCAGTCGGAGCACCCGTTGGCCGAAGCTGTGGTGCGCCACGCCGATGCCCTAGGGCTAGCTCCCGTTGTGGCCACCAGCTTTCGGGCCGTGGAGGGCAAAGGCGCGGCCGCAACAGTGCAAGGGCAGGCCGTGCTCGTCGGAAACCGCCGTCTGCTAGCAGATGAAGGCATTACTCTCGCCCCGGCGCTTACGGCGCACGCTGACCAGCTGCTCGCCCAGGCCAAGACTGTACTGTACGTAGCCGTAGCTGGCAAAGCCGTCGGGCTGATCGGGGTGGCCGATACGGTGCGCGATACCTCTGCGGCCGCCATCAAACAACTGCAAAACCTAGGTATTGAGGTAGTGATGATGACCGGCGACAATCCGCAGACGGCGGCGCAAGTGGCTCAGCAAGTAGGCATCACGCGCTACTTTGCTGAGGTGTTGCCGCAGGATAAAGCCAGTAAGGTGAAGGAGTTGCAAGCCGAAGGCCGTACCGTGGCGATGGTCGGCGATGGAATCAACGACGCCCCGGCGCTGGCCCAGGCAGATGTGGGGCTGGCCATTGGTGCCGGCACCGACGTGGCCATGGAAGCGGCCGGCATCACGCTCATGCGTTCCGACCTAGGGGGCGTGGTCACGGCCATTGCGCTTTCCCGCCAAACCATTCGCACCATCAAGCAGAACCTGTTTTTTGCCTTTATCTATAATACACTGGGCATTCCGGTAGCAGCTGGACTGCTATACCCGCTGTTTGGCGTGCTGCTTTCGCCCATGCTCGCGGCCGGGGCTATGGCCCTGAGCTCCGTATCGGTGCTGACCAACTCATTGCGGTTGCGCGCTTTCTCTCCCCGTTAATACCTGCTAGCTATGGATACGACCGCAGTAATCGTGACGATAACCGGGCTGGCCTTGGCGGCCTTCGTCATTTGGTACTTCTTTTTCTCGGCGCGGCAAACGACCAGCGCGGTGTCTTCCTCGGGCGGGGTGCAGGAAGTCGCCATTACCGTGAAGGGCGGCTACTCGCCCGATGTGATTGAGGTGGAACGCGGCAAACCCGTGCAGCTAAGCTTCTACCGCGCCGAAGAAAACAGCTGCTCAGAAGAGCTGCTATTTCCCGACTTCAACATCCGCCGGGACCTGCCAGCCTTCAAAACCACCCTGGTAGAGCTATTGCCGCAGCAAGTGGGCACGTTTGACTTCACCTGCGGCATGGGCATGCTGCGCGGAAGCCTGGTGGTCAAGTAAACGCCGCACGGCTGGCATACCGACCTAGGTTGCTCTATCCTAGGTTGGTATGTCAGGTCGATGCTTATCTAGTACTTATATTGATAGCGGTATAAGAATACCCAAGCCGCCACGGCATTACCAATAATAAGCAGCTCGGTAAAGCCAAACAGGTTTGTTAAGAGAAAGAAAATAAACAGGCCAAACACCAGCCGTAGGTAATACGTCATCTGTTGACCGAGCCAGTAAAGCAGGGCTCGAAATAATAAGGTGACACTTAGCAGCAACAAGGCCCCCAGTAGCCCCTGACTAGATTTCCCCACTACCAGAAACCAAACTAGCTCCGGCAGTACTAGTAAACTATACAAGGCCACCTGCTGACCATACACCTGCCACCGGCTATACGGAAAGTTGCGAGCGAAACGCAGGTAAAACAGCTCGAACTCACTGGCTTGGTAAATTAGAATCACATGGGCCACGGCCACGCATAAGCTGATTATCCCAAGTAGGCGCATGTCCGAGTGCGAATCTGGAAACACGCTAAAAATCAGTACAATGCTAACTAAGGACGCCAACTTAGTAACGGCATAGGCGACCCATTTCTTGCTGAATACCTCGTATAAGAATAGACTAAAGAGTGGCTTAGGCCAGCTTCTAAGCGCAGCTAGCCTATCTGCTTTGGGCGGTGCGACAACCGTGTTGTTATTGATCAACCGCGTGTAATGCGAGGCATTATATACCGTAAGAGCTAGCAAACAAATGGGTATGAGCAAAGGAATGAGCCAATACCCGAAAGCCATTCCAATGATCATGGCATATACGCCCAAGATGATAATGGGAATGGCTATAACGAGTTGAACAATAGACCAAGTCTGTACTTGCCGCGTCCAACGTAATGCATTGCTGCTGTAAAATAAGAATTGCACATCTACTCTTTTTAACCTTCCGGCAACGTATTGCCGACTCTTCAAAGTATATAGCAAGAAGAGGCTAAAAAGAATTAGTACACCTAGGGGTTCACTAACTGTAGAGATAACTAGTTTTAACGCCGTCTGAATAAGTTGCTCCGGGGTTAGGTGCGTTTGATTCAGGACGTTTGTATAGAAGAAATTAATAAAAATTAGGACGAATAATGATAATAGTAGGCCTGTGTGCTCTCGGTAAAAACCATTGGCCACTACTTTAATTAATGCGCGGGTGAGAGGCTTTTTCACGAGCTATGCCGTATCGTGGTATGCTCCACTACTATTTCCCGCACGTTCGGCAGTATTTCGCCCTCAAATGCTTGGTGTGAGGATAATAAAAACATCGTCCCGTGCTGCTGGTGTTGGCTAGCTATCCAGGAATACAGGATAGGAAGGGACTCGATATCGAGGGTCGTCAGCGGCTCATCTAGCAGAATACAGGCGGGCCGCCCCATAAACGCCAGAACCAGAGAAAGTTTCTTAAGCATACCACTTGAGTACGTGCTGACCGGGTCGTTTACGTAGGAAGTCATATGCATACTTTCCACGTAAGAAATTTCCTGCTGAGGCGGAGCGTTTTTGGCGGATTTAAATAACTGGATGAGTTCGAGTCCAGTTAGAAATTCGGGAAATATAGGTTCTGCTTCCGCAAAATTTACCGCGCTACGATAGGTGACCGACTGCTTTTTAATATTTAGTTGCTTGTTTAAAATAATAGTGCCCTCATAGGGAGTTAAGCCGGCTATTGTTTTCAGCAGCGTACTCTTGCCCGACCCATTAATACCTCGAACCCAGTAAATACCTGGGATACTTGTGAAATCATCTATTTGAAGAATTATGTGATGGTTGTATGATTTTTTGAAATTATTGATTTGTAGCATTTACCGAAAAAGAATAAATGAGCAGCTGATCCGTGCTAACGGAGGAATACACAAGTTATTTTCCGTCACTATTCTGAATACTGTAGAAAAGTAGCCTGATGTGGGTTTGTACTGCGGTTCAGGCCAAGGCGGCAAACTCGGCTTGTGTATACGTCAGCCAGCCCGTTCTACCTAGGGTAAAACGGGCTGGCCAGGGTAGCGCAACTACTGCGAGCTAGCTATAGCTTATCCATTTGCACGGCGGTTGAGCCCATCAAGTATGGATTGTAGCTCACGCCGCCACCAATGCCTTTGGCGTCCAGTGTCACCGACTGGTTCGGCTGGCCGTCAATGAGGAACGTTACGGCTAAGGCGCTTGTGACTGGTGGGCGCAGGGTACTCGTGCGCGTGACGTTCTTGAACGCAATAGTGGCCGTGACGATGTCGGAGTTGCTGAACGTGCCGATGTTGTACGTTTTGTCGGCCGTATCGGCATACTGATCAGTGGTTTGCGGGCCTTCCTGCGCTGTGCTACCTGCCGCAATGAGCTGAGAAGTTACCTGTAGATCAGCGCCTAGACCGGCCAAATCACGCCCCGCCACACGCACCGCCACCACATGCGTCTTGACCGGGGCAGGGTCAGGCTTATCGTTGTCGCCGCAGTTCAGTAAAGGCAGCAAAGACATAGCTAATAGATAGCGAAGCGGAGCAATTAGTTTCATACGGCTAAGATGCGGAGAAACCGTGAATCTTGGACGTGACCGGCATAGACTGGCTGGCCCCGATAGCAAAACGCAAGCTTCACTAAAGCATGACACTGCCAGCACATTAGCGTAACCTAGGCTGCTGAAATTTGTGCTAAAACAGCCTTCTGTTATGAACAACTCAACGCAAACTACCCGCCGGCACTGGCTCATCCGGCTGGCCGCGCTCATCCGCCCACAAGCGGAGACCAAGACGCATACGACGTCTGCGGCCATGCTTTTCATCTAAAACAGCAGGGCTTCTTTAGGCGCCAGACTGGATTATAGTAAACCGGCAAACTGGCGCCCGCGCCACTTAATAGCGGTTGAGCAGGCGCCGGGTGCGCTCGGGCAAGTCGTAGGCATCCAGGATGATGAAGCCGTCCAGTGCGTTGGTGAAAGCCGGATCTAGGTTGAAGCCCACAAAGCGGGCGTTCTGCTGCATGTAATGGCGCAACAACACGGGTACACCCATGCCGCCGGGCTCCAGGCTAGCTACCAACTTGTTGAGGGCTTGCACATCATCGAGGCCGGTTTGCAGGACTGCTGCGGGCTCCTGCTTATCCAGTGGCCGGTAGCGGAACTGCTTGCGGGGCCGCACGTACGCCGCCATTTCGGCGTCGAAACAATGCCGGCGAATAAAGTCGATCATGACGGCCTTCGATAATGGCTGAAAGCGGCTGCTGATGCTCACCGGGCCAATCAGGTACCGGTATTCTGGGTGGGCACTCAGGTACAGGGCAATGCCTTTCCACAACAAGGTCAGGGGTAGGGGCTGCCGCTGGTACTCTGCCCGAACAAAGGAACGACCTAGCTCCAGCGACTGGCGCAACAGCGGGCACAGTGCTCGTTTCATTTTGAACAGCGAGTGCAGGTAAAAGCCTCGCCGGCCGTGCTGCCGCAGGATGCTCCGCCCGTGTCCAAGGCGGTAAGCGCCCACCACGCAGCGCTGCTGACGGTCGTAGAGAAACAAGTGGCGATAGTAGGCGTCGTACGCATCTAGGTCGCACGGCTGCTGGGTGCCTTCGCCCTCGCCGCGAAAGGTGAGCTCGCGCAGCCTACTAATCTCACGCAGCACGTTCGGAATTTCCTTACTCTTGGCTACGTAAACCTCCCAGCGATGGTGCTGAAGCAGGAGCCGACCGGGGCGGAGGGCGGCTAGGTCGGCCTCCACTAAGACAGGAGTGGTTTCGGCAATGACCGGTGGGGCGAGCGGTGGGTGCACGCCGGGATCATTCCGCGGGGTGCCGCCACTGAGGGCGTGCACACGGGCCCGCAGATACGTCAGGCGCTCGGCGGCCGACAGGCCGCATAGCTCGGCCGCGGCTACGGCCGTGCCGATGCGTACCTGCACGCTGGTGCCGCGCTTGTTAAGCAGCTCGGCCGGCAGACGGGCCGTGCGCAGGAAGCTATGCAGCAATCCTAGCCAGCTAAAAGAGGTGCTGTTTTGCCCACTAATCCAGACGGGCACCACGGGCAGGCGCGTTGCGGTGAGCAGGCGCCCGGCGGTAGGGTGCCACACCGACTCGGTTACGCCCTGAAACAGGCCGGGACGGTGGGCGACTTCCCCCGCTGGGAACAGTAGCAGCGGAATATCATTGTGCAGAAAGCGCAGTAAGCGCCGCAGTCCTGGTACGTTGCGGCCAGGCGTTGGTGCATCGGGCTGCACCAGGACGAACTGCGCTCCTAATTGGGGCAGCAAGGGGGCCAAAAGCTCGTTGACCGCCACCCGCAAGTCGGGGCGTGCCTGGCCGAGGACGTGCAGGAGCACCAGGCCGTCGAGCAGACCGCACGGGTGATTGGCCAGGGCCACGAAGGCGCCCGCGGTGGGCAGGCGGCGCAGCTCGGCGGTGTTGTATTGAACGCAGATAGCTAGCTTATCGAGAATAGCCGCCACAAACTCTAGCCCCGTGAGGTGCTGCGCTTGGGCGTAGAGCTGGTGCAACTCCCGCAGGTGAGCAAAGTGCTGTAGCGCAGACCGCAACGGCCCCGCAGAAAGCGCCAAAGAAGAAGGAAGGGATAAATCAAATTCAGCTAGCTGACTCATAAGCATAACCTAGAAAGACACGTAGCCAAACATCCTCATCGAATATTACTTCATGATGATCCGGTTGTTATAAAATAGTGTATCGTTGCGGGCTAAACGTTTTTACACATGCCGCATTACCGTAGTATTCTCGCCGGTGCCCTGGTGCTACTCGGGGCTAGCTTCCACGCGCACACGCCGGGGCAGGCCCAAGCAGCGCCCTACGATCTGGTCATTAGCCACGCCAACTTGGTGGATGTCGTGTCGGGCAGCGTGCGCCCCGATCAGGTCGTGGCCATTCGCGGCGACGTGATTCGAGTGGTGGAGAAGGCCAGTGCGAAAAAGTACGTGGCCAAGCGCTACCTCGACGCCAAGGGCAAGTTTCTGATGCCCGGCCTGTGGGATATGCACGTGCACTTCCGGGGTGGCGACAGTTTGGTGCAGGCCAACCAGAACCTGCTGCCGCTGTACCTAGCGCACGGCATCACGACGGTGCGCGACGCGGGCGGCGACATGACGCCCTCGGTTTTCCGTTGGCGGCGCCAAATGCAGGCGGGCACGCTGGCTGGGCCGCGCATCTTCACGTCCGGCCCCAAAATCGACGGGCCTCAGGCCTACTGGCCGGGTTCGTTGGAGGTAGAAACTCCCGCCCAGATTGCCAAAGCCCTCGATTCATTGCAGTCCATAAAAGTGGATTACGTCAAGATTTACGACAGCAAAATATCGGGTGAGGCGTACCTGAACGTTATTGCCGCCGCCGAAAAGCGCGGGATGAAAACTACGGGTCACATGCCGTATTCCGTGAAGCTAGGTGACGCCGTGGAGCGGGGGCTGGATGCCACCGAACACCTGTACTACGTGTTCAAGGCGTGCTCTGGCAAAGAAGACAGTCTCACCACTCTGGTTAAGAAAAGCCTGACAACGAGCAAGCCCCTGGGGCTGTTTGCCATGCTGCCTGCCGTGGAAGCCACCTACGACCCCGCCGCGGCGAATCGCATCTTCAAGCTGATGGTCGCCCATAAAACGGCCGCGGTGCCCACCCTGTTCATTGGCAAGACGCTGGCCGATCTGCCCGACACCGACCACTCGCGCGACACGATGCTAGCCTATATTGACCCTAAAATCCAGGCTACGTACACGCGCCGCCTCAGCAGCGCCAAGGGACAATCGGCGGAAGCCAATCAGTTTCGCAAGAAGCTAGAAACCCGCTTTATGAGCTTGGTGCCGAAAATGCAAGCCGCCGGCGTAGTCGTGCTGGCGGGCTCCGATAGTGGGGCGTTTAACTCGTTTACGTATCCGGGCGCTTCGCTGGTAGGCGAGGTGGAAATGCTAGTGCAGGCTGGCCTCACGCCGGCCCAAGCACTGCGGGCCGCCACTATCAACGGGGCTAGGTTTATGGGCGTGGAGGGCACGGCGGGCACGATTGGGGTCGGCAAAAATGCTGATCTGGTACTGCTGGAACGAAACCCGCTTACCGACATTCACCACATCCGCACCATCAATACAGTGGTGTCCCGTGGCAAGCCGTATTCGCGCCAGGACTTGGCCGCCATGCTACAAGCTATCAAGCATAAGTAAGCCTAGCTTGCCCTAGCCTCCTTGGGTGTAGAAGTCACGCCGCAACTGAACGAGCAACGCCTCGGCGGCTGCGCGGTCGGGGGCCTCTGGTAAGTTGGAGCTGGCAAACGCCGCCTCAACTTGCCCGACGAGGGCTTCTGCCTTGCTCACTAGTTCGTCGTATTCGAACTCGCCGCGGCGAATCTGGAGCAGAAACTCCCGGTCGGGGCGGCGGACGTGGAGCTGACCGGTAGTGGCGATTTCCAGGGCCGTGTGCAGGAGTCGGAACACGTGCAGCATGTTTTTGGCGTCGTAGTTCTTGCCGTGTTGCACCGTGTTCTGGTAGCGTTCGGCGTTGCGCTTGCCTACCCAATCCCAATACTCGCGGTAGACGCGGCAGTAAGTGCTGTAACCATTGCGGTTAAATGACAGGTAGGCCACGGGTTCTGCGCCCTTGGGCACGGCCGAAAGCTGCACATCCTGCGATGTTTCGGGGTCGCGCACGAGGCCACGGTACCCTAGCTCGCCGGGGTTTAAAGGGTCCACGAACAAAGCGTAGAGGTCGGTTAGGTGAGGCACATTGGCCAGGCCGCACTGGGAAGCTAGGTAGCCCTGGCGTGCCAGCCACTTGGCCACGGGCTGCGCCCCAGCCCCAACGGTCACGTAGCAAAAGTCCAGCACCGATTTGCGGGCCGGGGGCTCCGGATTATTGATCTTCTTATTCAAGCCTTTGGCCTTACGGATTTGTGCTACAGCGTACTCCGCAAAGGTGTGGCGGCAGAGTTTGGAGAGAAACTGCTCGGGCCGGAGCCGCGCAAACAACGGATGGTGGTAGCGCACGCAGTCGGCCGGCGACGCTAGGATTTCCAGGGCTGTGGGGTTGTTCTTGAGCAGCAATTCTACGAAGCGCCGCAACTCATAATACACCTCGTCGTTGGTCGCATTGGCAATCTGCGGCACGTAGTCGAGACCGAAAAACTCTTGTTCCGGCAGCACGAATACGCCCTTCAGGTCTGTATCAGAGTGAGGCAGATCGGTGCCGTAGGCGCGGCTGCCGCTAACGGCTTCGAAGAGAAGGTTGGCTTTATCAAGCATAAGAACGAATGTAGCGCTAAGCGAAGGAAGGAGTCAACGCTTCATTTCGCGTTGAACGGTCTGTAGCGTGAAGCTCCCGCTTGGCGCTACAACGCCCTTACTGCGCAAAGGAAGCTCCCAATAATTGCCGAAAGAGCTCGTCCAGGGCAGGCGTAGGATCCGGTTGCGACTCAACGGGCAGCGTGTTGCGCGCCGCTGAGCTAGCTTCGTACTCCTGGCGCAGAAAGGCAACCAGCTCCTCTGGCCTAGGCACAACAGTCTTTTCGTCAGCCACTGCTTTCTGCGCTAAAAGGACGTCTACCAGGCCGTTCAACTCTGCCGGAAGTAACGTGCGTAGCTCTTTAAACTCCATTGGCGGCACGGTGCGGTGCTCCCGAATCCAGCGCGCCGCCAAGGCCGAGCGCAACGCGTAAAAAAGCTTTTTGAGCCGCACCTGCTCCGGCAGCAACTCATCTTCTACGCCGCGCCGCACCAGACCTAGGTAATGGTGCAGCGCCGCGCGCGGGTTGAAGGTCGTCGGCAGCAAAGGCCGTAGCTGCGCCCGAAAATCGAGGGCCTCGTGGTAAATGATGGGAGATTGTAGCCACTCCAGCAGCGCCGCATTCGAGTTGCGCAGCAGCTTCAGGGCCTTGCGCAACTCCCAGCCACCTAGGTCGAGCTCGTTGTCGACGGGGAAGCTGAGCGTATCGGGCCCCTCGTCGAGAGCTAGGTACCAAGCAGGCTGGTGCACGTAGAGGAAGCGCACGTCGTAGTCGGAATCCGGCGACGGAAAGCCCCACGCCCGGCTGCCCGATTCGCAGGCGTACAGGATGCGGATCGGGTGGGTGGCTTCGAGGTGGGTAAGCGCAGCGTGGATGCGAGTGAGCATAGAAAGAAGGTGGGTCACACAAAGAAAATAGCTTTCGAGAGCAGCTCAGCGCTACTTTCACCTGTATTTTACCTGTCCTACTACTTTCTTCCCCCTCAGAAACCATGACCAAAGGACGCCTGGAAGCCTTCAGCGATGGAGTGCTGGCGATTATTATCACCATTATGGTGCTGGAAATCAAGGTGCCGCACGGCGCCGACTTCACCGCCCTCAAGCCGCTAGTACCCGTGGCGCTCAGCTACATACTGAGCTTTGTCTACGTAGGTATTTACTGGAACAACCACCACATGATGCTCTCGACTATAGACCGAATCAGCGGTGGCATTATGTGGGCCAATTCGCACCTGCTCTTTTGGCTCTCGCTGACTCCTTTCGCCACTGGGTGGATGGGAGAAAACCATTTTGCGCCGGCTACCCTGGCCATGTATGGGTTGGTCTTGCTGATGTGCTCTATTGCCTACTGGATTTTGCAACGTCTTGTTATTCAAGCCAACGGGCCAGACTGCGTGCTGGCGTATGCCGTCGGCCGTGACGTAAAAGGCAAGCTTTCACCGGGGCTCTATAGCCTAGGCATTGCAGCTAGCTTCTGGCACCCGTGGGTGGCAGGCGCTTTCTACGTGGGCGTCGCGCTGATGTGGCTGGCACCCGACCGGCGCATTGAACGGGCAATGATTAAGCGGCACTAGGTACACGAATAGGCCATCTTTCTACACAAGAAAAAACGCCCCCTGCAGATGGCAGGAGGCGTTTTCTGTTAGTACAGCTTGGAGCTGTTGGGATCTAGCGAACAACGGCGGTGTCGCCGGCTTCGGGAGCCATATCAGCGGCGGCGCTGTCGGTAGCGCTTTCTACGGCGTCGCCTGCTTTTTCAGTGGCGTTAGCAGCATCAGTAGCGGCGCTTTCGGCGGTGTTTTCAGCATTTTCCTGCGTCTTCTCGGAGCAAGAAGTTAGAGCTAAAGGAGCGAAAGCAGCAAGAATCACGAGCGATTTGAAAGAGAATTTCATGATAGGTAATTGATTGTTGGTGAATGGATCTGGCTTTTATACGCCTTTCCATAAAAGGTAACCCTGCTGTGCTGCTTAGCTACCTAGGTCCTAGGAGCCGTATACAGCTAGCAAAACCACGCAGGGCGTGGGCCTGCCCGTAGCTCCTTGCGCGTCAGTAGCTACGGGAGCCGGCGCGCCCCCAACATCGATATGCCTGATTGTTCGCTAAGTAAGTTGAGCGCTAGTGTCGTTTTGCTCGCCTGGGCGTTGCTGCTATCCGCCTGCTCCGATTTTCCCAAGGACCCCGCGAAAACGCTGAAGAAAGTAGAAAACGGAACACTGGTGGTGGGCTATTCCGAGAACCCACCGTGGGTTGTTCAGGGGAGTCCGGAGCCAACCGGTATCGAGCCCGCGCTGGTGAAAGCCTTTGCCCAAACGCTGCACGCCCGCGTGCAGTGGCGCAAGGGTACGGAACAAACGCTGTTTGAAGACCTGGAAAAGCGAAAGATAGATTTGCTGATAGCGGGCCTGACCGATGAGAGTCCGTGGAAAAACGAAAAAGCAGGTTTCACCCGCCCATTTGTTGAACACCGGAAAAAGAAACACGTTATGGCGACCATCCAAGGAGAAAATGCCTTCGTCGTGCGCCTAGAAGAGTTTCTATACCAGCGGGAAGCCGCTATAGCCCAGCGCACGCAGCCATGAAAAAGCTAGCCCAGTTTGAGTTTCCGCCCGAGTTGGTGCCGGATTTTGAGAAGGCCAAGCGCCTGGAGTGGATTACCATTGCCTACTTCATCTCGTCGGCCCTGGTAATTTTTCTGGCCATGGGCAACTCGCAAACGATGAAAACGGCCTGGTACGACGATGTATTGAGCCTCACGCCGCCCATTGCCTTTCAGGTGGCGTCGCGGGTGTTTATGAAAGCCCCCAACAAGCAGTTTCCCTACGGCTACCATCGTGTGGCCAACATTGCCTACTTGTGCAGCGCAGTAGCATTATTCGCCCTCGGCGCCTTTCTGGTGATTGATTCCACCCTGTCGTTGGTGAAAACGGAGCACCCCACCATTGGCACCGTCATCGTGGGTGGGCACCAGATCTGGCTAGGGTACCTGATGATTGCGGCCTTGCTGTGGAGCACGATACCGTCGGTGATCCTAGGTCGGAAAAAGTTGCCGCTGGCTAAGCACTTGCACGAGAAGAACTTGTACACCGATGCCGACATGAACAAAGCCGACTGGATGTCGGGGATTGCCGCCATGCTGGGCATTGTGGGCATCGGGCTGGGCTGGTGGTGGGCCGACTCCGCGGCGGCGCTGCTGATTTCCGTTGATATCGTGCACGATGGCTTTACCAGCCTGAAACAAGCCGTGTTCGATCTAATGGACCAGATCCCCAAAACGGTAGCCACTGAGCAGCCTGATCCGCTGCTGGAGCAAGTGCGCGAAACGCTCGCAGGTCAATCTTGGGTAAAGGATTTCTCATTCCGAATGCGCGAATGCGGGCACATTTACCTAGGAGAGGGTTTTGTGGTGCCCGCTCAGGAAGAAAATTTGATCCAGCATATTGCTAACACCGCCCAAACTATTGAACAGCTCAACTGGCGCATCCAAGAGTTCGTTATTACGCCCGTGCCGGAGCTGCCTGATGATGAAAGCGCCTAGGTGGTAAGTACATTCTGGGTGACTTTGTACGGTAATGAAGCTGATACCTAGGTAGGCGCCGGGAGCTTGTAATTCGCCGATTGCTGGCTATGTAACTGTTTAGTGGAATGCTAGTTGTCTTGTAAAAATTAGGTAAGGAACATATCGATAGTACCCGGCCCCAACAGTAAAACTGTGTAGAGCCGGTAAAAACGCTGTAGTATTGGAGCACAACTTCTTCTCCATCTGTTGGCCCGAAACGGGATACGAAACGGCGATTTCCTTATGATTTTTTCTACGCGCTTGTCGCTCGTCCTGGGGCGAGTGGTTCCGGTTGGGCTGCTTGGCCTAGCGTTGGTCGGCTGCCAAAGCCAGTCTTCCTCCAAAACGACTTCCACGCCAGCTACTACGGGCGAAGCCACTGCCACCGCACCGACCGAAGCTGCTGCCTCTGGCATCACTACTGCTACCATCAGCAACTACTTGCAGGCCGTTTCCTCCGACGAAATGCAAGGCCGTAAGCCATTTACGGTAGGAGAGGAGCGTGCCACCCAATACTTAGCCGACCAGTTCAAAAACCTAGGTCTGAAGCCCGGCCCTGACGGCAGCTACTTCCAGCCGGTGCCCATGGTGGAAATCACGGCCACGCCTTCGGCTACCATGCAAATCAAGGGCAACGGCCAAAATCTAGCTTTCCAATACAAAACCGACTTTGTGGCCTTCACCCAGCGTGAGCAGCCGCAGGTGGCCGTCACGAATTCGCCGTTGGTATTTGCCGGCTACGGCGTAGTAGCCCCCGAGTACAAGTGGGATGACTACGCTGGCCTCGACGTGAAGGGCAAAACCGTGGTGGTGCTGGTGAATGACCCTGGCAACGCCGCTAACGATACCACCTTCTTCAAAGGCAAGGCCATGACCTACTACGGCCGCTGGACCTACAAATACGAGGAGGCCGCCCGCCACGGCGCGGCCGGTTTGCTCATCGTGCACGACACAAAGCCCGCCGCTTACCCCTGGTCGGTGGTGCTCAGCGGGGCTATTAGCCCGAAGCTGCGCGCTCAGCTGCCCGACAAAGGCGCCAGCAAGTGCGCGCTGGAAGGCTGGCTGACGCTCGACGCGGCCAAGAAGCTGTTCCAAGCCGCTGGTCAGAACTACGAGCAGCTCTACGCGGCGGCCAACAAGCCCGGCTTCAAAGCTAGGCCGCTCGGCGACCTGAAGCTGACGGCAAGCATCCAGAACAAGCTCCGCCGCCAAACCTCGAAAAACGTGCTAGCCGTGCTGCCCGGCACCACACGCGCCAACGAATACATCATCTACTCGGCCCACTGGGACCATTTTGGGGTGGGCAAAACCATTGCTGGCGATTCCATCTACAACGGCGCCGTAGACGATGGCACCGGCCTGGCCGCCCTGCTCAGCATCGCCGAAGCCTTCCAGAAAGCCAAGGAGAAACCCGCCCGTAGCATCATATTCCTGGCCGTGACGGGCGAGGAGCAAGGCTTGCTCGGCTCGGCTTACTACGCTCAGCATCCGCCATTTCCGCTGAATAAAACCGTGGCCGACCTGAACATGGACATGCTCTGGCCTTATGGCGAGATGAAAGACCTCACGGTTATCGGCTACGGCCAATCGGAGCTGGAAGAATACGCCCGTGCTGCGGCCAAGGAGCAAGACCGCTACGTGCTGCCCGACCAAACGCCAGAAACTGGCATGTTCTACCGCTCCGACCACTTCAGCTTCGCTCACGTGGGCGTGCCCTCGCTCTACGCCAGCGGCGGCTACGAAAGCCGCACCCGCGGCAAAGAATACATTGCCCAGCAGCGCCAGCAGTTCACCAGCGAGCATTACCACAAGCCCTCCGACCAGATAGACCTCAACTGGGACCTAGCCGGCATCGCCCAGGATGCGCAGCTGTACTACCGCGTGGGGCAGCGGCTGGCGGGCGAAACCACGTTCCCGCAGTGGAAAGCGGGTTCGGAGTTTAAGGAAGCGCGGGACAAGAGTATGGCGGGGCGGTAACCCTAGGTAGTACATGACAACAGAGGAAGTAGTACAGCAATTAACAGCACCTGACATTGAAGAGCAGCTTAACATTCTGAGAGACATGCCGCATTTGAGCGCTGTGCCTGAGGTGTATCGTATCCTCGTCGCTAATCTTGCTAGTGCTGATAGCAGAGTAGTTTTTCTTAGTCTGGATTTGCTCATTAAACGGTACCGCTCGCAACTACAGGAAGCCGCTGACACCTTTATCCCGCAGTTTATTCACCTTCTATCTACCAACGACGGTCCCGTTGTCGACCGATGTATTTGGGCGTTGAGCGTCACGGGAGAGAAAGCATTGCATGCGCTAATTACCTGCATTATTACGGCTACAGACGAACGCCGTAAAGAAGCGTGCATATGGGCCCTAGGCCGGAATGCGCACCTTCGACTTCAGCCCAAAGTAGTAGTGGACACATTACGCACGCAGCTACAAGAGGCAAATCCGCGGATTCGATATGCTGCCGTGAATGCACTCATGGATATGAGTCCGCTACGTCCTTTTGAGCGACTAACAAGTACTGAGTACGACTTTGAACCACTATATGGCGAGCTACAAGTAGTTGCACAGACCTTGGCTGAAACGCAGCCTGACTATTCGGAGTGGATGGAGCAGTACCTAGAACTACTTCGTGACCGTAAAACTTACGACGGGTAAGAGTATGCTGCTTCGCGTCCCAGAGGATTCCGCCATCCCAAAACAACCCTCCGCCGAGAATCAGCATCTGTGCGGCATGAAGAAACTTGTATTACTCGTGCTCTTTCTCGTTGCTTCGCACGCGGCCCGTTGCCAAGCTGTTACTACTTCGCTACCCGATTCCGTTAAGACGTTTCTCGATAAAAGTCTGACGCTACTGGAGACGTATTCGCTGGAACGCGCCTCTGTCGACTGGCCCCAGCTGCGCCAGACGGTGTACCAAAAAGCCCAGGGTGCCCAGTCGGTGCACGATTTGCTGCCGATCTATCCGTATGTGTTTGAGCAGTTGAAAGACGACCACGGCTGGCTTACCTATCAGGGTAAAACGTATAAATGGCGTAACCCGGCGCGCCCTGTCTATCCCAATGCCGTCGTGAAGGCAGCGCTGGCAAAGAGGCCCGGCCTTCGGGTGAAGATGCTGCCGGGCAATATTGGTTACGTTCAACTGCCGGGCATCAACGGTAGCCTCCAGCAGATGCGCGACGCGGCCAAGGTGGTGCAAGACTCGCTCTGCCGCATTAATCCGGACAAAGCCACCGCCTGGATTATTGACCTGCGCCTGAATGACGGCGGCGCGATGGCACCCATGCTGGCCGGAATGGCGCCCTTGCTCGGCGACGGGCACCTAGGGGGCTTCGTTGACAAAGACGGTCAGCCCGACCAGCAATGGTATCTGCGCCAAGGCAATTTTTACCTGGACACGCTGCAAGTGACGACCCTGCAAAACCGCTGTCCTGTTCGGAAGACCAACAAACCCATTGCCGTGCTGCTCAGCGGCCTAACGGCTAGCTCCGGCGAAATCGTGGCTATTAGCTTAAAGGGGCGAGCTAGCACGCGCTTCTTCGGCGAGCCTACGTATGGCGCCACCACCGCCAACGAAAGCTACCGGATCAGCGGCACCACTTACCTCACCATTGCCGGCACGCAGGAAACCGACCGCAACCGGGTCGTGTACCGTTCCAACGTCGCCCCCGACGTGCTTGTCACCGGCGGCGACAACTTCAGTGACCTAGGTAAGGATGCCAAAATAGCCGCCGCTTTGAAGTGGTTGAAGAAAGTAAAGTGACAAGAGCAGTTAGGAATGTTGAGCAACCAGTTGGAGCTTCAGAAGCTAGCTTACTTCGACGAGGTGCCGTTGCTCCTTAAGGAGCAACGGCACCTCGTTATTTCTTCACCCAGGTGGTTATCTTGGCAAAACCAAACGTAGCCTGGGCGTAGTACGTGGCGCTAGGTTTCGCATAAGCTCGGCAAATCAAGGTTATCTAACGGACGGATGAGACTTTATCGAATTAGTGTATGTGCTTTAGTACTAAGCTGTACGGCGGTGATGCCTGCCGCTGCACAATCGCAGCCCATCACGGGGGAGCTAGGCCGGCTTTATGTAAGCGGGCAGCTAGATGCTGTAATTTCCCTGGGCGATAAGGACCTTCGTGCGCACGGCGAGCAGAACGGAACTAGCATGTTCGTAGGACGAGCGTACGCCGACAAACAACAGTTTCAGACGGCCATTCCTTATTTGACTAAGAGCCTTGCTTCTACGAGCAGCTCGGCCGATGTGAAGGCCTGGAGCGAGGCCTACCTAGGTACCTGCTATTACGCCTTGCAGGAGTACCCGAAAGCCAAGCAGGCCTTCGAACATGTGGTAGCCGCGGCGGCCACCAAAAACGTGACGGCTTATGCGACCAAACGGCTAGGCATGCTGCGCGCCCAGGAAATGGCGGCCAATTGGAAGCTGATCGAGACCGCCCACTTTCGCTTTCATTTGCAAGCGCCCGAAAACCTAGGGGTTGCGCCCGAAGCTTATGCAGCGGCGCATGAGCAAGCCTATGAAACGGAGAATCGCTTTTTCCAGGCGACGCTGCCGCGTAAGATAGAGTACTACGTGTGGGATGAGCGAGCCGCCGCGGTTCAGGTTTTAAGCCAGAACCTAGGCTTCACCGTGTCGGAGTTGCTTACCATCCATGCGTTGAAGAACCAGACCAAAGGTCACGAAACGGCCCACATGCTCGTAGCATACGGCCTGCGCCCTGGCCCGCAAAGTCGCCTCATCAACGAGGGTATTGCCGTGTGCTTCGACCAAAGCCATCGTAACCGCTTGCAGGAAGCCCGCCAAGCGATTCGCGGCACGGTCGATATCTGGAAGATGTGGGAGCAGCCTCAGACCTACTCCGATGAGCAGCTTTACCCCGTCGGCGGCGCGCTGCTGGAGTACCTGCTGGCCCACGCCCCCGAAGCCGATGTAAAGCAACTGCTACGGGAGCAAACCCCGCAGCTCGGGCGCAAGCTGTTTAGCAAGCAAATTGCCGAATTTGAAAAGGAGCTAGCGAAGCCCGACCCGACGCTGGCTGCTAAGGCGGCCTCCTTGCCCAATACCACGCCGGCTGCCCCTGTAAAGCTCACCGCGGCAGCTGTTAATGCGGCAGTGGAGCGCAACAACACGGCTGATAAGTTCTACAAGGTCCTAATCTTGGTGAACGGCGTGCCCGTGACCGGAACGCAGTTACAGCAGATCAACCCGCAGAAAATTCGCGACGTGAAAGTGCTGAAGACCAAAGAAGAACTGCAAGCCTACACGGAAGTAGAGCTGAACGGCATTGTGCTGGTGCAGGTAGAAAGCTAGGTGCTGTGCATAAGGCTTTGGTAGAAAGAGTATTCAGGCCTCTATAAACGTAACTGCCTGCCCGGCGCTACGAAATGAAGCGCCAGGCAGGCAGCAGATAAGAAGCACAGGGTCTTCGTAAGGCTACAGCTGGCTGACCAGTTCCCGCCAAGCTTCCTGCTCGGGGATGCCAGGCTTGCGCTTGCCGAAGAACAGCAACAAGTTGCGCCCTTGTGCGTCGTACAGTTCCAGGGAGTGCACAAGCCCTTCGGTGGTCGGTTTTTTCACGAGCCACGTTTCGGCTATGTCTTCCAGCTTCAGGTGCAGGTTGAAATCGGGGTCGAGCACGTTGAACCACGGGCCAGTTGCTACTAAGCGTTTCACCAGACCCGTGTGGATCTGGATGCAGCCGCGGCTGGCCACGAACAGCATGATATTCAGGCCCGCCGCTACGGCGTTTTCCAGGCCGCGCACGATGGCGTCGTTGTCGAGGCGCTGCACCAGTTCGGGCGGACCTAGGCGCAGGGCTTGGGTGCGGCTCACCCCAAATTGGCGCAGCAAGCCGAAGAAGTCGTGGGTGTCCTGCAAAGCGCGCCAGCCTTCGCGGAAGCCGGCCACGTCGATATCCGCGTCCGGGACTTCGAGGGCGGAAGTGGGAGCGGGCTGCGTAGCTAGGTCGCTGGACTGCTCGGTGGCGCGGTAGCGGCTCACTAGCTCATCGTAAGCCGCGGTGTTGCTGTCTTCAGTGAGGTAGATTTTGTGCACGGCCTCGCCGTCGTCGGCGAAAAACTGCAAGCTGCGGCGGCCATTTTCGTCCACGGCAAAGCCGAAGTGCCAGTGGCTCATGAACAAGCGCAGGTCGATGTCGTCGCCCAGCACCAAGCCCATGGCGCCTTTGATGGACACTTTCTGGTAAGAACCCTTGCGCTCGTGTACCACGCTGTCGTTGCGCGTGAGGGCCATCACCCGACCTAGGTTCGGAACTTCGGCGAGCAGGGCGGCAAAGTCATCGGTGAGGCGCACCACGGCAGCGTCGGGCTGGCCGGTGCACTGGGTGGCGAGCAGCTCGGCCTCGCTGCTGCCGAGCTGGCGAGCAGCGTCGCGGATGCGGATTTTGGGGTTGTCGAGCTTGAACTGGGTCCAGCGTTCGGCGAGCGAGGTGGCGGTGGAAGGCAGATCGGTGATGGCCATAAGCAAAGAAAGAATGAGAAAGCGAGAGAAGGTACGAAGCCCGCGGTTAGAAAGTCGGTTAGCGGGGCACGGGTACGATGAGCGGAAAGCCCAGGCTAGGGTGGGCAAGCAGCTCCACCGAGATGTCGAAAGCGTGCTGGATGTGGTCGGGCGTGAGCACCTGAGCGGGCGGACCATACGCCACCGTTTGGCCCTGGCGTAGCAGCAGGACTTGGTCGGCGTACTGGGCGGCTAGGTTGAGGTCGTGGAGCACGGCGATGACCCCGAAGCCGCGCTTTACCAGGGCTTTAGCCACAGCTAGCGTGTGGTGCTGGTGGTTGAGGTCGAGGCCCGTCAGGGGTTCGTCGAGCAAGAGAAAACCACCTTCGGCCTCCCACACTTGGGCCAGCACGCGGGCTAGCTGGGCTCGCTGCTGTTCGCCGCCCGAAAGCGTGGGGTAGCTGCGTTCGGCTAGGTCGCTCAGCCCTACGGTAGCCAGAGCCTGCTGCACCACAGCGTGGTCGTGGGCGCTCGGCTGCCCGCGGAAATATGGGTAACGCCCCATGAGCACCAGCTCGCGCACCTTAAAAGCCAGCGCTAAGCTGTGCTGTTGGGTAAGCACGGCGCGGTGGCGAGCAAGCTCGGCGGCGGGAATATCGGTCAGCGGCTGGTTGTCAAACCACAGCTCCCCCCAGCTCGGGGTAAGGTCGCCGCTGAGCAGGCGCAACAGCGTGGATTTGCCGGCGCCGTTGGCACCCACCACGGCCAGCAGCTCACCCGGCCAGGCGGCAAACGACACATCCTGCAGCAATAATTTGCGGCCGACTTGGTAACTCAGGTGTTGGACGTTGAACATGGATTTGAGAAGAAAGTGCTGCGTATTTAGTAAGGAGAGGAAGTCGGCTAGTTGATTGATAGCTAGGTCTGTCAGTGGCGTACGCGCGAGGTATAATGCATGCCTTCGGATACTTGCCTACGCCAGCCGGAGCCGCTTCTCCCGCAGCAAAATCCAGAGAAATACTGGGGTGCCAAGCAAGGCGGTGAGAATGCCGATCGGCAGCTCAGCTGGCGCGACGACGGTGCGCGCTAAAGTGTCAGCTAAGGTCAGGACCAAGGCGCCACCCAGCGCGGCGCCGGGCAGCACCACGCGGTGGTCGGGGCCGGCCGCCAAGCGGACCAGGTGCGGCACTACCAAGCCCAGAAACCCAATGCTGCCCGCCACGGCCACCGACGTACCCACAGCCAATGTCGCCAGCACGATGAGCTGGCGCTTCAGGCGCGTAACCGGCAGACCTAGGTGCGCGGCTTGATCCTCCCCCAACGCCAACAAGTTCAGCTGCTTCCCTAGGCGCGGCAACAGCAACAGGGGCAAAGCGAGCAGCGGCAACACACCGATCACCGTAGGCCAGCTAGCACCTCCTAAGCTACCTAGGCCCCAAAACGTGATGCTGCGCAGCTGCTCATCAGTGGCGGCGTAGGTGAGCAGGCCCGTTAGAGCGCCAGCGAGGGCATTAACGGCAATACCGGCGAGCAGCATGGTGGCAACCACGGCCCGGCCTGCTTCTTTCGAGAGTTGATAGACGAGCAGCGTCGTGCCGCAAGCCCCGGCGAAGGCGGCCACGGCGAGCGTGTAAAAACCTAGCCATTCGCGCAAAGCCGACAAAAGCGTGACCTCCAGCACAATCGTCGTAACGGCGGCCAGCGAGGCCCCCGCCGACACGCCAATCAACCCCGGATCGGCCAGCGGATTACGAAACAAGCCCTGCATGGCCGCGCCCGCTAGCCCCAACGCCGCCCCGATGAGGACGCCCAGGCACACCCGTGGCAAGCGAATAGCCCACAACACCGCTTCTTGCTGCGACTCGAAAGCTAGCCCGCTACTCAGGCCTAGCTTGTGGAGCAAAATGCCCACCACCGCCGGTACCGGAATGTGCACGGCGCCCGCGCCCGCGCTTACCAACACGGCTACTACCAATAGCCCAACCAGAAGGGGCAGCAACAAGCGTCGGCGCAGCTCCACCGGCGGCGTGGCGGGTGGGGCAGTGGTCGTGGGAGAAGGAAGCTCGGCGACAGCAGGCATGGAAAGGAAGAAGAAAGTGGAGCGATGTAGCGCGGACTTTGTGGTCCGCGCCTGGGGAAACGGGGGTGCAGAGTGGCAAGCGCAGACTACAAAGTCCGCGTTACTACCTTACTGGCTCAGCTGGCGAGCTAGCTCGGACGTGGCAAGACCTAGGCGGGGACCAAAGCCGGAGAGTAGCTGCCCGTCCATTTCCACCACGCGGCCGGTGCGGCCGGCGGTTGTTTGGGCAATGCCGGGCACTTTCAGCAGGCCCGCCTTGCCACCTAAGCTTTCTAGACCGCTATCGAAGAGCAACAGCACGTCGGGGTTGGCGGCCACTAAGGCCTCGGCAGTCAGGGGCTTGAAGTCGGTGAAACCCGTGGCGGCATTCTGCCCCCCGGCGAGGCCGATGACTTTTTCCAGCGGCGTGCCCTGGCCCGCCACCATCATGGTGCCGGTACCGCGGGCGTAGATGAAGAGGACCTTAGGCGATTTCGCGGGTTTGTGGGCCTTGGCTAGATCGGCGTCAAGCTGCTTAAGCAAAGCGGGCGCCTTGGCCGACGCCTGAAATGCCGCGGCCACCTGCTGAATCAGCTTCTTGGTGCCCGCTACCGAGTATTCCTGCGGAAACAGCTGCACCGTCACGCCCGCCGATTTCAGCTGGCTGGTCACCTCCGGCTTCAACGATTCGGTGGTGCCCACCACGATAGTCGGGGACAAGGCCAGCACACCTTCGGCCGAAATGTTACGGTTGTGGCCCACCTTGGGCAGCTTGGTAAGGGCGCCTGGGTAAGTACTGGTCACGTCGACGCCCACCACCTGGCTTTGCAAACCTAGCTGGCAGAGAATTTCGCTGATGGTACCGTTGAGCGACACGATGCGCGGCGCGGGTGCGGCCAGGCTGCGGAGCCCCACGAGGAGGAGCAACAGCAACAGGCTGGCTTTGGAGAGAAAAGAAGAACGCATTTTCATATTCGGAAAAGAGTAGTGGCCCATAGTGCCGGCAGCAGGCAACCCGAGGCATAAAAGCTAGGTGCGTCGGGGCGCCGCAGGTTACCCGCGCCGGACTTTTGACGGTTATTGCAGATTGCGGCTGCCGTCGGGTTGGTACAAGTAGCGGAAAGAGTAGTAGCCACTGGGCGTGCTGAGCGTGGGCGAAGCAGGCGCGTCTTTGTAGTAGCTGGTCACTTCCATCTTGGCGTATTTGCCAGTAGCCGTGCGAATTACTAGTACTTTACCGGCAATAGGCGTCACGAGGTGGGTGGTGGAGTTGTAGTTATACCAGCCCTGGCCTGAGCCCGTCGGAATGGCTTTCGTGGCCGCAGCATCAACGGCAAACGCGGTTTCGGGCACTGCCTTCAGCTCGTCGAAGAGGCCGGTGTACACTTGCGCGCCGCCTTGACCGGGGCCGCTTGCGCCCCCGTTAGTTAGGATGGTTGTGCTGCGAAAGGCCACGTCCCATTTGGTGCTAGCCGAGTCGGTGTAAGGCACTTCCTTGTTGTCGGCTAGGCTGTAGAAGGTGAAGTGCTTGGCCGTGCCGGGCTGGCCGGTGCTGGTAGTGGCGGCCGGCTGCGGGGCTAGGCTGCCCACCTTTTGGGTTTCCAGCGCGGGCGTTACGGTTTCTTCGTTATCGTTGTCGTCATTGCAAGCGGTGAGGCTCAAAGACGAAGCGGCCAAGAAGGCGAGGGCAGGGCGGAGAAACAGGTGTCTCATAGAAGGAGTGAAGAGAAAAGGAATGGACAGTTTGTTCGTTGCGCTGAGTAGCGCGGCCTCTGTAGTCCGCGCTTGATATGCCTTATCGCATTCGTTTCCAGGCGCGGACTACAAAGTCCGCGCTACAGCCTCTTAGCGCGTTTTGCCCAGGGCAAGGGTGAGGCTAGCGTAGGCGAGGCGGCCGGGCAGGGTGCTGATGTAAGTCGGGTTGGTGTAGCCGAGCACGTTATCGAGGCCGGCTTGCAGGGTGAGGCGCTGATGGAAGGTTTTGGCCGCGGCCATGTTCACGAGCCAGTAGCCGGGCACGTACTCGTTATCCGCATCCAAGATGGCGTTGCCGTTCGTGTCGCCGAAGCCGTAGCGGCCCCGGTAAATTCCCCGCAGGCTCGCCGACCAGCCGGCCTTCGGGTTTTCGTAGAACGCCTTGAGATTGAAGGAGTGGCGCGAGCGATTATAGAGGCCTCCGTAGTCTTGCGGCTGCACGCGCTTGGTTTGCTGCGTTTGCGGGTCTTTGCGAAATACTTCACCAGCTTCGATGTTGTTTATCACCGATTTATCCTTGGCAAACAGCAGCTGGTAGCCGCCGCTCAGCGTCAGTTCGGGGCGCAGCTGGTAGCGGGCGTCTACCTCCGCACCTTGCGTGAAAGCCCGCGTCACGTTGCGGTAGGAGTACACCGATTGGCCGTTGGTTTTCAGCGCCACCACGGCCGTTTCGATCAGGTTGCGCAGGTCGTTGCGGAAAGCGTTGGCGGTGAGTTGCAGCTTAGCGGTCGGGTCGAGTTGCACCCCTAGGTTGTAGGCCAGGGAGCTTTCGGCAGTGAGGCCGCTGGCTTGGGCAAGCACCGCGTCGTAGATCACCGGCTGCCTGGTCTCGGGGTCGGTTGCTAGTTGCCCTTGCGCGGCAAGTTGGGCTACTTTCGCCTGTACTTGGTTGGTGCCAAACACGCTGTAGCCGACTGTCGGATTGGAGAAGTTAAGGTACAGTTGCCGGAAGTCGGGTGCCCGGTAGCCGCGCCCCGCCGACCCCCGCACCGCTAGCCGCGACCGCAGCTGGTAGCGCGCCGAAAGCTTCGGGCTCAGCTGCCCCACGTACTGGCTGTGCCCATCATAGCGCACGCCCGTCACCACATTCAGGCGCGGCGTGGGCGACCAGTCGTGTTGGGCAAACACGTAGTGGGCGCGTAGCTGCTGCTGTTGGTCGTAGCGGGTGGCTTCTACAGCTTCGAGCACGTAGCCGGCACCACTGGTGAGCACCTGCGTAGGCCGAAGCTGCCAATCAACTTGCACCTCGGGCCGGGTAAAGGTTTGGTTGAAATACGTGGCGTCGTAGGGGCTGCCGTCGGCGCGGTAGGTGTATTCTTCGCGGGTGCGGTAGCCGCTGTGATAGAAGCGGGCCGTGGCGAAGAGCTTGTCAGAAAAGCGATGGGTGAGCACCGGATTCAAGTTGTAGTCGTGCTGGCGAGAGGCGTAGCGCACCACGGCCATTTCGCCAGTTTCGGCTGTCACGCGTAGGTCGCTTTTCTGGCTTTCTGTGTAGTAGCGGCCGCTCAGGCTCAAGGTGGTACGCGTGCCCAGCTGGTAGCTCAAGCGGCCCTGGGCGGTGTAGCTGGCGAAGGGTGGCACCGTCGGGCTTTCTGCATGATCTAGGGTATAACCCGCCGAACTGTAGCGATTTACAAACAGCGTGAGACCTAGCTTTTTGCCCTTGGCGTTGAAGGTGCCCCCTAGGTCGGCGGTGCGGTTGGTGCCGTAGCGCAGGCGGATGTCGCCGCTCGTGCCCGGTTGCGGCTTCTGGGTGATAATGTTCACCACGCCCGCCAGCGCCTCCGAACCCCACAAAGCCGACGCCGGACCTTTCACCACTTCCACCCGCTGAATGTTGCCGACCGCCACGCGGGAGAGTTCGAGCGTGCCGGCCGTGCGCCCAATCAGCGGCTCGCCGTCCACCAAAATCAGGGTGTACTCGGGATTAAGCCCTTGCAACTGGACGCCCTGGCCGTGGTCGTTGACGGTGGTGAGGCCGGTTTGTTCGCGCAGCACGTCGCCCAAGCGCAGGGCACCCATCGCCTTAATCTGTGGCTGGCCCACAACCAACACCGGAATCGGCACGTCGGTGATGCTGCGCTCGGTGCGAGTGGCCGTGACCACCACCTCGCCTAGCTGCCGGGGCTGCAACCGCAACGTGCTATCCTGCAAAGCAGCTGGCGCTTGGGCCAGTGCCTGCGTCAGCACGAAAGTCGAGCAGCTAAGCAGTAAGCAAAACGGAGTGCGGCGCATACAGGTGAGCGTAGTTTTAGCGTGGAGCGAAAGCAACGGCGGGGGTAAAGCCTCTTCGTCGCGTTGCACTCGTTTAGGTATTTGTTTAGATAAATTCTAAACAGTGCTCAAATGTATAGCTCGTACCCTAGGCTCCAAACTTTATTTAGAATAATTTTAAATAAAGTTTCTTTTGCTTGCCGTCGGCGTTTACCTTCGCCTCACTGATTTTGCTCCACCACCTGTTCACGGTTTGCGAATCGCGAATTCCGAACTCCTAGCCCCGTTTTTGCCATGCGCAAACACAACGGTATGCGGCCTCAGGATGTGGTAGTTCTGCTGAAAATTTCAACATTAGCTACGACTCCCTGGCAGGGTAAAGACCTCGCTGCCGCCTTACTGATTAGCCCCGCCGAAATTTCCGACGCCCTGCGTCGCTGCCAGTACGCGCGCCTGCTCCAGCCCGACGGGCGCACGCTGCATCAGCGAGAGTTGCTCAAGTTTCTGTTCTACGGCTTGCCGTTCGTATTTCCTGCCCACCCCGGCAGCATCGTGCAGGGTACGCCCACCGCGCACAGCGCCATGCCCGCAGTGCAAGCCGAGGAATCTCTATTGCCCTACGTGTGGCCAAACCCGGAGGGAAAGGACATTATACAGGGGTTGGCGGTGGAGCCGCTTTATCCTAGCCTCCCGCAGGTAGCCGCCCACGATGCTGCTTGCTACCAGCTGTTTGCCTTAGTAGATGTGCTGCGGCTGGGAAATCAGCCACAACGGCAAACCGCTCGGCTCCTGCTCCGAGAGCGGCTGCTAATCGTGTAGCGCGGACTTAGTAGTTCGCGTATAATAATGCCGCGTAGGTAGGGTATAAAAGCCAGCGCAGCCTTGGCAACTTACCCTACGGGGTAGGTTGCCAAGGCTGCGCTACGCGGCTGATAGGCTAGGTTAGCCGGTAGCTAGCAGCTCATGGTTGATGAGCGCACCGGCGGTGGTGCCGCCTGCCACGGCAATACTGACAGTCCGCATCATCGTGGTGGCGTCGCCTGCGGCGTAAATGCCTGGTACGGTGGTTTTCTGCATGCTGTCGACCACAATACGTCCTACTTCGTTGTGGTCACAACCCAGCAGGCGCGGTAAATGGCAGTGCTGCTCAAACTCTGGGCGGGCGTAAAAAGCGGTGAGCGGCACTTGGCGGCCATCCGCTAGCCCGATGTGCGTAAGGTAGCCGTTATGGTGAATAATTTCCTGCACGGGCGTTTCCTCCACGGCGATCTGGCGGGCAGCCAGCTGGGCGCGTTGCTCGGGCAAAAAGCTAGCTTCGCCGTTGGTGAAGATGGTCAGCTGATCGGTCCAGTTGCGGATGAGTTGGCTCCATTCCATAGCAACGGGGCCATTGGTTAGCATACCCGTCGGTTGACCGCGGTACTCGTAGCCGTGGCAATAGGGGCAGTGAATCACCGAAATTCCCCAACTTTCCACAAAGCCCGGAATGGCGGGCATCAGGTCGCGCACGCCGGTGGCAAATAGCAGCTTGCGCGCCTGGACTTGCGCGCCCGTATCCGTGGTAACGGTGAAGTGATTATCCTCGCCCGTCACGTCTACGGCGGCTTCATTGCGAAACTGTACCGTGGGGTAAGCTAGGACCTGCGCCTTGGCCTGCGCCGCAATGGCGGCCGGCGTGCTGCCGTCCTGAGTTAGGAAGTTGTGCGAGTGCGGCGTTTGGTAGTTGCACGGCTTACCAGTATCCAGCACCAGCACCTGCTGAATGGCGCGGCCTAGCGCCATTGCTGCCGACAATCCCGCGTAGCTTCCCCCGACGATAACCACATCAAACTGTTCTTGATTTTTCATAGTGAGGAATTTGTGTGTCGCAAACGTAAGTCAAATGTCTCAAAAATGAGACATGCAAAAACAAAAAAATATCAAAGGCCAATTCCCTTACTAAATGAGAACCAAGCAAACTGCTTAAGGCTGTTCTTCGCCACGGCTCCAAAGGAATCCGCATTGATGGTAGCCGCCACCACGCCGCTAAACAGCATCATCACCCACTCCGCCGTGATGTGTGGACTAATGGCGCCTTGTTCCTGAAGCTTCGCAATAACCGCCCGGTAGCGGTTGTACATGGTGTCGTACTCGGCGCAGTCGGCGTTGTGCGTCGAATGGTGGTGCTCGGGTCGGGTATGCAGCTTGCTGAAAAATGAGTACTTCGCGCCGCACTCCACGCCGGCGTACAGCATCCGTTCGAGTTGCGTGAGCGGGTTGTCGGAGCTGTTCAAGGCCTCCGTCATGGCTAGGTTGCAGCTGCGCCGCATCTCCTGCTCGCAGCACGTTAGCAATTCGTCGCGTCCCTTAAAGTAGCGGTGCAGTGTCCGCCGAGTGACGGAGGCCTTTTCCGCTACTTTCTCCAGCGGCGCCGAGTAATCCTCGTTGAACACGAGAATAGCGGCTTCGACGATCTGTTGCTGGGTGTCTTGCATCATTGTGGACTACAAAGCTAGGTAAAAAGTCTCAGATGTGAGACGTGTTTGAATGCTAACACTTGGCTAAGCATCCACGCTACTTGCATTCCGACTGTCGTTCACTGGCATTAAATTGCGTTTTCTACCTAGCTATTATAATTCGTGCTTGCCCCTGACCCGACATTAGCAATAATGCTTAGCGCACTGTCTGCCTTTTGGAAGCAGCAGGCTATTACATGCCCACCGGTAGAATTGCCGTACGTGCAGGCAATAGCAGAGGCCAATAAAGTCATACTGCCACCGGACTTTGAACAATTATATCGTACTGTTAACGGTACGCCCGACCTCTACCCTAATTTTCTTGATGATAGGTACTGTTCTTTTCTCCCCGTGGAAGCACTTCGTACCGAAGAAAAAGAGGTATTAGTGATTGCCTGCAACACCGCAACTCTGAAAACAGAGCGAGTAACCGTGTTCGTTGACTATATGCACCGCAGTTGGGAGTACGGGTTCATTGTGAATGATAATGAGAATTATCAGATTGGTATTATACCAACTAATGACGTATTCAAAGTTATAACTACTTCGTTAGCAACTTTCTTGGAGTGGTACATAGCGGATGCAGATGTTCTCTATGACTATAGGTATCCTGATGCATGAGGAAGCTTTCAATAGGATCTACAACCTAGGGTCCACGGCCTTACTCTCTAATGTCAGCATACCAAACGCGCACTGATGCACCATCCGCAGTGGCTGGCCCACCACCAGGTGATCTAAATATTCCACACCCAGAACAAATTTCCGTGATTGGACACGCCTGCGTGCTTAGACTTGTCCTCAATGTTTGCAAGAAAGTTGAGGCGATACTGCTCGCCGGCTCGCGCTTGTTGCTATGAGGTTACCTTTGCCCAAACTACAACCCAACCGACCTTGTTGCTGGAACTCGCTGCAACAGGGCATTTCTGCTCATCAAGTGAGGCTAGAAATAGTATTCTCCGGGCTCCTTTTGCTTACGCCACCTTATGGAACACATCTTAGATAATCCTATCTGGAACGCGCTAACAACTGGCAACAAACACCTAGCTGTTGGCAACGAGCAGGCTCGCTACCTACCCAAAGATATCGGTGCCTTCGCGGGCCTGTCTGACTACTCGGAAAATGCCTTTGCCAGGCTACACGAAATATCCCCGTTCGGAGCGCCTGCGGTACTCTTCACGGCTGATACCGCCATTCCTGCCGGCTGGAAGCTGTTGATGCAAAAGGAGTTGTTGCAGATGGTGTATGAACAGCCGACGACTCCTGATCTGGGTCCTACGGAAGTAAAGGCCTTGCACGACCAAGACATACCGGCTATGATTGCCCTCACGGCCCTAACCAATCCTGGCCCTTTTCTGGCCCGCACCATCGCGTTTGGGGGCTACCACGGCATCTTCCAAGACGGGCAGCTAGTCGCCATGGCCGGGCAGCGGCTGCAACCAACGCCCTACACCGAAATAAGCGCGGTGTGCACCCACCCCGATTACCTCGGGAAAGGCTATGCTGGCCAGCTATTACGGCACCAGATAGGCATTATTCGCGCAGCAGGAAACACGCCATTTCTGCACGTATTTGCTGATAACACCAACGCCTGCGGTTTGTACGAAAAGCTAGGTTTTCAAACGCGCAAGCAGTTGCAGGTGTACGTGCTCGAAAAACAAGCGTACTAATGTGGCAAGGCAGAATGGCTACAACCTAGGGTCCACGGCCTCACTCTCCAGCGCTAGCACCCCGAACACGCACTGGTGCACTGCCCGCAGCGGCTGACCTGACACGAAGCGCTCTAAGCCTTCCACGCCCAGGGTGAATTCGCGCAAAGCTAGGTTGCGCTTGGCTTTCACGGACCGTTCGCGCAGGCGCTCTAGGTTGCCGGGCAGGAGGTAGTCGGGGCCGTAGATGATGCGCAGGTACTCGCGGCCGCGGCACTTGAGGGCAGGCTGCACCAGGCCCTTGCGACTAGCGGGAATGAAGTCGTAGGGCTTCACCACCATACCTTCGCCGCCGGCCGCCGTGAGATCAGTCCACCACTGGGTGGCGGCTTCCACGTCGGCTAGGTCATCTAGGCGTACCACCCGGTAGGGCGTGGCGCGGAGCAGGCCTTCGTCGGCGCGGCAGATGGCGCGCAGGGTTTCCATGTGCCAAGCGTGGTCTTTCCCAAAATACGTGTGTCCCTCGGTGGCAAGCAGGTGGAAAGGAGCTAGGCGCAAATCGGCGAGGCTCTCCACCGGCCAGCAGTAGCGGCGGTAAGCCTCGGCGTACTGCTCAGCGGCGGTTTGGCGAGCCGTGGTGCGAGCTAGCAATTCCTCAATCCCGTCGAGGCCGCGGGAGCTAGCTTGGCTAAGCACGGCCGCGGCTTCGGGCAGGGCAGCCGTGGCCGCTGCGGCGACAGCAGCGTATTGGTCCTTGATCAACTGCTGCGCCTTGGCCGACCACGGCAGCAACTCGGCATCGAGGCAGAGCCAGTCGGTGTGGAACTGGTCCCAAAAGCCGGATTTTGTCAAGGCTTCTTGCAGGCGAGCTAGGAAAGCGGCTTCCAGGGTCGAGTCGTTGAAGAAGTTGCGGCCCGTGCGGGTATAGCAGCGGCCGGGACCTTCCCCAATTACGCCGAAGCGTCGCCGGGCGGCTTCTTCGTCGCGGGCCAGCACTACGACTACGCGGCTGCCCATGTGCTTTTCCTCGCAAACGACGCGTTCCACACCCTGACGCCGGAAGTAGTCGAAGGCTTCGGCGGGGTGCTCCAACATATCGGGCAGGGCGCTGGTCTCCGAAGGCGACATCGTCGGCGGCAGGTACAGCAGCCACTTCGGATTCAGCGCAAACCGCGACATCACCTCCAAGGCCGCCACGGCATTCTCTTCCCGAATGGTCACCGACGGCAGCAAGCGCGTCTTAATAATCTGCTTGCCAGTCACGTCGCGGATATCGAGTACGTCGTCGTGCTGCTGTTGGGCCGTGAGTTGGCTAGTGCCTTCTTGACTTTGGGCATTGGCTTCGGCCAACTGGCGTAGGTAGTCCAACGGGCGCACCGGCTCGCAGTACACCTGGGCGGCGGGCACGCTTACTAGCTCGCGCTCGGGGTAGCGCAACGCCGTGAGGCGACCACCGAACACGCAACCCGTGTCGATATCAATGGTGTTATTGAGCCACTCGGGGGCGGGCACGGGCGTGTGGCCGTACACCACCATGGCGCGGCCGCGGTACTCGGCGGCCCAATTGTAGCGCACTGGCAGACCAAACTCGTCGATTTCGCCCGTGGTCTCGCCATACAAAGCAAAGGCGCGCACAGCTCCCGAGCCGCGGCCCTGCATTTCTTCGCGCATGCCAGCGTGGGCTACCACCAGCTTGCCGCCATCCAGCACGTAGTGGCTCACCAGGCCATCAATGAACTGCCGCACTTGGTTCTTGAACGTATCCGACTCGCCGGCAAGTTGGGCCAGCGTTTCGGCGAAGCCATGTTGCTCGTTCACATGCTTACCATAGAGGTGGCGGAGCAGCTTACTATCGTGGTTGCCGGGTACGCACAGGGCTAGGCCATCCTGCACCATGCGCATTACCAAGCGTAGCACGGCAGGCGAATCGGGGCCGCGGTCAACAAGGTCACCCAGGAATAAAGCCCGCCGACCAGCGGGAGCCGTTACGCGGACCCCTAGGTCACGGGCGTCTTGCGTGGGTTCGGTTTCGACGGTATAGCCGAGGTCGGTGAGCAGCTGCACTAGCTCTAGGTAGCAGCCGTGCACGTCGCCGATAATATCGAAGGGACCGGTATCCTGTTTGCGGTTGCTGTAGAGCGGGTCGCGCACGATAGTCTGCACTGCGTCAATTTCCTCGGTATTGTGCAGGTGATAGATGTGGCGAAAGCCTTCCTGTTTGAGGAATTTAAGGCTGCGGCGTAGCTGCTGACGCTGCTGCGGTACTACGTGCCGACCTAGGTGTTGCCGCTCCGCGCGGGCGCGGTTACGGTTTTCGGCCACGTAGTCGGGCACGTCGAGGATGATGGCGGCGGGCAGCACGTGGTACTCGCGGGCTAGCTGAATGAGGCTCTTGCGGGCTTCGGGCTGCACGTTGGTCGCATCGACGACGGTGAGCAGGCCGCGCTTCAAGCGCATGCCTACTAAGTAGTGCAGCAGCGCAAACGCATCGGGCGTGGCTGTTTGGTCGTTTTCGTCATCGGATACTAGGCCGCGACAGTGGTCCGACGACACGATTTCCGTTGGCTTAAATAAGCGGCGGGCAAACGTACTCTTCCCCGAGCCGGAAGTGCCGATGAGTAGGACTAAGGAGAGTTCGGGAAGCTTAATAGTGGTGAGCGACATTGGACTAGTAACGTGTAATTTCGCCTAGATGATAAGACTTTATTTGGATATCGACGGGGTGTTGCTGACGACCAAACATACACAGGCTGCGGTTGGCGTCGATGCATTTATTGATTTTGTTACGAGCAACTTTGATTGCTATTGGCTGACAACCCATTGCAAAGGAGATAGTGCCACTGCCTTACGCTATGTCGCGCGGTTTTTGGAGCCTACTATCGTTGAGAAACTTAGCAAAGCGGTTCAGCCAACCAATTGGGATGCGCTAAAGACCGACGCTGTTGATATGCGTTCCGATTTCTACTGGCTAGATGATTGCCCCTTACAGGTAGAAGTAGCACAGATGCGAGCCAATGGTGTCGATGCTAGACTGATCTTGGTTGATCTAAATCGCACTGATGAGCTTCTCAAAATTCAAATGCATTTGCAGGGAATACACCAACTAAATGATTGATAATCATATGTCACAACCGGGCCGATGGTGCGGTTCGTGTCACTGTGAGATGATTGCGCATTCTCCACGAAGCCACTATTAAACAATTAGGGTAAGATCTCTGGTTAGAACTTAGATAGAGTTTCTCAATTGCAGAAAGCGTAAGCCTTAGGCATAGGATTAACACAATTTAAATCAGTAAAAACTAGATGGATACTCCTTTAATAGTTGAGCAGATTTACGCCACTCCGATTGAAGAAGTCTGGCAAGCGCTAACGGATAAAAACAAAATGCGCGTATGGTATTTCCCTCAATTGCAAGCTTTTGAGCCTGTGGTTGGCTCCCAGTTTGTGTTTACCCATGATGGATCACCTTATCAGAAAGAATGGCGGGTGACGCAAGTCGTAGCGGGAAGAAAACTAGCCCATAGCTGGGTGTATCAAGGGTACCCCGGCTGGTCTGAAGTAATCTTTGCCTTAGTGGCGGAAGGCGATAAAACCAGACTGACGCTTACGCATACTGGGTTGGCTAGCTTTCCGCACGATCCTCACTTTGCACGACATCGGTTTGAAGATGGCTGGCACCGAATTATTGGAACCACCCTGAAAAATTACCTCGGTAAAAATCACAATTAACACCTTGGTGATGGAATCCGTATGGTTCGTTTCCCCGTTTGAGAGGAGGGAAGCTATAGCCTAAGCGGTAATGAATTGTACATCGGAAGATTTAGCCGAAATTGTTTTCAAGAAATTAGAAAACGCCAAAACAGATTATCCGCATCCTAGCGCAGGAATATTAAATAAGCTGTTTTCGGATCTGTTTTTTGCCAGCCTGAAAACCGAAGAAGGGCAGCTAACGAAAGTAACCATCACGTTAATTGATCCGAAAGATCCGGACCCGAGTCCGCCGGAGCGCATTGTAGCGCACCGGTGGAACTATATCAACTTTGAAGAACGAATTCCCTTCACGGTTAAGAATTTAGTGAAGCTCTCGAAAGCGGCCGACCCGCTCAGTTCTTCATTGGCCGTGTACTACGAGAATAACTCGCTTTTTATTTGGGGAATGATCGACCAGGCGATTCATTATCAAAGCTTCCTGAACTACGAAGGCGATTCGGAACCCGAGCAGCCCGGACTTTTCCAGGCCACCATTGCAGACGTAGGAAATATCTACGTCATGTTCGATTACGAATTAATTGCTACGCTCAAGCAAAATGTACTGATTAGTAATTATATCGATGTTTTCCGGCAAGGACCAATTAATGGTATTTTGAAAAAAAGCGCGGAACTCTACAAAAAAGAAATTAGAAGCTACGTGCAACAAGAGTTTCCCGGTGAGAAGCTAGAGGAGTGGGAAAAGTACACGGAAGATTCTATAAGCGAGGCTATTTCGCGTATTCTGCTGGTCATGCAAGAGTACCAACACGGGGGCGCTTTCCTGATAACCGCCAATGCGTTGCGCTCTGGTCTGAGCATCAAGCATGCGTTATCTTACGATCGGTTGTTCAAGACGATTACCAATAATATAAAATTGGAAGTTGCCAATTACACGTATACCAACGCTATTGTTACGGAATTCTTGGAACCCGAAAAGGATACTATTCCAACGGCCGCGTATTTAAAAGAGAATATTGCGGATTATGAGAAAAAAGAAGCATACGACGAGCTAAAAGGTACTATTCGATTTATTGCTTCTTTGTCGTGCATTGATGGGTTGGTAGTATTTGACCCTGATTTAAAAGTAAGAGGGTTTGGAGCTGTTATAAAAGTTAAATCGTTGCCGGAGGAAGTATTTGTTTCTAAAACAGCAACGGCTTCGCAAAGTGCTCTTTCGTCTATTACGCCCAATCATTTTGGCACCCGCCACCGGTCGATGTTCTCCTATTGCTGGAATAACATGGGCAGTCTAGGTTTTGTGGTGTCGCAGGACGGGGATATTCGAGCTATTACGCGCGTCGATGATAAACTAGTTATGTGGGAAAACATTAAAGTGCAGCGCTTTATTAAAAGCGAAAAGCTGAACCGCTCGATGCGGCTCAGAATTCGAAAATAAACGACAGGGTTTACTGCTCGAAGATGGCGAGTTGGGAAGGCGCGCCCACTTCCGAGCCGATCGGACCTAGGGGTTCGATCCATGCGCGGTAGCCGTGCCGCTCGGCTACGCCGTTGGCCCACTCCGCAAACTGCGCCCGCGTCCACTCGAAGCGGTGGTCGAGGTGGCGAAACTCGCCGGCGGAGAGCTGCGCGTACCGTTGGTTGTAGTCGGCGTTGGGCGTGGTGATGAGCACGGCGCCGGGGCGGGCTCGGGCAAATACCACTTGCTCAAACGCAGCTAGGCGGCTCTCGTCGAGGTGCTCAATAACTTCTACGACGGCCGCCGCGTCGTAGCCTACTAGGCGCGGGTCGTGGTAGAGCAGAGAGCCCTGCGTGAGGGTGAGCCGCTCGCGCTGGCGCGGTGGCATCTCCGCTACGTGTAGCCGTTCTTGCGCCCGCTGCAACTCCTGCCACGATACATCCAACGCTAGAATGTGCTCGATTCGTGGGTTCTTGAGCAGGCGCCGCACCAGTTTGCCTTCGCCACAACCTAGGTCTAGCACACGTTGCGCGCCCAGCTGGCTGATTGCCTCGGCTACGCGGTCTAAGCGCAAGTCGTGAAGGTTTTGCTTCGGGGAAGCTGGTGTGTGTGCGTCATTGACTACGCTGGTTGGCGTATACGTATCTGTCGTTTCTCCCGCAGGCAGCGCTTCCGTGGGAAGATCATCCGTGGGTGCGCTCTCGCCTTCCAGCAGGCGTTCGAGCGTCGGGTTCACGTACTGGGCTAAGTTGCGCAAGTAACGGCGCGTAATAAATTCTCGTTGGGGGTGTTGCGGGAGCCAGGTGGCGCCGCGGTGCAGGAGCTTTTCGGCTTCGGCCTCGTTGATCCAATAGTGTTTGTCGCCACGGTCGAGTACGGGAATGAGCACGTAGAGATGGGAGAGTAAGTCGCGCAAGCGCACCGCCGGATGGCGTAGACGTAAGGTAAAGTAGCGGCTATTTCCCCAGGCAGGCACGGTTGGGTCGAGCAAGTGGGCTTCCGTTTCCACTTCGTAGCCCAGGGGTGCGAATAGCCCTTGCAGTTGCTCGGCGCTGGCGGCGGGTATCACTGCCACAGTAGCTTCTAGGGGCAACAGGGCGTCGGGTAGGTCGGGGCGGTCCTTACAGGTGCCGTTCATGGCCGTGTTGAACGCCTTACTCAGGGCAGTGCTGAGGAAGGAGGACGCCACGTAGGGCCGGTCGTTGACGTACTGCTCCAGGGCAAATCCCTCGCCGGCCGGTCCGCGGTGGTTGCGCACCAGCGCAATCGGGTCGATGTCGAGTAGCAGGGCCGCGGTGCAGCGCTCGGAGCTAGCTTCGGGGTAGAAAATATGGGCTTGCCCGGCAGCGATGTCAATGGTTTGCAGGCGGGCCGGATTCTTGTGTAACAAATAACCTAGGTCGGTAGCAGGCTGGTGGGTAGTGGTGATGGTAAGCAGCATTTCTGGATAAAAACAATAGAATAGGAAGTTGCCTTGAGGGGCGCGCCACAAGATACGGAAGTCGCAAACGTGAAAAGTTGACTTGTAAGAAAATCCTGGAAGCTACCTTTGCCCCAAAAACCTTATCAGCAGGGCCAAGTATAGGACCTTATTATTATAGTGTGTGCTCTGAATTCGTGTCTATGAAATTACCTTTCTCCCGGGCCACAGTGGTAATTATGGGTCTAGGGCTTGGGCTGACAATAGCGTCGCGCAGCCACGCGCAAACCGCCGATAAAAAGACGACAATTAGCGTGTATGGCAGTACTCTACAGTATCATGGCGACCTAGGCTCAGAGTGGTTTACGCGCAACAAAATAGAGTACGGCGGTGGTCTCACCTTTAGCCGCTACCTAGTGAAGGGAGTAGACCTAGGGCTGGCGCTAAGCTACGGCAACCTGAAGTTCAACGCTGATCCGCCCAAAAACGAGCAGTTCTATTTGGAAGGCCAAGCGGTGCGGGGCTTTGCGGCCAGCGTAGCGAATGTGGGTGTTCCCATCAAGCTGAAGCTGAACAATGGTACGTGGGCCTTGAAGGAAGATGCCTTCTTTGCCCCGTACCTGCTAGTGCAGCCGGGCGCGTTCTTGGCCCGCACGAGCCGCCGTTTTGCCGACGAGTTAGCGCCCAACTCCACTGCCGATATCTACGCCTTCGACGTGATGGCCGCGGCCGGAATCAAGCTGCAGTTTTCTCCTGGCTTTTCTGTGTTCGTGCAAACGGGCCAGCATTACTCCCTCAGCGACCGGATTGATGGGGTAGCGCTGGCGGGCAACTATAGCGACCGGTACCTGCAGCATACCGCTGGCCTGAGCTTTGGCTTAGGCAAGGTGAAAGACGAAGACCAAGACGGGGTGCCCGACCGTAAGGATAAGTGCGCCAGTACGCCGAAGGGCGTAGCCGTAGACCTGAACGGTTGTCCGCTCGATGGGGATGGGGACGGGGTGCCGGATGCACAAGATAAATGTCCCACCGAAAAAGGTTTAGTTTCCCTGCAAGGCTGCCCCGATTCTGATGGTGACGGTATTACCGACAGGGAAGATACATGTCCTGAAATACCCGGCCGCGTTCAACTGCAAGGCTGCCCGGACTCTGACGGTGACGGAGTAATTGACCCCAACGACAAGTGCCCCCGTACGCCCGCTGACACGCCCGTTGATGCCAGTGGCTGCCCACTCGACCGCGACGGTGACGGCGTACCCGACCGTTCCGACCGATGCCCCGACCGTCCTGGCTCGGCTGCAAATAAGGGGTGCCCCGGAGTAACACCGCAACCTAGGCTCAACCCAGGCCCTAAGCGAAAGCTACCCCTGATGCCTGCTAAGTATGGGGCCGCCGCCAAATGGCGGGTACCAGTTGCGGCCGGTAAGAAAGTCCCTCTACGTCCTTTGCCCGCTCGGAAGGTGGTCCCCGCGCAAAAATGGCCGGCTTCTAAATGGTCGAAGCCGGCGAAAGTGGGGCCTGTGAAGAAGCTAGCTCCGAAGAAGCAATGATGCAGATACAACGAAAACGGCACGCCAGGTAGGCGTGCCGTTTTCGTTGTATTAGGACTGTAAACAAACTTCTAAATAAGACGGCGGCTTAGTTTAGCCATACGGTGTACAGCAGCTCGAAGCGGTGTGGGGCGTAGGCATTGTAGTAAGGAGCTTCGCCCTGAAAACCTAGCACGTGTACTAGGGGTAGGCCTTCTAGGTGAGAGTCAACGACGCGCACCGGATAAAACTGGCCTTCCTCGGGCCAGTCGCCCACGTGGTTGCCAGGACGCTGGCTAGCATCTAGGCAGCGGGCGTACTCAATGACAGGCGCATGGCGCGTGGCTTCGGCGAGCGTGAGGTTGGCTACTTCGTGTGGCATGAGGTGAAGATATAGATTTCTACCGGATAGCAAGCGCAATTGACTTGCCAAGTGGAGCTACCGGTTCACTGCGTTCTAGGAGAGTAAACCCCCTAGCCTTCGAACGGTTCCCGAAAAGCTACAAATCCATGAAATACTAAACTGGGGACTGCTTTGCTATACTAAGATCCTTCCTGTGTACGCTAACCTTAGAAAGATGCCTTTTAGCAGGCGAAATGCTATGCTGGTCTGCTACTCTCACTTATATGACTAAAACTATTTTAATTATTATAATATAAATAGTAATATACTTAAGTTTGAGTCTTGCATTACCTCTTCTGACAGTTCGGTGCCATGACAGACAGAGTTTTCTACGCGCGCACCACCCGAGTTCACACACCTTTTGCCCTTTTTCATGCCCTCATTCGAAATAGGCGATTTAGTTCGCCTTAAATCCGATGACAGTGGTGAGTTGCTGCAAGTAATGCTCATCGACCCAACTGTCGAAAAATCCATTAAGTGTCTGCCACATGCACAGTTGCACCAAGGCCTTCGCGGATTTCTCTCCTTCTCCGACCATTATCCTGATGAGTTGGAACACGTAACACCTCCTGGTAACTAAAAAAGGCCCGTCTTATAGACGGGCCTTTTTTAATTGGTGCAATAAACGTCTGCCATGGTGGTCGCAAACGAAACGAATTTGACTTATTTTAAGTCTAAAAGCCTTCCTAGTATAACTGTCGGACGCTTATATAATGTCACAAAATAGTAGTGGCTTGAGCACAGGATGAGCTTATATATGCTTAAATGTTAGCTCATAACGCTATACGGAACGGAATAGTCTATAATTAATAGAAGAATAATAGTGGTCACAAATGGGCACCACCCGGCATTGGCTGTGCTGCTGAGCAAGGCTACATTTGAGTACTAATCTGGCTCATGCCTGTTTCCTATGACTACTACCTATACTACTGCACCCGGCACATCGTCTTCCCAGCAAGGCTTGCTCTCCGTCTTAGCGCTTATGTTGGTTGCTCCTAGTGTCCTAAAGCCTGCCAAAGCGTAACGCTTTCTCCTGCATCATACTTGCTGCCTCCTGAACGTATAGTAGATACGTGACGATCTGGGGCAGATAACCGTTTGCCGCATTGCAATTAGCATCCTAGCTCATGTGCCCTTTGAGCTAAAACTTACTACCATACCACACAAAACCCCGCTGCCAAAAGCAGCGGGGTTTTGTGTTTTTAAATAAAGAGGAATACTGCCCTAAGTTAGGGCATCAGCACTTTGTCAATCACGTGAATCACACCATTGCTTTGTAGCACATCGTAGGTCGAGATAGTCGACACATTGCCTTTCTCGTCTTGCAGTACGATATTCTTGGGACCATTCATCATGGCTTTCAGCGTACCGCCACTCACCGTTTTGAGCGAGGCGGTGCCTTTACCGGCCTTAATAGCCGCCATGATCTTGTCGGCGGTCATGTTGCCGGCTACTACGTGGTAGGTCAGGATCTTGGTTAATGTTGCTTTGCTCTCCGGCTTTACTAATGTTTCCACCGTGCCAGCAGGCAGCGCACTGAAGGCTGCGTTGGTAGGAGCGAATACCGTGAACGGACCTTTACCTTGCAACGTCTCTACCAAGCCAGCGGCTTTCACGGCGGCTACCAGTGTGGTGTGGTCTTTCGAGTTAACGGCGTTTTCAACGATGTTCTTGTTTGGGTACATGGCCTCACCACCTACCATCACGGTGCCAGGAGTCATCTTGGCTTGGGCGTTAGCCGATTGTACAGTGGCGCCGCCAAGGAGGGTGATGAAAGCGAGAGCAGACAGATACTTTTTCATGTAAGAGGGGGAAAGAAGGGTTAAGAGTAAGTTGCTGGCATCTACGCCACAGCTCAACCGTTCGGATTTATAGCCAAACGAAAATATTTTTACCCAACTAGGCATGAGTGCCGCCGATCTTCTTCCAAACCCCTCATCTTCAAAGCGCTGCTCTATGAAGTGCTACTGTCTATTTTCTAACCTAGGCCAGTCAGAATCATGTGACTGTTGCAAAATGCCAGAAGGGCGCAAAAGGGCCTACTTATACTGCCCCTTTCTGGCTTCTGAATACGTAAAAAATAGTCTATTGCAGAGGCTCACCTAAGTAGATACTGACTTTTGCAACAGCCACATCATGCTATGGGACAGACCCTAGGTTTGAGCCCTTCGTGTTAGGGAACAATTACGCTGCGGAAACCACGAACTCAACGTAGTCCCGAGAACTGCTGGCGTTTTCAGCGCGGCTGCACAAAAAAATGATCCGAATTACATTCGGCGGTTTGATCAGGATATAAAGAGGATGTGCGAGTTGGCTATGTTCAGTATGGTGCCGGAGCAAGTATTAACGGTATAGCGTTAAGTTGGTACTGATGAATGTGATGTTTGCCTAGCGCAAGCACAAGATGAAACCGAACACTGGTTCCTTATCTGATTGCACGCGAGCGTTTAGGTTATCGGGTCCTTGAGTATTTATAAACAAATGTAAATACCGTTGAAAAACAGGATTTAAACAAATGAATAAAAGTAGAAAGGTTAGCCTTAGTAAATTCTTAAGCAAGTATTTACGACACGAGCCGGAGATGCTAGGTTTACACCTGAGCGAAGGTGGCTGGGTAGCAGTAGCTGATTTGTTGGAAGCCTGCCAGCGGCATGGGCAAGCGTTAACCCATTTGGAGCTATCGGAGATTGTGGCTGATAGTGACAAAAAACGCTTTGCTTTCGATGCCACGGGCACGCTAATTCGGGCGCAGCAAGGACATAGTGTGTCCGTTGATTTGCAGCTAGCTCCCGCTACACCACCGGCGGTTCTGTACCATGGCACTGTTGGGGCGGCGTTAGCAGCTATTCGGCGCGAAGGATTGCAGAAGATGAACCGACACCATGTGCATCTTTCCCCCGATGTAGAAACGGCTCGTCGGGTAGGAGCACGCCGCGGCAAGCCGGTTATACTAGCAGTAGATGCTGCGGCTTTGCATAGCGCGGGAGCTGTATTCTACGAGTCGGGGAATGGAGTTTGGTTGGTAGACCAGGTGCCGCCTTCCTACTTACGGGAGCTGACCGACTAACCTTAACCTAGGTTGCCTGAGTGCCCGCAATTCAGCTAGTTCTTTAACCGGGGATCAAAGGGGTGAGGCTCCACGGCAATTACTTGTAGCTGGGCATGGTCTGGGTGCAGCGGATTGAATAGATAATTCCACTCCGTTGGCGAGTGCGCCGATGGCACGCGCATCAGCCAGTACTTCCCCTGCTCAATCCACTCGCGGGTAATGAGGGCTAGCTCCTGCGGGTAAGGCATAGCTGCCCAGTTCGGCGGCAGATCAGCCACCGCTACCGTCTTCACGGATGCATCGGTGGGAACTTCCAGGGTGAGGGCAAAGTAATTTTTGGGCAGCGTTGAGGCATTGGCTAGCACCTCCAATTTTGCCAGGGAAAGGTGCTCAGAGGTGTAAAGAATACGGGTGCCTTGCTCGTGCCAACGGCCATTGTGGAAGAGGCCGCCCTGGCCTGTCGTATCCAGAATATATGGGTGCTTGCCTAGTCGGTACAGCCGCATAGGGGAGCTAGGAGTAAATACCGTACTGAATGCGTCCAAGTAAGTCGCGCACCTGGTCGCGCCCGATAGCGGAGGTGAGCAGGTCCTTTGGGCGAATGCCACCTAGGGCCACATTGTCGGTTTCGAGCCAATGGCGGAAATCCTCTTCATCCTCAAATACCTCTAGGCCCTTGGCCATCACAGCAGAAAGCTGGATCGTCTTCTCGGCTTCATCGCGGGTAAGGGCACGTTTGCTTTGCTCCCGGCGAGCTAGGGTACTCTCCGAAATGGACAACAACTCACTGATCTCCTTATTAGAGAACTGCATCCGCCGCTGTAAGGTCCGTAGTGCTTGCACGGAAAGGCCTTTTACAGCGACCATCAGCAGGTCCAACTCGTTGTGAACCAACTGTGGAATAACGTTGCCGCCGCCCATCAGCTCGACCATCGTGGCAACTGGGGTTTTACGAATGGCTGTCATTTGCGTGTTTTGAAACTGTCATTTGAAGGCAATATACGGAACAACGGCGACTTGTTACGGATGATTCAAAAAAGAGCTAAAAGAGTGGAAAGCTAGGTTAGTGTCATTTCTATGGTGTTGCTTTGTGGAGCGGCGGCTTTCTGCTTTTATCCGTTTATGGCCGCCTACTTGTTTCTCATGGAAGCTCAAGACCTCATTACTTGCACAGCTGACTTTGTCCGCGAAAAATTTTTACACGAAGGCTCCGGCCACGATTGGGAGCACATCCGGCGGGTGTGGCAAACCAGCCGGGCCCTGGCCATCCGTGTGCCCGGCGCCGATTCCCTCGTAACGGAGCTAGGGGCCTTGCTGCACGACGTGGCCGATTGGAAATTTCATGGTGGAGATGAGGAAGCAGGCCCGCGCGAGGCCCGGCGCTGGCTCCTGAGCCTAGGTACCGCCGAGGACGTCATCCAGCGCGTAGAGACGATTATCCGTGAAATCAGCTTCAAGGGGCTAGGGGTTCCCACGCCCATGAGCACGCCGGAAGGGGAGGTGGTGCAGGATGCCGACCGTCTCGACGCTATCGGGGCTATTGGGGTGGCACGGGCCTTTGCCTATGGTGGTCACAAAGGCCGACCTTTGCACGACCCCAGCGTGCCGCCTGTGCAGCATGACTCTTTCGAGAGCTACAAGAAGAACAATGGCCCTACCATCAATCACTTCTACGAGAAGCTGCTGCACCTGCGGGAGCGGCTGCACACGGCGGCGGCTCGCGAGGTGGCCGAGGAACGGCAGCAGTTTATGGAGGCCTTTCTAGCTCAGTTTCTCAGAGAGTGGGAAGGGGAAGATATAAAGTAGCTCTCATAATAATTCTACTAGCGTAAGCTTTTTCTACAAGTAGACGAGGCTGAGCTCAGGAAGAAACCTTACCTCACTAAAGCGCAGCCGGCCCGGCTTTTGCGCAGGGTGCGCGTCACCTCCCTACCTTTGACGCTTAATGAACCTACGCTTACTCCTAACCCGGTTGGTATTGTCGCTTACCGTTCTGCTGACAGTGGCTTCCTGCCGGACCTGTCCTATTGCTTCCTGCCACACCCGGAAGGTGCATTTGCACGACGGGGCCAAGTACCGTGGGCAGCCGCTGTGGAAAAAACAGAACCCCGCTATTGGCGAAAAAATCAAGGTGCACACCCAGAAAACTGATCGCCACAAAACGGACAAAAGCAAGTCGCTGAAGTAGGCCGGAGCTAGGTAAAATCGGGGTTTTTTCGTATCTTGCGGGCTTCTCGCAGTACTTAATTCACCGGTGCCGAAAGCTCCTTACTGGGAGCCTAGGCCGACTCAGATTTCTCTATGGCGGAAGGCGAAAAGATCATTCCGATTAACATTGAAGACGAGATGCGTGGCGCCTACATCGATTACTCGATGTCGGTTATCATCTCCCGGGCCCTGCCCGACGTGCGCGACGGCCTGAAGCCCGTGCACCGGCGCGTGCTCTACGGCATGAGCGAGTTGGGCGTATCCTATAACAAATCGTATAAAAAGAGTGCCCGTATCGTAGGGGAGGTGTTGGGTAAGTATCACCCGCACGGTGACTCCTCCGTGTACGACACGATGGTGCGTATGGCCCAGGACTGGAGCCTACGCTACCCGCTCGTCGATGGCCAGGGTAACTTCGGTAGCATCGACGGCGACTCGCCGGCGGCCATGCGTTATACCGAAGCTCGGTTGAAGCGCCTTGCCGACGAGCTCATGGGCGACTTGGACAAAGAGACGGTTGACTTCCAACCCAACTTTGACGACTCGCTGGAAGAGCCAAGCGTGATGCCGGCCAAGTTTCCAAACCTGTTGGTAAACGGTACTTCCGGTATTGCCGTGGGTATGGCTACCAACATGGCACCCCATAACCTGACGGAAGTGGTTAACGGCATTATCGCTTACCTCGATAATACCGACATCACCATCCCAGAGTTAATGGAGTACATCACCGCGCCGGACTTTCCAACGGGTGGCACCATCTACGGTTACGAGGGCGTCAAGCAGGCGTTCGAAACCGGCCGTGGGCGCATCGTGGTGCGCGCTAAAGCGCACTACGAAACCACGCCAACGGGTAAGGAGCAGATCGTCATCACCGAAATTCCCTATATGGTGAATAAGGCGTCGATGATCGAAAAAACGGCGGCTCTCATCAACGAGAAGCGTATTGAAGGTATTGCCGACTTACGCGACGAGTCGGACCGCGACGGGATGCGCATCGTGTATGACCTGAAGCGCGACGCCATGCCCAACGTGGTGCTCAACCAGCTGTACAAGTACACGCAGTTGCAATCCTCGTTTGGGGTGAACAACGTGGCGCTGGTGAAAGGCCGGCCCATGACGTTGAACCTGCGCGACCTGATTCAGCACTTCGTGGAGCACCGCGAAGAAGTAGTGGTGCGTCGCACTCGCTTCGAGCTAGCAGAAGCGCAAAAGCGGGCCCATATCTTGGAAGGCCTGCTGATTGCCCTCGACCACCTAGATGAAGTAATTGCCCTGATTCGTAGCTCGCGTGACCCTGAAGTGGCACGCGTCGATCTGATCGAGCGCTTCAAGCTGAGTGAGGTACAAGCCCGTGCGATTCTGGACATGCGTTTGCAGCGCCTCACGGGCCTGGAGCGCGACAAGATCGTGAAGGAATACGACGAACTCACCCGCCTGATTGATCATCTCAACGATGTGCTGGCTTCCGCTGAGCTGCAACGCCAGATCATTAAGGATGAGCTAACGGATATTCGGGAGCGGTACGGTGATGCCCGCCGCACGCAGATTGAATACGCCGGCGGCGACTTCTCGATGGAGGATATGATAGCTGACGAGAGCATGGTTATCACCATCTCGAGCGAAGGCTACATTAAGCGCACCCCGCTGGACGAATATCGTTCGCAAGGTCGGGGAGGTGTTGGTTCGCGCGGAGCGGCTTCCAAGCAGGATGACTTCACGGAGCACCTGTTCGTGGCAACTACGCACGAATACCTGTTGTTCTTTACCGAGCTAGGTCGCGTGTTCTGGCTTAAAGTATACGAGGTGCCGGAAGGAGGGAAGAACGCCAAAGGGCGCCCGATCCAGAACCTCATTGAGATTCCACGGGAAGACAACGTGCGCTCAGTACTGAACGTGCGTGGTCTGCGTGACCCCGATTACCTGGAGAACACCTATCTGATGTTCTGCACGGAGCAGGGTACGGTAAAGAAGACGCCATTGGAGGCTTACTCGCGTCCGCGGACGGCCGGTATCAATGCCATCACCATCAATGAAGGTGACCGGTTACTGGACGTGCAGCTCACCACGGGCAATAGCGAAGTGGTTGTGGCGTTGCGTTCAGGTCGGGCGGTGCGTTTCCACGAAGGCAAAGTGCGTTCTATGGGCCGCAGTGCCGCCGGGGTGCGGGGCATTACGCTAACCGATGAAAATGATCGGGTAGTTGGAATGGTCTGCATTTCTGACACAAGCCAGGAGCTACTTGTTGTATCAGAGAATGGTTATGGCAAGCGTTCCGAGCTAGACGAGTACCGCATCACCAACCGCGGTGGTAAAGGAGTACAGGCCATGAAAGTCACGGAGAAAACCGGGGCGTTGGTGGCCATCAAGGATGTAAACGACGGCGATGATTTGATGATCATCAACAAGTCGGGTATCATGATCCGGTTGCGCGTGGCCGACCTGCGTACCATTGGACGGGCTACGCAAGGCGTGCGTCTGCTTAAGATCAATGAGCGTGATGAAATCTCCTCAGTAGCTAAAGTGGCCGCCGAAGAGAAAGATCCAGAAGATGAAACGCTGGACCTAAACCCAACGGATGCAGGTCCCGATGCTACCCCAGATGCGGACGTAGCAGCGCTCACCGATCCAGATGCGCTAAGTGCAAACTAGCTAGCGTAAGGAGTATTTCGGGGATTGGTAGTAGTATTGCAGGACGAAACCTGTCGGCTACCAATCCCCAACTTCTCCGACATAAACGTTCTACAAGCTGAACTAAACCGGCAATTATTGCCGTTAGGGCAGCAATTCCACTCACTTCACCTGTTCTTCAGTCACAACCTCATGAAGAAGATTATTCTGACCTTGGCCGCTGCGGCCGCTTTACACACCGCCTCAGCGCAGAACTCAGCCGTTACCAACGCACAGCTTTTTGAAAAGCAGGGTACCTTGGATAAGGCGCGTACTGAAATCGACAAAGCTATCACCAACGAGAAGACGTCGGGTAAAGCAAAGACTTGGTACACGCGCGGTGAGATTTACGAAGGCATCGCCGGTAGCCCAATTTATAAGAAAACCGTAACGGATGTAGATCCGACTAAGGTTGCTATCGAGTCGTACAAGAAAGCCGTTGAGGTAGAAGGCAAAGACAGCGAATTCGGCAAGCAGGCTACTACTAAGTTAGAAGGCCTGAATAAGAATGCGTATGGTATGGCGTTGAACGCTGGCGTGGAAAGCTATAATGCCAAGAACTTCGACGAGGCTATCAAGGCGTATCGTCAGGCTCAGGCGTATATGCCGCAAGACACGACGGCCTATGTATATGCCGCCTATGCAGCGGAAGGTAAACAAGACTTTGGTACTGCTAAAGAAGAGTACAATAAGCTGTTAGCTATTCCAAACTACAAAGCTTCGCCGCAGGTTTACGAGCGTTTGCTCCAAATCGCTCGTCAAGAGAAGAATGATGCAGATGCTTCCAAAGTATTGCAGCAAGCTTTACAAGCGTATCCTAACCGGAAGTCGTTTGTACTAGAAGATTTGAACCAGTTGATTAGCTCGGGTCAGGATAAGCAAGCTATTGATAAGCTGAACCACGCCATTGAACTGGATCCTCAGAACTCAAACCTGTACACAGTGCGCGGCTCAGTTTATGATAAACTGAAGCAGCCTGAACAAGCACTGGCTTCGTACCAGAAAGCGGTTGAAGTAGATCCTAAAAATTTTGACGCGCAGTTTAACGTTGGTGTGTATTACTTCAACAAAGGCGCAGACATTCTCAAAAATGTCAATAAAATGAACCTGGCCACATACCAGAAACAAGGCAAAGCCAAGGAAACTGAAGCCAAGAAGTATGTACAACAAGCCGTTCCTTACTTCGAAGCTGCTTTGACTGCAAACCCAAATGATCGTGCAACGATGGGCGCCCTGCAGAAAGCCTACACCCAACTAGGTCGTTCGGCAGATGCTGAGAAGATGAATGCAAAAATGAGTTCTGCAAAATAATCGAGCTGTCAATAGCTAGGAGTGAAGTAAAAGGACCCGCGTATGATACGCGGGTCCTTTTTTACAAAATCTACTTAACATAATATAAATTATAAGACAAATGGCTACTTAGGAAAACCCAGCGCCTGAAGCCTGTGAACTTCGTGCTCTGTTACCCATTAACGGTCAGATCTGCTCTTGCTATGTAATCGTGGTGATGATCAAAGCTCATGTAAAGAAGCTCCTATGAGCAGTTCCTTGCCAGGATTGGCAAGTGAATAGACAATTATGGCTTAAACAGCTTAAAATAACTTAGCGAAAGATTATATCAGTTGGTTGGTTGCTGGTTGTTGGGTCTGGTATAAAAAGTTCTTTAAGAATGATGGCCAGTTGTTTTAATTAGCAGTTTGTCACCTTAATCAATGTGGTTGTCTTGCAGGCTCAAACAGCCGTTGTACTCTGTTCTCTTTTTATACTTGAGCCAAGCTCATCTTATCATTTGTCTCCTTCAAGTAAATGTAAATAAGAATCATCTCCTAAAAAGAATCTGGTGCCAGGGTTCCTGAGTGTTTATTGTACAGGGTACTCGTTCATCTAATATCAGAACGTGTTGCACAATCGGCCTTGACCATTTTGGCCACGCAACAATCGAGCGCTTCGCGGTAACCTAGACTATTCAAAAAGAGCAAAGTGCCAGTCTTCTAATTTAAGGTGGTGTAGCTGCTGTGTATTACTATCTTGAATTAGAAGCTTAATTATCTGGTTTAGATACTTTAGATGAGTCTAGAAGAGCTATAATACCCTCAAAAGAAACTTGTACTCCTACCCTGTCACCCAGCCCCAGTAATATGATTGGTATTGTTAATATAACGAGCAATTAGTTATATACAATCACATTAAAAGTAATACAGAGTATAAAAAAGTACAAAAACAATATATACTTTCGTACTTTTTTATACTATTTACCACTTATATATACTTTTATTGTTTATACTCGTATACTCATCCTCTATTACTCACCTTAATTATTGTTGTACCTCCATGCCTAAAACCATAGACTACCCGCGCACTAGTTACACAGGAGCTTGGGAAGTAGCCGAAGTAGTAGATGATACAGGGGGCAAATGCGCCATAGATACCTGTGCGCGCAAGCTTAATCGGAAAGTCAGTGGCTCTTTCAAAGCTATTATTGGCTCTGCCGTTAAGTTCGGGCTAGTAACTAGCAAACGTGAACTACTAACTACCACTAACTTATTTCGTCGGATCAAGCATGCTTATGACAAGCAAGAAGAAAAGATATACCACCGCGAAGCCTTCTTAAATCCGCCTTTATTCACGCAGATCTGTCGGAAGTTTCGTAATAGAGAGCTTCCGATTCATATGTTCGATGTGATTCTGATTCGGGAGTTCGGTGTGGAAGAAATCAACGCTCAGAATGTAGCAAAAGCCTTTGTTGATGGTGCTCGGATGGTAAGCATTCTTGACGAGCGTAACATCATGGCAGATATTGATCAGCTAGCCGCTCAGCAAGCCCCGCGTCGAGAATTGGCTAGTACCGAGATGCCCCTAAATGCACTCAGGCCGCCACTTGCAAATGCAAGTACAAGCGTGCTTAATAATGCCAGCAACGTAGTACAGGCTCACCAGGCATCGGCAGCACCTGCTAACCCTCAACCCAAACCCTCGCCTACTCCTATCACTGCACCAGATTTTGTGCCGCCACTTAGAGGCAGAGATGCTATATCTAGCTTATTTGGACTAGATACGGATGATATAGATGAAGAAGAAACAGTTTCTGAATCCCTGGAACCGACGAGTCCTCAAGCATCTTCAGTACAACGAACGCAACCTAGCATTATAGACTCACCGAATCTGCCAGAAACACCTGTTCCTAGCACACCTGTAACACAGGTAAGGCAAATAGATACCGGATCTACGATAGAATCTACTCGCAGTGACAACAGACTCAATGGGGTTAGCACGTACTCAGTGCATATTACAGGCCCAGGTATTGACTCTAACTTAATGATTCAGGACACAGACGATCTTGACATTGTAAATATTCTGCTGGAGAAGATACGAAAGCAGTTAAACCGCTAATTGATAGCGGCAACATACAAAAAGAGGTGGGCACCCCTACTCGGAGTACCCACCTCTTTTTGTATTTGTTTATATATTATGTTAAGCAGAATTCCTACCTATGCTTCACTACTGAGATGTACCATTTTCCATCTTTTCGCTCGCGACCTAGGTAAAAACTGTCGATTAAGTCGATCTGTAATTGCTGCTGCCAGCGGGCAGGAAGCTCACTTAGACTCCGCCTGTCAGAGAAAGTAGCAAATGGAAGCCGTTCTAAGGGCAGCGAATCGGTGGGTATACGCCAGAGCGGAACGGCCTGCCCAGCGGCCCATACTTGCTTTACATGCATCTCTTGCATACTATACCACGGCATTCCCGCTATTGCCGGAAGTTGGCGCACATGGCGCAGGTGATGCAAACCGGCCTCCTCGCGCCGAGCTTCCCACAGTGGATAGGCTGGTAGCAGCAGCGTAATCAGCAGTGCTACCAACGTGAGTGACCCTCCTACTACTACAGGAGGACGAAGTTGCTGCCCTCCCCCACGAACCACCAGCACGGCCAACAGTCCGCATAAAACTGTGCCGATACTGAACCGCAAGGTTGCGGGTCCGAACCCCGGGAGTTTAGCCAGAGCCATAGCAACGGGTGCGGCCACACAAACCAGCGTAAACACCCCTACCCAAAAACGCAAGAGTCGCCGGTCGGTGCGGGTTGCCTGCTGCTGCGCGAAAGCCGTTTCCCAATATCGCAGTATCCCGGTTGCTAATAAGGCCAGCGGTGGCAATAAAGGCAGCATATACCGCTCCTTTTTCTCCGGTACCAAGCTCAGCAACACCAACGAGGACAGCAGCCAGCCGAGCGCCAGCGCATAAGGTAAAAACGGCGTTAGCCGGCGCCGGGCGTATGGCACCGCTAGGGAGGCCAAGGCAGCAACCACCCACACCCCACTGAAAACAAAGAAATTCCAGTAGTACCACGGCGGCTGCACATGCCGCTCACGCCAAGCCGTTACCTCCGTTTGAGCCACCGCCAGCGCAGCCGGCTGCACGTGATAAAGAATATACAGGGGCCAAGCACACCCCACTCCCAAGGCCACAACAGCGGCCAGTAGCGCTCCGCGGCCGTGCGTGCGCATGCCGGCTCGCGCTTCATTCAACCGGGAGGCATAACACCCCACAAACGGAAGCAAGCCCCCATAGAGGGCTACCGGGCCTTTACTCAAAATAGATAACCCCAGCAGCAAACCAGCCCCGGCAAAGCTAGCATACCCCGCACCCGTACTCCGCCAGCCCCGCACCAGCAGCCATAGAGCACCCACTAGAAAGCTGTTCGCAAAAATATCCCACTGTCCTTCGCGCCCAGTTGTGATGATGAGCAAACTACTCGCGAGCACCAACGCGCTGAGCCACGCCGTCCGACCAGGGTCTGCTCGTTCAGCCGGACGACCGGCCGTTAGTTCGCGTACCAACCCCCAAAAGAACAGCACGAGCAGCGTGGCGATTATCGCGGCGGGTAACCGCAACAAGGCAAGGTTTTCCGTGGGGCCTACTACTTCTTGCACCGCCGCCACGGCCCAGGTGGGCAGCGGCGGCTTGGCCAAGCGCAGTTCCTGGTTCATGGTGGGAATAAGCCAGGAGCCCCCCGCTACCATCTCCCGAGCTGCCACAAAATTGCGCGATTCCATCAGGCTGACTTCTGGGGCCGAGCCGTGCACAAAAAAACTAAAGCCACATACAGCGAGTACGGAAACTAGCCGACCAAGCGCCCACTTGCGCGCTCCAGGTTGAATCAAAGACACAGGAAAAACAGCTAAACCACCATCATCAAGCCGTCACCCGACGACCCACGACAGCAAGTAACAATTAAAAACGACGATGGTCTACGCAGGAAACTGTACGGCCCCTCCCCGCTCTACTCCTGCTCCACGGGCCGGCCTAGCTGCGTGAGTAGCTCCGGAACGTTGTCTACTTCAATGGCATCTGGGTGGCAGCGCACGAGCCGGGCCACTGCCTTTGCCGAACGACCACCGAACACAACTACCTGCAGCCCGGCTGCTTGCGCCTGCGTAGAGCGTTCGGGCGTAATCACGTCTTTACTGACTACCACGGCTTGCATCTTCTCTCGGATAGCCCGTTGTAGGCCCGCGTCGAAGTTCTGCGTGATTTCGAGGCCCAACGGCACCTGGGGCAACAGCGTACGAAGCTGCCGCAAAGTTGCGGGGCGGCCACTCAAAACCAGGAGACGATCAGGCGGAATAGAATACGTGCGCAGCAAACGAGCCAGCGCCCGCGCCAGGACGGGCGAACGGGAAGGCGACCTAGGGGCGGCGCATACCTCATCTTCGTGCAAGTCCACGTGAATTGCGGGGGCTTGCGCCCCACTCGGTAGTTGATCGAGCACCGTTTGTAGCCGCATCAGGTGCTCATCATGGAACAAATCGTAGATCATCCCGCCCCGGTATGCTAACTTTTCCAACTCAGCGGCGGTGTATTGGCTTACGCACCCCTCACCCGTTGACATAGAATTTAGGGTTGGATCGTGGTACACGAAAGGGACACTGTCGCGGCTCAGGCGCACGTCTATTTCGATGCCGTCGGCCCCACGGGCTAATGCCCGCTGCAACCCCGCTAGGCTGCTCGGAGGCAAGGGGTTAAACGGATTAATTGGCGTAAAAAAACCGGAACCAGCGTGACCCAATACCATAATAGGCCGCGCCGGCACCTGGCGGGACGCGCCTGGGTCATCACCCAGCAGGTGCTTGTGCCCGCCCAAGCCAACCGTTGCTAGCAGACCGGCTACCAATAACTTATTCTTCAGTAGCATGTTTTTCTCGCTTTGAGGCCCTATCGAAGCTCAACAAAACCTTTGCTGGCCCCACTTAAACTGACTTTCGGGCCAGATAGTTATTTCTCCTACCTTTGGCGCCCCACCCGCGGTGGGGTTTCTTTTCAGTGCTTGTCTCTTCTTTATGCCTTCTATTCTGGTCACTGGCTGCGCGGGTTTTATTGGCTCACACGTCTGCGAACGGCTCTTAGCGGATGGATACCGCGTTGTAGGGCTCGATAACTTTGATCCGTTCTACGACCGCGCCCTAAAGCTGGCCAACATGGCTGGTTTCGCGCATCATCCGCGCTTCAGCTTCCACGAAGTAGAGCTCCAGCGCGGCGCCGAAGCCCTGGCCGACGCCCTGCCTGCTGAACCGATCGACCTGGTCGTGCACCTAGCTGCCAAAGCCGGCGTGGGTCCCTCGGTACGCCAGCCCATAGCGTACCTGGAGAACAATGTTATTGGTACTACCCACCTACTGGAGTGGATGCGCCAGCGTGGGATTGGTAAGCTGTTCTTTGCTTCCTCCTCGTCGGTGTACGGCAACACGCCCGAGCGGCCGTTCCGCGAAGACATGCCCTTGCTGCAAGCCTGCATTTCACCTTATGCCGCTTCCAAGTTAGCCGGCGAGCAGCTGACCGCCACCTACCACCATCTCTACGGCCTCGACGTGCTCAACGCACGCTTCTTCACCGTGTATGGCCCGCGCCAGCGCCCCGACCTAGCAATTCACAAGTTTGTGCGTTTGATGCGGGCCGGACAGCCAATTCCAGTATTTGGCGACGGCACAACCGCGCGTGATTATACGTTCGTGGCTGACACTGTGGATGGCATTGCCCGCGGCGTGCATTACCTACTCACGAGTACCAACGTGTACGAGACCGTCAACCTAGGCAACAACAGTCCCGTCACCCTGCTTGACCTCATTCAAGCCATTGGCGACGCCCTAGGTGTTACGCCACAGCTCCAGTTCCAACCCATGCAGGCCGGGGACGTGGACGTGACCTACGCTGCAATCAGCAAGGCTCGCCACCTACTCGGCTACGCTCCCCAGACCTCTCTGGCCGACGGTCTAGCCCAGTTCGTACAATGGGAACGGACCCAGGCGGTGAATGCCGACTAGGTTTCCAGGATTTCCTAACTAGGTATAGCTAATTAACACAACGCGAAGGGCCGCCAACTGTATTGTTGGCGGCCCTTCGCGTTGTGTCCTATCGCTTCTCTTGGCTTTCTTAGCGAAACTACTTTTCTATTTCCTCGACCTTCAGACCTTTTATTTCGCGGCGCAGGAGGACCACGTTGCGGGCGTACACCACCAGGCCCGGCACGTTACCCAGGATCAACACGATATCGACCGGACGGCGCAGCAAGGCGTAGGTTAAGATCAGGGCCGAGCCAATGAGACTTACCACCCAAAAGCCCAGCGGCAGCACCGACTCTCCCTTTCGCTCGGAATACAGCCATTGGTAAACGAAGCGCAGCAAAAAGATGGTTTGCCCCACGGCTCCTAGCACGAGCACTCCCCGTGGAATGCGGCTATTCAGCATGGTTTGCAGACTAAAGAACGAGGTTCCCATCACAAACCACCCGAGCATAGCGAGGGGAAATACGTACGCGCCGGCCCGAAACAGGCCATTCAGTTTGCGCCATTCGCCCAGCAGTTGCAGGTTGCGGATGTAGATAGCATAGCTGATCAGCTGCGCGCTCAGAATTACCGGGTCGTGGCGCAACATACCGTACACGATCATCAGAAACGACGACACCAGGCTAATCTGCCAGAACAAGGTGGGCACCAGCACACGCTTGGCCCGCTCGCTTTGAATCCATTGCAGAATGATGCGGCTGGAAAACAGCAGCTGCGAGGTCAAACCAATGGCATTGGCGACCAGAGAAACATCTAGCTTCATGGTGAGCAGCCCTTACGCGGCTGGGTTGGCGCTGCCCCCGCGGTGCTGCTCCCCAATTTCGTAGTTCTTCCAGCGCGAGCGAATCCAGCGGAAGCCGAACGTATCCACCAGCGGCTTCCAGGCCCGGTTCCACAGGTTGTACTTGGCCGTACCAGCGAAACGCGGAAAGTGCTGCACCGGAATCTGCTTCACCTTGCCGCCTTGTAATTGGATTAGCGCCCCTAGGAAGCGGTGCATGCCATGAAAAAGCGGAATACGGCGCGCGTACTCAATCTTCATGATCTTCAAGGGGCAGCCCGTGTCCTGAATGCCGTCGTTGATAAGGGTACGGCGCACGGTATTGGCAATCTTCGACGATAGTTTCTTCACCACCGTATCCTGGCGCTTGGCCCGAATGCCGTTGACCATGTCAAACTGCGGAAAGAACTCGAAGAAGCGCAAGAAATCCAGCGGCGTAGTCTGAATGTCGGAATCGATGTAGCCTAGCAGCGTAGAGCGGCAGTGGTCGATGCCCGCCTTGATGGCTGTGCTCAGACCACTGTTCTTGGCCAGGGAAATAAACTCGTAGCGACTATCCTGCCGGCAAATGTCGCGCAGCAAGGCCAAGGACTTGTCCGTGGAGCCATCATTGACAAACAGCACCGTCGTAGCCACGGGTGTTTTCTCGAGAAACTTGTTCATTTCCACCACAAACTGCGGCAGGCTTTCTTCCTCGTTGTACACGGGGACCAGCACGGTGAGGGTTTGGGTAGCTAGGTAAGCGTTGGTGGTGGCAGTTGTGGGCATAGAAGCTAGGCAAATCGGGGCGCAAGGTAGCGAGAAAACCCGGCACTAAAGGCGGAGACTAGCTTCTGCATTAGACACAAGCTAGGTTTCTTCGTCGAGTTCAGCCGGATGTATTTGTTCCGTTTCCACGGACTTGCTGCCAAGTTATACGGGCAGCGTTTCCCACCTGGTAACACCTTGCGCAGTTGCACCCGCACTTACTTTGCGCATGCTGTGCTAGCCGCTATAAACGATGAACGCGCCTATGGGCGCGTTCTATTCTTAAATTACGCCTTATAGACGCTTAGTTCAGCCCTACCTGCTTCAGGGCTACGGTCTGCCACTTGGCAAAAGTCTGCCACTGCCGGCGCCAGTAGGTATAATCACCTAGCACGCAAATCACCTTATCGCCTTTGAAGTAGATCCGAGTTTTGGCGTCCTCATTCTTCCACTCAATCGGGCCCGCCTCATCCGGCTCCATGTCTTCTACATTCTCCCACAGAAAGGAACGGGGCGTCTCGTGTTGTTGGCCCAGCATATCTTGCCAGAACCGCATAGCATGTGCAACAGGGGAAGGAAACATAATAGCCAATATGAGAATGAGTGAGCAAGCCAGCAGCAACCTAGGTTCAGCTGCAAGCAAGATAATTACATTCATTCAAAAAGCCAACCAATTATAAATACATATATTATTCAAGCATTTTTCTACTGATCTTATGCTATGATAGACTGTTTACTATGATAACTATCAACACATCTAACGTTTCATAGCTGCTATTCTAATTAACAATCTTGATTATACCCGCTATCTACATTATAAAAGTGATAAAAATCAGTTTGATCATAGCAGTTACTCAAGTTGCACCTACTGCTAGCAGCTGTGCCGCCGAACCAGCGCTAGCTACTAGCTACGGCTCGGCGGCAGTTCAGCTATCTTCACGCCGTACGCCAGCCGAAATAGTCGTGTGCCGCTGACGGAGCACCGCTATAATATCTTCCAAGGTGAGCCCCGAGCCAGCTAGCAACACCAGCAAATGATACAGCAAATCAGCGGCTTCGCCTTTGAGGCCTTCGATGTTGCCACCGACCGCGTCAATCACCGTCTCGACGGCCTCCTCTCCTACCTTTTGCGCAATTTTGGGCATGCCTTTGCGAAAAAGCGATGCCGTGTACGACTTGGGGTCTTCCTCGGGAAAGTCGCGGCGGCGCTGCACGAGGCGTTCTAGCTCGGCAAGGAAACCAACCGGCGCCGTAGGCAAGGCCGTCTGCTCCGGCTGCTCGAAGCAACTAGTGGTGCCGCGGTGGCACGTGGGGCCGTCGGGAATGGCGCGGATGAGCACGGCGTCGCCGTCGCAATCCTCGTGCGTGCTTACGACATGTAGGAAGTTGCCGGAAGTTTCGCCCTTCGTCCAGAGTCGATTCTTAGAGCGCGAAAAGAACGTGACACGACCTTCGCGCTGGGTTTTTTCCCAGGCTTCTTCGTTCACATAGCCCACCATCAGCACCTGCCCGGTCGCCGCATCCTGCACCACTGCCGGCAGCAGGCCATTCATTTTTTCAAAATCGAGTGTCATCAACGTTTCTTAATTGTATGTAATAGACGGTCATGCTGAGCTTGTCGAAGCATCTCTACCGCTTCGTCCTCATGGTAAGGCTTATAGCATTGCGGTAGAGATGCTTCGACAAGCTCAGCATGACCTAACCGTCTTACGATATTCCCCCTTAACTACAGCCGCACCGGAATACCATCAGCACGCAGGTGCTGCTTGAGCTCGGCAATGCCAATTTCGCCGAAGTGAAAGATGCTAGCAGCTAGGCCCGCATCGGCATTGGCTTGCTGAAAAACGGCGGTAAAGTCCTGCTTGCTGCCGGCCCCACCAGAGGCAACGACGGGTATGGAAACTGCCTGAGCTACCGCGCCAGTCAGATCCAGCGCAAAGCCGTCTTTGGTGCCGTCGTTACTCATAGAAGTCAGTAGGATCTCGCCGGCGCCGCGCGCCGCCACCTCGCGTGACCATTCAACCGCATCATGGCCCGTGTTGTGGGTGCCGGCGCGGGTGTATACCTGCCAGCCATTCTCCGGCGTATAGCGCGCATCCACCGCTACCACGATGCATTGCGAGCCGAAACGACGCGCTAGCTCATCAATCAGCTCGGGGCGGTGCAGCGCAGCCGAATTGATGCTCACTTTGTCGGCGCCGTTCAGCAGCAGCGCCTCCACATCGGCTACCGTACCAATCCCGCCCCCCACGGTGAACGGAATATCCAGTTCCCGGGCCACGTCGCGCACCAGCGCTACCAGCGTCTGCCGCTTCTGATTGGTGGCCGTGATGTCGAGGAACACGAGTTCATCGGCGCCTTCGCGGGCGTAGCGCGAAGCGAGGGCAACTGGGTCACCGGCATCGCGCAAGCCTTCGAAGCGCACCCCTTTCACGGTGCGGCCGTCTTTCACATCGAGACAGGGAATAATGCGTTTAGTTAACATTTAGGTTAGGCTGTAGCGCGAAGCTTCCGCTTCGCGCATCGTTGAACGATACTTGTTGCGTCAGCTTATATACCGACGAGCAACGAGGTGCGAAGCAGGAGCTTCGCGCTACATTTTGGGCGCTACAGAAACCGGCGCAACTCTTCTAATTGAATCGTGCCTTCGTAAATCGCCTTGCCAATGATAGCGCCGTATAGACCCGCCTCGGCCAACGCCTCCACATCCGCGATGGTAGTCACCCCGCCGCTGGCTACCAGTTGCGCGGCCGGGAACTGCGTCCGCAGAGTCTGGTAGCTAGCTAAAGCGGGGCCTTGCAGCTTACCGTCTTTGCTCACGTCGGTACACACAAAGGTAGTGGCCCCAACTGCTAGGTATTCCCCGATAAACTCAGCTAGCGTCCGCTCACTTTGCTCGGCCCAGGCGTTGATGGAAATATAATTATTCCGAAAGTCAGCGCCCACAATAACCTTCTCCGCGCCGAAGGTTTGGAGCCAGGTCCGCACCGTTTCGGGCTCGCGCACGGCAATGCTGCCGGCCGTGATTTGGGCCGCGCCAGCGTCGAACGCTTGGCGTACGGCCTGCTCACTTTGCAGCCCGCCGCCAAAGTCAATCGTCAGTTGGGTGTGGCGGGCAATGCGCTCCAGCACCGGCAAGTTTACCGGCTGCTTGGCCCGGGCTCCATCCAAGTCCACCAGGTGCAGGCGCCGCACGCCGTGCTGCTCGAAGCGCTGCGCGACGGCCAGCGGGTCATTGTCGTAGGTGGTTTGCTGGGCAAAATCGCCCTCGGTCAGTCGTACACACTGGCCATTTATCAAGTCAATAGCGGGTATTATTTCCATTCGAGTTTGGTGCTTGTGCTTGGTGCTTAGCCTAGGTCTCCCTGCTTACAAGCTAGGACGAACAACTAGGCACTAGGCCCCATTTTACAGCTTCAGGAAGTTCTCTAGTATGCGCGTGCCGACGGGGCCACTCTTCTCGGTGTGAAACTGCACCGCGTAGAAATTACGGTGCTGCACGGCGGCGCTGAAGGGCGCTGGGTACTCCGCTTCGGCAATGGTGTAGTCACCTACCGGGGCGTAGTAGCTATGCACGAAGTAGACGTAGTCTTCGGCTTGCAGGCCCTCGAACAACGGCGAGCGGAGGCGCTGCAAGGTATTCCATCCCATATGCGGCACCTTGTGTTGGGCGTCGGCGGGGAAGCGTTTTACCTCGAACGGCAGGATGTTCAGTAGGTCAGTGTCGTTCTCTTCACTGTACGTGCCGAGTAGTTGCATGCCCAGGCAGATACCTAGGAAAGGCTGCGTCAGCGTGGGCAGCAACTTGTCGAGACCTTGGGCGCGTAGCTCGCTCATAGCTGAGGCCGCTTCGCCTTCGCCGGGGAACAGAATCTTATCGGCCCGGCGAATCACCTCTTCATCCGAGGTCAAAGTAGCCTGCACACCTAGCCGCTCCAGGGCAAACAAAACCGACTGCACATTGCCGCCTTTGTAATCAATAACCGCTATTTCCATTTGAGAAATAATCAGTGTTTATTCATTTGTTTATACACTCTTTGATCTTATTGCCTTCTCTTTTCTCGGCTACTTGCTGCATCTTTCACTCGCTCGCTTGTAGAAACCCCGCAGCTTATTAATGACAGTAGATCAATATGATCTGTGTTTATCCATTTGTTATAACAAATGGATAAACACTACAAGATACCCTTCGTGCTAGGTATCTCCATCTTGGCTGCATCACGCACCAGCGCCATCTTAATCGACTTAGCTACGGCTTTGAAAATGGACTCGATCTTATGGTGCTCGTTCTCTCCTTCACACTTAATGTTGAGGTTGCAACGGGCCGCATCAGAGAAGCTCTTGAAGAAATGGTAAAACATTTCGGTGGGCATATCGCCTACTCGCTCGCGCTTAAATTCAGCATCCCACACCAGCCACGGCCGGCCCGAAAAATCGATAGCAGCTTGGGCGAGGGCGTCGTCCATGGGGAGTAAAAAACCGTAGCGGGCGAGGCCACGCTTGTCGCCGAGGGCTTGCGTGAAAGCTTCGCCCAAGGCAATGGCCGTATCCTCGATGGTGTGGTGCTCGTCGATGTGCAGGTCGCCTTGCACGTCAATCTTCATGTCGACGCCCGAGTGCTTGCTGAGTTGATCGAGCATGTGATCGAAGAAACCTAGGCCAGTGTGCATCTGAGGGCGACCGGCGCCGTCGAGGTTCAGCTCCACGCGAATCTTGGTTTCGTTTGTGTCGCGCTGCACGACGGCACGACGAGCAGGCAACCGCAGGAACTGAAAAATTTCATTCCAGCTCGTAGTGGTGAGGGCGGCGCGCGGGTCAGCTTCTTCGCGCAGCAAAATCGATTGACACCCTAGGTTCTGGGCGAGTTCCACGTCGGTGAGCCGGTCGCCGATGACGAAGGAGTTTTGCAGGTCGTAGTTGTGCTCGGCCTCGAAGTAACGGCCTAGCATGCCGATGCCGGGCTTGCGCGTGGCTAGGTTTTCGTGCGGGAAGCTGCGGTCGATGTGCTCGCGCGCAAACTCCACTCCTTCCCCGCGCAGAATGTCGAGCATCAGGTTATGGGCCGGCCAGAAGGTATCTTCCGGAAAGCTGTCGGTGCCGAGGCCATCCTGGTTGCTCACCAGCACCAGCTCGTAGTCGAGCTCACCGGCAATGCGGGCTAGGTTGGAAATAGCACCCGGCAAAAACTGAAATTTATCCGGCGTCAGCGCGTCGATCTGCTGGCTTGGCTGCGGCTCAATGAGGATGGTGCCGTCGCGGTCGATAAAAAGGACTTTTTTCATATGAAGCGCGAATGGAATAGTTCGCGTTGTGGCTGTAGCGCGAAGCTACGGCTTCGCATGTTGTTAGTCGGCACACGGCCGAGTTTTTCTCTGGGCGGGTTGTCATTCCGAGCGGCGCGAGGAATCTGAGGTTATATCCCGGAGGATAACCCAGGTTCTTTACCCAGATTCCTCGCGCCACTCGGAATAACAAACGACCGACACCTAGCTTTCCTGCCCTTGCTCCTGGTGCAGCAGGGTTTGGATGAACGAAGCATACGCTTCTCCTAGCGGCAACTCCAAATCAGTTTTCAGCCGGCGGCGAACCGTATGCACCGTTTCCTGGGTGAGCGGGTTGAAGCCGGGTTTGTCGTAGGTTTCCCAGTACAACCCCACGCCGCGTTTCTGCCAAGCGGGCACGCTGTTGTAGTTGATGCCGTGCGCGAACAGCAGATCGTGCTTGGCCGCAGTGCCTATCCCCAGTACTTGACCGGTCGCCTCCGCCACTGACTGACCTTGTTTCCGCAGCGCCCAATAGCAATGGGCGTTTAGGGCATTGCGGCCAGCATCTTCCTGACGCCACCGGAAATAATCGACGACATCTTGTTCGCGTGGTAATTGCGAAATGCGGCAGTCGAACACGCCGACTGCACCTAGCTTCAGCGAAAACGCCGCGGAGGCTTCGCCGGCCAAAACGGAGTTATACTTGCGCAGCTTCCGGCCGAAGGTATTTTCCTCGGGATGCAGGAGCAGCGAAATTTCGTCGCTCTGCGTGTAGCCGTACGAGATGCGGAAGCCGCAGCCGAGCAAGTGCGTCACGGTACTGGTCATCAACTCGCGCATGCGTTCATCGAACGGCGCTTCAAACGGGTGCACTTCCTTGGTGAGGCGCGTGAAGCCGCGACCATCCAGACGAGCAACTAGGTAAAGGCCCGGCAGAACACAATGGTCGTGGGCCGTTTCAAACACGCGCATGCGGGTGTCTAGCTCATCAAACTTCATCTCGCCACTCGGTTACAACAAATTCCTGATCCGCGCCAATGCGCACAAAGTACAAATGGTCAAATCCTTCCGCCCGGCTTGGCGGCTCCAGCCGGTTGCGCGTGCCTTTAATACCGCGGTCCGGTACCTGCCGTTCAGGCGGGCGCTGCTGGTTTCGCACCAAGGCTTCGGCGGCTATTGACTGAAAGAAGTACCCAACCACCTCAAACCCCGCAGCCCGCGCCGGCTCGATGTAAACGGCGCGCTCGGCACGGGTCGGGTTGGTATTGTCGATGACGCAACGCATCTTGGTTTCCAGGCACAATTCGAGCATTCGCCGCTCCCGATTGCGCGTGCGCAACAGATCCATACTGATGCGCACGTGCGAATGGAAGAACTGACGCTGGTAAAAGGTTGACTTTCCCGTTGCCTGAATGCCGCAGAAAACCACGAGCTGCATACCCGGTTGAACCTAGCCCTCGAACTGCTGGAGCGCCGCGAGCAACGCTTCGTTTTCCTCGGGGCTACCTACCGTTAGGCGCAGGCAACCGGCGCAACCGGGCTGGGTCGTGCGGTTGCGGACCACGATTCCTTTTTCCAGCAAGTAGTCGTACACGGCCGTGGCGTCGGGGCGGAAGCGGGCGAGCAGGAAGTTGGCATCCGAAGGGAATACTTCTTCCACAATGCTTACCGCCGGCAAGCGCTCCGCGAGCCAGTCGCGGCCTTTCAGCAGTTCGGTGCGCATGGCCTCGAAGCGTGCGGCATCCTTCAATGCAGCCAGCGCATGCTGCTGCGTTGCCTCCGATATATTATAAGGAGGCTTGATCTTGTTCAGGTAGCCGATGATTTCCGGCGAGGAGAAAGCCATACCCAGGCGCAAACCGGCGAGGCCCCACGCTTTGGAGAAGGTTTGCATCACCACCAGGTTCGGAAACTCCGCTAGGCGCGTCGTCCAACTCGGGGCCGTGGTAAAGTCGGCGTACGCTTCATCTACAACGACCAAACCGCCAAAACCGCGCAGAATTTCTTCCACCCCCTCGGCGTGGAGTAAGTTGCCGGTGGGGTTGTTGGGCGAGCAGATGAACACCAGCTTCGCCTTCGAGGCCACCACCTGCGCCACGATTTCGGGCGACAACTGGAAGTCGGCGGTGAGGGGCAGGCGCTCCACGGCCACATCGTTGAGGTTGGCGGCCACCTCGTACATACCGTAGGTCGGCGGCAAAATCAAGATGCTGTCCTGGCCGGGTACGCAGGTCAGGCGCACGAGCAAGTCAATGGCTTCATCAGAACCGTTACCGAGGAAGATTTGCGCGGGTGCCACACCTTTCAGCGGAGCTAGGTCTGCTTTCACGGCGCGCTGGTGCGGGTCGGGGTAACGGTTGAACCGGTCGGGGCCGGCGCTGCCGAGGCTGTTCTCGTTGGCATCGAGCATTACGCGGGCTTCCCCCTCAAATTCGTCGCGGGCCGACGAGTACGGTTTCATCGCCCGCACATTGGAACGGACCAGGCTTTCTAGATCAAATACCATTTCGTTTTTCATTTAACATCTACCATGTAACAAGGGCTGTCGAAGCGGTGGGCAAGCCGCCGAAGCTAGGTCGCCTCTGTTGGAGCGAGACCCTAGCTTGCCCTAGCTATGCAGCATTCTGGTGGTCATTGTGCGTTACTGGTTAAATGATCAATGTTAACGGCTTACGGCAATAGATTCCAGCCGCAAGGTCACGGCGCGGGCGTGGGCGCGTAGGCCTTCCGCTTCGGCCATCGTTTCCACCACCGGACCCACGTGCAACAAGCCTTCGGGGGTGATGCGCTGGAAGGTAATTTTCTTCAGAAACGAATCGAGCGACACGCCGCTGTAGTTGCGGGCGTAACCGCCGGTGGGCAGCGTGTGGTTCGTGCCGGAGGCGTAGTCGCCGGCGGCTTCGGGCGTGAGGTGACCCAGGAACACCGAGCCGGCGCTGGTTACTCCCCCGGCTAGTGCCTCTGGGTCCTGTACCGACAGAATAAGGTGCTCGGGCGCGTACTGGTTCGAGAAGAACAGCATTTCCTCCGGCGTGCGCAGCAAGATGGCGCGGCTCTCGGCCAGGGCGCGAGCGGCTACGTCGCGGCGCGGCAACTCGGCTAGCTGGCGTTCTACCTCGGCCGTTACTAGCGGCAGCAACTCCACGGAGTCGGTCAGCAGCAACACCTGCGAATCGGGGCCGTGCTCGGCCTGGCTCAGCAGATCGGCCGCGACAAAGGCCGGATTGGCTGTGCGGTCAGCAATGACAAGCACTTCTGAGGGGCCCGCCGGCATGTCGATAGCCACGCCGTGCTGGGTGGCCAGTTGCTTGGCGGCCGTCACGTAGCGGTTGCCGGGCCCGAAAATTTTATCCACGGCCGGCACGCTATCGGTACCACCGGCTAGAGCCGCAATGGCTTGCGCGCCGCCAGCTTTCACGATGGTTTGGATGCCGAGCAATTGGGCGGTGAACAGAATCACGGGGTTCACCGAGCCATCTTTCTGGGGCGGCGTAGTCAGCACCACTTCCGGACAAGCCGCCAATCGGGCCGGCACCCCTAGCATTAATAAGGTGCTGAACAGCGGCGCCGAGCCTCCAGGAATGTACAAACCTACCCGCTGCACCGGCACCGACTTTCGCCAGCACGTCACGCCCGGCATCGTTTCGACCCGAGGTTCTTCCGTGCGCTGGGTGGCGTGAAACTTCCACAAGTTGTCGTACGCCTGCCGGATGGCCGCTTGCAGCTCGGCTGGCACTTGCGCCACGGCCGCAGCTATTTCGGCCGGACTTACGCGCAATTCGGTGAGCGTGGCGCCGTCGAGCTCGGCGGCGTACTGGCGCAGGGCTTCGTCGCCGCGCTGGCGCACGTCGTCAAAAATCTGGCGAACCCGCTCTTCCACCTGGCGGGCTTCGCCAGCCGCGGCGCGCTGCTGAAGCGCAGGCCACTCGGCCGGAACAGGATATTGAAAGACTTGCATGAGCTTAAATGGCTGAATGAGTAAATGGCTGATTGTTCTCGCTTCATGCGAGCAACTGACCATTCACCGCATCTGACAGCATTATTTAAAGTGTACACTCGTGAATTATTAAAGGCCTGCCTGAACGACCAGCCCTTTGACAATTCAACGTTCAACCATTTAACTGATCATTTTCTCAATCGGAAGCACCAGGATGCCTTCGGCACCCACGGCTTTAAGCTGATCCGTTACGTGCCAGAAGTCGTCTTCGTTTACCACCGACTGCACCGACACCCAACCTTCTTCGGCTAGCTTGGTCACGGTGGGCGACTTGATGCCGGGCAGCAGGGCTTTCACTTGGTCGAGGGCCGCAACGGGCGCATTCAAGATAATGTACTTGTTGCGGCGGGCGCGGCGTACAGCTTGCATGCGGAAGCGAAGCTTCTCTAATAAGTGCTGCTTTTCCGCATCTAGGTTTTGGTTGGCAATAAGCACAGCCTCGGAGCGGAAAACCGTTTCTACTTCGCGCAAGCCATTACCTAGCAGCGTTGAGCCCGACGACACAATGTCGCAGATAGCATCGGCTAGGCCAATGCTCGGCGCAATTTCCACCGACCCGCTAATAGTGTGCAACTGGGCTTGCACGCCCTCGCCGGCCAAATAACGGCCTAGGATTTCGGGGTAGGAAGTTGCAATGTTCTTGCCCTGCAAGCTCGCTACGGAGCTGTACTCCGCGCCGCGCGGCACGGCAAGCGACAGGCGGCACTTGCTGAACCCTAGGGCTTCCACTTCCAGCGCCGGGAAACCGGCTTCCACTAGCACGTTCTGACCCACGATACCTAGGTCGGCTACGCCGTCCTGCACGTAGCCGGGAATGTCGTCGTCGCGCAGGAACAGGATTTCGAGCGGGAAATTGGTGGCTTCGGTCTTGAGCTTGTAGGTGCTGCTGACAAACGAAATACCGCACTCACGAATCAGATTCAGGGAATCTTCGCTCAGGCGGCCCGACTTCTGGATGGCCAGACGGATCATAGGGAAAGGTTGAAGGATGAGGGTTGAATGTTGGTTGGACTTCAGAACAGCTCAACACCCAGAATGCAAGAAGAAAAGGAAAGCGCTTGGGGCCAGCAACGGCAAAGGCAAGCGAGGCCGCCTTTTCGGGCGACCAGGGAACCAGAGCGATTCCCCAACGGGGCAATATGATTGTGTGCTTCCTCTAGAAAGAGGAATGATGCCCGTGCTCATGATGGTGCGGCGCGCGCAGGTCGCTGGTAGCCGTGCCCACTGCGGGGGCGGCCCAAAAACCAGGAGTGCGAAAGAGTGGCGCGGCGAGAGACATAGGACTGAATTGCGCAGCAAAAGTAAGCGCTACGGCGAGGCTATAAAATTTTTCCTTCAAAAAATTACGCAAAACCGGATATTTGTCGTTTCCAAACTTGTCGGGCTGGTTTCTGGCGTTCTTGTTCCTTGCGAGCTAGCTGACTTGTGCTGCTGCTCTTCACCTACTTGCATTTGCCCATGATGTTTTCTCGTCTGCTCGCTGGTTGTTGTCTGGGTTTCACATTAGGCAGCTTGCCAGCCCTAGCACAGACCCAAACTCCAGCGGCGGTTACCACGCCTCCTACCCAGCAGCCCCAGGGCGTGCAGCTGCCCTTGCCGCAGGCTAGCCCCCACGTTGTCTTGCAGCAGAATATTGGCCTTACTTCCGTTACCGTCGATTATCATGCCCCTGGCGTAAAGGGCCGCCCTGTATGGGGGCAGTTAGTACCCTGGGAAGAAGTGTGGCGGGCGGGCGCCAACGAAAACACCTTGCTGACCTTTTCCGACACGCTGACGGTCAACGGGCAGGTGGTACCGGCCGGTAAGTACTCGTTTTATGTGTTGCCCCACGCCGAGCGCGACTGGGAATTGATCCTGAACCGCGTCACCACGCACTGGGGTAGCGAAGGCTACGACCCCAAGGACGACCTCGTGCGCTTACCCATTGCCTCGGAGCCCGCGCCCTTCCACGAAACCCTGCTGTACTGGTTTTCGGACGTGGTACCCGCCGGCGGTAAGCTCAACCTAACCTGGGAGAAGCGCACCGTGAGCATGCTCGTTGAGAGCGACGTGCACGGCAAAGTACTAGCGGGCATCACGCAAACGCTAACCCAAAACCCCGGTAACTGGCAGCTCTTAGCCCAGGCAGCCGAGTACCTGGTGCAGAATAATCTCCAGGCCGAGCTAGCCCTGCGCTACATCAACGAATCCATCCGCCTGCACGATGTGTACAGCAACAACTGGATCAAGGCGCGGCTTTTAGCTTCGCAGAAAGACTACACCACCGCCATTGAGTTCGGCCGCAAAGCCCTCAAAATGGGTGACAAAAGCGATGTAGCCTTCAAAAACCAGCTCCCCGACATGCGTGTCCGCCTGACCGAGTGGCAAGGTAAAGCTTATTAAAAGAGCTAGGTTATAACTAAAAGCTCCCCTCCTTTTTTAAGGAGGGGTTGGGGGTTGTCAAACTAGAGCTAGAAGACTAGAACTAGTATCGTTCAACGATTGGAACCACCCCCAACTCCTCCTTAAAAAAGGAGGGGAGCTTTTTAGTTAAAACCTAGCTATGACGCGCAGGTTTACGACGCGCTGCGAAAGGTAATTGGGCACGGAATACGTGACGGAATTAATGTCTTGCACGTAGCTGTAGCCGCCCACGTTATTGGCCGCTAGTACGTTCAGGATTTCTAGGCCCAGCCACAGACTTTCAAACTGACCAGCCCGGCGGCTAGCTTCAGGGCTGTTGCCGAGGGCAATGACCTTAGAAAAACCTAGGTCGACGCGCTTGTAGGAGCGGCTAAGCTTGCTCGTGCCACGCTGCTCGGGGGCGCTGGGGGGCGAGAACGGCAGGCCGGAGCCAAATACCAAGTTCACGTAGCCGCGCACCGACGGATTATTAGGCAAATGGTCCTGGAAGAACACACCTAGGTTTACCCGTTGATCGGTGGGACGGCGAATGTAGCCTTTGGGCTCCTTCCCAATAGGGTTGTTCTCCGCGTTAAAAATGGTGATGGAATCCCCCACCAGGTTTTCGCGGGTGGTTTGCACCCCTAGACTAAACCACGACTCGGCACCTTTTACGAACTCCCCGGCCAAGCGGCCTTCCAACCCGGCGGCGTAGGCCTTGGCGTTGTTCTGGGCAAAGTAGCGCAGCCGCACGTTGTCGACGTCGTAGGGTACCACGTCGGTGAGGTACTTGTAATAGGCTTCGCCGGTAAACTTGAAGTCGCGGCCGGCCTTGTTTTTGAAGCGAATTTCATTGCCCACAATAAAATGCAGGGAACGTTGCGCCCGTAGCTCGGGGTTAAGCTGCGCTTGTTGCACGAATACGCCTTGTGCATCGCGGCCACCGATTTGGTTGCGTAGCTCGCGGTAAAACGGCGGCTGATTGTACACGCCGGTGGCAAACTTATAGGAGACGTTCGGCCGGCGACGCGGCGTGAAGGCGTACTGCACCCGCGGGCTCACAGTCAGCTGCCGGTTCACCGTCCAGTAGTTGGCCCGCATGCCGTAGGTCAGCGTGTGCAACGAATCGAGGTCGATGGTGTGCTGGGCATACCCCTGGTAGCGGTAGCTAGCTAGGTTCAGATCAGAGCGCAGCAACGAACGCCGACGGTCGGGCACGTAGTCAGCCGAGTCAATGAAGCTGTATTCGTCGAGCGTGTCGTGAATCTTTTCGCGGCCCCCTTTCACGCCCCAACGCACAGTATGTTGGCGGCCGGGCGTCCAGCGGCCCCTTGCTTCCAGCGTGGCAATGCGAGCGGTGAGATTGTTGCGCGAGTGGTCGAAGCGGGAGCCCACATCGCGCTGGCGCACGGCCTGGTTGAAGTCCTCGGAGTTGGGGTCGCGGTTGATGTCGGCGAATGTATAGGCGGCTTCCACGTCGCGGTACTCAAACTCGCGCGAAATCAGGGCGCTGGCCAGCAGTTCGCCTTGCAGATTTGGGGTGAAGTTGTGGCGCAGGTTAAGTCCCCCTTGGTACGTATCATACTGCATTCGCTCCCGACCGGAGTAGGCAATAAACACCCGCGTCAGCTGATTGGTAGCCGTACTGAACGTCGCCTGACCCGTTTCGGGCGTGAAGCGGTAGTCGTTGTGGGCAAAGGTGGTAAGCAGACCGAGGGTGGTACGGTCCAGGTTGTCCTGCGGGCCGAGGGCTAGGTTGATATTGGCCTGGCCGTCGTAGAAGGTTGGGTTGTAGCCGCCGCGGGCCTGCTTCAGCGAGTTGAGCACGTACTGGGCATTCTTGTAGCGAATACCGGCCAGATAGCTCACACGCTTGTTGGCCGAGGCCGCGCCCACGTGCGCCGTGCCGCCCACTAGGCTAGCCGTAGCAGAGGCCTCAAACTTCACCGGCCGCTTATAGTCAATGCTCAGCACCGAGGACAGCTTGTCGCCGTACTTGGGTTGCCAACCCCCGGTCGAGAATTCAATCTTACTAACCAAATCCGGGTTCACGAAGCTCAACCCTTCCTGCTGCGCCGCCGTGACCAGAAAGGGCCGATAGATTTCGAACCCATTCACATACACCAGGTTCTCTTCGTAGTTGCCACCCCGCACCGAGTACGTACTCGTCAACTCGTTGTTGGCCACTACGCCGGGCAGCGTAGTCAGGATCTTGTTGAAGTCACCAAAGGCCGAGGGGATTTCCTTGGCCGCGCGCGGGTCCAGGTGCGTGACGCTCACCTGCTCGCGGGTGTCGGCCTCGTCGGAGCGGCCCCGCACAACTACGTTGTTCAGACGGTTGTCGGTGGCCAGGATAATCACTAGGTTTTGGGCGGCGGCTAGGTTCAACGGCAGTCGCTGGCTTTGAAAGCCCACGCGCCGCGCAATAAGCACCAGCGGCTTGGCACCGGCGGCGGGGCGCGTTACGCTAAAAGAAAAGCGCCCACCCGCATCGGTCGTGGCGCCGCCGGGTTGCCCCTCCACGCCTACTACCACCAACTCCAGCGGTTGGCCAGCCGCGTCGCGCACGGCCCCCGCTACGAGCGCCCGCGCTACCTGTTGCGCTACTGCGGCGGGCAAGGGTGCCAGCAACAACAGCAGCCCGAGCACGGACAACCGCTTTTTCACTCCACTACGATATAGGTGCTGCATTAGCCTATTTCTTGTTCTGCTGCGTCAATGCTAGCCGATAATTGCGTCCGCATGTTGGCCAGGGTAGCCACGGGACCTTCGGCTGAGTTGAAGACAAAGCTTCCCGCCACGAGGACATTCGCACCGGCCTCCACCAGGGCTCCCGCGTTATCAAGAGTCACGCCACCATCGACCTCGATCAGCGCCGACGAGCCGCAATCGATTAGCAACTCTTTCAGCGCGGCCACTTTACGCAATGTATTCGGGATGAATGTTTGTCCGCCAAAGCCAGGGTTTACCGACATCACCAGCACGACATCCAGGTCGGCGGCAATATCCTCTAATAAGCCGACGGGCGTATGCGGGTTGAGCGCGACGCCAGCCCGGCAACCTAGGTGCTTGATTTGCTGCACCACGCGGTGTAGGTGCGGGCACGCCTCGTAATGCACCGTGATGCTCGCCGCGCCCGCGTCGCGGAAGGCAGCTAGGTAGTTTTGCGGCTCCTCAATCATCAGGTGCACATCGAAGGGCTGCCGGGCGTGGCGGTGCACGGCTTGCAGTACGCCGGGCCCAAAGGATATATTCGGCACAAAGCGACCGTCCATTACATCATAGTGCAGCCAGTCGGCGGCACTGTCCGCCAGGCCTTCTACTGCAGCTTGTAAGTTGCCATAATCAGCAGCGAGCAGCGACGGAGCGAGCAAAGGCGCCATCCGGCGAGTAGTAGTATCATTCATAGCACGAAAATAAGGAGTTGGTCGTTGCCGGTTTGCAACTAATTCGCGGGGCAGGGCGCCGCGCGGGCAGCCACAGGCGCGTGAGCCACCCAACAACCCTACCGCTAACGCGGCACAGCACCTAGCATTGTGGACCTTACCCATAAAAAAGCAGAAGCCTCGTGCGAAGCTTCTGCTTTTTTATGGGTAACCTAAGTGGCGACGTTTACAGCTTCAGGAAGCGGGCAGCACGCGGCGCAGCATTCGTGGCTTGCACCGTGCAGTTGTACATGCCCTGGCTCAGCGTCCCAGTTTGCAATATCACGCTGGCCGCGGCGGAAGCGCGCACTTGCTGTTCGGCTACCAGCGCCCCGCGCCCATCATAGATGCGCACGAATAAGGCCTTGCCTTGCAGCTCCGTCGGCAGCACCAGCGTGAGCGCCTCGTCGGTGCTCGGGTTGGGGTACACGGCTAGCTGGGGCTGGGCCGAAGCACGGTTTTTGGTGGCCAACGGCGTGTTGGGGTTCGCCAAGTTATAGGCCCGCACAAAATCGGGGATACCAAAACCTAGGCTGTTATCTGGGGCGTTTACCTGGGTGCCGGAGCGCTTTAGGTAAAAGATTACTTGCTGGGCCGTGAGTCGAGGGTTGGCCTGCCAAAAGTCGGCGGCCATGCCCGCCAGGATGGGGCACGAGAACGAAGTACCGCTGCTGCGCACGGAAGTGCCGGTGGCCGAAATAACCGCCGCCGACGTACCGAGCGCCGCCAAATCTGGCTTGATACGCCCGTCGGCCGTAGGGCCGAAGGAGCTAAAGGACGAGCGCACCATGGTTGACGTCACCGAGCCCACGCTGATAATGGAATCGGCGTCGGCGGGGGCGCCGATGTAGCGCCAGGCACCGGCGCCATCGTTACCGGCCGAATTACACACCAGCATGCCGACGCGGGCAGCCACGGAGGCGGCTCGTGATACGATGGTGGTGCGGCCGTTCATATCCGCGTAGGTATGACTCAGAGCCGTGTTGTCGAAGGTAGTGTAGCCCAGCGACGAGCTGATGACGTCAACCCCAGCCGAATCGGCGTACTCGGCGGCAATCAGCCAGTTAGCTTCTTCCACCGGGCTTTCCGTATCCGTATCCTCCGTGATGAGCAGCCGGTACGTCGCGTTGGGCGCCGTCCCGATAAACAACCCGGTCTGGTTGGCGCCCATGGTTGATAACGTATTGGTGCCGTGGCTGCTGCGCGTGTACACCGCGGTGTTCTTCTCCACAAAGTTGAACACACTGGCAATGCGGTTTTCGTTGCGGAGCGCTGCGAAGGGTGAAGCCGTGTTCACCCCCGGAAATCCACCGTCGAACACGGCAATCTGTATGCCTTCGCCCCGGAAGCCCGCGTCGTGCGCGCGCACGGCCCCAATCATGTTGGCCTGCACGTAGGCATTGCCGTAATCAGCGGGGACGGCGGCTACCGACGCCGTTGTAGCGGCTAGGTTTTCTTCTACCTCCTCCTTTATGATGCCGGATTCGGTATCGGTGAGGTTCAGCACCTGGCTGCTGCGCACAAACGGCAACCCATTCAGGGCCGCTAGCACACTTTCGTCGCAGGATACCACGGCGGCGTTGAACCAGCGCGAGGTGTACCACACCTGTACGCCAGGCACGGCTTTCACCTGCGTCACGTAGCTAGGATTCACCGGTAGGTCGCGGGACAGCACGGCAATGCCTTGCTTGGTGCGCCGCGCAATGGCCCGCGCCGACAAGTACGCCTGCGGCTGCGCCGTGCTGTAGGGCGAGTTGGCCTTGTCCTTGAAGTAAATCAGATACTTGTGCACGGCCGTGGGTTCTACACGCACAGAAAGCGGCGCGGCGGTCCCCACAGTGGGCGCCAGAGCCTCCAGCAAAAGCCCGGAGGATACAAGAAGAGTAGAAATTCGCATAAGATGGTGATTGGTTGGTGGTTAAATATAGCTGCCAATTCGAGAATACTTCTACTACGTTCACTTTTAAATCCGCCGCCATCTTTTCCTGCTATGAACAAAAAAAAGTGGCCGGATGCATCCGGCCACTTTCTCTTGCGTTGTGTTTCTCTGTGCGGCCTATAAGCGGCCCGAGTCGACTAGCGTCTCCGAGCGCACACGACCTAGGTAGATGTAAGACTTATTGGGTGAGCAGTTGCCCGAGGATGGGCAATATTGGTAGCGCCGCCGCACCCGGTACACCAAGCCAACTCCACGGGCATATACCTGCCGGTATTTGGCCACCTGCCGGATACCGTCGTCGATGATTTGCCCGTAGGAGTTCACACCGCTGTCGTCCGTGGTTACAGTTTGGTCATAGTGTCGCGGCTGCCCATTGGTGATGATGTCGAACGGCTGGCCCGCCCGCTTGTAGCTTCGGTTTTGGAACGTCACCGTATCCAGGGTGTTGTAAGCATCACGGTTCCAAGACGTTCCTTCCTGCACCGGAAACACTAGTTCCACCGTCCGCCGATTGTTGCGCGTTAGCAGTACGGTCTGCGCGGAGGGATTAACCAGCATTACGCTGTCGTCTTGCCAGGCATCGGTTGTGGCGTTGCGCTTGGAGCGCACCACGCGGTAAGCTAGCTGCCCGGCCGCATCCGTGAAGCTCTCCGTGATTCGCTCCCGAAACTGAAAGCGCGTCACCCCGATCACATTGTTGTTCCAGGTGCTGTCGATAACGTTGTAGGTACGGTAAGTACCTACTTCCACTGGGTAATAATCGGTGCCAGCTTCCAGACCAGGTTCCGTTTCCGTTTTGCACGCCGTTACAGCTAAGGCAAGCAAACCGGCGCCTACGAAACCGTAGCGCAACACAGAAGAAAAAGTAAACCGTTGGGGCATAGAGGGAATTCTGGATAGAACGCTCAATAGCCCAGGCTTTACCCCCAGGCTATTGAGTAATCTATATATAAATCAGACCGTCAGCGCCGTAGCACCCGTCGTGGCAACCGGAACCTCGCCAATAACGTGCCGTTCTATCCAACCGCCGCCGAGCACGTCGTTGCCTTCGTAAAAGACGGCTGCTTGGCCCGGTGTAATAGCGTGCACGGGCTCCTCGAAGTACACGTGGATTTTGTCGCCAATCTGCTCCAGGAATGCCGGCGCGCCGTCGTGGTTGTAGCGGATCTTGGTTATGCTAGGCACCAGACCCCGGCCTTCCAGCGAGGCGTACTTACCTAGGTTTAGCTTGCCGACTACCGTTTGGGAGCTCGCTAGCTCGTCGTAGTTGCCGAGCACGACCTGGTTGGTTTCGGGGCGAATTTCGGTCACGTACACCGGAAAGCCCAAGGCAATACCGAGGCCTTTGCGCTGCCCAATGGTGTAGAATGGGTAGCCTTCGTGCTTGCCGACCACGGTACCATCGCGCAAAATGAACTCGCCGCCAGCCACGCGCGCTTCCAGCCCTTCCACGCGCCGCCGCAGGAACCCACGGTAGTCATTGTCAGGGATAAAGCAGATTTCGTAGCTCTCGGGCTTGTTCACCAGCGCGGTGAAGCCACGCCGCCGGGCCTCGTCGTAAATCTCGGTTTTGCGCATGCCGCCTAGTGGAAATAGCGTGCGCGATAAGCTAGCTTGTGAGATGCCCCACAGCGCGTAGCTCTGGTCTTTGTTCTCGTCGAGCCCTTTGCTAATTACGTAGCGGCCATCTTCCAGGCGCACGTTGGCGTAGTGGCCGGTAGCAATAAACTCGCAGCCGAGCTGGTCGGCGCGGCGCAACAAGGCGTCCCACTTGATGTGGGTGTTGCAGAGCACGCACGGGTTGGGCGTGCGGCCGGCGAGGTACTCGTCGGTGAAGTTGTTGATCACGAAGTCGCCGAACTCGTCGCGGATGTCAATGATGTAGTGCGGGAAGCCTAGCTCCACGGCAATGGCCCGCGCATCATTGATCGAGTCGAGCGAGCAGCAGCCCGTCTCTTTCTTGGAACCGCCCGCCGAGGCGTAGTCCCAGGTTTTCATAGTCATGCCGACTACTTCGTAGCCTTGCTCGTGCAGCAATACCGCTGCCACCGAGCTGTCGATGCCGCCGCTCATAGCGACAAGCACCCGTCCTTTGGTCGTATTCATAAGAATTTAAAAAACGCCCGGAAGTCCAAAGTTTCCGGCCGCATTGTGAGACCTACCAAGAAAAAGCGCGTTTGCATTCAACTTCTGAGTAGTACATAGAAGAAGCTTTCTCCTAAAAACGAGAGCTTTCCCTTTCATACCTCTGCAAAACGCTTTTAGCAGGAAGACGACAACGCAACACCGACCGTGTTGGTGCCCTTTCTAGATGGCAAAGTTAACGCTACGCTACCAAACGGCTTCACTTAAATAACACCATATGATTCTGTAGCGCGCCGCGCCGCACGACCATGTTATGTTGCTCACTGCCCACAGACCCTAGTTCAAGAATTGAGTGCGGTACTCGTGGGGTGTGAGGCCAACTTCTTTTTTGAAGAGCCGCGTAAAGTAAGGTGGATTATTGAAGCCGAGCTGGTAGGCGGTTTGCGCAATCGTGTTATCGGTGCTGATAAGCAAATTTTTGGCTTCGCCTAGCAAAAACAGATGCAAGTGGTCGAGCGCCGTTTTGCCCGTTTCCTGCTTCAGCAAATCGGTGAGGTAGCGGGGTGAGGTGTTCAACTGATCGGCTAGGTATTTCACGGTTGGCAGGCCTTCTTCCTGCAGCTTTCCACCTTCAAAATAGGCCGTCAGCAACGCCGTAAACCGGGCTACCGTGCTGCCCGATAAGGCAGTGCGATTTAGAAACTGACGCTTGTAGAAGCGTTGCGAATACTTCAGAATGGAGGCTAGGTGCGTTAGGATAATATCGCGGCTGTACTCGTCCGGGTTGTTGCCATACTCAAAACCAATCTGGTGGTACAAGTCCCAGAGAATCTGCTCTTCGCGCGGGGCTAGGTGCAGGGCCTCGTTGACTTCGTAGTCGAAGAAACCATACTTTTTTATTTCGGCGTGCAGCGGGTGCCCGAGCAGGTAGTCTTCGTGAATGATGAGCACGAAGGCCATCTCGATAAGCTGTAAGTCCGTGATTTGCATCACCTGCCGGGGCTTTACAAACGACAGGGCGCCGGCCTCGTGGTCGTAGCTGGTTTTGCCGTAGAGGAAAAGCCCGCCCGCTTTCATCTTCCGAAAGCTAATCATGTAGAAATCCGTGGTCAGTGGGGCCTCACCAAAGGAACAGTGCAACAGCTGTTGGCACGTGAGCAGACTCAATAACGGATGCGCAGGCGGCGGGTAGCCACAGGCGCGGTGAAACTCGCTGATGCTCTTGAAATGTCTCATGGCTAGGGCCCGTAACAGGCAAGTAGATACAAAAATAAAGATAGCGCAAACGGCCCCTACCCCTTGCAGGCAGGGGCCGCGTTCGGGCAGCTACAGCCGCTAGGGGCGGCCCTAGCCGTGGGCTTGCTCGGCCACGGGTTGCCACTCGGCCCAGCTAGCGAGGCGCTCGGCGTACACTTGTTGCGCCCAGGGATAGGCAGCGCGCCCCATAAACAGGCGCAGCGGCGGGTTATCCGTATCGACCAGCTGCAGGATAGCTGGCACAGTGGCCTGCGGCTCGCCATAGTTGGCGGGCTGGAAAGCGGGCAAGGCATAGAGCGAGGCCTTCACTTGGTCGTAGGCGGCAATGGGTTGGCTGTGCACGGCGGAGGCGCCGCCAAAGTCAGTTTTGAAGACGTTGGGCTCGACCAGCGTGACGTGAATGCCGAAGCCTTTCACTTCGTGGTAAAGGGCCTCGCTCAAGCCCTCCACGGCAAACTTGGTGGCGCTGTAGATGCTGGAGCCCGGCGAGCTGGTAATCCCCAACACACTGGACAGCTGAATGATATGGCCGCTACCCTGGGCCCGCATGATGGGAAGGGCGGCCTGCGTCACCCAGAGCGTGCCTAGCAGGTTGGCATCGATAATATCGTGCACGGCCTGCTCGCTCAGCTCCTCCACGGCCCCGAATAGGCCATAGCCGGCGTTGTTGATCACCACGTCGAGCGAGCCGAACTGGTCGTGGGCTTGCTGCACGGCGGCAACGCATTGGGCACGGTCGGTGATGTCGAGGGCCAGGGGCAGGAAGGCCGCGCCATAGGTGTCGGCTAGGTCCTGCAGGCCGGCCACGTTGCGGGAAGTAGCGACTACATGATCGCCGCGTTTTAAGAAAGCGTCGGCCCAAAGTTTACCGAATCCGCGGGAAGCGCCGGTGATGAAGATTGTCTTTGCCATCTCTGTTTTAGTAGTTAAGTGACGGCACAAAGTTCCGGCGTCGACTATCCGCTGGTCTGCTACAAAAAGCGGAAAACGTGATACAGATCAACGTAAGGGCAGCGCGGATTACTAGCTCAGACTACCCTCCCCTAGGTAGGCAGCTACACGCTACACCAACGACGCTAGCTGCTCCGCGTTAAAAAATGGTGGTTTCGCGAAAATGGCTGTAGACAAGAAACTGCGTACTTCCCTTCGTGTGGTTTGGTGCTTCCCCCATTGCGTTGTTCTTTTGCGGCAGGCGCGTTTCTATTCCGCCTTCTCTGCGCGTGCGTCAAGCTGTTGCTCTTTTGCTGCTGTTTTCCCTCTCGGTGCACTGTGCCGGGCGGCTGGGCATTGTGGCGGGCTGGTGGCTCAACCAGGACTACATTGCCCGGGTGCTGTGCATCAACCGCGACAAGCCCCAGCTGAAGTGTAACGGCAAATGCCACCTGCGCAAGCAGCTTAAGGCGGTGGAGCAAGCCGAGCGCAAGCAGCAGCCGGACAGCAAGCAGGCGTTTCAGGAAATTACCCTGTTCTGCGCCGCCATGCTGCCCCTGCGCTTGACGGCCCCGACGTGGTTGGCCACGCTGCCCCTTTACGCGGAGTTGCGCGTCGGCTCCTACGGCTGGGATGGTACCAGCCCCGACCACCCACCGGCGTAAGTCCGTCCTTTTTCCTGGTTTCTGCTAGGCTGCGCGGGCGACCGGGTTTGCTACGTGCTGTCTATAGGTAGCGACGGAAGAGCCGTGCGAACTAGCTGGGCAGCATTTAACGAAGAAAGCGGGCGCCTTTTGCTAGGCTTATTTGGTCCCTAGCCCCCTTGTTCTGCCTGGTGGCTAGGTCGCCTAACGGCTGCTGATAATCAGCAGGCGAACTCCCGTACGCCTGCTTAGCGCTTCTCCCTGCCATGGTCAGGCAAGAGCCAGACGTGCTAAACCGGCACGCCCACCCGCACTTACTGCTTTCTCTTTTCCCTTCTGTTTCCTGGCCTTACCTGTTTCTGGCCCTGGGCAGCCGGCCCCGGCATCACCGGAGCATATCCGTACCGACCACCGGATGCCAGCAGCTTTGCGGCTGCCGCTAGCCCTACTGTGGCTGCTGGTGTAGCCTGCTGGCTACCTAGCTTTTCTATTCACTTGTTTTTCTCCTTCGACTTATGAAACAGCATCTGTCTGTTTTTTGTGTTTTCCAGTGGCTATTCCCGCTACTTGCCTTGCTGACTGCTTGCCAGCCTGATTCCACTTCTCAAACAGCTTCCGGCGTGGCTACCACGGGTCCCACGCGCGCTAGCGTCATGCAGCATCACGACTCCCTCATGAGCCGCATGGATGCGCTCAATACCGAGCGCCAGCGCTTGCAACACCAGCTCACCACGCTTGACACCACCGGCGTAGCGGGTCGTGACGCGGCCCCGACGTTGCGGCGCCGCACCCAGGCCCTAGTACAGGCCGACGCGGCCATGATGGACTGGATGCACCATTACCAGGAACCCGACACCACCCGCTTGAGCGCGCACCAACTCGCCGACTTCTGGGCCGACCAAGCCTATCAACTCACTCAGTTGGACCGTCAAATAACCACGGCCCTGGACTCCGCCCAACAACTTCGTTAAGGTATGCGCTACTTCACATCACTGGCGCAACTGCGCGCCCTAACTATCGGGCTTGTGGCCCTCTCCTACCTCATCACAGGCTGCACTGATGCGCCTGCTACCAAGCGCCTGCCCCATCTGGGTGAGGCGGAGGTAACCGCCCCCGGTGACACCACCTGGCCCACCGTCCCGACCTTCCACGTGTTGAATCAGGACAGCGTGATAGTGACGCCGGCCACTTTCGCGGGCAAGGTATACCTAGCCGATTTCTTCTTCACGACCTGCCCAACCATTTGCCCCGGCATGCAGCGGCAGATGCTGCGCGTGTACAAGCAATACAAGGGTAATACACGGGTGGCGTTTCTCTCCCATACCATCGACCCCGACCACGACACGCTGCCGGTGCTACGCGAGTATGCCGGGCGCCTAGGTATTACCAGTGCCCGGCAGTGGCACTTTGCCACGGCTCCGCGCGACTCCATCTTTGCGTTGGCCCGGCAGTACATGGTGGCGGCCCAACTAGACCCCACCGCTCCCGGCGGGGCCGTGCACAGCGGCGCCTTCGTGCTGGTAGATCCGCAGCATCACATCCGGGGTATGTACGACGGCACCCAGCCGGCCGAGGTAGACCGGCTCTTGCAAGAGTTGCCCCTGTTACTGGCCGAATTTAGCCTGGAAGCTCCAGCTGACGGCCGCTAGGGTCAGAAATCGTTCCCGCTGCAGGGCAATCATATAGCGGTTGCCTTGTAGCGGGACAAGCCGTTTACCCGGAAAGCACTCACGGATCTTCTTCAAATGGCCATTATGGCCTCACCAAGCCTCATAACTTGCCGCAACCGACAAATTCCTTGCTTACCCGCTACAGTTTAGCTTTCTGGGGCACGAGGAGCTGCGGGTGCTGTAATGAGTCGAACTGATCTGGGTTCGTCAAGAAGTATTTGCCCAGGTAATTCCTGTGCTCGTAGCGGCTGGGGGCTCGGCTAGCCGTGCTGCCCAGTCGTTCCGTACATTTAGTCGTATGAAACCAGATTCCCTAGCCGACTTTTATGCTGCGTGCGCTCCCAATGCGGAGGCGGTAACTGGCGTCTTGCCACCGCCGGATATGACGCAGGGAGTCGGCCATTTTAATGTCTTTTCGTTAGCCGACCTCCCTCAAGCGCCCCCTATGCCCTTTACCCGGCGGGCTTACCACAAGATTACGCTCTGCCGCAGCCGCAGCCAGGTGGAATATGCAGACCGGGACCCGCACTGCGCGTCCAACACCTTGTTTCTGGTAACCCCGCGCGTGCCCTATCGATGGCTACCGCTTACGGAAACGCCCCAGGGATATAGCTGCCTCTTCGACGACGCCTTTCTGCTACCCGCCCGAGCCGGGATAGTAGTGGCCGAACTACCGATTTTTCAGCCCGAGGCCTACCCAGTGTGGGAGGCAACCGAGGCCGAGTGCGCCGCGGTCGAAGCCATTTTTCACAAGATGGCGCACGAGCTCACCTCCGGCTACGCCTACAAGCACGACCTATTGCGCACCTATTTGTGGGAATTGATTCATCTGGTGCAGAAACTACAGCCCGCGCCTGCCCGGCTGAACACGCACAGCGCGGCCGAACGGGTAGCGGCCCAGTTCGCCGACTTGCTGGAGCGCCAGTTTCCCCGCCAAAGCCCGCAGCCGCCGCTCTCCCTGCGCACCGCCGCCGACTATGCCACCCAACTGGCCGTGCACGTCAACCACCTCAATCGGGTACTGAAAGAGGCGACGGGCCACACCACCACGACCCTGCTGAGCCAGCGCCTGACGCAAGAAGCCAAACTATTGCTGCGGCAAACAAGCTGGAGCATTTCGGAGGTTGCCGATAGCCTAGGCTTTGCCGACGTGGCGCACTTCTGCACTTTCTTTAAGCGCCACACGACCCAAACGCCGGGTGATTTTCGCAGCTCGGTTGTGTTTGAAATCTAAAACAATTGGGTTGATTGGCGAAGTTTGCCTGTTGCCTTCCTGCCAGACCTTTGCGGAGCAGTTCCGCATCACGCTGGTGCGGAGAAAACATGAACAGGCAACATGGAGAACAAGAAAATCGCGCTGGTTTCCGGCGGCAACAAAGGCATTGGATTAGCGATTGTGCGGGGGCTGCTACAGGCGGGCTGCCGGGTCTATCTGGGAACCCGCCAGGTGGCGAACGGTCAGCAAACCGCTGCTGAGCTAGCCGCCGAAGGAGACATATTAGTCATTGAGTTGGACCTGACGAGCCAAGCGACGCTCGACGCGGCCGCCGCGCGCATCAAGCGTGAGGTAGGCCACCTCGACATCCTGGTAAACAACGCAGGTATCAATGCAGAAGGAGACGGCCTGCCGAGTGAAGCGACGCTCCAAAGCGTAGAGCAGGTAATGAAGACTAATTTTCTAGGTACACTGGCGGCTACTCAGGCCTTTTTGCCGCTGCTCCGGCGGGCTGCGGCAGGGCGCATTGTCAACGTATCCAGTCCACTAGGCTCGCTTACCCTCAGTGGGCAGAACGACTGGGGCTTGCTAGGGTACTCGGCCTCGAAAGCCGCGCTGAACATGCTCACCGTGCAATTGGCCCAGGAGCTGCGCGCAACGGCCATCAAAGTCAACTCGGCCAACCCCGGCTACACGGCCACCGACCTGAACGGCTTTGCGGGCACGGATACCCCTGAGCAAGGAGCCGCGGAGGCCATCCGGCTGGCCCTGCTCCCCGCCAATGGTCCTACCGGCACGAGTTCTTCTGCTACGGCTGCCCTACCCTGGTGAGCACCTACTAATCAACCGCATGTGATATTTCCTCAGCGGTCAGTTTCACGGGCGAGGCAGCTAGGGCCTGCCCGCCGCGCCAGAGAGCTACCTGGACGGCAGGCCCTAGCTGTTGGCTACTTGCTGCAAGTGGTTAGTGACGGTAAACACCACATCGATACTGTAGAAGCTAGCCTAAGTAGCGCATACCTAGCTTGCCCATCGAGGCTGGCGAGAATCTAGAAGGTACTCCAGTCATGCGTGTATAGACCAGAGGCGGACTGCTGATGGTAGCGGTGAAGGTAATTTCAGGGAAAGCGGTGCTGGTATTTGGGCCGGAGATGCGCCTTGCAGGAGTTGCGATTCCGTGGTCAGGAGGCTAAACAAGTGCCGCCCGCGGCACGACTAAGCAGACAAATATTTTCGTCGCCCGTTGGGGGTGCGACTACTTCGTGGCTTTTATCCTTCAGTGAGAAGCGCTTAGCCTAGGTTATGACTTAGTGCGGCCTCACTAAAGTTATTGCCCTTTCAAACCCTAAAAAACCCACCACTCAAACCCCAAACGCATGCGTACGAACGATTCTACTTGCCACCCCGCGAACCTTACCACGGTGCCCGCCGGGCGAAAGCAGCAAACTAGTCGATTTATCTTACCCGCTGCTACCTTGCTCTTGAGCCTGCTCGCGGGCTGCCAAAAGGAGGACTTCCACGATACCCTAGGGGCAAGTTTGCCATCCACTCAAGTAAGCTCGTCGGCGGTAGTGGCTAAGAGCGAAGCCCTGTTGGCTTTGAGCAGCTATGATAACAAGTATTATAACCAGTACGGAACCTACGGCCCCTCATTCAAAGCCAACTACTGGTTCGATATCGCCAAAACCAAGCGGATGGACTTCTGGACCCAAGCCGAGGCCATCGAAACCGTTATCGATGCTTACAATGTGAATCCCACCCCCGAATACAAAAACAAAATCCAGTACCTCTACAACGGCATGCGCGATGCGTACGGCTTACTATGGAGCAGCAACGAGTTCAACGACGACGTCATTTGGGGCTCGCTGATGTGTGTCCGCGCTTACGAAATCTGGAACGATGGGGGCATGCTCGACATGGCCCGCCAGAACTTTGACTTGGTGTGGGCCAGAGGCTGGGACACCACGCTAGGCGGTGGCTTGTGGTGGAAAACCGATAAGCTGTCGAAAAACACCTGCGTCAACGCCCCAGCCGCTATTTGCGCCATGCGGCTATACAAAGCCACCGGTAATACCGCCTACCGCGACAAAGCCAAGCTAATCATGGACTGGCTGGCCTCTCGCATGTACGTGGCCTCTACGGGGGAAGTGAAAGGTGCTATGAACCAGGCGGGCCAAATCACGGAAGGCTCCTTGTTGTATACGCAAGGCACTTTTATTGGGGCGGCCAATGAACTGCGCCCCTACTACACTAGCCCCGACTACCGGGCCATGGGCCTTAAGGCCATGGACTATGCCAGCAACAGTTTGTCAAAATCGCCCGGTGGCATCTTGCAGGATGAAGACGCAGTGCTGGACATTCAGGGCGGGAAGTCCATTTTTGCGCGGTGGGCCTGCATTTTTGTAAAGGAAACCGGCACCGCCGCCACGTATGGCCCCTGGCTGGACCTAAATGCGACCCAAGCGTGGTCAATCCGCAACTCGAACGGGATTATGTGGAATCTGTGGAGCACACGCACCTCCGACACGGATAATCTGAACTCGTGGCGCACCAACGGTGGCGTGTCCATGATGCTCAACCTGTACCGCTTCCGCTAGCATACCTGGGAGAAAGCCTATAGTAGCCGATAGCCAGCTTTTTGGTCCGGGAAAAAGTTGACCCTAGCTAGGTTGACTTCATCCTAGGCAAGATAAGCTGGTTATCTTGCTCCCGACTTAGTTCGTATGAGATACCTATTCCTGTTTGCCTGCCTGTTGTTTGCCGTTGCGAGTGTTGCCCAGCAGCGTGCTATTGTTACCTACGAGGTAAAATACCACGGTAAGGAAGTGCCCGGAGGCCGCCTGAAGTTAGTTATTGACGGACAGCGGGCGCACCTGCAAAGAGTCGCTGATACGAAGGCACGGGAACAGCTGTATCTGGACTACGCCGCCAATCGCACCATGCAGGTACTCACCTTGCAGGACAATGCCCACGTCACGCAGCTAAAAGAGTTCAAGGAGTATGAACAGCCGGAACTGCTGCCAGGCACGGAGACCATCCTAGGGTACCCGTGCAAGAAGGCCAAAGTGATTATCCGCTCCAATACGGTGGAGGTATGGTACACCAACGCCCTGCCCCTGAAAGGCACCCCTATTGGCGTCACGCCGGGCCTAGGGCTGGTCCTGAAAATGGTCCGCAACGGAGAGCAGGAAACCATTGCCACCCAAATTCAGACCAGCAAGGTAAAAAGCACCGACCTCGACTGGCCCACTCCCGCCCAGATGGGCCCCGTGGTCGATGCGGCTACCTATAACCAGCAGGTGATTGAAAGCCGATTTAAGACCGTATCGGTTTTCGATCGGGAACAGCTTTCCTTCGGGAATAACCCGCCAAACTCAGCGGAAGGGCAAACCAACCTCACCTACCACTACGCCGCAGGCACGGTGATCCTGAAGAAGATCCGGGTGCCCGAGTACCTAGCTGGCACGCAGGTGTTTGCAGAACTGACCCAGTATTCCAATGGCGACGCGTATGACCGTACGGGTTCGGTGTTTATGATTCCACTGGATAAGCAGCAATCTTTTTTGAACGGGTTGCAACAAGGCGTAAAAGCCTTGCCCGTGTACAAAGAAAAGTATCAAGGAGTGGTGGCAACCGACCAGTATCTGCCCCCGCTGGAGCTAATGCGGTTTTTTACGCCGTTTGGCGTGCGTAAGTACAACGCAGCTTCGACGATCAAAGGCTATACCTGGGCAGACTCGGCCGTATTTCGGCAAGACCTGACCGAGCTTCACTCCCGCTTGCAGGGCGACGTTTGGATCGGCGTGTTCATTGGCAACTACGACAAAGGCGGGCATATCGTGAGCCTGCGCCTGAAATACTATCCCGGCAGTGGGGAAGAAAATCAAAAGCTAGGTCAGGTGGTGCTCCCCCTCTTCAACACCACCAACCTGATGGAGATGGCCGGTCAGGAATACGGTACCATGTTCGAGCATGACTCCCTGACCGTAACCGTCGATATTCCGCCGGGGCTGAAGAACCTCCAGCTACGCTATATCACCACCGGCCACGGAGGTTGGGGTGGCGGCGATGAGTTCAACCAGAAGCTGAATGAGCTCTTTGTCGATGGGAAACGGGTATATCATTTCATTCCCTGGCGAACCGATTGTGGCACGTATCGGCTGCTCAACCCTTCTTCCGGCAACTTTGGCACTGGCATGTCTTCTTCCGACCTAAGCCGCTCCAACTGGTGCCCCGGTAGCTTAACCCCACCGGTGTACATCCCCCTACCCGACTTACCCGCTGGTAAGCATACATTCAAAGTTGCTATTCCGCTCGGGAAACGAGAAGGCAGTGCGTTTAGCGCCTGGAATGTATCGGGTTGTCTGCTCGGAACAACGGAAGGAGGACCTAGGCCAAGCACCAAGTAAGATGGGCTACAACAAGAAAGCACCCGCCAATGGCCGGTGCTTTCTCAACGTTCTCCAAAACCAAACTAGGAGAAACTAGATGGGAAGCCGGTTGCAGCCGGACTCCCGATACCTTGCTAGGTTTACCGCACGCTCGTGGGGAAGGTCACTTCCACATCGGTGTCGCCGGGGGCGAAAGAGCCGTTTTTCACGCCGGGCTGGTGGCGCAGCGTGATTTTGAGCGTACCACTCGCCGCCGCCGTGGTGACCAAGCGGGTTTGTAGGCCCACCTCTAGGTTATTCTTGTCCTTGTCCGTGCGCGTCACCGTTACCAGGTTCGTGGGCGTGGGTTCGAAGAAGAAAATGTGCTCATCGGCTTCCTGCTGAATCTCGGCCGACGTATTGACGGCTGGGGTTTTCGTCTCGTCTAGCAAGGTCAGCACGCCGGTGTAGGTGGTGTTGGCGGCCAGCGTCAGCGAACCGATGGTGGGGGCTGCGCCACCGTCGCCGTCCGGGTCCTTATAGGTGACGGACACGGGTGTACCGCCGCTCACAGGGGTTAGCGTGTAGGTCACCGTCGTGATCTGCTCGTTATCATCGTCGGGCGTGGGATCATCCTTATCGTTGTCCTTTTTGCAGGCGCTGAACAGGGTTGTGGCAGCGAGCAGGGCGAATAGCGCCAAGCGGGAAAAAGCGTTATTGTGCGGCGTGTGCATGGTTGAAAAATGAAAAAGTTGGAAGAAGTAAAAGTCAATGGTTCGCTACCGCGCCCGGCTCAGCTCCAGCGGCACGCGCACGCGCAGCGTCACATTGCGGCCCATTTCGTCGGCGAAGTAGCGGTAGCGATTCAGGTAGTCGCGGTAGCGCTGGTTGAGCAGGTTGGAGCCGGCTAGGCTTACCTCCAGCGGCTGGCGGCCCCAGTGCAGAGTGGTGCCAGCCTCCAGCCCGAGCAGCGCATAGCCGGCGGGCGGCAGCTTGTAGTCCTGTTCGGCATAATTATCCGGTACCCGGGTCTGCCGGGCTACGGCGTAGCCCCCTAGCTGCACGTAGCTCTGGCGCAGGCGCGCAGCCGGCTGCGGCGCAATCTCGTAGCGGAGCGACACTTCCGCCCGGTCGGCGGGCATGAAGATCTGCCATTGATCCTGGCGAGTGTCGCGGGCTCGCACAATGGAGCCTTTGGCCCCCAAGAGCCAGCGGGGTGCCAGCTGGTAGGTGCCGGCTAGGTCTACGCCCCGAAACGTGGCATCCGTCTGCTGGTACACCCAACTAATGAGTGCCCCCCGAATCGTAATCACGGGCGGCAGAATGGGCACCTGGTAGATAAAGTCGGTGATACGCGTCTGGTACACCGTGATTTCCCCGTTCAGGCGGGGGTTGTCGTGCCAGGTAGCTGTCAGGCTGACGTTCAGCGCCGTTTCGGGGACCAGCGCCCCGTTGCCCGGCACCAGGTCATACCCTAGCTCGTACTGGGCGTTGTGCACGCCGTCGCTGAAGCGTTCATTGGCGGCGGGTGCGCGGCGCGTCAGGCCCGAGGCGAGGTTCAGCGTCAGGTGGGCCGTGGGGTCGAAAGTGGCCCCGAGGGAAGCCGCCGGCGTGGTGTATTGGAAGCGGCTGCGATCCACAAAGAAGGCGCCCGTCGTATCCCGGTCGCCCCGCTTCACCTGAAGGTCGCGGCGGTCCAGCCGCAGGCCAGCTTCCAGCAGCCACTTCTTGCGCTGCCATTTCTCCAGCCAAAAGGTCCCGAGGGTATGGTTGGTGTAAAAGGGAATGAACTGCCGGCTGCCCGCCGCGTAGCGGTTAAATTGATCTGTACCTGCCACCCCAATGCTGCCGATTAGGTTGTGCCAGCGCCGATGCTCCCACAGGAGTTCGGCCGTGGTGGTACGGTTGGTGTAGCTCAGTTCGGGTTTATTCAGGGCCGCTAGGTTATCGTTGCGGGGCCGGTATTTATCGTACTCATCGCGGAAATCCGTCTGCTGAGCGACGGTGGCCGTCAAGCGGCCCGCAGTCCCAGTTTGCACGAAACCGGTAAGCTTGGCTACGTCGTGGCGCACCTGCTGGTAGGCGCGGTCAATGTCGTAGTTGAAGCCCGAAGTTTCTAGTGGGCGCGGGCGGGCAATAGCAAGCTCCAAGTCTGTGGGGCTGCCTACGTGTGCGGCGGGCAGAATGCCGATCTGCGTGTTATACTGGCTATAAAAAGCCTCAACGCCGTATTTTTCCTTCCGCCAGCCGGCCGCCGCGGAGAAGTCCATCTCCTGAAAGCCAGAGTTCTTGAGGTAGTAACCAGGGGCCCGCATGGTGCCGGCCCGCTTGGCCGTACCCTGCACCCGCCAGCTCAAGGCCGGCAACGTACGCAGGTTACCTTCTACGGTGCCCGAGGCAGCACCTAGGCCATTATTGCTCATGCCCACCAGGTTCAGCTCGGCGCCGGTGCCCGCGGAGTCGCGTAGCGGCTTCGGCTCCACTAGCACTACGCCCCCAATGGCATCGGAGCCGTAGCGGACGCTAGCGGCGCCCTTTACCACCGTCAGGCGGGAGGCAATAAAAGGGTCGATTTCCGGCCCGTGCTCCTGGCCCCACTGCTGCCCCTCCTGCCGCACCCCGTTGTTGAGGATAGTCAGGCGGTTGGAGTGCAGTCCGTGAATCATGGGCTTGAAGATGCTCGGGCCCGTCTGAATGGCCGTCACGCCCGCAATCTTCTGCAAGGCTTCGCCTAGTGCTTGCCCCCGGGTTTGCTGCAGGGCCGAGCCGCTGAGTGTGGCGGTGGGCTGGGTGGGGGCTAGCACCCGCTGGCCGCGCACGGTGGCGCCACGCAGCACAACAGCACTGGGGTGTAGTTGAAAGTTGCGCACCACGGCGCGCTCGACGCGCAGTTCCGCCGTCTCGGTTTCGTAGCCGAGAAAGGTGACCTGTACGTGGTAGAGGCCGGCGCAAAGGTGCAGGTGAAAGTTGCCGGCCGCGTCGGTTTGGGTGGCTTGCTGGGTTTCCAGCACGACCACGGTAGCCCCCGACAGGTCCGCCCGCGACTCATGGTCAGCGACGCGGCCGCTCAGCGACAGCGCACATTCAGCGGGGGCTTGGGCGTGGCCTAGGCGCGCTATACTCAGTAGGAGTAGCAGCCAAAAGCCTGGTCGCCCAATCCCCGGTGTGCCCAGAAATAGGAAAGACATACAAGAAAGGAGAGCCGGTAAAAACTAAACCAGCCGCCGTACTTCGCACGCTACTAAGGCATGCGGAAGAACTATTCCATAAGAAATGAGGAAGTAGGCTTCGAAATCTACTAGCAAAAAGACACGAAGCGGCTATCCGACGGCTATTGGGATTTAGCTCTCGGATGGTGGCCCGCGCAGGTAGTCAATGGCTGGGGGCGTGACTTCGCCCGCCCGGATCAGCGCCACGGCTGTAGCGCGCTGGTAGGCCTGTAGCACCCGCTCTTTCAGCTCCAAAAACGGAGCAGGCTGGAAAGGCACGTTGTAAAAATGATCAACGTCGCAGTGCAGGTGCTGGGCACTGAGCACCTGCTTACCGTGCAAGGCGCCCGGTGCCTGCGTTGGCTCCTCGGTGGTGTGCTGGTGACGATGCAAGCTCAAGACCCATGCCTCCGGCAGCAGCACCCGCACGAAGCAGAGCAGCAGCACCAAAGCCAGCCAAGAACGAAGCATTTTCATTTGCAACAATGTAGCGTATACAAACAAAGGTAAGCGCCGAACTTGAATTAGATTGCATCTCAGCAATAAAAATCACTTTATGCAAAGAACAGATCGTGAAAAATAGCCTGTTGATGACAATCAAAACATACAGGGTAAATATCAAGCTCTAGTGAACACAATAGAAAAGTAAGTACTAGTTCGTTTTGGAAACCCAAAGACCGGCTAGGTTATTTGCAACATAATTACAAATAACCCAGCCGGTCTATACTTTTGCCTTAATCAACTGTGGATCTAAAAAGCGGCTTCTATACAAAACCAAATTCTAGCTCTGGCAATGCAGCAGCACGTTCGCGGATCTATAGCCTCAACTTTAGCCTTGTGAAAAGCATATGGATTCGCTTGGCCGCTGATTATGGCGGGGTCCTCAACAGCGGCCTATGCTTGCTGCACTGTGCTATTAGCCCGCTGTTGCTCGCTTTTTGGGGCGTGCACCAGCACACTATGGAACAGTGGGAAAGTGCTTTTCTACTTGTCAGTGGCTTGTTGGTAGTGGGGGCGACCTGGCGCATGTCTACCAAGAGCTTGCGCGTGGCTATTTGGGGCTTTTTCACCCTGTTTGTGAGTGCTGAATTTTGGCAGCATTCCTACCCTTGGCTAGAGCTGGTGCAGTATATGGCCTCTGCAGGGCTGATTGCCACGCATCTTCTAAATATGCGTTATTGCCACCGGGCATGTGCTTAGGTGTATGCAGCCGCCAGCCTGTTCCTTTTAATGAGCATCAACCTAGCAGAGGCCTCTGTATTCCTTTTTAAAAAGCCTAATCCTAGACGCTGCTATTTTGAACAACCTAGCTAACACGCATGAAGCCCTGGAATAGCAACGGGAAACTCTTCAAGTACGACTGTTGCCGTTCTCGCAGGCTAGTACTTAATGCAAATACGGGCGCGCAGTAGCTGGCCGCGTTGCCACTAGCGGAGCCTACTGATTACCCGTTCTGCATATAGGGCGCTAAGTCCCGCACGATTGAGTCGTCGCTGCTTGCTAGGTGCTCCATGATAGCAGCGCGTTCGACCGCTGAGCGGCTTTGGCTGAGTTTCTTTTGACCTTGTAGCGTAGTTACTTCTACCTCAAAAGCCACCAGGGCGCGCCGCAGACCTGCTTTATACTTCTCCGGCAGCGTGTCCCATTGCCCTTGGTAGGCTGGCTCATGGATGGCGATAAGTTGCTGCAGCACTTGTTCCGTGGCAGTTGCATCTTCTAAGAGGCGCACCCGACCATAGGCATGCACTGCCACGTAGTCCCACGTCGGGACACTTTCCCGCTGCTGGTAGAGCGTGGGCGAAATGTAGGCGTGGGGGCCCGTAAACAGCACCATCACCTCCTGTTCTCCCCAGCTCCGCCACTGCGAATTGGCACGCGCCAGATGGGCGGTGAGGCAGACGCGCGAACCGTCACTCGTCACGCTGAAAGGCAGGTGCGAGGCAACTGGTACGCCCTGCTCCACGCTGACCAGGGTAGCGAAACTGTAGCGTTGCATGAAGGCCACCGCTTCGGCCTGATCAGTGAGTTGGAACTCGGCGGGAATGTACATAGACAGAAGACTGTTCGGATGAAAATCGAGGTAAAGTAATGCTTGACGAGCTAGGTAGGATGGTCCAGTTTGGCGAAAGCCTATCTACCAATCTCGGCGGATACCCGTTGCGTTGGAACAGCCATAGTATACAGTAGCTAGACGCCCATTGTCGCCGGCCCAAACTCCTCAAAGTGAATGGATTCACGCGGCACGCCTAGCCGTGACAGGTCCTGCACCTGCTTGCGAATAAAAGGCATCGGACCGCACACATAGTAGTCGGCTTTTGGCAGGAGCGTACCGCCATTGAGCTTTTGCAGCTCGACAATCCCTGCGTAGTACCCTTCCCGTTCCAGACCAGGAGCTAGGGTGTCGTAGAAAATATGGTGCTGTACGTTCTCGTGGCAAGAGGCTAGGTCGGCTACCGCCTCCCGAAAAGCGTGTACTTGCTCGTTGCGGCTGCCGTGCACCCACACCACTTGGCGGGACTTGTTGGTCAGCGTGAGGTAGTCGAGCATGCTCAACAGGGGCGTTTGGCCTACGCCGCCGCTCACCAGCACCACCGGTGTTTGCTTGGTCGTCTCCAGGGTAAAGTCGCCGGCTGGCGCGGCTAGCTCCACGATGGCGCCTTCCTGCACAAAGTCGTGGAGGCGGTTGCTGATCATGCCATTGGGGTGCTGACTGCCCGCTTCCTTTTTCACCGAGATGCGGTAATATTCCCCGTTTGGCGCACTGGAGAGGCTGTATTGCCGGGGCTGAAACAGGTTCAGTTCGGGCAGAAATAGACGCAGGCTCACGTACTGGCCGGGCAAATAGTCGGCTACTTGGCCTCCATCGGCAGGATACAGGTAGAAGGAGGTAATCTCACTCGACTCAGCGACTTTTTGCTTCACCGTGAAGGGGCGCCAACCCGTCCAGCCTCCCGGCTGACTGACCGCTTTTTGGTACAAGCCACTTTCTAGTCCACTCATCAGCCTAGCTAATTCGCCATACGCGGTAGTCCAGGCGTCGAGGAGCGCGGGCGTGGCCGCTTCGCCCAGCACCTCGCCAATGGAGGCAATGAGGTGCCGGCCCACAATGGCATAGTGCTCAGGGCGAATGTCGAGGCTGACGTGCTTGTGGCCGATTTTGGTGATGGCCTGCACCAGCACCGAAGGGTCTTCGATGTTTTCGGCGTAGGCTAGCACGGCCATGGCTAGGGCCGTTTGCTGCTTGCCGTTTTGCTGGTTGCCCATGTTAAAGACGTTCTTCAACTCGGGGTTGTGCTCAAACATCCGGCGGTAAAAGTGGCTGGTGAGGGCTACGCCGTGCGCTCTGAGGGTGCTTACGGTAGCGGTAACGAGGGACTTTTGCTCAGGGGTCATAGAAATGGATGTAAGTAACGGACAAAATTGTCCTGTATTAAAATAAAAAAAATGTCAACTGAATTGCTTTAAAAAACCTAGGCCGTCGTGCACTTTGCTCGCCAGTTCGCCAATTGTGTGCGTGCGCAACAACTCGTTGAGTTGGTCGCGAATGGGCAAGAATTGGTAGTGCATGGGACAGGGTTGCTTGGCCGAGCACTGGGGCAAACCGAGGGCGCAGCCTTGCAGCATCGCTCCACCGTCGATAGCTACGACGATCTGGCGGAGCGTGACGGTGCGCAACTGCTCGGGAGTGAGCTCAAAGCCGCCGGTAGGACCTTTCACGGAGGTCACTAGTTGGGCGCGCACTAGCTGTTGCAGGACCTTGGCCGTAAAGGCTTCCGGCGAACCAATTTCGGCAGCAATGTCCTTCAGGCCCACCCGGCGACCATTGGTCGACTGCTGCCCTATGTAGATCGAGGCCCGGATTCCATATTCACATGCTTTCGAAAACATACCGCTTGGCTTTGACCCAAAGGTAGAGGACGATTTAATAACGGACAAAATTATCCTGTATATTTTTTCTCACCTTTCTTCGGCTTCTGAGCTAGCCCCAAGGCTCGCGCAACTATTACCCTGCTCCCTATCTGCATTAGGATAGCAGCGCCGCTTAGGTTCTCTTGTTACCTAGCTTACTGCTGGGCGAAACAAGTTTTTAGTGCACGAAAACATTGCTTAGGCGCAAGAAGCGCGGGTCATCTGCTCAAACTGGGCCAGTATTTATATGCAGTCTGGTCCAATGGTGAAACATGACTATACGGTTAGGAGTGCCAACTACTTTTGTCGGGTAATCTAACAACAAGTTATGCACGTCATGAAACGACCCATGCTTACCCTAGCGCTACTTAGCGCTCTGACTACCAGTGGCTTCGCGCAATCTTCGGGCGCAGCCTACAACAATGCCGACTACACCCCTAAGAAGGCAGCCGTTAAGTATCTGCCGGAGCTGGAAACTCTCGTTTTTGAGTTTCAGGTGGCGGGCAACGCGGGCAAAACCCAACCCAAACCCGCTGGCAAAACCGATGGCGCGCCAGTGCTAGGTTACGTTTTCCCTACCACCCTTAAGTCGACTGACATCGGCATGGGTGCCACCGATGGCATTGTGGCTTTGGCCCTTACCTCCCACCCCGACTTTGAGGATACGCCGCTGTGGGATGAGAATGGCGACGGCGATTATGCCAACGACGGGCTGGTGTGGCACGCGCACTGGGTAGTCCTGATCAAGGACAGCCGCGTGGCCGGTGGCTTTTCGGTGAAGGAGTTCGACCATATGGGAGCCGCGCCCAAGCTGCCGCCCACTAGCGCCCCCGGCATGCACATGTACATGGATTCGCCCGGCTTCACCGTCACGATGCAGGGCAGCACTGGTCGCGCTGTCGTGCCGCTCGACCGCATCAACCGCAAGCGAGACTTCAAATTCGACCTCGTGACTTGCTACATGGAGGTCAACGCCTCCGATAAGAAGCGGCCCATGCTAGGGGTGTATCAAGTGTACGGAGTGATGTCGGGCAACCTTTCGTTGCCCTATACGGTGGCTTCTAAATAACGCCTGCGCCATGTCTGACCTGCAACTTGTACCCGGCAATAGCCTGCTCACGGCTACCCCGGAAGAAGGACGCCAGCTTGCCGTCAAGCTCGCCCGCCTCATCATTAAGCTCACCCAGCCCGACGACGAAAAACGCCGCCAGCAGCGCGCCATCTACGCCGACAACCCGATGATGCTCATCAGCATCTGCCAAACCGTCGCCGCCGAGTTTGCGACCATCGCCGCCGCTAACAACTACTGGCGCGACCGGCCCTAGGCTAGGTATCTCCCCTTCTCTTTTAAGTGAATTCAAGCCCACTTTTCTGCTGGGCCAGCCACCGCTTTGCCTTTCACCATTTACTTTTTACTGCTCCTACATTCATGGAAACTTCCAACATTCCTGGCTACGCTTACGGTCAAGTCGGGCGCTCCCCGGTCACCCTCGAAGAGCTAGAATTACTTAAGCAAACGGTTCTGTTTTCGGATGCGGATGTGGCGGCACTCGCGCAAGCGGGCCAGGTGCTTGCTCCGCAGACCGATGCCGTTCTCGACGTGTGGTACGGCTTTGTGGGGGCGCACCCGCATCTGCTGCGCTACTTCTCCCTGCACGGGCAACCCGACGGCGACTACCTAGCCCGCGTTCGGGCCCGCTTCGGACAGTGGATTGCCGATCTCTGCACCCGCCCCTACGACCAAGCGTGGCTCGACTACCAGCACGAAATCGGCTTGCGGCACACCAGCACCAAGAAGAACGTGACCGACGGCGCCGCGGCCGAGCCGCTCATTCACCTGCGCTATCTCACTGCGTTCATTGTGCCGCTCACGGCTACCATCAAGCCTTTTCTGCAAAACGATGGGCACACCGCCGCCGAGGTAGAAGCCATGCACGCGGCTTGGTTCAAGGCCGTCACGCTCACGGCTACGCTCTGGTCCTACCCCTACGTCAAAGAGGGTCAATTTTAGATTTTGCCCTGCTTCGACCAGCGCAGCAGGACACGAAATCTAGTTTCTAAGTCTCAACAAATTATTTACTTCTCAACGTTTACACTCATGGAAGTCGCCGTTTATGACACCTACGTTCCCAAGAAGGACGGCTCAGTAATGCACTTCGACATTTTGGTATCCGACGAAACTGCTAGCAAGGAGCTGGTGTACCAATTTGGCCGCCAGTACCTAGCCCAGAAAGGTCAGCAGGGCCAACCCCTAACCGCCAAGGAATGCCGCTTCTGCCATATTGCAGAGTCTGCTCAGGAAATTGTGGACGTTATCAGTGCCCAAGGGTACTATATAATTGAAATGCAGGGGTGCCAGTAGGCACCTCTATTTTCTACCTAGCTCATGGAAACCGTTGCCTACAAGCCCATTGATTGCAGCTTCCACGACTTGCTGGAGGCGACCATCACCCTGCGCACGTACTCGCACTTACAGTACTTCACCGACCTTTGGGAGTTCACCACCGTTACCGGTTTGCTGAAGAACCTAGTCAGTGAGCGGGAGCCGGATGGCCTCTCTGAATACCTCGTTATTGATACCGGCGAGCGTATCCGCCTCGACCGGGTAGTGAACGTAAACGGTACCTTTGCGCCGCCTTTTCGCCACTACCTCGATTTCACCTGTGACTGCTGATTCCGCTGCCAGCCCGTTCGACCCGTTGCAACAGAACAATCCGCCGGACTTGGACCACAAGATTGTGGCCTCGCTCGAACGGCTGGCAGGCGTGTTTCGCCACTTGCTCTGGCAAGAGGCTACTCATAGTGGTTTGAGCCCCTTGCAATTGCAAGTGGTAGTGTTTTTACGCTTTCACCTACCGAGCCAGTGTACGGTGAGTAACCTAGCCCGCGAGTATCACGTGAGCCGCGCCACCATTAGTGATGCAGTCAAGACACTCGCTCAAAAATCCTTGATCAGTCGGCACCCTGATCCGGTCGACCTGCGCAGCCATTTCCTGAAGCTTACCCCCGCCGGCGAGCGGCTGGCCGACCAGACCAGCCGCTTTGCTGCGCCCCTTGGTCAGCCCGTAGCTGGTTTGCCTACCCGACAAAAGCAGAGCCTATATCTGAGCCTGCTCACGCTCCTGTACGAGTTGCAGGCAGCGGGCACCATCCCGGTGCAGCGCATGTGTTTCTCCTGCCGCCACTATGGTTGGAGGCCCGGTCAGCACTTCTGCCATTTGCTCAACATTCCTCTCGAAGGTCCTCAACTACGCATCGATTGCCCCGAGCACGACGCGGCGCTTTAGTAGCGCGGCGCAAGCGTTGATGCGGTTTCTCTAGGCAACAGGGTATTGCATTTCGAACGTCTCACCCGCTTTTTCATTCTAGCTCCGCTGCTCAGCTTTCGTACTGGCGCAGGACGAGCCCTAGCTGCTCTACACCGTGGGCTAGCTCGGCGGGCGTCAGCGCCGCGTAGCCCATGCGCACGGAGTTGGTGGCGGGCCCACTCAGGTAATAGCGGCTACCCGGCGTAATGACCACCTTGCGACGAGCTAGCTCCTCCGTTATTTGCTCCACGTCAACGTCTTCCCGGAAGGTCACCCACAGGGCCATACCACCACCGGGTAACACAAAATCTACCACGTTGCCCGGCAGCTGGCGCAGGGCATCAGCCAGTGCGTCGCGGCGGGCGTGGTACTCGGCGTGGGCCTTGCGCGTGTGCCGCTTGATTTCTCCTTCATCAATCAGGTCGGCTACGGCCTGTTCCAAGACGGTGTCGCCCTGCCGGTCCACTAGCGTCCGCAGCCGACCTAGCGCCGTTACAAACGCAGCCGGACCTGTTACATAGCCCACGCGTAGAGCCGGGGCAATCAGCTTAGAGAGCGAGCTGATGTAGATGACCACACCGTGCGGATCAGCGCTGGCCAACGGCAGCATGGGTTGGTAGTGGAAGTGAAACTCATGATCGTAGTCGTCCTCGATGAGGGCTACACCGTAGCGGGCGGCTAGGGCTAGCAACTGCACTCGTCGCGCCGCTTTCAGCGTCACGGTGGTCGGAAACTGATGGTGGGGCGTCAGGTACAGGGCCCGCACGGTGCGGCGCTGGCATAGTGCTTCCAGCGCGTCTACGCACAAGCCTTCTTCGTCCACCGGCACGGGGGCTAGCTCAGCACCTAGTAGCCGAAAGGTTTGCCAAGCGGGCGGGTAGCCGGGGTTTTCCACCGCCACCACGTCGCCCGGTTGGATCAGCAGTCGGGCGGTCAGGTACAAGGCCATTTGGGTGCCCCGCGTCAGGCAGATACCGGCTGGGGTTGTGCTCAAGCCCCGGTCGTGGTTGAGCATCCGCGATAATGCCTCGCGCAGGGGCAGGCTACCTAGGGGGCTGTCGTAGCCTAGCTGGTTGCGGCGGCCTCGGCCCTGCATCACCCGGCGGTAGGCGCTGGCCAGTGTGGCTACGGGCGCGAGCCGAGCATCGGGCGTGCCATCGTTGAACACCAGCGCCCCGGGCGGCACCACAGGCAGGTGCTCCAAGTTAAATGGGTCTTGCCACTGAAAGCCAGGCGCTTCTACTTGACCACTCGTGGCGGGCGCAAACGCCGTCGGGGTGCTCTCGGGCAGCCGGCTCGATACGAAGGTACCGCGGGTAGTTTGCGACTCCAGCCAGCCTTGGGCGAGCAGCTCCTCGTAGGCCAGCACCGCCGTTTTACGGTTCACGCCCAGCTGCTTAGCTAGCTCTCGGGTGCCAGGCAGCGCCGTACCCGGCTGCAAGCGGCCGCGGCGGATTTCGGCGGCAATCAGCTCACTGATTTGTAGGTACACGGCCCGGCCCGCCGCGAAGGTTGGATGAAAGTTGGTATCCCAAGCACGTAGCATAACTGGACCCGTTTGTTTGCAAAAACTGGATGAATTCAGGGGGCCAAACTACAAACACTTTTGCATAGTCGGGAGCTGGCACCCACCCTGACCCGGGATGTAAAACAGGGTATTGCCAGCGCCCCCTGATGGTTTCACCACTTTTCAATCTTGCTCATGGACCCTATTGCCATTCACAACCTAGCTAAGCCCACAGACCAATTCCAATCAGCGGATTTTCACCGCACCTACGCCCGGCCCGAAGTTCGGATGCCCGAGAGGCTCCACCACGCCAACGTGGAGCAAGCCGGTGCCCACGATCAGTTCTCGACCGAGCGCAAGCATCCCGTCTTCTTTGTGGACCTGCCAACCGTGGCGCTGAGCATGACCATCGGCGGACTCTTGCCGGGCCAAGTCACCAACCAGCACCGCCACACCTACGAAACGGTGATTTACGTCATCGAAGGCGAGGGCTACACCCAGATTGAAGACCGCATAGTGGAGTGGAAAGCGGGCGACGCCATCTACATCCCCATCTGGGCCTGGCACAACCACGGCAACCGCAGCGAAACGGTGGGCGCCCGCTACATCGCTTGCGAAAATGCGCCCCTGCTGCAAAACCTAGGGGTGGCCCTGCGCGAGGAGCGCGGCCGCGACTTGTAAGTCACTTATTTAACTCCCTTTCGATGAATACGAACGTCCCTTTTCGCGGCATCATTGCCTATCCTATTACGCCATTCACCGCCGATAACACGGTGGACCTACCCACCTACCGCCGCCTGGTGGAGCGGCTGGTGACCAGCGGCTCGCATGGCATTGCCCCGCTCGGCAGCACCGGCGTGTTGCCCTACCTCACCGACGAGGAACGCGACGCCGTAACCGAGGCCACCTTGCAGCAAGTAGCCGGCCGCTTACCGGTGCTGGTGGGCGTCTCGCACCTGACGACGGCCGGCGTGGTGCGCCACGCCCGCTTTGCCGAGCAGGCCGGCGCGGCCGCGGTGATGGTCATCCCGATGAGCTACTGGAAGCTCACGGACGATGAAATCTTTCAGCATTTCGACCGGGTAGCCAGCGCTGTATCGGTGCCGATAATGGCCTACAACAACCCCGCTACGGGCGGCCTGGATATGTCGCCGACGCTGCTTAAGCGCCTGTTGGAAATTCCCAACGTGACCATGATCAAGGAAAGCACCGGCGACGTGCAGCGCATGCAGGCCTTGCGTCAGCTGCTAGGTGAGGATGTGGCGTTCTATAATGGCTCCAACCCCCTAGCCTTGGCCGCTTTTGCCGCTGGTGCCACGGGCTGGTGCACGGCGGCCCCCAACCTTATTCCGGAGCTGAATGTGGACCTGTACGAGGCAGTACAGCGCCAGGACCTTACCGAAGCTAGGCAGCTATTTTACCAGCAATTAGCGCTGCTTCAGTTCATTGTAGCCAAAGGCTTGCCCCGCGCTATTAAGGCTGGGCTGGAGCTGCTAGGTGAGAAAGCTGGCGAGCTACGAGCCCCACTGCAGCCCCTCAGCGGGGCGGAACAGCAAGAGCTAGGCCGTATTCTAACCCAGGTGCAACTGCCTGCCAGTGTGGGCTAACGAAGGGCTTGACACTGGCAACCTACGCTAACTGCCCACCAACTGGTGAAGCGCACCGTGTGCGACACGCAACCCGTGACGGTCGAGTACGAGAGCACGGCGCACAGCCGCACCTTGCTGCAAGTGGTGCAAGCCATGAGCGATTGGTGCTACCTGCACCACGAAACAATAGTGGGCCACAAAAGGGCTGACGACCCGTCCTTAGCCACTTCCGCTACAGCTAGCAGCGAAGTAGCAGACTCGTGATGAACGGGTAGCAAAAGTATTGGAGAGCAGATAGCATCTGGGGCGGTATTGCCGCCTCCGAAATAACCTTGTACGCCCTAGCCTTCGGAACATGGCTAGGGCGCTAGTGGGTACTCCCTCTATGTTCCGCCCAGCAGGCTGACATTTAGGCACCTCTACAGCGCTAAATTGCGTTAAGGTAGTTTTCCTCTGCCCTAAACCGAGAAAACTACCACTTGCTCGGGCGCGCTAGGCAGCGGTTTTCGGCTCCTCACCTAGAAGCATCCTTATGAGAAAATCGACGACCCTTTTGCTTTTTAGTAGCTTTTGCCTCCTGCAGCTGGGAAATATTAGCTGCACCAGCAAGCAAAGCTCGGACGAGAGAAATACGACCGAGCCTTCCTCAACGGCCTTTTTAGCCGACGAACCTTCCGCCGACGATGGCCCAAAAAGCACTGCCTCCGCGGGTATGGGCAACTTTGTCAAGGCTTCTAAAGCGGCGACGCCCGCGGTCGTACACATCAAAACCACATATGGAGCTTCCGAGGAGTATGATGACCCGTTTGGTCAGTCGTACGACTCACCTTCCGGGGGCGGCACGGCCATGGCTTCCGGCTCCGGGGTTCTGCTCACTGGCAACGGCTACATCGCCACCAACAATCACGTGGTGGAAAATGCCGCCAAGATTGACGTGGTCTTGCCTGACAACCGACAGTTTTCCGCGGAGTTGATCGGCCGGGACCCCAACACGGACCTAGCCCTCATCAAAATCAAAGCCGACCACCTGCCCAGCATCAAACTCGGCAACTCCGATAGTGTGCAGGTTGGGGAATGGGTGGTCGCTGTGGGGTATCCTTTTTCGCTGAATACCACCGTCACGGCGGGCATCGTCAGTGCGAAAGCGCGCAGCATCGGGATTATCAACCGGCCCAGCAGCAACGGCTATGCGGAGCCTAGGGGCAACTTAGGCGTGGAATCATTCATCCAAACCGATGCCGCCATCAACCCCGGCAACAGCGGGGGCGCGCTAGTCAATACCAATGGCGAATTGATTGGCATTAACTCGGCCATTGCCTCACAAACTGGCAGCTACGCGGGCTATGCGTTTGCCATCCCGGTGAATCTAGCCAAGAAGATCCTAGGAGATTTACGAGAATTTGGCGCGGTAAAACGCGGGCTGCTCGGCGTGTCTTACCCTTCCCCCACCGCCGAGGCGCAATACTTACAGCAGCAGGGGCTGCAGCCCGGAGCGGTACGAGGCGTTTACATCACGGGGGTGCTAGACAACAGCGCCGCTGCTGCGGCCGGCTTACAGGCCGGTGATATTATCCAGAGCATCGACGGCTTAGCCTTGAATTCGTCGGCTGAATTTTCCGAACGCATTGCCCGGCACCGCCCCGGCGACGTAGTCAAGCTCACCTACTTACGTAATAAGAATAGCCGCTCCACCTCAGCCACGCTCAAAGGCGAGGCCACCACGGCGACAGCGAAAAGCAATGCCGACCTAGATAAAATCTATAATCGACTCGGGGCTAGCTTCTCTCCGTTGCCTGGCTCGCTGAAACAGCGCCTGAATCTGCGGGCGGGCGTATTGGTGAGTGAGGTCCGGCAAGGTGGCTTCTTTGAGCACATCGGCATTCCCAGCGGCACGATCATCGCCTTCATCAATGGTAAATCCATCGACACGCCCCAGGATATTGACCGCGCCTTGCTGTCGGCCCAAAGCGGCACCATCCAGATGCTAGCAATTGCACCGGATGGCTCACGGGTGGTCTTTAATTTCTCGCTCGGCGCCTAGGCTAGCCGGCAAGAGAAAGCACAAATCGACTCACTCGCTGGTGGGGTAGCTGAACTTGAACGCCAGCCTATGGTTTGTGCCCACCCTGATGGTGGCCAGAGCCATCTTACTAGCTTTCGCACTAATCTTCGTAGATGTACGCCTCAACCTGGGTACAAGAGCACTCGACTGTTGTTTAAATTGTCTAGCAAAATAACGGCTTCAAAAACGCAGTTTTTATGGTACTGTTAGGGCGGGCCTACTAACTAAAAGATAGTCACCAGCATCCGTAGTATATGCCGTAGAATTAGTAGTACTTAATGGCACATTCATCGACGCTGCTCGAGGCAAGATGAGCTAGGATCAATTGTGTTGCTATTCGCCGTGTACTATGCCTTCTTATGCTAACCTCAAGACTACTATTTCCATTGAAGGAAAGGCTATTGCAACGTTCCAAACCCTTTCCATCACGCAATCCATTCACACACAGCACCGATTTGAAGTAGCATTTGAATACGAGCAGGTGGAAGCTAGCTTCACCTTCAAATCAAATGCAATACAGGAGCTAGCTGGCAAAAACATTAGCCTGAAGATTGAAAGCACAGACTCCGCGACTGCCAAGCTAACATTCAATGGCGTTATCGCGGAGGTAGAGCTGGTGCAGCCCGATACAGCCTTTTTGGGTTCAATGGTAGTGCGAGGATACGGGCTACCGTACAAGCTAGCTACTGTACCGGGGATCAGCGCCTACTACGGTATGAACGTGACGGATCTGGTGACCAACTGCCTGAGTGCCTATTCCGACCCCAAAGAAGTAAGCGCGCCCCTAGGTCCTAGCCACGTTCTGCCCTATGCGGTGCGCTACCGCGAAACCTACTGGAACTTTCTACGCCGCCTAGCTTACGACTATGGTGCTTGGTTTTATTATGATGGTGTAAAGCTGCATTTTACGACCACGCCGGGCGGCACGCCTGTTCCGCTAACCTTCGGTCTTAATCTAAGCCATTTACGATCAGGCACACGGGCCGCTCCTCAGTTTGTGAGCCAATACGACTATTTCTCAGCCGATGATACCGACGCTTCTGCCGAGGGTACGGCCAATGCGTCGCTCTTTGTAGCCGCTGCGGGAAATAATCAGCCTGGGTATCGGCGCTCATTGGCGGCGGCGGATGTCAAGCAGTTCGCGAGCAACCGCAGTGCCTCCTTCGGGGCCGATAGCAGCTATGTCGCCGGCGATTCGGAAGTACCGGGTATCTCCGTAGGCACGACGGTGCGCATCAGTGACCAGCGCTCCGGCGCGCCCTTGGGCGACTTCAACGTGATTGAAGTGACCCACCACATTGACAAAACGCAACGCTACCACAATCATTTTGAGGCTATTCCAGCCACCGTGAAGGTGATGCCCCCAGGGCCGCTTGAGCGACCAATGTGCGCACCGCAGCTCGGGAAGGTGATGGATAACAAGGACCCTAAAAAGCTAGGGAGGGTTCAGGTACAGCTGCAATGGATGAAAGACTCCGAGAAGACGCCCTGGCTACGCGTGCTAGCACCACATTATGGCCTAGATGCTAAACAGAAGAAAAGCCGGGGCTTCCTATTCGTACCTGAAGTAAACGACCAAGTGATGGTTGGTTTTCAGCACGGCGACCCCGAACGGCCTTTTGTGTTCGGGGCTATGCCGCACGGCAAGAATGCCGCCGTGCCTGATCCGGCGAAAGAGCGTCACCTCAGCGTCAACAGCGGTACAACCATCACGTTTTTGGATACAGAAACCAAGCACGAGCTGCACCTGCAAGTCGACGACAAGAACTTGATTACTATTGTGGTAGACAATGGGCAAGGCACTATTACGCTCAATGCCAGCAAAAGCCTCGTCCTGAAAGCCACTCAGGAGATTACGCTCGACGCGCCCAAAATTGCTATTACCGGCGACAACGTCACGATCAAAGGCACCGCCAAGACGGCCATTAGTGGAGCGGCTGTTGAAGTGAAGGCCGATGCCGAGTTGAAGGCCTCGGGTGCCACAGTGAAGATAGCAGGCACAGGCATGGCCACACTGGAAAGCTCGGGGGTTACGACGGTAAAGGGCTCGGTGGTCATGATTAACTAGCAGACCATGCACCCTAGCCCTCAGCCTATTGTCGTCGCACAGCTGCCACTGGTTAGCCACTGGCAGGCCTTCTACCAGACCCCTTCCCTACGCCTGAACCGCTGGCTAACGACCGAAGCCAACCGGCCTTTGCTGCACGACTACTTAGTTGGGCTAAGTAGCGGATCAGAAGCACCGGTTTATAAGGTCTTAAGTCAGAATTGGACCGCCGTAAAAGAGCAACAAGCTAGCTTGCCAGCCGCTGTTGTATGGCTTGATTTGAGTGTACCCGAAACGTGGACAAGCACGGAAGAAGCATTACGTACTAGTCTTGCTAGTGTAGGTCCACAGCGTTTTATTGTGCTGGAAGATGCGGAGAAAGTACCGTTGCAGCGGCTTGCTCGCTGGTTCCCTGGCATGGTGCACACAGCTACGCCAGCCGTGTCGATGGGTAGCCTACTAGCTGACCTAGCTACCAAAGCTGCCAGCCCCGATGCTTCCTTTCAGCAGCAATTTCACCAACTCAGTGCAGCTATTACCCGCGCCGATTCGAAGGCTGTTGAGCATTGGGCGGCTACTTGCCTGCACACTTGTCAGAACGCGGGGTTGCTGCTGGCCGAAATTATGGTGTGGCTCACGGTGGCCAACTACTTCCTCGCTGGTCGGCAGCCGGACGAGGCGCGCCTACGGTTTGCGCAGGCTGCCGAGCGGAGTGAATCTGCTTTCGCCCTCGGCGACACTACGGCCGGGCTTTTAAGTATTCAGGCGTGGCTAGGTGCGGCCGCCGCCTGGCAACAGCGGAGCCAAGCGGTGAAAAGTATTGCGCTGCTTCAACAAGCGGTTGACCGAGCCGAATACCTAGGCGCCGACATGCTCGGGGTGGAAGCGGCCCGGCAGCTTGGCGTAGCCTTCGAGCAAGTGGGTCAGCACCGAGCGGCGGTAGCTTCTTACCAACGAGCCTTGCAGTTTGCCGAACGCCAGCCACCTGATCAGCGACCTAGGGCCTCTATTCAGGCAGTAGGCAAGGCGTACCTACAGCGCCTAAACACAGCGCCTGAGCGGCAAGCGCTTCGCCTGCGTCTTGCTCAGATAATAGACTAATAATAAGAGCACTATCCGTATTTACGTCAAGCAAATTCTACCATGCCGCCTGCTGCCCGCCTCACTGATATGCATACCTGCCCCATGCAAACGCCCGCCGTTCCCCCGATTCCACACGTTGGCGGGCCCATCGTGGGGCCGGGTTGCCCGACCGTGCTGATTGGCAAAATGCCCGCTGCCATCGTGGGGGATTTGCTAACCTGCGTGGGCCCACCCGACACCATCATCAAGGGTTCGGCAACCGTGCTAATCGGCGGAATGCCAGCTGCTCGTCTGGGTGATCTGACGGCGCATGGCGGCTCCATTGTCGCGGGTTTTCCTACCGTTATCATTGGCGGATAACCTAGGTAAAAAGCTGGCTCTAAATAGTTAGCATTTCCGCACGCTTATTCCTTATCTTTTCGAGAGAATAGGGAAAAGCCTACTTATTAGTTGATACCTTCTATTTACGTCTATTAGCTATTATCCCGTATTCCAGTGCCGAAAGCGATACCCGATCATTTCTTCCTGCAATACTTGCTGCTACCTGTCCTAGCCTTGGCAGTGCTCGTCGCGCTGGTGGCCGTTAACCAGAAAAAGGGACTGCTCAGTGGCCGCCAAGTGGTGGTGTTGGTGCTGGTTTTCATGTTGCCCATGGCGCTGGCCGGGCTCTTCGGGCTTGTGTACCTCTGGTTTATTCCTTGGTATTACGTCCTGATGCAAGCTATCTTCTTCGGTATCGGGGTGCTTTATCTGCGCCAGCTCGATAAGGTACTGGGCGAGGATCGACGTACCCAGCTTGTTTTCGTCTACCTGCTGACGAGCCTGATTCTTTTGCTAGGGAGCTACTGCTTTAGCTTGATTTTCAATTTACTTAGCTCACTGCCGTACGGGCTGTGGGCCGCTACCTGCCTGCTAGCTTTTGTCGTTCCGCTGCTGTTTTCTCAGACGTTCGAGGCGCTTGTTGCCATCCCGAATGAGATTCGTAAGGTGTGGCACTACCCACGGCCAGCGCCGGAAGTCGTGCTGGATGGAATGGACCCATTTCGTCTGATGATCCTGGAAGTGGAGCTGCGTAAGCGCCCCGGCATTACGGAGCCTCCCGTGAAAGTGAAAGCCCGGGCGGCGCAGGAGTTACCCTTTGGCGTCTGGTTCCAGAAGTTCATCGACGACTACAACTACAAGTTTCCCCACGATCCGATTCACACGGCGACGGCCGACGCAACGGAATACGGCTGGCTATTTTACTATGTGCGCGCCTCCCCTTTTCGGCTGCGGCGCTACATCGACGCGGATCTGAGTATTGCCCACAACTACCTGAATGAACGCTGCCTGATCGTCGCCAAACGCGTGGAGGAGAGCTAAATCCAATCTATATGCTAGTCGCTAAAAATTACTTTGCCGTGAACTGGGTCGATGGCATGAAGCTCTCCCAGCAGCATTTCCTCGACACAGATTTACAGGTGCAGGATTTGGTGCGCGATACTGCGTCGTTGTTTCTAACGGACTACAACTTCGGCTTGCTCCCGCCGGTCAAGGGCGCCACGGTATCCAGTGAGATTGAGCTGCTGGAGAAAGTAGGTAATAGCGTAGAGGTTCGGCTGGCGCGCTGCAATGCCATTACGGCGGGCGGCTGCCGCATTGCGATAAATCCGGAATCAGCCAAATACACGGCTTTGCGGGCCGCCTTCCGGGTAGATACGACAGTGGAGGAAGCCCAGCGCGCTAGCTATGATATCATCCTCACCGTGAACCCTTTCCGGAGGGTACCACTCGGTACGCCGGACCCCGAGGAATCGCCCATGCGGCACCCCTTCACTGATTCCTACTACGACCTAAAAGTGGTGCATACCGCCCAGATCAACGCCGATGAGCTAGGGGCACATTTCCTGACCATCGGGCGCATTATGCTGCGCGAAGGCCGCTACGTGGTGGATGAAAACTTTATTCCGCCCTGCACTTCCATGAACAGCCATAGCCGGCTGATGAAGTACTACAAGGATTTTGGCTATCAGCTCAACCAGCTGCAAATCAACTCCTTCAAGATTGTTCGTAAGATTTACGACCGCCAGCAGGCATCTACGATCAGTCGCAGCATCGAAGCGATGTGCACGAAGGTGCTCGACTACCTCTGTCAGATCTTTTTCAACTACCGCAGCCTCGACTATCAGCACCCACCGGTACACCTCCTCGACTACTTTAACAACCTAGCTAGCATGGTGTATACGGGCTTGTACTGCATGCCTGCTAAAGACAAGGAGGAGCTGCTGAACTACTTCTACGAGTGGACGGATGTGACCCCGAACTACTTTGAGAGCATGCTGCTGAACCTGGTGGAGATGACGTACACCCACCACAACATCGGCGCGTCGATGCAGACTGTAGAGGATTTCTTGGCGGTAATGGTCAAGCTATGGGCTCGGCTCAGCGGCCTTGAGTATATCGGGCAGCATAAAGAAAACATCCTAATCCGGGAGGAAGCCCCTAGCCGCCCCACCCTGACCACGCGCAACTGGAGCCTACTCGATTAGCCCAGCAGCCGGTATGAGCCATTTGTTCTACAAATACCCCATGCAGGTCAGCAAGCTGATGAGCCGGCAACCGCCGGTTGCTCTCTTCAACCGCCCCACTCCTGCTGCTCGCCTCGGCGACGAGCACCCCACCTGCTCTTTGGCGGCTTCCATTGCGCAGTTCTTGCACCTGATGCTACACACGCGGCCCGGCGAACTGAGAAGCGCCCCCGACTTTGGATGTGCTATTTGGGAGATAGAGTTCGACAACGACATCAACCTAGCTGGTTGGGAAGAGTCGCTAACCCGCTCGCTGCTCGCTTCTATTCGTCGGCATGAGCCGCGCTTGCGCGAGGTAAGTGTGCAAGTCGACTTTCTTACAGTGGCACCGCAACAGGATGGTGCCCAACAACCGACGGCGCGGCGACGAGCCAACATCAGCGTGCGGGGCGTTGTGCAGCTCACCGATGAGGCCTTCTCCTATGCGACCCAGCTTCAGCTAGGTCAACTTACTTCCTCCTAACGGCTTAGCTCGCCCGTATGCCCTTCCAAGACAAACGCAAGCAGTTTACCCTAGATGCGATTCGGCAACGGATGGCTCAGCACATCCTGCACTTGTGGGGGGTAAAAAACTTGCAGAGCCTTGACCCGTTCGTCCGGTTGGTCATGGATGCCTTGGCCAGTGAGTTGCACAAGCTCAGTCAGGAGTTCATTGATTCGGAAGCGGGCTTGCTCGACCGGCTAGCTAGCTTACTGACGCCGGACTTGCTGACGGTGCCTCGCCCCGCGCACGCTGTGGTGCAGGTGCAGCCCGCCGACCCCATTGCCTACATGGCCCCGACGGAAAGCCTGTTCTATACCAAGCGGTTTGCCTCCAAGCCCTACGGGGAACTAGATACACGCCACGACCTTTTCCTGAGCGCCGTCGATACGGTCAAGCTGTTTCAGGGGCGAGTGGTGTGGCTGGCGGCGGGTGAGAACCTGTTTCGCATGGACCCAGCCCTGGGCAAACTGGCCGAAGGTTTCACTGGCAAAGACCATAAGCTGCCCGCCCATACTTTCTGGCTCGGCGTAGCCTTGCACCCCGATATCACGTCACTAGACCGGCTCGGGTTCTACCTAGAATTACCACACGTGCTAGAGGCGGAAACGTTGTTTAACCTCTTGCACTTGAGCCGCTGGTCGCTCAATAGTCAGCCGCTGGACATGCGCCCGGGACTGTGCTATGAGCCGCAGCCCGGCGAAAACAATCCCTTGGCAGACGACCCTCGCCGATTGTTGGCCGGCTACAGCATCGATCAGCTGTTGGAGCAAGATGTGAAGAACACGTATCACAGCCGGTTTATGCACCTGCGGCGACCGGACAACATCGACTTAGCGGCGCTTACTATTGGTTATCCGGCCACGTTTGCTGAGCACTTTCCGCCAGAAACCCTTGAGGTTTTGCGGGCCGAACCGATGCTGTGGTTGCAGGTAACGCTGCCCGCCAACTTCAACGAGGCCGTATTGAACCAGCTTACGGTTCGACTGAATGCTCTGCCTGTGATGAACCGGCGCCTACATCGACTTACGTACCGTACCCGCGTGATGCACAACATTTTGCCCTTACCCGTGGGCCAAATGGAAACCTTCCTGACGGTGCGGACGCTGCTAGACAGCCGCAATCGGGTGTTCACGGCGCACCCGCTGCGTCAAGCCGATCAGGTTGCTAGTGGTTCTTACTCGGTGCGGCGCAGCGGCATCGAGCGTTTCGATGCCCGCGATGCCCGCGAACAGCTCCACTACCTGCTGGAAGTACTGCGGGACGAATCCGTTGCCTTTGCGGCCTATGGTCACGACACGGTACAACTCGAAGCCCAGCGCCTTACGCAGCAAATCAACCAGCTTGAGCGCCTGCTCACGCAGCAAGAAGGGGCCGTGCGCGAGCTGCCCCACTACCTTTTAGTGCAGCCCTACGAGGAAGCCGATACGCTCGAAGTAAGCTACTGGACAACGGATTGCGAATACGGCAACAACCTGCAAGCCGGCACAGCCTTGCAGCCTTACGACATCACCTACCTCCTAGGTCCTGAGTCGGTACTGCTGACGACCACCACGGGGGGCCAAAACCGGCGCGGGGCTGCCAGTCAGTTGGAAGCCTACCGGTATGCGCTGATGAGCCACGAGCGCATCGTCACGAGTGAGGACATCCGGTCGTTTGTGCACGTGGAGCTAGGTCACCTAATCCGTGACGTCAGCATTCGCAGAGGCGTGATGGTGGGCGACTCGGCCAAGCAAGGCTTTATCCGCACGATTGATGTATGCCTCACCCCCGCCCCCGATTGCATGCTGGGCGAAGCTGACTGGGAAGTGCTTTGCACGGGCTTGAAAACCAAGCTAGTCAGCCGGTCTGGCCAAGTTAGCCCCTACCGCATCATTCGGTTAGAGCTTACTTGAGCCAACCAGCAACATAACGAACATAGGTCCAAACCTTATTAGTACTATCTCTTGTGATTATACACGCCGCTTTTAAACCAGAACTATCTCGCGCCCAAATAGCTATTGTAGCCCAAGTAGCTTGTCACCGCTTGCGACTGCTTGGGTGCGGCACGTTCGATCGTGACGAACGGAATGACCTCGGCGGTAACCGGCACGAAGTAAGCCAGCACTTCCCCTAGCAAGGAACGTGCGGCGCCGTGCGGTAGAAATTCAGCGGTGCGTGCTTCCGGCACGGGACCTAGGTGCAGGTAAATGGCCCCATCCCCCTCATCGGCTGCGCTGCCCGCAATGGCATCAATCCCGAGCCGCGACTGACCCAGGCGAAGCGTTGGTTCGGTGGTCGTCTGCTGAAGGCTAGGCCGCTCGGTTTCGAACCGGGCGGGGACGCCGAAGAAGACGGCCAGCAACTGCTCCAGCCAAGGCAAGTTGCCGCGCAACTGATGAATAAGAGGCAGGCACTGAATGAACAAGCTAGCCCGGGCAGCATCGAGGCGATGCAGAATGGGCCATGCTTCGGCAAACTGAGCCAGCAGCGCCGGCGCGTATTCGAGATGATCGTGCTGGCGCTCCTGCCAGCTGCGCAGCACGCGCAGGTAGTGCAGCTCCGTATCGAAGGGCAAAAAAAACTGCCGGGTTTCCTGTTCTACCGCGTGCGCCTGCTGCACCTGCTCAAGCAACGATTCTGCATCGGCAGCATCGCCGGGTGTAGGCTGAATAGGATGGAATAGGAATGGCGGCAGCTGATCGTACAGCCCTTCACGGGGTATGTCGAGGCGCCAATAGGGCACCTCGCTTCCCTCGGCAGCCAAAAACTGCGGGGGCGTAAAGTCAGTGGCATAGGGCCGGGTAGTAGGTCCTAACGGGTTGAAAATGAACCTAGCCAACGGCAGTGCTTCTCCCTGTTCATTGGCCAGCAGCTCAGCCGCCACTACTTCGGAGCGGTAATCCAACTCCAGCTGATTGAGTAAGTACGCCGGCCGAGAAGCAGCAGAATCGGGTGGGAACATCGGAGCAGATACAGGTAGTCGGGGAAGCTTCTAACTTAGGCAAAACCGAGCAGTAGATCTAGCAATTATCTATAAATGAAGCTACTTAACGAAAAGGATATCACCAGGGCTTACTGGCGCTTCCTAGGGCACTTTCTGCTGCTGCTCGGTATTCTGGTCCTCGCTGCGTTCATGTTTATCCAGACGGCGGCCAAGCAGCTAGCCCTGCTTCGGGCCGACCAAGTTCAGTATCAGAAGGCGCTCTTTACGCAGCAGGCCATGGCGCAAAAAGCCGATTTGCTTTACCAGGATCTGCGCACCCTCAACCCCAAGTTAGTTGGTTCACCGGCGAGCCTGGAAGCGCGAATTGTCCGTGAAAACGAGGAGTTGAAAGCGGAATTAGTAGCGAAGCTGTTTGAGCGGCGCCCCCACGAGGTATATCGCAAGCTTACCCGTTATGTGGATGAGCTGCTGCTGCTGAAAGCCTCCATCCGTGAAGTAGATGCCCAGATCAAGGACAAGCAGCAGGAATTGGAAGAATGTATAAGCACGCACAAAAAAAAGTAAGTTTTTATGCTCACGATTCTAGGGCTACGCTTTAGCGAACGACAAATTCTATTCTTCTACTTACTGCTGGCGACTTTACTGCTTACGGGTCTTGCTAGTTGGGGCTTGTACCATGCTTATGGCTTTCCGGTAGCAAACGCCCGGTCTTTATCCGTCGAGATAAAGCGTAACCAACAGCTTTTCGAGAAGCAACAACAGTATTTGTATCTACTCGATTCGACCTACCTCGCTATTGCCGCTTATCAGCCTGGTATCAAGGCCAGTTTTGTGGAAGGCGATATAAAAAATCAGATTGCTGAGGTTCGCCGAATCTATTCTATCGATACACTACAACTATTTCGAACCACTGATGAAGTAGCCAAAGACTCGCTGCAGTTCTTCAAAGCCTTCGAGCAGGCAGCTGACTTTTACCAAATGATGTATGACGACAAAGAAATCCTAGCCAGCAAGCAGGCAAACTCCGAGCTGTTTACCAAAGAGTTAGAAGAGTGCTCGATCAGCTTGCAACCTGCTCCCGCCCCACAGCAAGCTACCCAAACGGCATCATTGCCTGCTTCTTCTACGAAGCCTTAAATACGCATCATGCAACGCAAATGGCTTCTGACGGGTGGCACGTTCGCTCTGACTGGCGGGCTGCTTTTACTGCTTCATCACCACAGCAGCAAGATGGTCCTGCAAGCCCAAGTGAGTCCGCTGGGGCTAGCCGTCGGGGAGCCGTTGTACTTTGCCGATAGCACGGCCGAGGCCACCAAGTGGCGCTGGCAATTTGGGCAAGGCTCCACCTCGACGCAGCCGCAAGGCACGTTTCATTACAAAACACCCGGTACGCACATGATCCGGCTCACGGTAACGGATACGGTCACGCACGATTCTGTGTCGAGCCAGTTTACGGTGCAAGTGCTGCCCCGCTCGGTATTGTCCGCTCCCTTCGTCCGGCTCTTGGCGGATACGGTTGGCCACGAAGGGCAGCAACTAACGTTTCAGACAGCAGGTGCTCCGGTCCACAGCTTTGCGTGGCAGTTTGGTGAAACAAAGCAGGTTGATTCACACGATCCGACTGCTTTTTACACCTATACAAAACCCGGCTGGTACAAGGTCACGCTCAATACAGACGCGACCATGCAGCCACTGACGCAGTGGATTCATATTCTGCCCCACTTTCGGCCGTTTGTAAAACCAGTGGATCATGCAGCCGAAAAGCGGACGCACGACATTCAATGGCGTTTGCAGCGCATTGCCAACGGCCGCCAAGTGAATCAGCAGTACTCCTATTTACTCAAGCGCTACTTCTGTGGCAAGCCCAACACGCTAGTGGTAGCGGGCAGCCTTCCACCCAACGATTTTTATTCCTACTGCATGAATCTGCAATTCGACCCTGGCTGGACTATCGACGCGGTGGCTGTTGAACCTGACACCGTTACGCAGTGCATTACCAAGCTCTTGGTCACGCAGCATAAAGGCGAGTAGGGATGGGCAAGATCATCTGCCTACTCGGGGTGTGGCTAGCCTTGCTGCCGAGCAGTGCTGGCTGGGCGCAAGTACCGCTACTCGCTTTCCTCAAGCCTCAGCCCGCTGCCCAACACGCTGCGAACACGAAAGCGCCCTGGGTGGTGTACTCCGACCGCGACAATAACTCCACGTACCGGCAAGCTAGCTTGGCCACACGCTTCCAGAAAGCGCAATTTCGGGAGGCGTTCTATGTACTGGCAGAACGAAAAGGCTTCTTGAAGCTGGTGCGCTACGATCCAGCGCTGAAAGTCGGAACGTTCTACGCCCGTCGTTTACTCAAGGATCGGAAAGCTGCTCAGTATGCTGGGTGGGCGCCCAAGAGCCACTTTTTGCTCGCCAGCCAAGCGCCTGCTGACTCACTGGGTACCACGCCCGCCCTCTACTGTCCGGCACTGGTCAATGCCGCCGTTTTATCTAACCTTAACAACTATCTAAGCCACGACAGCCTGCGCTTATTCGCGGGTCCAAATCTAGCATCGCCGCTCACTACGCGCCTGAAGCTGTATGACCTAGCGTACCTCTACAAGCTTTCTGATTCTGGCACCGAAGCCTTAGTGGGCAAGACCGACTGGTTTGCGGCCGATAGCGCAGCCACTACCCTGCTCGGCTGGGCGCCCGTGGCGGCGTTGCAACGCCTAGGCCAGGGCTGGTTTGTGGAAGCGGATTCTGCAGCAGCTGGTCGCGCCGCCCAACCGTCTGTTGCTTCCCCAACCACTGCGCTGCTCAATAAGCCTGACTCACTCGGTTTTTCCTTCGCCTTCCCGATGGTGTCGTGGTCCGGTGCTAGCCGGTTTCCTGTCCTCAAAAAAACGCAGGTTAATTCTAGTAGGCCAACTCTCTGGCAATTAGGGCTTCTCACGCCGCTGCTAGCCTCCGACAACTACGTACTAAACGCGAACGGCCAGCGCATCACGCAGCAGCAAATGATGAACTGGCAGGCTCATTCACTGTCCTACAACCTGCTCTACGTTGTGGAGGACAGCCGGGCGATGCGCCCTTTTTGGGGCGAGCTAGTGAACACCGCGCAAGCTACCATCAGCCGGTTGCAATCCCAGAATCAAGGCGCAGCGATTCGCCTGGGCGCCGTGCTCTACCATCGGATGCCAACTGCTACGCCAGCGGCGGCTCGCGTCAATCACATTACCACCCAGCCCCTGACGCGCGACCTAGGTCGGGCCGTTGATCGGCTGAGCCGGCTGAAGCTCGACAGCGTTGCTCGTGTAGCGAGTACCTCCCAACCCATCCGCGCGGGGCTCGAACAAGCCTTCAAAATGTTCGCCGACTACCCCGGCGAAAACAACGTGGTGGTCCTCGTCGGCATCAACGGCGACGCGAGCAATGTGGCGCAGACTAGGGCCATCCGCACCGGTATGCAGCGTTCAGAAGCTAGGTTACTCTCCTTTCAGGTGTCCGCACCAGCTGATACCCTAGCTAATAGCTTCGTGTTGCAGTCGCAGCAACTTGTTTTTCAGTCGGCACTAGAAGAAGGCAAGGCAAAGCGTGATCGGTTGGTAAATCCGGGCCAGGTGGTGCCAAAGCCCGTGTACGACTTGCAACTGGGCGCCCAAAACGTGTACCGTCTCGCATTTCCTAAGCAAAGCATGATTCCAGGCTGGGTGCTTTTCCCGACCAAAAACAAAACCTTGCCGATCAGCCTGCTTCAGTCGACTACGGACAGCTTGCTGGCGCAAATGCGCTTCGACACGCGTCAAACGCAAGCGGCGCTCGAACGAACATTCGCGGCGATGTTGCCCCTGCGTAGCCGCTTTAGCCCGCAGGTGAGTCGGGCCTTTGTGGCCCGAAAGGAAGCACTAATGCCCACGCTAACGCCTGCGGCCTTTGGGCTGCGCACTTACCCATTCTTCGACCGAGTTTACACTGGTTCTTTCGGTTCCACTACTGGTTTTCGGCAATTACGCCTAATAACTCTCGACACCTATGATGTTCTCGGGCAATGGCTTACCTTGTTGGCAGCGGATGACCTTACGCCTACCCGCTCAGCAGCTCGTCGGCAGTTGCTGGGCCGCTTTCGGCAGCTGGGCAAGCACACCGGCTCAGCCCTATCTGATACGGTACGCCTCAGCTTTCCGATAAGCCAACTGCTCGGCTTACCCGTTCGCCATCCTTTGCTCAATCAACTTCGAATGGCGGACCTGAACCAACCTAGCCGCCTGCCCCAAGAAACCTTTTTGCAATTGCTGGCCCTGCTGCGCGAACGGCGCGACTGGTACCAGCGGGTGCCTACCACGCCGCATGGTCGCTTAACCTCCAATGGCAATACCTACTACTGGTTGCGGGAGGATCTATTTCGGTAACCCCTATCCTTAGTTGCTTTATTCAAACCTATGATACCGACCGTCTTACTGCCCGATGGAATCCAAGACGCGTTGCATGTAGCTCGGGCTCTGGCGCGCGAGTACCGCAACGAGCGTTATACCGCCGCGCACCTGATGCGGGCCCTGCTGCAAAACGATACGCCCGGAACGGCCCTGCTCAAGACGCTGCGCAAAGACGTTGCGTATTTGCGTGAGTGGGCGGAGGTTCGCATCGAAGACCTGCCGCGCGTGGCGTTTGCGCCCATCGAGCTGTTAGGTGACGATTCGGTGACCCGCGTGTTGGAAGAAGCCAACTTCATTCGGGTCCGGTTGGGGTTAGATCAGCTCCACCCAATTTGCGTGCTGGCGGCGCTTACCAAACCAAATGTAGGCTTCCCGCCCGAGCAGCTCCGGTCCTTGCCCTTACAGGAGCGCGACCTGCTGGCCAACTTCTTACGCGACCTAGCTCCTACCAGCCCTGACTCGGCCTCGCAAGAATTCTCCGATACCTCCACTACGGGCTCCACGGGCAAGGCTCCGACTAGCAACGGCCTAGAGGGCGTCTTGCAGAAATATTGCCGCGACAAAACTGCGCTGGCGCGGGAGGGCCGTTTCGATCCTATCATTGGTCGGGAGCGGGAGCTGCGCCTAATCATGGAAATCCTGGGTCGCCGCAGCAAGCCCAACGTCATTCTGACGGGCGACCCCGGCGTGGGTAAAACCGCTCTGATTGATGGCCTGGCGCAGCAGCTCATTACTGGGCCAGTGCCTTACTGGCTGAAGGATGCCGTACTGCTCGAACTCGACCCGAGTGCGCTCGTAGCGGGTGCCTCTTACAAAGGAGAGATAGAAGACCGGCTCAAAAACGTGCTGAAGGAGGTCAAGAAATTCGAGCGCTGCATCTTGTTTATCGACGAGATTCATGTGTTGCTGGACCCCAAAGGCACAGCTGGCAGCGGCGCCGCTAACCTGCTGAAGCCCGAGCTAGCCCGCGGGGAGCTGATTTTGCTAGGTGCTACCACCCGCGACGAGTACCGCAAGCTCATCGAACCCGATCAAGCCCTAAGTCGCCGCTTTGAACTACTTGATGTTGAGGAGCCCACCGTGAAAGTAGCGGAGCGTATGCTACACGGCTTGGTTATGGCCTACGAGCAGCACCACCAGCTAACGGTGGCCGACGATGTAGTGCCAGAATGCGTGCGGCTAGCCAAGCGCTACGTGAAAGATCGGCGCCTGCCCGACGCGGCTCTAGACCTGCTGGACCGCACCATGGCTGCCATCCGTACCGTGACGGAAATTGCGGGTACGGACCTCACTACGTTCCGGCAAACCCTCAACGAATGCGTAATTGCCGAACTCACGCCCACCGAGCGCCTCGAGGAATACCAATGGCTCGATCAGCAGCTACAGCACCAGACCAACCCTGTGCTGATGGGCCAGTGGCAACCTAGCCTCGACCCCGCGGAACTCGTGACACCGGAGGCTTACCTAGCTTACCTGACGGAGAAGCTGAACTTTCTACACGACCTAGCCCGCGCCCGCCAGAAGCACGTCACCAAAACTGACTTGGCGGCGGTGGTAGCTTACAAAACCGGCATCCCGATGGGCCGCGTGCAGGAGCGCGAAAAGGAGAAGCTGCTGGCCATCGAGGACCACCTGCGCCAGCGCGTCGTCGGGCAGGACCATGCGCTTAAAGCGCTATCAGATGCTATTTTGGAGTCGCGGAGTGGACTGCAAAAAGTGGGGCACCCCATCGGTACGTTCTTCCTGCTGGGCCCTACTGGAACCGGTAAAACCGAGCTATCGAAGACTTTGGCCGACTTCCTGTTCAACGACGAACGCGCTATGATTCGGTTCGACATGTCGGAATTTAAAGAGGAGCACGCCGCTGCCTTGCTCTACGGCGCTCCGCCCGGCTACGTCGGCTACGAAGAGGGCGGCTTGCTCGTCAACCGCATCCGTCAGCAACCCTACGCGGTGGTCTTGTTCGACGAGATTGAGAAAGCACACGCCTCTATCTTCGATGTGTTTCTGCAAATCATGGACGAAGGACGCTTACACGACAAGCTCGGCAAGGAAGGCGACTTTTCGAACGCCCTACTCATTTTCACCTCCAACATCGGCAGCGAGTGGGTAGGCGAGCAATTCCGGCGCGGGCATATTCCTAGCTCCCAGCAGCTGATGGAGCGCATGAGCGGCAGCTTTCGGCCCGAGTTTCTGGCGCGCATCACCGAGATTGTCCCGTTTGGCCCGATCAGTGAGCAGCATGTGCTCCGCATCTTCGATATTCAGCTTCAGCATCTTATCGACAGCCTGCACCACTTAGGTATTCAACTCGATGTAAGCACAGAAGCCCGGCAGCAGCTCGCGTACAGCGGCTACTCACCCCAGTACGGCGCGCGCCCGTTGGCCGGCGTAATTCGAAATCGGCTGCGGCGGCCCATCTCTCGAATGATCATCGCCGGCGAGTTGGCAGCGGGTCAGGAACTGCGCGTGGAGTGGTCGAATGGAGGTGAACTTACGTGGACTATTCGGGAGGAACCATTGGAAGAAATTGCACTTTCCTAGGGCTATTGAATAAACCCACTTCCTTGCAGAAATAATTCTGTATTAGGTAGTTAGTTAATAACAAATACTTTAATTTATTGCCCTGTTATCCAGTATTTCCGCCCTGATTCGAGTGTCTAGTTCCTATTTGCTAATTAGTTGATCCCGAACCTTTTAACCATACCATTTATGTTTGAATTTGAAATTGGCGGAAATGAAATTAAACCTGAAGCGTCCGAAGGCATTAACGCCATTGCCTTCAACCGCTCCTTATTAGCCCTACAACTCACTGACAAGGAGCCCGTTTCGCCGGAATTTGTTTACAAGCTCAAAACGGTAGAGGAAGTTTTTGATCAATTCAAACCCAGCGTAGAAGTTGAATTTGAAGACGAAAACGGCGCGGCGGTGAAAGAAACGCTACAGTTTGGCAGCGTAGCCGACTTCAAAGCCAAGAGCCTAAGCATGCAGAGCCCCTTTCTGCGTCTGCTCGATGGGCAGTACAACGAGTACACCCAGATTAGCCGTCGGCTCAAAGGGCACCGCGTCCTCCAAACGGCCCTCGACAACCCCGAAGCAAAAACGGCTCTGTTAGAAGCTTTGAAGGCCCTCGTGCAAGAATTAGAAGAAAACGAGCAAGCGTGATCCTATCCTAGAAGCCTTATCCTTTTTCGCGTATTTACATGGCAACTCAAAAGAACACCGGGGCGGAACTCGCCACCCGTACCGCACCTGCGCCCCTACCCGGCTTAAGCACCCTAGCCTCCTACGGCGGCTTTCCCTTCATGGAAAGCTTTATCGATGGGGTACAAAACATTAGCCCTGAGCGCAAAGCCCGCAAAAATATCTTCATGACCGATGAGTCGAAGCAGCTCGATCGGTCGATGCTCAAGCAGAAGCTAAACCTCTGGATTGACCTACTCGAGTCGAGTGCCGACCAGACCGAAATGCTGGCCAAAACGGAGGAGAAAGCAGAGCTAGCAGATTCGCTGTTGCGTAAAAACCTGTTGCGCGCCCTGACTACTTCCCGCAACTTAGAGCGTAGTTACCGGGCCTTATCGCTATTCTATAAGAACACGGAAGCGGAAAAAGTACCCAACGTGACAATCCTTAATGCGTCCTTGGACCAACTCACGGACCTCGATAATCCGCTCTTTATTGATAAGGTGGCAGCGGAGTTCAAGCAGAACTACGACCGCCTCGATCTACGCGGCAATTACTCGCTGTTGATCGTGCCAGGCTTCATGCGCAGCAACAGCATTTTGGAGAAGTGGGCCAAGGTGGCACATGCTAACAAAGTGATGCTCATCACGGACTTCGCCGACCTAGAAAGCTCGGAAGATACCATTGAGCTCTTCAGCGCGGCCAACCTTACCGGCGGCGACCTATACCGCTCCAACGTGATTATGGCCTGCAACTGGCTGGCGGGCCGGGGCAAAGTAGCCGATGTAGGCGAGGAAGAAGATCTGTTTGTGCCGCCCTCCACCGCCCTAGGTGGTAAGATCTACTATACGCTGATGTCGCAGGTGACGGCAGGCAAGAAGCACGGCAGCATGAACGAAGTGGACGGTGTGCGCTTTCCGTTGATGAAAAGTGAGCTGTCGAGCCTAGAGCGGCTTGGGCTGGTGCCGATGATTAACGAGTACGGCAAGGTGATGGCCTTCTCAGCCAAAACCCTGTTCAACGGCGACAACATGGGCCTGAAGACCTACTCGGTGGTGCGCGTGTTCGACTACATCGTGAAGGTGCTATTTGATTTCCTCAACCGCCGCGCCTTCGAGAATTGGAACTCTCAGATTGAGGCTGACTTACGCGGGCAGATTGTCAACTTTCTGGATAGCGTGAAGGGGCCATCGAAGCTGATTGAGAAATTCAAGATCGTGCGCTTCGAGCGCGACGATAAAATTAAGGATCAGATTTACCTAGATATCCGCATCACTCCTTATTTCCCAGCCAAGAGTTTTGTCATCCGGTTGGATGGTCGCAAGGGTGATGATGTAGACAGCCCAGTTTGGGCTTCTGACTACAGCGAAGCCTAAACGCTATGCGCGTAGCGTCACCAAGCAATTACCTCTTAAAGCTCTCATCCAAATCAATCGAATACGTTTAACTCATGGCACAGGAAAAATTTCAAGCGGTACTGACAGGTGTACCGGGCGAGCCTTATCAAATTACATCTTGCAGCGTTTCGTTTAGCCGCGACACCAGCGCTGATGGCCGGCCCTCTTCGATGGTGTATGGGGGTCAAATAGCCCTTACTGCCGCGACAACAGCTGAGTCGAAGCTAGTCGAAGCGATGATTAATGCCCAGAACAAGCCTTTTGGTGACGGCACAATCAAGATTACGACGGCGCAAACTGAGGGCGTATTTCGGACGATATCGTTCAAGAAGGGCTATATCACGAGCTACTCGGAGGCTTTCGATATGCAAGGAGGCAGTGAATTCTCCTGCTCCTTCAATATCTCAGCCGAAGAGATAACCGTTGGTGCCGCTACCCTCATCAACAAGTGGCCTACCACGAGCTAGGTAGTAGCTAGAATGGCTGCTTTCCATTCGCTTTGTTCTTCAATCGCATGAGTAAAGCACTGTTATGGTGGTTATTAAGCTTTTGGGTAAGCGGGTCAGTCGTGACGCATGTGGTATATATCAAGCACATCGGCTGGACGGAAACGGCGCGGCTTGCTCCTATTCAGGTGATCAACATCCCCCGGCGGCAATTGCTGCTGCCGGGGGCTTTGTTTGCCCGCGCCCAGACGGCGCTAGCCCCGACCGCCCACCTACCGCTGGCGCAAACAGGCGCCTACCTGCATCTGCACCCAAGCTACCAGCTAACCGTGACGGGAACGTATACCCGCAGCGAAGCTTCGGCTACTGTAGTCCCTGACCTAGGTCGGTCCCGCGCCGCGGCTGTAGCAACGTACTTGGGGAAAGAGGGTGCATCCGCCCACCAGCTGCGCATCCGCAGCCAGCGTGACGATGCACTCCGGTTTGCAGACGATTCAACAGGTGCGTTGGTATTCGCGCTTGATTCGGTAGTAGTGCCACCGGTATCGAGTCCCGTTACGGTACAGAGGTTAGCCAACACGCAGCAGTACATCAGTCTGCGCCACCCAATGGAACTGTACTTTCCCCTAGGCAGCGTGAACTTCCTACAGACATCCCAGAACGACCGCTTTATCAAGGAAGCGGCGGCTTACTTACGCACGCATCCAAAGGCCTTTCTCCTGACTACCACGCACACCGACTCGCTTGGCCAGACTGGATGGAATCTGGATATGGCGCTGGCTCGAGCTACCGAGGTGAAAGCACACCTAACTAAACAAGGAATTCGGGCAGCGCAGATTCGAGTGGAACAACGTGGAGCGGCTAGCCCTATTGCGCCCAATCGGACGCCAGAAGGACGGCTGGCAAATCGTCGTGTATCCGTTGTGGTTCGTCCCTGATGCTATGTTTGAGCTGAACCCGTATCATCTCCCCTACGCTACCCCGCTGCATGTTCTAATGATGCTAGGCACGGCGTTATTGGCTTACGGCATTGGGCAAGTCGCTTGCCGGCAGAAACAACAACAGCTGAAGCAGCAACTACAGCAGCTTCAGCAGCAACTAGCCAAACGTCGGCAGCAACCCGTAGTGCCGCTTATACAAAACGAGCAGACAGGGAGTAATGATCTGGAAGAAATACTCGGTATCACCATCGCGGTGAAGTACATGCTCCAGCAAAACGGTATTCATACATTCAGCCAACTAGGGCAAGTATCTACCTGGACGATTCAACTCCTGGTCACTGAACACGGCCCTGTGAACTACCTCTACGATCCCGCCACGTGGCCCGCGCAGGCGCGCTTGGCTGCCGACAACCGCTGGCACGACCTGCGTACCTATCAGGAGCAACTGCGCCGGGGTGCCCTCACCGACCTGATTATGTAATTCTATCTACCTCATGCCCATGAACCCACTCGACCCTTACGTGGCCATCACGGAAATAGCTGTGCTGCTACTAGCCAGCTTCGGCATAGGTTACGGCTGGGCCTGCTGGCAAAATCGAATAATCATAAGTCGCCTAAAACAAGCCATACTAAGAGTAAAAGAGGAATTAACAAATAGTATATAATTCCTTATTTGCTAACTATACATATGCAACCATGGAGTCTTCAGATATCCTAGCAAATAGCCATACCATCAACGCAGAACTTGCTTGGCTTAAACTTGTAATCGATACGCGTTTTAAACTGTATTTTAAGAAATATTGCGATTATGAAGATATAAATGAAATAGAACAGCCAGATATCACTAAAGACCAATCCTACTATAGCCAGTTCATTATTGAACACGGATTAAACAATCTTGATAGGTTAATATTAATTCTAACGCTAACACCACATATTCAACCTCATATTCTCGATTATTTTTTTCTACGTAATAGCTCCTACGATCGAGATTTTACAGAGTTTGGTGGCACTAAAGCTAAGAACCATAGTGGCTTCCTCCCTACTGGAGAGACCATACTATTTTTATTAACAGGTGACAATCTTTTTGAACGTATTCGTGTTCAAACCTATCTACTTCATGAATCAATTTTGTTTCGTAATAAGATTATTCAAATAGGCATATCTAGTATCGAAGAGCCTTTCTTAAGTGCTCCAATATTCTTAACACCAGATTATGTATCATATCTCACAACTGGTGAACTAAGCAAGCCCAATTTCAGTCCCGACTTTCCAGCTAGTTTAGTCTATACACCTATGGATTGGGATGATCTAGTTGTAGATTACCAAATAATGTCGGAAATTATGGAAATCAAAGCTTGGATTGATAACGCCAATAATATTTTAAATGATCCGCACTTGAAAAAATATTTAAAACCTGGATATCGAGCACTATTTTACGGTCCACCAGGTACTGGCAAAACTCTAACGGCTAGTTTGCTTGGTCGTTCAACAAACTTAGATGTTTATAAAGTAGATTTGTCAATGCTAGTATCAAAATATATTGGTGAAACAGAGAAAAACCTAGGACGCGTATTTGATATGGCGCAGAACAGACAATGGATTTTATTTTTCGACGAAGCTGATGCGTTATTTAGTAAGCGAACAGAAACCGCATCATCTAATGACCGTTATGCTAATCAAGAAGTTGCTTATTTATTACAACGGATAGAAGAATTTCCCGGAGTAATTATTTTAGCTACTAATTTAAAGGACAATATTGACTCGGCCTTCATCAGGAGGTTTCAATCAATCATTTATTTTCCCACCCCCAACATTAATAAACGTACAAAGCTATGGAAGCAAGCATTCAATGGATCATATGAATTGCATAAAGATATAAATTTTGAGCTATTAGCTGAAAAATATGATATATCAGGTGGCGTCATTATTAATGTCCTGCGGTATTGCATACTTTCAGCTATGCAACATAAGCGAGCTATTCGTCAAGATGATATACTAACAGGATTAAAAAAAGAATTTTATAAAGAAGGAAAAACCTTAGAGCAAGTAGAAAAGGAGACTGAAAGGAAAAATTAGATCCTATAGCAATATTTTTTTGCAAAAAGTCTACTTGCTTCTTAAAACAACGCAAAAGTTACAATCTTCTATATTATCACACTTACTCCTGATTGAATAATGTATTATAAATTTCTTCTGCGCATTTTATTCTATGTTCATCAATTGTCTTTTTTATCTCATCCTGCTCAGAGCTACTGGGCATATTATTAGTATTCATATTTTTAATATTACGGTTGACATTAGCCCAAGACATATGTGATTGTCTCACGTCTTCAATAACTTTACTTATTTCTTTAATAAAGCTACTTTTATCTAATTTATATCTATTATCTCCCTGATTTTTACATAATTTTTTTATAACAGCGAATATATTTTCAAAATATGTTTTAAGTGGCTTTGTCGTTTTAAATGCTGAACCGTATTTTTTAATCAAATCTTCGTTTGTATAGAAATAACTCTCCCCTTGTTGAACTTTTTCTGTTCTAGCTTCTCCGCTAAAGTTTTTCAGTTTTTCAGCACCAATTTCTCTGGTACTTAAATCAGAATAAAAATTAGGCTCAGGAAAATAAACATAAGCAGGATTAGATTTAAAAAGTGCTATTCTTAGCAAGGTTTCATACTTATTGATATTGGCGACAATATCTTTTTGTTTATCATCTAACCTTTCATCGTTCATATCCCAATCGTAACCACCAGTAAAAATATTAAATTCTCCAGATGCTAACGATTTTATCAAAATCTTTACTTTATCTATGTTAGCAACATCGAGCAAAGGATCATTAATAACATCTATATCCATACCACGTACAGCTATTGATGCTCCATCTAGACTTTTATATACATACTGTGCTCCATCATCTAAAGTAAGTAGACTCCGACCGTCAAAAAAAGGATAATTATAGCTTACAGCCTGTCCTTCTGTTTGAGGCTGCGTATTTGTTGATGTCCATACGTAAGGAATTACTGTCCCTAACACGCCATTTAGCCCATTCTTTGTATCTTCTCTTTCTAAATAGCTAATCAATTTTGTAGCCGGGCCTTCTAAACCCTGCAGTTTACTTTCTACTTTCTTTCTTAAATCCTTGGTTTTATACTCATTTATATCAGAAGGAGAATGCTGATCGAATTTATCAACAGGAGCATTTAGCCCTATAATTATTGATATAACTATTTTATTTCCCTTGTTTACTTCTTTTATTTTATCTATTATTTGCTCTAATTCTTTGATTTTGTTAAGAGGAACATTTACTTCTATTACTATCTGAGGTATTTCTTTATTTACTTGTATACGTTTAGTTGTTTTTGCATCAGCCGTTTTAATAAAGAAGTAACCGGAGTCAAATGTATTGTTTGCTTTTTGAGATTTTTCGCCAGTTCTGTGTGAAGCTTTGGCTGTTTCACTCTTCGAATCACGAGCTGGTACTGACATAGGATTATATTGGTTTTTTAATAAGAAGAACACTAACCTGCAACAAATCACAAAGTCCTTATGTAACTGCTTAAAAATAAGACACTTATTTGATTTAGCAAAAGAAAGTGGCAGTTTATTTAACTATGCATTACGACCATACGTTTTAGTGAGCTTTATAATTCTTTGTCGGTTCATAGTAGCTTATTGTACTCAGGCATTCTTGTCTCGACGGATTAATCCGTTCTTCTGGCTTCAAGCGTGGTACCTAGGTTTAGTCTTGCCAAACAGCACACAAGTTTCCTCTACCCATTGAGACAGGTTTACTATCCTCTAGTTACAAGTTCCCCCAACTTCTGAATGGCCTCCTGCCCATAGCCATGGGCCACCATGGCTTCATACACTGCCGTGGACAAGCGTATCTCTCGCAGCAAGCAGCCTTCCTAGTCTTTGCTACCTGTTACCACCCAGCCCGACAATCCCTTTTGCGCGTGAGCATGGTGGTGAGGTTCCGCAATGCTTTCTGGTAGTGGCTCAGTAAGTGTTGGAGTGCTAACTTAAGTTGTTGGCTCAGTTCTTCTGTTAGCTGGGGCTGCTGTTAGCTCAGCGTGTAGCCGAGCCGCAGTGCTTTGCGCAATTGCTCCACGGCACCTCGCGCGGCCATCCAGAGCTGGTTCGTGACGCGGCCCTGTATATACCGCAGAAGGAGTGCACCGCCAAGATAAATGAGCCCATATTCTTAGCAAACTGACACACCACCTACGTTTCCAGCGACTGGCGGGACCAGTCGCTGGAAATGCAAACGAGTCTCCTGCTTCTTAATCCGTGCTAGCCACATTTCGACTTCAATGGAGTCAGCCGGCACGGGCAGCAGGTGCAGCGCGATGAGAGCCGCTTACGCAAAGACCATATGCGAAGAACCATCCAGGCCTATGTGCAGCAAAAGAATGAGGACCCACTAGTGCTTGGCACTGGTAATCTGAAAAGACTAGCTCTCAGTTACGTTCGGGGCACCAGGTGAGGCCGCAAGCAGCGGTTCCAGGGTGGCTCGGTGCTCATTACCCCATTGCTCCATCACGTCAATTACGGGCAGCAGCGACTCTCCCAACTGGGTGAGGTGGTACTCTACTTTGGGAGGAAGCTGCGGAAAGATGGTTTTGCCAATCAGGCCGTGCTGCTCTAGCTCGTTGAGCTGGATGGTGAGCACCCGCCGGGTTGCACTAGGGATGGACCGCTGTAAATCGCTCGGGCGCCGCACGCCGCGGGCAATAAAGTGAAGCAGCGTTGACTTCCACTTTCCATGCAGCACTTCCTTAGTCAAGACCACCCCGCAATCTAGGGTACGTTCTATTTTTTTCTGATACATAGGTAGTAGGGTTGACGACGGCACGGGTGCCAGCGCGGCACAGAGAACAAAACAGCCCAATGCGCTAAAGTTATCAGTACCCGAATAACTTTTCCCGTGTTGCCTGCCCTATTCCCCTTCCAGACCTTTGTTGCGCCGGCGAGACATTGCCTAGGCATTCCATCTTAACTATAAAGCAATGAAAGGTTTATCAAATAAAGCCGCCTTCGTCACGGGAGGTAGCCGGGGTATTGGCGCCGGGATTGTGCGGGCCTTAGCCGCTGAAGGCGTGCGCGTGGCTTTTACTTACGTGCGGGGCGTGGAACCAGCTCAGGCGCTGGTTTCAGAACTAGCACTGGCCGGCGCCCAAGTACTGGCCCTGCAAGCCGATACAGCCCAGCCCATTGAAGTTCAACAAGCCATCAGCACGGCAGTAGCGCACTTTGGCCAGTTGGATATTCTGGTCAACAACGCCGGTGTATACGTGCACAGCCCGGTCGATGAGGCTGCGCCCGATGAGGAGGCCCTAGCCCACCTGTGGCAGGTCAATACCTACGGCACCGCCCAGACGGTGCGGGCGGCCGTTCAGCACATGGCCCCAGGTGGGCGCATTATCACCATTGGGTCGGGGTCAAATATTCGCACTCCGTATGCTGGTACTAGTGACTACGCGGCCTCGAAAGGCGCGCTGGCTGCCTACACTCGCGGCTGGGCCCGCGACCTAGCTCCGCGCCACATTACGGCTAATATCATCCAGCCAGGCCTCATCGATACGGACATGACCCCAACTGACCCTGCAACGGTGGCTAGCCTGCTGCAACCTATTGCCCTAGGCCGGTTTGGCACAGCGCAGGAAGTAGGCGAAGTGGTTGCCTTTCTGGCCAGTGAGGCGGCCGGCTACATTACGGGCGCCACCCTGAACGTGGATGGCGGCTGGTCGGTCTAGCTAGTCAGTGCTGAGGTGAGCATCAGCTAGGACTGGCACTCAAAAGTGCAAGATGCCGCTAGCATATCGCAAGATGCCGCAAAACGTGCTATTACTGACCTCGTTTGAGCAAAGGATAACTTTTTCTTCACTTCTACACGCCGTTTCTTGTGCCAGTCTTAAGCGATAAAGTAGTCCTCATCACCGGTTCTTCGCGCGGCATTGGCGCGGCCATTGCCCACGCCGCCTTTCAAGCTGGAGCCCAGGTTATCGTCAACTACGCCGGGAGTCAAGCCGAAGCCGAGGCCGTAGTGGCCGCTATCGAACAAGCTGGTGGACAAGCCCTAGCCGTGCAGGCCGATGTGAGCCAGGCAGGTGATGTGCGCCGCTTATTTGCCGAGGCCATTGCTCGCTTCGGCCGGGTGGATGTGCTGGTGAATAACGCCGGTATCATGAAGCTGAGCTTGCTGAAGGACACCACCGACGAGGACTTGCAGCGCACCCTAGCCATCAACGTGACGGGCGTGTTCAACACTCTGCGTGAGGCGGCTACGAAATTAGCCGACGGAGGTAGCATCATCAATTTCTCCAGCTCCGTGACACGGCTCATGTTGCCCACCTACGCGGCATAATGCGCCAGCAAAGGCGCTGTGGAGCAGCTCACGCGCGTGTTTGCCAAAGAAATGGGCGGGCGCGGCATCCGCGTCAATAGCATCTCGCCTGGGCCAGTCAATACGGAACTCTTCACGAAGGGCAAGCCACAGGAGGTGATTGACCGTCTAGGGGCGATGGCAGCATTCAACCGCATCGGTGAGCCGGAAGACATCGCCCGCATGGTGCTGCTGCTAGCCAGCGACGAGAGCAGCTGGGTTACGGGCCAGAACATCGGGGCTAACGGCGGCTTTGCTTAATCTACCGTCTGGTTCACAAGCGCTTGCCGAGCGTTTCTTCTGCTCTTTAAACATGTTGCCTTATGTGAAATGAGAAAGAAATAACCCAACGCAGCCTATGAGCTAAGCAACCCAGACTCTCTGTGAAAGTCGGGGCTGCTTACCGAAACAAACTGGTACTTTGATGGCTGCTAGATACACAAGTAGTCTGCTACATGGCGTAGCTTACACCGACTGAGAGCGACTAACTTGCTCATTGTCGACAACCCTACCTCGACAAAGTCGAACTACCTAGCCAGTATTCACTTTATTGAAAACTCTCGCACCTTAGCGTTCTATGACTTTCTCTGGTAATGTCAACACGCTTCGGTACGATGACCGAGCGCCCAAAACGCCTCAATCGTTTCATCCTGCCTTTACTGAAGCTAGCCCTAGGCAAACCAGCTTGCTAGGCGAGCAGCGCTGGCCCCAGCTGGCCGTGCAGCTGTTTGCCGAGCCGGCGTGTATCGAACTAACGAACCTGCTGCCACCTAGTCAATTGCGCCTGATGTTGCTGCTGTCGGGCACTACCAATATGCAGGTGCGCAGCAACGGCCACACGCTAAGCTACATTTCGCGGCCCGGCACGGTAAAGCTTACGACGCCGCACCACCAGCCCTACGAGATGCAGTGGGCGGCCCTCACCCCCGCCCCTATCCGCACGGCTCACCTGTACTTGCCACCAACACTACTAGCTCGCACGGCCGAAACGGCTGGCCTCAATCCGGCCCGGGTGGAAGTAGCCGAGGGCTGCAATATTCCCGACCCGCTGCTCTATCAGCTGAGTTATACGCTGGCGCAAGAAGTGGCCGCTACCCCCGGACCGGAAAGCTTGTTTGCCGAAAGTGCCACGCAACTACTGGCGGCGCAGCTGCTGCGCCGCCACTGTGCCTTCTCGCACGTGTTGCCCGACCGCCGCGGCAAACTGACGCCTGCCCAACTGCAACGGGTGCGCGACTACGTACAGGCCCACCTAGGTGTCGTTATCCGCCTGGAGAACTTGGCGGAACTAGTGTTTCTGAGTTCATACCATTTCTGCCGCGTTTTTAAGCGCACTACCGGGCTCACGCCCAACCAATTTCTAATCAATGAACGCATGGTGCGCGCCACTGAGCTGCTGCGCAACTCTGACCTGAGCGTGAAGCAGGTGGCCGCCACCGTCGGGTATAGTAGCCATGCGCATTTCACGCAGCTTTATGCCCGCCACACGGGCCAGCTACCAGTGAGCATCACCCGCCAGCGCCCAGCGTAAGGCCTGGCTGCCGAGCAGCTTTCAAAAAACGCAAGAACGCAACAGCAAGGCGCAATATTCCACAAATATCCCTGTAGGATAAGTAGTTAAGCAATCAGTAGTTTTGCTTGCTCTCCCTGCTTAGCTGATAAGTTAAGCGGCCGACCTGCCTTCGCGGCTGGTCAAAGCGGAGCTGTTTCCAAAAGACAAGTTGCAAAGGAAGTTGCTAGTTAATGAGGCCAAGGCACTGGTGGCATTCTCGGAGTCAGCCTGCCCAACGGTTGTCAGCTTCTCCTAGTGCGTTTCTACTTTCTTATCCTAAATGGCCCTTTTTCTGAAACTAGTGGCTGCCGGACTACTGGTGGCCAGTGCCGCATTGAGCGCTCGGCAGGGCTGGGCCATGCTGCAGGGGCGCCCAGCCGTGGTGGCGCTGCTCGAGCCGCTGGGCATGAGTCGGTCAGGGCAAGTGGCGCTGGGCGCGGTCGTGTTGCTTGGAGCGGTGGGTACGCTGCTGCCGGCCACATTTTGGGCGGGCGGCTACACATCGGCGGCTTGCATCCTACTCATTCTCACGTTGCAGCTCACGCATCACAACCTGCCGGGCGCGGCGGCCGAGGTGCCGTTTTTGCTGCTGGCGCTACTGGTGCTATACCTAGGCCATCCGCTGGCGCGGTACTAGTTGGTTTCTCACACTTTTTCTAGCTGTCTATGCCTGAAGTCTTTCCTTTTAGTCAGGCGCCAGTACCCGTGGCGTTGACTATCAATGGCCACTTGCACGAGCTGGCTGTGGAGCCGCGCACCACCCTACTCGACTTGTTGCGCGAGCACCTGGGGCTGATGGGCACCAAGAAAGGCTGCGACCATGGGCAGTGCGGCGCCTGCACCGTGCTGCTCAACGGTGAGCGGCGGGTAAGCTGCCTGACGTTAGCCGTGAGCCACGACGAAGCCACCGTCACCACAGTGGAGGGCCTAGCCGAGGGCGATGTGCTGAGTCCGTTGCAGCAGGCCTTCTTGGATTACGACGCCTACCAGTGCGGCTACTGCACGCCCGGCCAGCTGTGCTCGGCCCAGGGCCTGCTCCACGAAGGTCATGCCCGCACCCGCGACGAGGTGCGCGAGCTGATGAGCGGCAACCTCTGCCGCTGCGGTGCTTACCCCCACATCACCGATGCCATCCTCTCCGTTCTCCTCACCCAGCAGCCCGCCCCATGAGAAACTTTGGCTACTTCCGCACCACCTCGGCTGCCGAGGCTGTGCAAGCCGGCACGACCCCGCAGGTGCACATCCTCGCCGGCGGCACCAACTTGGTGGACTTGCTCAAATACCGCATCGAGCAGCCCGCGGCGCTGGTGGACATCAACCGCCTGCCCTGGCACGACATCGAGGAACTGCCCGACGGCGGGCTACGGCTAGGGGCCCTCACCACCAATGCCGCCACGGCGTACGATGTGCGAGTGCGGGCCCGTTACCCGCTGCTCAGCAGCGCTATCCTGGCCGGAGCCAGCGCGCAGTTGCGCAATGCGGCCACCAACGGCGGCAACCTCAACCAGCGTACCCGTTGCCCCTATTTCTACGATGTGGCGGCCGCCTGCAACAAGCGGACGCCCGGCAGCGGCTGCGCGGCCATCGGGGGCCACAACCGGGACCTAGCCATCTTGGGTGCCAGCGAAAGTTGTATCGCCACCTTCCCTTCCGATATGGCTGTGGCGCTGCGAGTACTCGAGGCACAAGTGCGCCTACTGGGGCCGGACGGGGAGCGGGTTGTACCCATTGCCGACTACCACCGCTTGCCCGGCGCCGAGCCGTGGCGCGACAACAACCTACTGCCCGGCGAGTTGGTAACGGCCATCGACCTGCCGCCCAGCGACTTCGGGCAGCACTACACCTACCTCAAAATTCGCGACCGGCTCTCGTACGCCTTTGCGCTGGTGTCGGTGGCCGTGGCCATGCGCCTCGACGAAGCTGGCCGTATCCAGGAGGCCCGAATAGCTCTAGGGGGCGTGGCGCCCAAGCCCTGGCGCGTGGCCAGCGCCGAGGCTGTGCTGGAGGGTCAACTTCCCAGTGCCGAGGCATTTGGGGTGGCGGCCGATGAGTTGCTAGCCGGGGCCCTAGGGCAGGGCGAAAACGATTTCAAGCTGACGTTGGCGCGGCGCACCATTGTGCGCGCCTGCCAGCAGGCCGCCGCCGGCACCCCGCAGTCGCAGTCCGACAAACACATCCGCTAAGCCTTTTCCTTATGGTATCTAACTCCCCCAAGCCCACCGGCGCCGAGCTACCCCCACTGCCGGCGCCTGGCAGCCCGCGCCGGCTGGAAGGCCGCGACAAACTCACCGGGCGCGCCCGCTACGCCGGCGACTTCACTCCTGACCTGACAGGCGGGGTACTCGACGCGGCCGTGGTCGTAACTAGCACCCAAGCCACGGGCCGCATCCTGCACATTGACGCCAGCGCAGCCCGCCAGCTGCCGGGCGTGCGCCTCATCCTCACCCACGAAAATGCGCCCCGCCTCCACACTGTGCTGGCTACCAACGGGGCCGAAATCGGGAATTTGCTACCCTTGCAGGACGACCAGCTGCACTACTACGGGCAGGCCGTGGCCGTAGTAGTGGCCGACACGCTCGCCACCGCCCGCGACGCGGCGGCGCTGGTGCACATCACATACTCGCCGCCCGACCTAGGGGCCGCCTTTACGCTGGCGCAGGGCCGCGGTCGGGCCGCAGACGTGAAAAAAGTAGGAGCAGGCGACCCCGGCCAGGTGCAGGTCGGCCACCCCGAAAAGGCGTTTGCCGCTGCCTCGCACCAGGTAGATATGACCTTCAACACGGCGGCCCACCACCACAATGCCATGGAGCCGGGCGCCATCGTAGCGGCTTGGGAGGCCGACGGAGGACTCACGGTGCACCTGCCCACCCAGTTCAGCTACGGCGACGCTGTGATTCTGGGCGAGGCGTTTGGGTTCGGGCTGAAAGAGCGGCTGCCCAACATTGTGGCGCAGGTGCTGGGCGGCATTGAGTTTCACCACAAAGTGCGGGTAATTTCTACGATGACGGGCGGGGCCTTCGGCAGCAAAAACGCTAATGTGCACCTGCTGCTAGCTCCCATGGCCGCCAAACTAACTGGCCGGCCTGTGAAGCTGGTGCTCGACCGCGCCCAAACCTTCACCCTGATGCCCTTTCGGGGCGAGATGCACCAGCGCATCCGGCTGGGGGCCGATGCTGAGGGCCGCTTGCAAGCCGTGCTACACGACGCGCTGCTGGCCAAGGGCACGGCCGGGCAGTTTGTGGCGCCCATCGGTGAAGGAACCACGAAAGTGTACGCCACGCCCAACCTAGGTTTGCACGTGCAGGCCGCCGCCCTCGACACCAACGCCCCCGGCTGGATGCGCGGCCCCGGCGCGCCCAACGGCCAGTTTGCCCTCGAAAGCGCGCTCGATACCCTGGCCCACCAGCTCGGCCTCGACCCGCTCGAAATCCGCCTGCGCAACTACGCCGAGACGGAGCCGGATACCGGCAAAGAATGGTCGAGCAAGGCGCTGCGGGAGTGCTACACCCAAGGGGCAGCGCGCGTGGGCTGGCATCAGCGCAACCCGCAAGTAGGCAGCATGCGCGCAGCAAACGGCCGGCTGCTCGGCTACGGCATGGCCACGGCCATCTATCCCACCCTTCAGCTGCCGGCCCGCGCCCGCGTGGTGCTAGGTACCGATGGCCGCGCCGTAGTGCAAACGGCCAACCACGAAATCGGCCAGGGCATGATCACGGCTTTCACCCAATTGGCTGCCGAAACCCTCGGGCTGCCCCTAGAACACGTGCGCCTAGAGTGGGGCGACACCCGCCTACCCTACGGCGGCATGACCGTGGGCTCAATGACTACGCTCAGCGGCGGGGCGGCCATCCAAGAAGCGGCCCAGCAGGTGCAAAAAACGTTGCTTCAGCGCGTAGTAGCCGATAAAGCCTCGCCGCTGCTCGGCCTTGCCGCCGACCAATTGCGGGTAGAAAACGGGCGCATCGTAGCACCCAACGGGGCTAGCGAAACCGTGGCCGCGGCCATGGCTCGCCACCCCGAGGCACCCATTCAGGAAGAAGCTACTACCGGGCGCACCATGGGCCATAGCAGCTATGGCCGCGAGGCGTTCGGGGCCGAGTTCGCCGTGGTGAGCGTGGACCCCGATACTATGCACGTGCAGGTAGAGCGACTGGTAGGCGCCTTTGCCGGAGGGCGCATCCTCAATCCTTTGCTGGTGCGCAGCCAACTGATGGGCAGCATGGTATGGGGCCTAGGCCAGGCTCTGCTAGAGCAAACAGAGATGGACGAGCGCACCGGTCACTGGACCAACGACAGCCTGGGCGAAGCCCTGATTCCCACCAATGCCGACGTGGCCGACATCGACATCATCTTGGTGGAGGAAGACGACAGCCGGGGCCACCCCCTAGGGGTAAAAGGCCTAGGCGAGCTAGGTATTACGGGCGTAGCGGCGGCCATTGCCAACGCCATTTTCCACGCCACCGGCCAGCGCATCACTTCCCTGCCCATTACCCTCGACAAGCTACTGGGCACCTAGTTGCCATGCGCCACTTCTTACTAACTAGTGCTTTGCTTGGTCTGGCGCCACAACCAGGAGCTAGCCACGCGCAGCAGCAAGCCGACTTAGTGAGTTGGAATTGGGTGAGTGCCAAATGGCACCCCGACAGCAGCCGTTGGGCGCTGGAAGTTTCACCTAATTACGTGGCCTATGAGAACCTGACGCGCACGTTTTTGCGGGTGGGCTTGGGCCGGGTCAGCTACACCGTACCTTGGCAGCAGCTCACCTGCTCACTGGTATACGTGACGGGGCTGGCCGACCAACAGGGCACTGCCCAGCTAGCTCAGTTGCAAGTGGGCCAAGAATTGACCACCCGGACTCTGCACCCACGCTGGCAGCTCACGCTCGACCGTCTCTGGTTTACGCCACTGCGCTACGAGGGGCGGCAGCGGCAGCCCACCTACCGGCTTCGCACCCTGGTGGATATGGTGCCCAGGCTCAGCCCGCACCTAAGCTTGGTGCTCAACACCGAGCCGTTTGTGTATCGCACCGACACCGGGCTGCAAGAGGTGCGCTCCCAAATCGGTGTGCAGTTTCAACCCACGACTGGCATCACGGTGCAAGCGCTCTATTGGAATTGGTGGGCGAGCTACGAGCCGCGGCGCGTGCACTGGCAGCATACAGTGTTGCTCACGGCCACCTTTCTGCTTCCTAAAATGCACCAGCCAAGCCAATAGACAGGACCTAGCAATTCATACCAGTTTCACTGTCATCCCAGCAAGAAAGCTTATGCATTCTTCCAGCCCTACCCTCTCGTCCTCGCAAACAGCCGCTGATATAAAGTGGTACGTTAAAGCTGGTTCGGAGACGGCGCTGGAAGAAGTGGCGCAGGCAACGCTGCGAGCCGCCAGCACTTCCCCGGGTTTTATGGGTGGCCACCTGCTCCAGCCTACACCCGACGCGGTCAGTGGCGAATGGCAGCTCATCTTGCAGTTTACCACGCCCGAAGAGCTACGCGCCTGGCAAACCTCGACCCTCTGCCGCGCCTGCAAAGCCCAAAGCGACGTCTTGACGGTGGGCGCAGCGCGGGTGCAGCGCATCAACGGGTTAGAAGGGTGGTTTACGGGTGCGAACCGCGGCGTAGCAGGCACCCCGCCCAAGTGGAAAATGGCGCTGGTCACGATGCTAGGCATTTACCCGACGATTAGGCTGGTACCCATGCTACTCGAGCCAGTCGTAGTTTCCTGGCCGCCGTGGCTCGGCAGTTTGGCTGTCACGAGCGTCGTAATGGTGCTGATGACGTGGCTAATTATGCCGTTCTTAACGCACCTGTTCAAAGGTTGGCTTTATGCAACGCCCTCAACAGATACGTTGGATGCGTAGTTGGCTAGAGACATTATCTCAGCGCTGTGCTCACGGCGTTTATTTCACATTCGCCTAAACCTCAACCGTTGCTTTCAGCTTGATACGCAAGCAGGAACCTCGTTTTACTGATGAATTTGTCAGGCCGTCATACTGAGCTTGTCGAAGCATCTCGCGTGCACTGGTAAACCCTAGTGATTGGAGTTACTACTGCACGCGAGATGCTTCGGCAGGCTCAGCATGACGGCGAGGTTTGAATTCATAGACTTACCTAAACAGCTTCGATGATACACCAGCAGAAGTTGGCCGACTATTACGCCCATCAGCCCGCACAATTGTTCAGGGCTACTTGGCCGAGCGGGGGGCACTTTCGAGCGTGGCGGCTAGAGGACTTTCTCGCTGACTTTGAGCTGATGGGCGTTTATAGCCGCAAGGACTTTTTCAAAGTCACCCTCAGCACCGGGCCCTCGACCTACCACTACGCCCACCAGCGCCTAGAGCTAGCCCTCGAAGAGCCCGCGCTGGTGTTTACCAACACGCAGATACCCTACGCCTGGGAGCTGCCCGCCGATGCCACCTGCCGGGGCTATTGCTGCGTTTTCACAGAGGAATTTGTGCCAACGCGCACGCTCATGCGGCCGGCCGATTGGGCCGTTTTTGCGGCCGACCGACCTAGCTTTTTCCGCCTCACGCCCGACCAGCACGCCGGCTTTGTGCGCTTGTTCGAGCAAATGCTGGCTGAGCAGGATTCCGACTACCCCGCCAAGGACGAGCTGCTGTACCACTACCTGATGACGTGCATCCACGGGGCACTGAAACTGGCTCCCGTGGAAGAAGCGCGCACCACCAGCGGCCCCGAGCGCCTGGTTGCGGCCTTCCACGCGCTGCTAGCCCGCCAGTACCCCATCGTGACCCCGGCCCGACGCCTGGAGCTGCGCACGCCTGCCGATTTTGCCGACCGCCTGGCCGTGCACGTCAACTACCTTAACCGTGTGCTGAAGGCCGCCACCGGCAAGTCCACGTCCCACCTGTTGGCTGAGCGCCTGGTGCAGGAGGCTCGCACCTTGCTGCTGCATACCGACTGGCCCATTAGCCGCATCGGCTACTGCCTTGGCTTCGAGGAGCCCACGCATTTCGCCCAACTGTTTCGCAAAGTGGCCGGCTGCGCGCCCTCCGCCTTGCGGCAGGTTTGATTGGCGTCGGCATTGGTTTGATTGGCGTTAGCAGGCCCGTAGGGAGCTAGGATACTTTTGTGGAGCAAACGGGACCTCTGCCCCTGAGTCAATCAACGCACTGATTAACAGCCCTATGAAAACCTGGTTTATCACCGGCACTTCCGCCGGCTTCGGCCGCCTCCTGACCGAAAAACTCCTGGCCCGCGGCGAGCGAGTGGCCGCCACGCTCCGCAAGCCCGACGCCCTTCACGACCTGAAAGCCCAGTACGGCGAGCAGCTCTGGGTGGCCGCGCTGGACGTAACCGACACGGCGGCCGTGCGCCGCGTCATCGGCCAGGCTTTCGCCGACCTAGGCCGCATCGACGTGGTGGTCAACAACGCCGCCTATGCCCTGTTCGGCGCGGGCGAAGAAGCCGACGACGAGCAAATTCAGCAGCAGCTAGCTACCAACCTGACTGGCTCCATGCAGGTTATCCGCGCCGCGCTGCCCCACTTGCGGGCCCAAGGCGGCGGGCGCATCCTCCAGCTTTCGTCTGAGGGCGGGCAGATTGCCTACCCTAATTTTGGCTACTATCACGCCACCAAGTGGGGCATCGAGGGCTTCGTGGAAGCCGTGGCCCAGGAAGTCGCGCCGTTCGGCATCGAGTTTACACTGGTCGAGCCCGGCCCAGCCCGCACGAACTTTGGCAGCGGGCTAGTCCATGCTACACCCCTGCCCGAATACGAGACTACGCCCGCCGGCGACGTCCGGCGCGGCGTGAGCAACGGCAGCTTTGCCATAACCGGCGACCCGGTCAAAATGGTAGACGCCATGCTCGCTTCCGTAGATCAAAGCCCCGCTCCGCGGCGGCTAACGCTCGGGCGTGAGGCTTATACTAAAATCCGGGCAGCCTTGGTTCAGCGCCTAGCGGAGCTAGATGCGCAGCAAGCCGTGGCCTTCTCCACCGAGATAGACGAGTAAATAGAGGACTTGAATACCAATCAGGCCCCGTCATGCAGCATAGAACACTGCATAACGGGGCCTGATTCATATAAACCTAGACTGTCATCAGAGCACATCCAGCGTCAAAACCTGGCCTCCAATCTGTTGTAAGCGGGCGAAATAGGCGGCGGGCTCCAACAATTGGTAAGGGAAGTACAGCCCGGCCGGCACAGCCGGCTTGCCGTCGAGTCCTAGCAACCGCTCCAGGAGCATGGCTACGCCTAGCCCCGTCAGCGGCATTTGCCCCTGCGGGTGCACCACCGCGTGCCGGGTGCGCAGCGGTTGGCCTGCGTGGTCTTCTCCCGCCAGCTCAATGAGAATTTCGGTTGACATCGGCTCGCCCCGGCGGCGGGAAGAGCTCACGCCTAGGGCAAGCTTGAAGTGCACATTTGGCGCGCCGGTGGCCGTGGCCAGGCCTAGCACGTCGTAGACCGAGAAAGTCGACGCTTCCATGTCGGTGCCATCCACGGCGCGGAACGAGGTGCGGGCCTCATCGCCCACGCGCCACGTAAAGGCCCCGTCCTGGCGCGTGAGGGCCGCGGGCATAGTCTTGGTTTGACGCTCTAAGTCGGCATTAGCGGCCGGGCCGGCGGCATCCTGCTCGTCAAGCAAAGCGCCGATGGTGATGTTGTGCACCCGCCCAAACGCCTTAGCGAACTCTAGCGTGGGAATGGTGGTGGCTCCTACTAGCCATTCCGTACCCAAGACGACCGGCGCAGCCTGCGGCTGGTGGATGTAAGCCGCCACCTCGGGGCCCATCTCGATGATGCCAGGCGAAATACTCAGGTACGGCACGCCACGGGCCTGAGCAAAACGGAGTGCCGCAATTTTGTCGTCCGTAAACAACACGACTACCGCACTGACCGGCCGCTCACCGAGCCCTAGGTCAGCAGTGTCGAGGTTTAACGCCACGCCCTCCGCCCCGGCATTTTCGGCCGCAGCTTCCCGGGCCCTAGCTAGGTCACGCCCCCCGAGCAGGAGGGGCACCTTAGGGTGCGCGGCGTGCAGCAAACGGGCCGCCCACCGCCCGACAATACCAGAACCACCGACTAAGAGAATGGGAGCTAATGCCATAGTACTCGTTGTTCGTTAATATAACTAGAACCCAATCTAGCGTTTACGGTGTGGCTGGACTAGTAAGCTGAGAAAATTCATCGTAAACGGCGCTGTCCATGATGGCAATGAGCAGCTCCAGAAACGATAAGCCAAACAGGCTATCTATAGCGCCCATGGCAGCCAGATACAGCTAGGTGACAACCCGTTGCTAAGTCGAGATAGTGCGGGCCGGCTTTGTGGTAACGTGATGTATTTTCCTCCCAAAAAATATTTTTTGGTCGCGTGTGACTTTTTACTGGCTTCTAGCGACTAATATTTCTGTCCGCCTTCCTCTCTTTTCTCGTGTCGTCCGCCGCGCTCCAGCAGGAATTTCTCCGCCTTTTATCGACGCAACAACGGCGCCTACATAGCCTGTGTCGTTTCTACTACCCGCGGGTGGAGGATCGGCAGGATGCTTTTCAGGAAATCGTGCTGCAACTCTGGAAGTCGTACCCTTCTTTCAAAGCCGCCGCTCAAGTATCCACCTGGATGTACCGGGTGGCGCTCAACACCATTTTTTCGCGTCTCCGCCACGAGAAAGCCCAGCCGGAATATGTACGCTGGAGCGAGCAGCTGCAGCACCTTCCCAACCCCGAAGACACGACTGCTCCTGCGGACGCGGTTTACTTCTTAGAAGAAGCGATTCACCAACTCTCGGCGGTAGACAAAGCCCTGATATTACTACACTTGGAAGGCCACTCTTACCAAGAGATAGCAACTCTTTTAGACCTGAGCACCACGAATGTCAGCACCCGGCTTTATCGCCTCAAAGGGAAGCTGGAAAAGTACCTGAAGCTGCAATTGCTATGAACCGAGAAGAACTTACCTCCTTATGGGAAGCCCACAAGCAGCACGTGGAGCAACAAGACCTCTGGAGCGAGGCCCAACTCGCCGCCCTGCTGCCGTCCTCTAGCCCTAGCACTCCTAGCACGCGCTGGGCACTACGTCCAAAGCGGGTGCTGCTGCAGTTGTGTCTCGTGCTCCTGTCCTTCGGTTTCAGCGGCTGCTAATGGAGCGGGGACTGCCCTTTGCGATGTCCGGCAACCAATCGCAAATTCTCCATTTCTCTGGCCAACAATGAGTAGAGTACTCGTTAATAAAATAGGCATAAAGCACTAGGTGCAAGCCACCTATAGGGTGTAATACTAATCTTCTTCCTGCGATGAATTTCTTTGCTACAGTTATGTGGACGGCTACCCCCGTGCTCTATGATTTTGGATTTTTCCAGCTCACCTGGTACGGGCTGTTCTTCATGTCAGGCTTTGTGTTTGGCTCCTTTATCATAGCGCACATCTACCGAACGGAAAAGGTAGCCGCTAAGTGGGTAGATGCGCTTATCCCCTACATGCTGTTCGGGACCGTGTTGGGTGCTCGCCTGGGGCATTGCCTCTTTTATGATTGGGATTACTACTCGCAGCATCCGATGGAAATCTTCTTTGTCTTTCCGTGGGCCGGGCTGGCTAGCCACGGGGCCATTATTGGGATTTTGCTGGCCATCTGGCTATTCAGTCGCCGCCACCGCTTTGACTATCTCTGGCTACTGGACCGCATGGCCATCGTGGCCGCAGTGGGCTGCGCCTGCATCCGATTGGGCAACCTGATGAACTCGGAGATTATTGGCCAGCCTACGCACGTGCCGTGGGCGTTTGTGTTCCCCCGGGCCACAGGACACCTACAGACACCGACGTTCCCGGCCCCTCCCGGAGCTGTACTGGTGCAACGACACCTGGAACTTGGCGGGCAAAAGTTGGAACTACTTTCACCGGGTCAGTGGCATACCGCCTCCTGGCAGATGGCGGTACCTCGCCACCCCACACAAATTTATGAGTCGCTGTTCTGTGTGTTTCTGTTCCTGCTGCTATTCGGGTTGTGGAAGAAATACCAGGAGAAAACGCCACGTGGCCTGCTGTTTGGTTTGTTTGTAACCCTAGAATTCTCGTTTCGTGTTGGCGTGGAGTTTCTCAAAGAAGACCAAGTAGCGTTTGAGAAGAGCCTGCTGCTCAACATGGGCCAATTGCTGAGCCTGCCCCTAATTGCCCTTGGCTTGTGGGTAGTGCTGCGCGCAGGCAAATGGCGGGGAAACCCCTACGGATATGCCCCACGCGAGGTAGACTCCACCTTCATGCTTTCCTCGGAATCGCAACCTACCTAGGTGGCACTATGAGCAGAACCGCAGCAAGGCTTCCAGCCAAACTGGTTGCTACACTTTGCCAAGCAAGTCGTTTAGCGCCTCGGTCATTGAAGGATGAATGTAAAAGTGTCGCGCAGAACCTCGTAGCGCACGCCCGCCTTCATAGTCACCTGCACAGTAGTAGTAACCTCTCCTGCTTCAGCACAGAACAGCGGGCAGCCTAGTATCTGGCCGGTGCCTTCTTCAACCACAGCCTTCAGCAATCAAGTGGACTCCTGCAGCATCTGCGCTGGCATGGTCGCTACCCGTACTTGGTAGCCCTGGGCACGAGCCTCCCGCTCGCGCAGCCCCCGTGGGCAAACGGCGGTGTTAGAAACTCTTTCCGGCTCAGTAGAGCAAGCTTTCTACGACGAAGGCCTGCTCTACTGACCAATTTGAAGCGCAACAAGCAACCCGCTAAAAGCAGCCTGCTCCCTCCTTACCCTGCTAGGGAATCGTTACGCGCGAAACGGTGAACGGCAAGGTGGGCAGTGCTGGCGGAGGCGTGGTACCCGTAGGCCGCAGGTTCAGTTGCGAATTAACCACGAGGAAGTAGTCGCCGGCCCGCGCAATTGTGGTGTTGAACTTCAGCTGGTTGCCGAAGCCAGCCCCGACGGTGCCTTGGGTATACGTGTTGTTTAGCTGCACCGGAAAAAGCTGCCCCGTCACGTTACGCGAAACGTAGAGGGTGGTGCCACTCAGCCACAAACCATCACCAGCCGTGACGGGTTGATCGAGCTGAATTTCCGTGATGGCCTTGCTGCTACGGTCGATGCGAAACAGCTTACCCGTATTGGAAATAACTAGGATCAAGTAACGGCCATCGGCCGTCAAGGCGATGCCGTTGGCGTTGAAGCCCGCGCCGTAGGGAATCTGCTGGTCGGTGAAGGCGAGCCACTCCTCGACGTCGCCGGGTGTGGCCGTTCCTACGGCCGCTCGGTAGATCTTCTGCACGCGCGAGTCAGTGAAATAGATGTAGTTAGCATCGACTGCACAGTCGTTGATAAAACCAGAGCCAAATAGTGCTTTGGTATCCCACGTTTTGATCAAACTCCCCTGCGGGCTCAGCACGTGAATCTTGTTTTCTTGCCCGCCAGCAATCCACAAGCGGTTCTGGGCATCGGTTTTCATGCCTCGGCAATCCAGACGGCCCTGCGCTGCACCCGCGGCAAAGAGGCTCGCGGTCCCACTCGCGACGCCCACTTGGATGACGTCGCCATTGAGGGTGCTACCCACATAGAAAACGCCTTTTCGGGAGTTGTAGGCAATGCCTTCGGGAAACAGCTGGTCACCTGGCAACTTGTAGGTTTCTTGTTGGACCAGAATCGAATTCAGCGGGTTTTCCCCGTCGAACTCTGGCGTGCAAGCCGCGCCGTTGAGCAGGAGCGCAGCCATAAATAGTAACAGTTTATTTCGCATGGTGGAGTGGGTTTGTGAAGTACATAGTTCACCTTGAACGCACTATGCGCAAAAGTGGATGCGTCTCCAAGCTGAACTAGTAAGCCAGTGCTATTCGGCATTTCGTGGGACGCCGTTTTAAGGGGGGCTAGCTCGTAGTCCGGAGCTTCGTATAATACGGAAGGTCCTGAAACCAAGAGTAGCGAATCACGTCCGGATGAGGCAATCAACGGTAGAAAACAGGAGCTTGACGGAGACTTACACTGGCGCGTCGCCAAGTTCCCCTTGCAAGGAAGCCGCTTTCGAGTAAGCAAGCACTCCAGCACCGCGCGACGACGCGCGAAAACAATCGGATGGCTAGATGGTCTTAGATAACGCCGCGGCGCGAAGCCGTTGCTCAACCCGTACCTATCACCCTCCTCCCCTATGAAAATTGGAATTATCGGCGCCGGCCACATTGGCAGCGCTTTAGCCGTGCGGCTCGTTAGCCTAGGCCATTCCGTGCAAATTGCCAACTCGCGCGGCCCCGAAACGCTGGGCGACGTGGCCCAGAAAACCGGTGCTACCCCGGTCACCGCTAAGGAGGCGGCTCACTACGGCGACATCATCGTGGTCACCATTCCACTGATAAACATCCCCGATCTGCCCCAAGACTTATTCGACGGCGTGTCAGCCGAGGTGCCGGTGATTGACACCAGCAATTACTACCCGCACTTGCGCGATGGCCACCTGCCCGAGCTGGAAAGTGGTACTCTCACCGAGAGCGAGTGGGTGCAGCAGCACCTAGGCCGGCCGGTAGTGAAAGTGTTCAATAATATTCTGGCCGACCACCTCGAAAAAGCAGGACAGCCCGCCGGCACGCCCAGTCGCATCGCCCTGCCCGTGGCCGGCGACGATGCCGATGCCAAGCAGAAAGTGATGGCTCTGGTCGAGGAGCTAGGCTTCGATGCCCTAGATGGCGGCAGCCTACACGAATCTTGGCGGCAGCAGCCCGGCACGCCAGCGTACTGCACCGATATGCACGCCACTGAGCTGCGGCAGAACCTGGATAGCCTCGGTACCGAACGCACTGAAGCGCAGCACGCGCAATTCTTGGCCAACCACGCGGAGCAAGAGAAGCAGATGGAAGCGCAAGGCATTCGGCTGAAATAGCCGCAGTCGAAAGTAGCGGCGAAGCCGCTTGTTGGCCTAGCTCTACCCCAGGTGCCGCAGTATTGTTGCTGCGCACTTGGGGTAGAGCTAGGCCTTCTTTTTCTTCCGTTTTTACCTTGGCTTACGTACTACAGGCTTAGCTATTTACCTGTCGGTACAGGCATGACCTCGTGCCTATAAGGGGCAGAAACCTGTGCACCCAGTCGGGTCACGGCAACCGCGGCCGCCTGGCAGGCAAACTCTGCTGCCTGCTCCCAGTCCCAACCGTGCGTCAGGGCGACGGCCAACGCGCCGGTAAATACGTCGCCGGCGGCGGTGGTATCTACCGCCTGCACGCGCGGCGCCGGTACCAGCCCCGTGTAGGTAGCTGTATGGACAAACGCCCCTTGCGCGCCTAGCGTCACCACGACGTTCTGCACGCCCCGCTCACGCAAGACCTGCGCCGCTACCTGTGCCGAGTCGGCGTCCCGCACGGGGATACCCGTGAGCAGTTCTGCTTCGGTTTCATTGGGCGTCAGCAGAAACAAGTCGCGGTACATGGCTTCGGGCAGCGGTTGAGCCGGCGCCGGGTTCAGCACCACCCTTTTATTCCGCTGGCGGGCCCATTCTACTAAGTAGACCACGGTGAGCAGCGGGATTTCCAGTTGTACCACAAGCAACGTCGCTTCCTCGAGCAGGGCCATGGCCTCGTCGATGTCGGCAGGCAGCAACTCATGGTTGGCACCCGGCGCCACCACAATCGTGTTCTGGCCCTCAGCGTTAATTGTGATCAAGGCCACGCCCGAAGCCGCCTCAGCATGCTGAGACACGTGGGTGGTAGCTAGGCCTTCCTGCTGCAAATTCGCCAGTGCCTGTTGGCCAAACTCGTCGCGCCCTACTTTGCCTACGAGCGCGACGCGGGCGCCTAACCGAGCCGCAGCGACGGCTTGATTAGCCCCTTTGCCGCCGGGGAACACCTGAAAGCCGCCGCCCAGGCAGGTTTCGCCTGGCACGGGGAAGTGGGGCGTGTGCACGACCAGATCGGTGTTGACGCTACCGACAATCACTAGCAAAGGACTCGTTGCTTCCATAGTATTCATGGGTAGAGTAACAGCTGCATACGTCATTAGATCAGTTGCCTTAACAAAGCCGTGTTCGTGCAAGTCTTTCGAAGATACAACTCAGGTTAGTACGAGTACGAGGTAGACATATTCCTAGAAGTACACACCCTGCTTAGGTGGACAGTTGGAGCGCAGATAAGTCATCGCCGCATTTATTGATTAATGTCAAGAAAACGGCTTGTGGCCTAGGTGCACCTTTGCGTGGTTGCCTCGACACAGGGGCACAACTCGGGCTACTCTCAATGCAGACGTAGCCACGGGATAAAACTTCACGCTAACGCAAGGTTTTATGCAAATAGGAATTGACAGCTTCGCAGCGGCGCTCTTGGATAATGGTACTGGCCGCACGCCTAGCAGGGCCGAGGCTATGAGTCAGCTACTCGACCGCATCGCCCTAGCCGACCAAGTGGGGCTGGATGTCTTTGGCATTGGCGAGCACCACAAAGCCGAATTTCTAGATTCGGCCCCCGCTGTGATTTTGGCGGCCGCGGCAGCTCGTACCCAACGCATACGACTGACCAGCGCCGTTACGGTGCTCAGCGCAGCCGACCCTGTGCGCGTGTTTCAGGAATTTGCCACCTTAGACTTGATTTCGCAGGGCCGGGCCGAAATGGTGGTGGGACGCGGCTCGTCGATTGAGGCGTTTCCATTGTTTGGGTTCGACCTAGATGACTACGATGCACTATTCAAGGAAAAGCTGGACCTGCTGCTAGCTATCCGGAGCGAGGAGCACCTGCGCTGGAAGGGCAAATTCCGACCGGCCCTGACCGGGCAGGGAATTTACCCCCGGCCTATGCAGCCGGTGCTGCCCATTTGGCTAGGGGTAGGCGGCACGCCGCAGTCCTTTGTTCGGGCTGGTACGCTAGGCCTGCCTCTCATGGTGGCCATTATTGGCGGCGATACCCACCGCTTCCGGCCGCTGGTAGACCTTTACCGGGAGGCCGGCCAGCGGGCCGGGTACACGCCTGAGCGGCTACAAGTAGGCTTACACTCGCTGGGCTACGTGGCCGATACCACGACCGAAGCCGTGGAGGACTTTTACCCGGGCTACGCCCGCACCTTCACCAACCGGGCCAAGGAACGCGGCGGCTCGCCCGTGACCCGTGCCCAGTTCAATGCCCAGGTCGGCCCCCTAGGGGCGCTGCTGGTGGGCAATCCGGAGGAAGTGGCGGCCAAGATTCTGCGCCACGGCGAGGCCCTAGGCGGCATTTCGCGGGTGACCTTCCAGCTGGATGTGGCTACCCTACCCCACGTCAAACTCCTGCGGGCCATAGAGTTGCTGGGCACGCGGGTGGCTCCGCTGCTTCGACAGGAGGCTTAAGAGCTATTCAGTTCTGGATATAGTAGCACTGCTAAGCTGGCTGGAAACGCCACCGACTGTCGCCACTTATGACCTAGTAGATATTTGATTTACAGTGAAATATCAGCTTTTCTTCTTCACATTGCCCGCTTCTGAACACAGGGCAGCATTCACTCCGCATCTATGGCTAGCACTGTCACCAAAACTATTAACATCAAAGCCAGCCCCGAGCGGGTGTGGGACTTCCTTAACGACTTGGCTAATTGGCCGCAATGGGCTATTCACAATGTATTCAGCGCCACGCCAGGCGAAAACGGGTACTGGCTCATGGAAGGGCCTAGGGGTACCCAGCACGTAAAAATGTTGTCGAACAAGGCTTTGGGCATCCTAGACCAAGAGTTTAATGACCCTGTGGAGGGCAACTGGCTAGTGCCGTGCCGAGTAGTAGCTGGCAGCGAAGGAGCGCACTTTATGATGACCTTCACCAAGCCGGAGGTGATGCCCGACGAGCCATTCTATAAGGCCGTCGAGCTGATTGAGCAGGAAATGGGCAAGCTGAAAGAGGTACTGGAGAATAGCTAGGCTAAAGCTTATGCTGGCTGGCGCTATTTAAAGCTGTTCGGCAAGCTCAGCATGACGGATTAGCGCCAAAACGGCATCGGTCGAAACCGCTGGGGTCGCCGCGGCTAGTTGCTAGGTCGGCGCTATTAGGCTGCGTATTTTGCGGGTTGTATGAGGTTTCTACATGGTTGACGTATTTGAACAGTACCTGCGCCCCCACGTGCAGCTGACCGCCGATGAGTGGACGCGTTTGCGCAGGTGCTTGGCGCTGAGCAGCGCCAAGCACCTGCGCAAACGGCAGTTTTTGTTGCACGAAGGGCAGGTGTGGCAATCTTACGCCTTTGTGTGCCGAGGCTGCCTGCGGCAGTATACCATCGATGGTAAAGGGGTAGAGCACATGCTCAAATTCTCCATCGAAAACTGGTGGGCCGGCGACCGGGAAAGCCTCGTAACCGGCCAACCCTCACGCCAATATATTGACGCCTTGGAAGCTTCGGACGTGATGCTGTTTCCCAAGGCTGACTTCGACCAATTTGCCCGCGAGGTACCCGCCTTCCACGCGTTCATCGACGGGCTATTGGGCCGCACCTACCTAGCCAGCCAACGCCGGGTGCAGACGGCCATCAGCGCCGATGCGGAAACCAAGTACCGGGAGTTTGTGCAAACCTATCCCCAACTCGCCCTGCGCGTGCCGCTGCGTATGATTGCCTCCTACCTAGGGCTCTCGGCCGAAACCCTCAGCCGCATTAGAGGGCTGAATATTAAATAGGTAGCGCGGGCCGCCAGCGGCGCTCCGCCAAAAGGCTTGACTTATGTCAAGGCGTTTTTCCACAAATGTCAAGAATGTGCCCCTAGGGGCTCTTCTACCTTTGTATCATCAGCAAGGCACTAATTTTTCGCTATCAGTTCGCCCTACTTATTACTCCGTGAAATACCTATTGGCGCTCTTGTCGTTGCTTGCCCTCACTAGCCAGGCGGAGCCCTATTACCCCATCTTGAGCAAGACCGAGGCTGACAATCTGCGCAGCCGGCTACGGCGCAATGCGCCTGATACTAACCAGGTGAAGCTGCTGGTGCAATGGAGTAACGACCTGTCGTCTCGCTACTACTACATGCAGAAGCCGGACACCATAGCGGTGTGCATTCGCCAGGCGCAGGCCCTAAGTAAGTCCTTGCATTATGTTGCTGGCCAAATAGATGCCGACTACGCGTTAGGATACTTATTGCGCAAAGACCCGGGCGGCCGGGAGGCTGTGTTGCAGGCCCTGGCGCGCAGCCAGCAGCGGCACGACCGACGCCGGGAAGCCATCGGCTGGTATCTGCTGAGCGAAACCTACGAAAAATCGATGGCGCTCCACCCGCAGCGGATTCGGTATTTCGAGCAGTCCATTCGGCTGTTTGGAGAAGTGCACGACCCGGTGCAGCAAGCTAGGGTACTCCGCGAACTAGCGGATGCATACTTAATGCAGGGCAAGCCAGCGCGGGCGAAGGAAGAACTGCTGCGCAGCCTTGCCTTGTATAAAGCGGCCGGCTACCGCAAGCAGCATTCTACCCTCGACCTGCTCGCCGCCACCAACGATGCGCTAGGCAATTACAAGGACGCCCTCCAGTACGCGCTGGCGGCCGTGGCGAGTGCCAAGCGCAGCCAGGATACCCTGATGCTGTGCACCTACTACATGCGGGTAGGCGCCGTGTACCAGCAGTTCGACCAGCGAGAAAAGATAATTCAGTACTACCGGCTAGCCATGCGCAGTGCCAAAGCCAACCATTATACCCAAACGGCACTGGGGTTGACCACTACCATTGCCCGCGTCTTACTCGCAGAAAACCGGCCGCAGGAGGCGCTAGCGCTCATTTTAGAAAATAGCAAGGCCTACCCACCTCAGGATGATTACTCCCGCTTAGCGGTAGCCCAAGGACTTGTTAGCTGCTACCTGCGCACTAAGCAATATGACCTAGCTACTGCCTATTGCCAGCAAGTAGAATCCTTCCTAAGGAGCAAGAATATCGTTGATAATACCCGCCTGCTGCATGGCGCTTATCTGACTATTGGTGCTTGCTGCCTGGCAACTAAGCAATACGCTAAAGCACGGACCTACCTCCTTAAATCATTGGCCGCGGGCCAGGTGGTGCTTACCCGCGGCAGTCTGGCCCACACCTGCCTGCTCCTGTACAAAGTTGATTCGGCCCAGGGTAAGCTACCCTCCGCCATTGCCTACTACAAGCGCTACAAAGCCGTCAACGACAGCATCTTCAGCGAGAAAAACAGCAAGCAGCTGGCCGCCTTGCAGATTCAGTACGACACCGAAAAGCGCGAACAAAGCATTGCCTTACTGACCAAACGGAACTTGGTGCAACAAATGACCATTCGACAGCGCGAGTTTCAGCGAAACGCCGTGCTAGGGGGCGCGGTCCTGTTGGTTTTGGTGCTGGGCCTGGGCTACAACCGCTACCGCCTCAAGCAGCGCAACTCTCGTTTGCTAGAACAGAAGCAACATGCGCTGGAAGCCCAGCAGGCAGAAATCAACCGGAAAAACCACGCTCTAGAGCAGGTTGTCAGCGAGAAGGACCAGCTACTAGAGGAGCGACAAGAGCTGTTAGTGGAAAAGGATTGGATGCTCAAGGAGATTCACCACCGAGTGAAGAACAACCTGCAGGTGGTCAGCAGCCTGCTCTCAACCCAGTCGCGCCACCTACAGGACCCGCAGGCCGTGGCCGCCATCCGCGAAAGCCAGAACCGGGTGCAGGTCATGGCCCTGCTGCACCAGAAGCTATACCAAGCCGACAACCTAGGTCGCGTGAATCTGGCTGATTACGCCCGCGAAATCGTCACGTACCTGGTCGAGTCCTTCGACCGCCAGCACTCGGTGCACATGAAGTTGGACCTAGCTCCCATTGAGCTGGAAACGACGTTGGCCACGCCCCTCGGGCTTATCATCAACGAAGCGGTGACCAATGCCCTCAAGCACGCCTTTCCTCCGCCCCGACGCGGCACCCTCACAATTAGCTTGGTCAGCCTAGCGCCACAGCAGTATGAACTCACCATCAGCGACGACGGAGTAGGCCTGCCGCTAGGCTTCGACTTGACGCGTAGCCGCAGCCTAGGCATGGTCATCATCAAGGGCTTGAGCCGCCAGTTGGATGGGCAGCTGGCCGTGAGCACGGCCGACGGCGTGCGTATCAGCTTGCAGTTTGACACAAGCAAAAAGTCCGTTTATGCCGAGGAAGTAGCCTAGGTCCCGGCTACTCCGCGCGGCTTTCTTTGCGCGAGGCAATACCTAACTTTTTCATGCGGGCTTCCAGCGTAGTGGCTTTTACGCCCAGCAGCACGGCGGCTCCGCGCGGCCCCCGAATGCGGTAGTTAGTTTGGGTGAGGGCGGCCAGAATAGTCTCGCGCATGGTATCCTGCATGGGCTTCACCTCGTTGCGAGGGGGTGCGCTGGGCAATAGCGGCGCGGCGAGCTGCAAGGTTGGCGGGGTAGACAGGATGGCGGCGCGCTCCAACACGTTTTCCAGCTCCCGAATATTGCCTGGCCAAGCGTAGTGCTGAATTTGCTGCAAGGAAGCATTGGCAATGCTGGTGAAGGGCTTGCCAAGCTTCTGGCTAAGCTTACGCAGGAAGTACGTGGCGAGCGGCAGCAGGTCCTCGGGGCGGGTGCGGAGCGGCGGTAGCTCCAGCGGAAACACGTTGAGCCGGTAGTAGAGGTCGGCGCGGAAGCGGCCGGCGGCTACTTCTTCGGCTAGCTCGCGGTTAGTCGCGGCAATGATGCGCACATCCACTCGAAGCGGATCCTTGCCGCCAATGCGTTCAATCTCTTTTTCCTGGAGCACGCGTAGCAGCTTGGCTTGCAACTCTAAAGGCAGCTCGCCGATTTCATCCAGAAAAAGGGTGCTGCCGTGAGCTAGCTCGAACTTGCCCACCCGCCGCTCGGTAGCGCCCGTGTAGCTGCCTTTCTCGTGCCCAAACAGCTCGGATTCGATAAGTTGTGCAGGTAGGGCAGCGCAGTTTACCTTCACCATGGTGCGGGTGCTGCGCGGCGAGCGGTTGTGCACGGCGCGGGCAATCAACTCCTTGCCGGTGCCGGTTTCGCCTAGCAGCAGCACGGTGGCATCGGTGGGCGCTACCTGGCCTACCCCCCGCAGCACTTCTAGTAGCGCCGGGCTCGTGCCAATGATTTCCTCGAAGTTGTGGCTGGTTTTCAGCTCTTCGCTGAGGTAGGTTTTCTCCTGCTCTAGCTGCTCACTTAGCTGGCGGATGCGCTCGTAGGCTAGTAGGTTATCCAGGGCCACGGCGAGCCGTTCGGTCAGTTCTTGTAGTAGTTGTAAGTCCTTCGCCGTGTACGCGTACGCTGCCTTGCTAGCTACGATGAGCACCACCACGGGCTGGCCCTTCAGCATAATGGGCACGGACATAGAGGACTTAAGCTGGAGCAAGTTGCTGTAATAGCGGGTCACTGGGTTGAGCTCCCTCGCTTGCGCGGCCTTCTCCCCTACGTGGAGCAAGGGCTGTCGCAGCCAAGCGTCCATCCCTTCTAGGATGTGCCCGGCCTCCTCAACGCTGTCGGGCATGGGCATGGCTTCCAGGGGCAATAGCTGGAAGTGGCCGCCCTGGTTGCCGACGGTGGCGTCCATGGCGCTGGGTTGGCGCAAGACGCGCCCTACCCTATAGAAACTGAGCAGGTCGAGAGGCAGCAGCTCGCTAATGGCGGCCGCAACCTGCGGCGCTATTTCGGCGCTATTTCGGCCGTTGCGGAACGCACTGGCAATGGCTAGCTCGGTGGCCTTGATCTGCCGCCGGCTTTCCAGCTCCTCGTAAGCTAGTAGGTTGTCTAGGGCGAGGGCAATCTGCGGGATGATGAGGCTAACTGCGGCGTAGTCATCGGGCGTAAACCCCGCGGCCGCTGTGGTACCTAGCTGCAGACTGGTGAACGTACGCTGCTGCAACACCACCGGAAAAAACGCCATGGATTGAATCCCGAAGGCCTCACTAATCGCCTGGGCCATACTAAATTCCTGGCTTAGGGTCTCGAATGCCACCCCACTGAAAATACCCTGCCGGTTGCCTGGATCGGCGGCCATAGGGTGCGCTTGCAGACTTAGCCGTTCTGAGGGCGTGCCGGGACCAAATAGCTCCGGCAGGCGCACCCGCTCAAACGTGCCCTGAGGCGTGCGGCGCAGCAGCAACCAATAGAAAATCTGCTCCTCGGGCTGACTAAGGCACAGATTGAGCACGTCAATGCGCACAAACTGGTTGACCTGCGTGGCAATGGCCTGGCACAGCTGCTCCCGGTCGTGCAGCGTGACAATGGCCTTGTTGACGGCTATTTGGGTTTGTTGCTGCTGGCGCAGCCTAGCTTCCTGGCTATGGGCGTGGCGGTAGCGGGCTATTTCGAGGGCGGCCAGCACGTCCCGCTCGCGGAAGGGCTTATTGAGAAAGCCAAACGGTTCCGTCACCTTCGCCGCGGCCAACACGTCGTCGGTGAGGTTGGCCGACAAGAACACGAAGGGAATGTGCTGCTGATTGAGCCAGTGCGCCAGCTCGATACCCGTTTCCGCGCCTTTCAAAAAGATGTCCAGCAGCACCACTGAGGGACGGCTTTCCGCCACCAGGGCCCGCGCCTCCGCGCCCGACTCGGCTAGCCCTAGCACCTGGTAGCCCGCGCCTTCCAGAATGTCACCTAGGTCGTTGGCAATCAAGAACTCGTCTTCTACGATGAGAACGAGAGCGGCGGGTTCGGCGAGGGCGAGCATAGGCTTTGGATGAGGTGTGGCAATTGGCTAGCTAGGCGCCTATTGGATCTGAAAACACGTTGGATCTACGCTTCTAAGTGTAAGAAGCCCCAACGGTGAAAGGGGCGCCGCAAAGCTGCCGCTTGTGGGAAGTTTATCCAAAAAAATCTCCAATATATTGGATAATCCAAGACATTGGAGATTTTCTTAACTCATAAAACTCTATACTTTTCTACACTTAACAATCTATCTTCAAGATACTTAACACACATATCCTTGGCTACGTTAGGGCGTTGGCACCTATTTGGCAACTAGCTGAGCAGTTCTGACCTTTTCCGCTCCTTCGCCCCTACTATGCAGGCTCTTCGCAACTACATCGACCAGCAAACCCGCTCGACTATTTCCGACGCTGATTTTGCACTGATTATAGCGGAATTGCTGCCTTATCGGCTTCAGAAGAAACAATACCTGTTGCAGGCGGGAGAAGTATGCCGGTATCAGGCCTTTGTGGTGCAGGGCGCGCTGCGCCTCTACACCGTGGATGCCCGAGGCAACAAGCAAATCCACGTGTTGGGGGTAGAAGACATGTGGATAGGCGACCGGGAAAGCTGGTCGCAGCTCACGCCTTCTCGCTACTATATTGATGCCGTGGAAGATTCACAGCTACTACTTATCAACTGCCCCCAAGCGCAGGAATTAGTGCGCCGGGTGCCACTGGTGGCCGAGTTGGTACGCATCCAGGACGAGCGCAACGCCATTGCCACCCAACGGCGCCTGCACGATGCCATTTCCTGCTCGGCCGAGGAGCGCTACGCCGCCTTCATTGCCCAGCATCCCACTTATGTGCAGCGGTTTTCGCAGCTCATGATTGCGTCCTATCTGGGTATTTCGCCCGAAACCCTAAGCCGCATCCGCACCAAGCTGCCGCACGTCGCGGCTACGGCCGACTCCTAAATGTGGTTTTGGATTACCGAACACCCTAGGTTCCTCTCGCTTACTACTCGCTCCCTATGCAGGCTTTTCGCACGTACATCGATGCTGGTATTTCAACGCCCGTTTCCAACGCGGACTTTGCTCGTATCTGCGCCGCGTTTACGCCGAAGAAGCTGAAAAAGAAGGCATTTCTGCTGCGGGCCGGCGAGGTGTGCAAGCACTTTGCCTTTGTGCTGGCGGGCGCACTGCGAATGTACAGCATGGACGAAAAAGGCGGGGAACACGTGCTCAGCCTAGGGGTCGAAAACTGGTGGATCGGCGACCGGGAAAGCTGCGTGTTGCTCACGCCCTCGCGCTATTACGTGGAGGCGCTGGAAGATGCTAGCCTGCTGCTGATAACGCACGCGCAAATGCAGGAGCTACGCCGCACCGTGCCGGCCATGGCCGAGCTGATGCGGGGGCTAGACCGGCGCCACGACATTGCCACCCAGAAACGCTTGGAAGCCGCCATATCTAGCACGGCCGAGGAACGCTACGTGGCCTTTTTGGCCCAGCACCCCAGCTACGAACACCGCTTTCCGCAGCATTTGATTGCCTCCTACCTGGGCATTTTGCCCGAAACGCTGAGCCGCATTCGCACCAAGCTGCTGGCAGCCAAAACTCAACCCGCCGCAGTGCTTTCTTGATAAAAGTCAAGGAAACCCCTTGGTCAAGCTGGTCACCTTTGCAGCAGCAGCATCTAACGAAGGCGCTGCTAACAAGCACGCACGCCATGACCAAATCCATCATTGCGCAGGTTGGGGGCACCAATGCCCGAGTGGGCAAACTACTCGTCAACCGGCTGCTGCCCAGCCGCATGGTTGCTGCCGTGGGCCCGTTCGTTTTCCTCGACCATGTGTATCCCACCCGGTTTGAGCCCCAGGTGCCGAAGGCGCCCACCGGCGAAACGGCCCACCCCCACCGCGGCATCGCCACCTTCACCTACGTGCTGAGCGGCGCCCTGGAGCACTACGACAGCGCCGGCCACCACGGCGTGGTATCCGCCGGCGGCGCGCAGTGGATGAAGGCCGGCCGGGGTGTGCTGCACGACGAAAACTTGAGCCTGGATTTTCAGGCCAAAGGCGGCGTGCTGCACGCGCTTCAGTTTTGGATAAACTTGCCCGCCCGCCACAAAGCGGAAGCCCCCGACTACCTAGCCCTGCACTCGACGGCGGTGCCCGAAGTACTGCTGCCCGAGGCGGCTGGCAGCCTGCGGGTGTTGCTCGGGGCGCTGGGCGATGCTGCCTCGCCGGTGCCCACCAGCAGTCCGCAGTTCTTGTACCACTTGCAGCTCAACCCCAAGGCCACCTTCACCCTCGCCACCAAGCTCGGCCTGGACTATGCCGCCTTCGTGCCAGCCGAGCCAGCGCGGCTCAACGGCCAGCCCTACGGCCAGAGCGAGTTGGTGCTGTTTGGCGCCGAAACGAAGCCCATCACCTTCACCAACCCTAGCATTGAGCCTTTGAGCGTGCTGGTGTTTGGCGGCGAGCCAATTACCGAGCCGCTCGTGGCCCAGGGGCCCTTCGTGATGAACAGCCACGCCGAAATAGCCACGGCTTACGAAGACTTTTTCGCTGGCGACTACGGGCAGATTCACTACGAGCCGGTCACGTCGCCGCAAGATTTATCGACCCGCATTACTCTGCTATGAACCCGACCTACCAAGCCCTGCCCCTCACTGATAATACCTACGACCAGCAGTTTGAGCTGGCCGTTGCGGATGCTACTGCGCTGGTGCAGTACCAGCTTCATCACCAGTACCTCAGCCTGATACACACCGAAGTGCCCGCCGACCTGCAAGGCCAAGGCGTAGGCAGCGCCCTCGTAGAAAAAGTGCTGCACCAGGCCGACGAGCGCCACCTGACCATCATTCCGCTGTGCCCGTTTGTGGCGCGCTACATCCACCAGCACCCCGACTGGTACCGCTTGGTAGCTCCGGGCTACCGGCCCGCCAGCGCGCACTAGCAGGCCACTCGCTCCCAACTTTTTATTCACATTTCACCACAACCTAAACACATGAAAATAGGAACCATCGGCGCGGGCAATATTGCCCAAGCGTTCGTTCGCCACGCGGCCAAAGCCGGTTTCGAGATTACCATTAGTAGCAAATCGGGGCCGGCTGCCCTAGCCGAGCTAGCGGCTACCATAGGACCGGGCGTGCGGGCGGGTACCGTCGAGGAAGCCGTGCAGGCCGACCTCGTGCTGCTGTCGGTGCCGTGGGATGCCGTGGCCGAGGTGCTGGCTAACGTGCCCGCCTGGCGGGGCCAGGTGGTCGTGGATACGACTAATGCCATCCACTTCCCCGATTTCAAACCACTGGACCTAGGCCCAAAAACCTCTACCGAACTCGTGGCCGAGCAAGCGCCCGGCGCCCGCGTGGTCAAGGGCTTTAATGCAACAGGCGCGGCCATTTTGGCCCTCGACCCGAACGAGGGCGGCGGCAAGCGAGTCATCTTCATTTCCGGCGACGATGCTTCGGCCAAGGCGGAAGTGCTCCAGATGCTCGATGCCATGGGCTTTGCTGGCATCGACCTAGGCAGCTTGGCCATCGGTGGCCGTTTCCAGCAGTTTCCCGGTCCACTGTCTGGCACTAACCTAGCCCAGTTCCCGGCGTAGCGGCGAGCCGCCCAGCTACTTCTCTTTCACTCAGCACCACCATGTGCGTAACTCCCCACTTATCAAGCCTATGCAAGCTCCTCCTTTTGCCACCGACCAACATCTCGACCCGCAGGTAATCGAGTTTCTCAAAGCCCTGAATACCGGCGGCCCCGGCCTTGAAACCTTGCCCGTGCCCGACGCCCGCCAGGTGTTGGTCGGCGCGCAGGCTTCGGTCAACGTGGACCTCTCGGGCGTGGAAACCACGCAGCGCATCATTGAGCAAGACGGCTACACGATACCCCTGCACATCGTGCGCCCCACCGGCACCGCTAATACGGTGCTGCCCGTGTTCATCTTCATCCACGGCGGCGGCTGGGTGCTGGGCGACTTCCCTACCCACCAGCGCATGGTGCGCGACCTGGTAATAGAATCGGGCTTCGTGGCTGTGTTCGTCGACTACACGCCTAGCCCGGATGCGCAGTATCCGCAAGCCATCAACGAAATCTACGCCGCCACCAAGTGGGTCGCCGCGAACGGTGCGGAAATCAACGTGGATGGCCAGCGCTTGGCCGTAGTCGGCAACAGCGTAGGCGGCAATATGTCGGCTGTTACCTGCCTCATGGCCAAGGAGAAAGGCGGTCCGCACATCAAGCTACAAGTCCTGATGTGGCCCGTAACCTCCGCCGCCTTCGACACCGAGTCGTTCGAGCTGTACGCCCAAGACCGGTTTCTGACTGCCCCGCTAATGAAGTGGATGTGGAGCACCTATACCACCGACCCCGCCGAGCGAGCCCAGATACACGCGTCGCCCCTCAACGCCACCTCCGAGCAGCTAGCCGGCCTACCCCCCGCCCTCATTCAAGTGGCCGAAAATGACATCCTGCGCGACGAGGGCGAAGCCTACGGCCACAAGCTCAGCGAGGCCGGCGTGCCCACCACCACCATCCGCTACAACGGCATGATTCACGATTTCGGCCTCCTCAATGCGCTGGCCGAGGTGCCGGCGGTTAAGTCGCTATTTGTGCACGCAGCGGCGGAGCTGAAGAAGTACCTCGGCTAAGCTACCGTTCGGCGTTCAATTCTCTCAGCCTCTGCTTTTACCCCAGTTAAGGTAGAAGGCAGGGGCTATTAATTGACCTAGGGCCAGATTTCGCTCTTGACAATTGCCAACGTGTTTTCTTGATAATTGTCAAGGAAGGAGGCGCAAGGATTAGGGAACCTTTGTCATGTCGAGAGAGCCCGGATAAGCTGGGCCGACACTACTTGCAACCCGCAGCAAGTCAGCCGAAACACTCATTGAATAACCTCTCCTTTTTATGAATCGCTTGACCGATAAAATCGCATTTGTAACGGGTGGCAGCCGCGGCATTGGGGCCGGTATTGTGCGCCGCTTGGCCGCAGAAGGCGCCGATGTGGCCTTCACCTACACCCACTCTGCCTCCCAAGCCGAAGCCATCGTGGCCGAGCTAGCCAGCACGGGCCGCCGGGCGCTAGCTATTCGGGCCGACAGTGGCGATACAGCCGCCATTCGGGCCGCTATTGACGAAACGGTCGTACTGTTCGGACGCATTGATGTGCTGGTGAATAATGCGGGCTTGTTCATCACGGGTACCGTTGATGATGCCGCCGCCGACTTAGCCGCCTTCGACCGGCAACTGGCCGTGAACGTGACGGGGGTAGCAGCCACCGTGCGGGCCGCCGTACCCTTCATTGGGGAGGGTGGGCGCATTATCTCTATCGGGTCTACCGGCGGTAGTCGGGCTCCCTATCCCGGCATTGCCGACTACGTGGCTACCAAAGCAGCCGTGGCAGCCTACACCCGTGGCTGGGCCCGCGACCTAGGTCCCAAAGGCATCACCGTGAACGTGATACAGCCTGGCAACATCGATACGGAAATGAACCCCGCCACGAGCGACTTCGCCCCTGCGCAAGCCGCCGGCACGGCGCTCGGGCGCTACGGGCGGGTCGAGGAAATTGCCGCCACGGTGGCCTTCCTGGCTAGCGCCGAAGCTTCCTACATCACCGGCGCCACCATCAATGTGGATGGCGGGCAAAGCGCCTAGCTGGCGCACCCGTCACGTATTCACCTTCTTTCGCTAGTATCTCTATGGAGCCACTTTCAGCAGCGGCGCCCACCGGCGTCGTGTCTATGCAAGCGCCCGGACCACCTTCCGTCTTGGTGTATGGCCAGGAAAACATCGGGGCACCCGGGCTGGGGCAAGTGCGCGTGCGCCAAGCAGCCATTGGCGTCAACTTCGTTGATACCTACTTCCGCAACGGCAGCTTCGCGGTTACTTCGTTTCCGTTCGTGCCCGGCGTCGAGGCAGCCGGTACCATCGAGGCCGTCGGCCCGGGCGTAACTGGTTTTAGGGTCGGCGACCGGGTAGCGTATCACTTTGTGGTGGGAGCGTACGCGGAAGTTCGCCTAATGCCCACCAACGGCCTAGTGCACCTACCCGATGGCATCACCTTAGCCCAGGCGGCGGCCGTAACCACCAAGGGGCTGATGGCGTGGGCCTTGCTCCGGCGCATTTATCCGGTCCAGGCGGGCAGCGTAGTACTGGTGCACGCCGCTGCCGGCGGCGTGGGCTCGCTCACGGCACGCTGGGCCCGGGCGCTAGGGGCCACCGTTATCGGCACGGTCGGCACGGCCGCGAAGCTGGCCGTCGTACAGCCCTATCTCGACTACGCCATTGCTACCGACCAAGAAGACTTTGCGGCGCATGTGCTGGAAATTACCGCTGGGCAAGGCGTTGATGTTGTGTACGATGGCGTAGGGCAAGCGACGTTTGCCGCCTCCGTACCCGTGGTAAAACCCGGCGGTACGCTCGTGCTCTACGGCTCGTCGGGGCGGCCCCAACCGGTGGCGCCAACCGTGCTCGCCCAGCGGCAGCTGACTGTAGTATCGCCGGTTCTGGGCACTTACCTGCCCACCCAAGCTACGCTAGCACAAGCCGCCACCGAGGTGTATGTCGCCCTCCAACAAGGCTAGTTTGGGGAGCTAACGACCCAGACCTACCCTCTAGCCGAATCCGCCCAGGCCCACGCAGATTTGGAAGCCCGGCGCACTACCGGCTCGGTGCTCTTGCTACCTTAAGTACCCACAGCATTCCTAATTAGGAATAGGTCTGAGAGCTATCTAGGTAGACCACAGTTCGACAACTAGGCGCGTGGGCTAGGATGGTACCAAGCGAGAAAGTCATTTCTTTTGCGCTTGGTACCATCCTAGCCCACGTCCATGTTTGCGGTGTTTGAGCAGTATTTACAGGGTAAAACGTTCTTTACCCCAGCCGAAATCGAGCAGATAAAAGCGGCGAGTGTCGTGCGCCCGCTGCGCAAGCGGCAGTATCTGCTCCAGGCCGGCGACGTGTGGCAGTCCAATGCTTTCGTGGCTAGCGGCTGCTTGCGCACCTACTCCGTCGATGCCAAAGGCTTGGAACACATCATTGGGTTTGCCGTGGAAAATTGGTGGGCCACCGACCAGGAAAGCCTGCTTTCCGGCCGGCCCTCGCGCTACAACATCGAGGCCATCGAGGATTCCACGGTAATAGTGCTTAAAAACGACGACTTTGAGAGACTACGCCGCGAAGTGCCAGCCTTCGATAAGGTGATTAACGCCTTGGTGCAGCGCAGCTTTATGGCCGCGCAAAGTCGGGTGCACTCGGCTATCAGCTATTCGGCCGAGGAGAAGTACCGCGAGTTTCTGCAAAAGTACCCGGGCCTGGCCCAGCGCATTCCGCAGCATATGGTTGCCTCCTACTTGGGGCTCACGGCCGAGACGCTCAGCCGTATTCGCCGCCAGCTGTAGGCAATACCATTTATCTCAACAAGGGCAATGGTCCAGCAAGGCGCAATTAATTGCGCCTTGCTGGACCATTGGTAGTTACTAGCTTATCCTCAGCGCAGTAGTCATGATACTGGACTGCTAATGAGCTCGGTGGTACACAGATTTTCCTGTACAACAGCACGGCCACGGCTATCCGAAACGTGCCTGTGAGAGGCTACTCAGCGCTTCGCTGTAGCGCTTAATCCTGGCGTCCACTTCCTCGCGCTTTGGGGTACCAGCTTTTACAAACGACTCGCGTGTGGTCCCTGCCTACCTCTACCCCGATGCGCAACCTGACTCGCTAGCTAAACTAGGCGCGCGGGTTCTGCTAACCACTTTCTTGATAAATGTCAACAAAACCAGCCTTGGCCGGCGAGCACCTTTGCGGCTAGTTGACATTGAACCAAGTTGTTGCCTGATTTTGCTACTCTCTCACTAAGGTCTTTCTGAGCATGCATTATCGACTTGCCGCTCACGGCCAAGCAGGGCCAGTTGCTATCGGTGGCCTAGTGGTACAACAATGAGTGGGGGTCCTCGAACCGCCTAGCCGAAGTAGCTGCTTATTTGGTCGAGCGCACTTAAGCAGCTTACCACCTTTCACTTACCTGTTTTTTTGCTTTCCTTATGGCTTCTCTCTGCTCCCACCTCTCGGCGCTCGACCCGGCGCATCTGAAAACGGCCCCGCAGCACGTCTGCCCCGAGTGCGTGGCCCTAGGCGACACCTGGGTGCACCTGCGCACGTGTCAGGAGTGCGGCCACGTCGGCTGCTGCGACCAGTCTAAGAACACACACGCGACCAAACACTTCCACGCCACGCAGCACCCGGTGGTATCGTCGGCCGAGCGCGGCGAGCGTTGGGTGTATTGCTACCCCGACCAAGAATTTGCGGAGTACTAATCGCCGGGCGCCGGCCTAGGGTGCTAGGGGTGCCACAAGTACTTGGCTACGTCCTGCTACTCAACTGCTTTCATCTCTATCCTCATGGCCGAATCCCTGCCCATCGACCCGACGGCTTTACATGGTGTTACGGCCTTTCAGGGCTTGCCGCCCAGCGTACTAGCCTGGCTGCTGAAAGCCGGGGAGCTGCGCCACTATGCCGACGGAGAGCCCATAGTACTAGCGGGCGCCCCGGCCGACCGGCTGCTGGCTGTGGTGCGCGGCGGCACGCACACGCTGCTGCCCGGCGTGCCGGGTGGGCGCAGCTTCCGCCTCGAAACTGGCGATGTAGGCGGTTTGCTCCCCTATTCGCGGCTCCAGGTGTATCCGGCGCAGGGCGTAGCCGTGGGCGATACGGTGCTGTATGAGCTGGCCAGCGCGCAGTTTCCGACCCTAGAGCAGGTGAGTCCCGAGTTGGTGCAGCGTCTGGTGGGCATCATGAACGACCGCGCCCGCGACGAAGTCCGCACCCAAGAGCGCGACGATAAGCTGCGGGCCTTAGGTAAGCTATCGGCCGGCCTCTCGCACGAACTCAACAACCCGGCCGCGGCCATCAGCCGGGCGTCGGCCTCCCTTACTAAGGCACTGGATGTTATTCCGACGCTGCTGCTCAAGCTGCTGGCCACGTGCCCGCCCACCGAGCTGGTAGCCCGCGTGATGGCCCTGGCCGTGCTGCCCACCGAGTTGCCACCGCCCCTCACCGCCCTGCAAGCCGCCGACCGCGAAGAGGAGCTAGCCGACTGGCTCGAAACTCAGGGCTGCCCCGATGGCTACGCCCTGGCGGCGGGCCTGCTCGATGCCGGCCTCGATGCCGCTGCCCTTACCCCGGTCGCAGCCCAGCTACCCGACTTGGCGCGGCTACCGGCCTTTGCCTGGCTCAGCGGCCACCTAGCGGCAGCGCGCTTGGCCCGCGACATCGGCGAGGCCAGCCGGCGCATCAGCACGCTGCACTTGTTTGCCTACGCCCTGCGCGAGAAAAACGTGCACCTCGTTCGCGACTATGCCCCCGACTTGCCCCTGATTACCGGCCAAGTAAGCAGCCTTAACCAAGTGTGGACCAATCTGATTGACAACGCCTTAGACGCCCTGCCCCCCAACGGCGGCGAACTGACCGTGCGCGTGCGCCCGCAAGCCAACCGACTAGGCGTGAGTGTGGTAGACAATGGCAGCGGCATCACGCCCGAGGTGCTGGCGCACATGTTCGAGCCCTTTTACACCACCAAGCCCCTGGGCGAGGGCACTGGCCTAGGGCTCGACATTGCCCGGCGCATTGTGCAAGAGCACGGGGGTAGGCTGGAAGTTACTTCGGTACCTGGGCGCACTGAGTTTACGGCTTGGCTGCCCATCACGTAATCTGCTCCTTTCTGAATTATGAAAAAGCCCGCCATCCTCGTAGTTGACGACGACCCCCAGGTGCTCGCGGCCATCACCCGCGACCTGCGCCAAGAGTTTCGGGGCGACTACCGCATTCTGCCCGTGGCGTCGGGTCCTGAGGCCCTGACGACCCTCGATGAACTGCGCACTCGCTCTGAGCCGCTCGCCCTGGTGCTGGCCGACCAGCGCATGCCCGAGGTGGAAGGCGTAGAAGTCCTCGCGCATGCCCTGGCGCTTTTCCCCGATACCAAGCGCGTGCTACTGACCGCCTACGCCGATACGGCAGCGGCCATCCGGGCCATCAATTCGGCCCAGCTCGACTACTACCTACTCAAGCCCTGGGACCCGCCCGAGCAGCTGCTCTACCCCGTGCTGCACGACTTGCTGGCGAGCTGGCAAGCCAACTACCGGCCGCGGTTTGCGGGCCTACGGCTCATCGGGTTTCAGTGGTCGCCCCTGTCGCACGAGCTCAAGGATTTTCTGAGCGGCTACTTGGTGGGCTACCAGTGGCTGGATATTGAAAAGGATGCGGAAGCCGCTACCCTGCTGGCCACTACCGAGTTCACGGCCGACGATTTGCCCGTCGTTATCTGCCCCGATGGGCGGGTAGTAGCGCGGCCCGACAAGCTTGACCTAGCCCGGCACCTAGGGCTGCTGGTCGCGGCCCAACAGGAGCTGTACGATGTAGTCGTCATCGGGGCGGGCCCAGCGGGGCTAGCGGCCGCCGTGTACGGGGCTTCGGAGGGGCTGAAAACGCTCATCATTGAACGGCAAACACCCGGCGGGCAAGCGGGCGCATCGTCGCGCATCGAAAACTACTTAGGTTTCCCCACCGGCCTCAGCGGCGCCGAACTGGCGCACCGCGCCTGGTCGCAAGCCATTCGCCTAGGGGCCGAATTCATGGCCCCGCAGGAAGTACTAGACCTGTGCGTGCAAGATGGCTATAAGGTCTTAACCCTGAGCGACGACACCAAAATCCGCGCCCGCGCCGTGGTGCTAACCACTGGCGTCAGCTACCGCAAGCTCGACGCGCCCGGCCTCGACCGCCTAAGCGGGGCCGGAGTGTACTACGGGGCCGCCCGCACCGAGGCTCGCAGCTGCGCGGGCCAGCCAGTGTACATCGTGGGCGGCGGCAATTCGGCCGGCCAAGCTGCTATGTACCTAGCTACCTATGCCTCCCGGGTGTTCCTCGTAATTCGGGGCGCGACGCTCGAAGCCAGCATGTCGGCCTACTTGATTACGCAAATCAGCCAGACGCCCAACATCGAGATTGTACCCCACACGCAGCTCCGTGAGGCCTGCGGAGGCCAGTCGCTGGAGGCCGTAGTTGTGCAGCGGGATGGGCAGCCCCCCGAGAAGCACCCGGCTCGAGCGTTGTTTATTTTCATCGGAGCCAAGCCCAGCACCGAATGGGTTTGCCACCTTGCCATCTGCGATGCCAAAGGCTATCTGCTCACCGGTCGCGACCTAGTAGCCGACCCGCGCTACAAAGAGTCCTGGAAAAAAGAGCGCGAGCCCTACCTACTCGAAACCTGCGTACCCGGCCTCTTCGCCGCCGGTGACGGCCGGGCGGGCGCCATGGCCCGCGTGGCCTCGGCCGTGGGCGAAGGCAGCATGGCCATCAAGTTCGTGCACCAATACCTCGATGAGTAGGTGGCCGGATACCAGCCCGAACAGGTCCAAGATGAGAAGATTCGCTTCTGTACGTAGAGTAACAGCAATGCTCTCTTCCGTGCACAATAGTGGCCTTGGTTGAAAGGATGCCCCCAACATTACCTGCCGCTGCACACTCAAGAGCCAATTTTACTGTGCTGAGCTATCGGTCAGTACTTCTCGTAGCATTTTTAACATTGGTAAAAAGAATCGCGGAGCCTGTTGTGGACCTTTGCCCTACACGTTATTATCCGTCATGTAATGGTTGTTTCTCATCCCAGCTGGGCTGTCCGAAGTTGCCTTTTTTCTGGGCAAGGCAAAGGCTGCCGGCGAATCGGTAATGCTAGCTTGGAGCCTAGCTTTTACTTGTTCAATCTAAGCTTAACGCAGGTGCTATTGGGACGGTCTACGCGTTTTGAACGCGCATTGGGCCGCGGGTGTGGGGTTCATTTGAGCTTGGCTCGGACACGGCTTAATGTGACTTGCGTAATGCCTAGGTACGATGCAATGTGGCCCAACGCTACGCGCTGGAGCAAGTGCGGACTGTGCGCCAACAGGTCCGCATAGCGCTCCTCGGCCGTGCGAAACTGCCGGGCAATAAACTGCTGTTCCGCCTGCCGCCAGACGCGTTCTACCAGTACCCGCCCCCAATTGGCTAGGTGTAAGTCGGTGCGATACAGGTCTTGCAACGCCTGCATGGGGAGCCGAAACAGGCCGCTATCTTCTAACAGTTCAATGGTCTCGTAGCTTACGGCTTGCTCCGTGTAGCCCCGAATCGACACCAGGACGGCCCCTGCTTCCGAAAACCAGAAGGTTACCTCCCGGTCTGCGCGCCGGGCATAGACCCGTGCTAGGCCGTGCTGCAAGACGTAGACGAATTGAGCTAGGGTATCATCCCGAAACAAGCAAGTGCCCTTCGGCAACGCCACATATTCGGCTAACGCCAGCAGCTTGTCGAGCGAGGCCGGAGGCAATGGATACGTAGCGTGCAAAATTTCCGGTAAGCTCATGCGTAGTCGAGTAGTGGAATGGAGCTAGCATGCAACGGCTATGCCCCTGCGCCTGCCCAAAGAAACTAGAATAACAACACAGTAAGTGAACCCGCAAAAGCAACATGGAACCCATCACTATTAACCAAGCCGGTTTGTCCGACCTTGACCGCTTACAGCAGATCGGCCGCCAGACGTTTTTTGAGACGTTCGCCGCCAGTAATTCTGAGCAGAATATGCAGACCTATCTAGCTGAAGGTTTTTCCAGTGAAAAGCTGACTGCTGAGCTGCGAGAACCACACTCGGCCTTTTACTTCGCCGAGCAGGCAGGCCGCGTTATCGGGTATCTGAAGGTAAACACTGGACCAGCTCAAACGGAGCAGCAAGCCGCCCACGCTCTCGAAATCGAGCGCATCTACGTCCTGCACGAATTTCACGGACAGCGCGTTGGCCAACAGCTCTACGAGCAGGCCCTGACTCTTGCGCAGCAGGCGCAAGCGGAATACGTGTGGCTCGGGGTGTGGGAAGAAAACCCGCGGGCCATTCGCTTCTACCAGAAAAACGGCTTTGTCGAGTTCGACAAGCATGTATTTAAGCTAGGCGACGACGTGCAGACTGACATCTTAATGAAGTTAGACTTGCCAAGCAACCGCCACCCCGTAATGCCAAAAAGCAGCTCTTTCTAGCCCTGCTGGTGCTGAGTACGGGCTTTTGGGCATTTCCTAGGCCGAGGTAATGGATATCGTCCTCTTCAGCTTTTTGGTTTACAAATTCGTCATAGCGGCTGGGACTCGGCAAATTTCTGTCACTTAGAGGCACATTTCTAAGCGCTAATCTGAGTCTGGGGGTTGACGCAAAAGCCGGTGATACGGACGTGCGCTTTCTAATGGACCCACCTGATGAGCGCCTTCATCCCACCCCTGCGCTCGCAGGGCAACTTCAGCTGAGTTGCCCTGCGAATACTTTTGGCGGCAAGGGTGCCTGGGCTACCAGGGACTTTCGGTTTCGCCGGCCGGTGCATCCCGGCTAAAGTACTTGCCGGTGGGCCCGTCAGCGCCGAGGGTGGCGTACTGCGCCACAAACTGAGCCGCATCCGTTACCGCCCCGCCTTGGTAACCGGTAAAATCGGTGGCCGTTTGCCCCGGATCTACGGCGTTGACTTTGAAGCCCTGCTCGCGCAGCTCGTCCGCCAGAAAGACGGTATAGGCATTCAGTGCCGTCTTAGAGGAGCCGTAGGCCGCTAGTTTATAAGGTGCATGGATCCACGTCGGGTCGCTTTGCAACGTCAGGGAGGCCAAGCCCGAGGTGATGTTGACAACAACAGGCACCGGCGCGCTCTTAAGCAAACCGAGGAAGGCTTGCGTTACCTCAATGGCGCCGAAGAAGTTGGTCTCGAAGACTTCCCGTAGCTGATCGAGGCTGGTCTCGGAGGCGTGTTGCGGCAGCTGACCCAGTACGCCGGCATTGTTAATCAATCCATCCAGGACGGTAGTCTTCTCCCGGATCGTCTTTTCGGCGGCCTGAATGGAGGCTTTATCGCAGACATCAAGTTGAACGGCTTCGACGTGGGCGAGACCAGTCTCGGCTAGGTGGGCCACGGCCTGCTGCCCTTTAGCTAGGTCCCGGCAGCCGAGGAACACAAAATAGCCTTGTTGTGCTAACTGCCGAGCGGTTTCCAAGCCAATACTTTTATTGGCCCCGGTAATGAGGACATGTTTCATGCGTTGTGCGAAAGGTTAAGTACAGCGCAAAGGTCCCGTAGCCGCTGGACAGCCTACTTACCTTTTGGTAATTTACGGCGGCGTGTACCTATTTAACTCGCGCCGTTGCCTTACGCCAACCCGTAGCGTACCCGTGCAAAAGGACAGCAAACGCTGAGGGCATCGCACCAAACAGATCAGTCGGCTGCTGGCTCAGAGGGCAACGTACCTAGGTGGCGGCGAATACGACTCAGCGACTGCGGCGTCACTCCAATATAGGAAGCTAGGTGCGCGAGCGGAATACGATTGGCTAGGCCCGGGAACGTGGTCAGAAACTGCTCGTAGCGGGTGGTTCCGTTGGGACTCACCAGCGCGCTGCGGCGGTTCATCTTTTCCAGCAGGGCCCGCGTGAAAAGCTTCTGCTCCACTTGGGGCCACGCGACAATGGTCAGGCTCAGCTCCTGCCAAGCGGAAGCCGGGAACACGAGCACGTGTGTTTCCGTCACGGCTTGCACGTACTCGGTGGCAGGCTGCTGGAACTGATAGCTTTGCAGGTCCACCACGAAGCGGTTCTCTTCCACAAAGTACTTGGTATGTTCGGCGCCCTCCCGGTCGAAGTAGCAGACGCGAAAAATGCCGGTCACGATAAACCCGATTTCTCGCGCCACTCGCCCAGCCTCGGAGAAATACGCACCCGGCGGGTAGGTGCGTTCCACTGCTTGGCTGCGAATGAGTTGCAACTGCTGCGAGGTGAACGGATAGAATTGCAGCAAGAAGTGGTCGAGTGGTGAGGTGGTCATCAGAACAAGCAGTCAGTGGGAAGGGCCTCGCAGGCAGTCGGATTGGACCAAAGATCACGCCTAGGGCACTAGGAGGAATTACCATTTGGTAAAAACCACCGGCGCTCCGTTCCTAGGAGAGCAGGGCGTATGTTCCGCCGAGAAAGACGCTGCCCCTAGTTGAGGCAGGCCTTAGGGAAGGGCAAGAGCCGAATTATTCGGTGGGTAGGTAAGTGGGTTCTACTCGTGCCGACGAAGGCAGTTGGTCGGCTAAGTAGCTAGCTACCAACCATACATTTCGCACGTTACGCCCAAAAAAGCAGCAGCGCAATCGTACAACGTAGTATCTTGCCCCACTGTGCTGACAACGCCAGTGGTAGCTAAGTGTTTCTACTTCTCGTATAGCACGCCTACAATAGGCACCTATCTTCTTCGCCTAGTCCTTGCCTGTGCTTACGTCCTCCCCTGAAGATTTTCTACACGATGCTGCTTTAGCCGCCCGCCTATTCCCCGGCGGTGGTGAGATGGGACAGCGCATCCGCGAGCTAGATTGGTCGACCACATTGCTAGGTCCAGTGGCCGGCTGGCCCCAAAGCTTGCGTACCGCCGTGCGCATTATGCTCGCCTCTCATTTTCCCATGATGGTGCATTGGGGCCCAGAGTTGGTGCATTTCTACAACGATGGGTACGCAGCTATCCTGCAAGACAAGCACCCCGGCGCTTTGGGGCAACCCGCGCAGCCCTGGTGGGGGGAGATTTGGTCGTTTCTGACACCGATCTTCGAGCGGGTACGAGCCGGCGAAACCACCTATTTCGAAAACCAGCTCGTGGAGCCTAATCGCCAGGGGTTTATCGAAGAAGTCTATTTCACCTTCTCGCACAGCCCCTTGTATGACGAGGCTGATCAGATAGCAGGCATTCTGGCTACGGCTATTGAAACAACGTCAACCGTCATCAACGAGCGGCGCCTGGCGATGCTAAGCCACCTGACGGCGCTCACGGCCTTGTCGACGCAGCCCGAGGAGGCAGTTCAACATCTGATTGCGGCCTTGTCTACCAACCCAGCGGATGTGCCGTTTGCGTTGCTCTACACGCACGAGGCAGCTGCGCCGCACGCTCATTTACAGGCCTGGTATGGCCTGCCCGCTGGGGAGCCCACCGCGCCCGCCACGGTGGCCGTGGCGCCGCCCAGCGACCTAGGTTGGCCCATTGCTGATGTGCTCCGGCAAGAAAGTCCGGTGCTGGTACCCTCCCTCGCAGCGCGTTTCAACCCGTGGCCAGCAGACGATTGGCCCGAAGCGCCCATTCAGGCCTTGCTGCTCCCGTTGCCAGTTGATAATGGTAGCGAACAAACGACAACCGTGCTCATCGTCGGGCTGAGCGCCCGGCGCCCGTGGGACGAAGCCTACCGCTCTTTTTTTGGCTTAGTAGCCGAGTATGCTGGCCGTGGCTTAACGCACGCTGCTGCCACGTATACGGCGCAACGCCGCGCCCAAGAGCGTCAGGACTTGTACCATATCTTTGAGCAAGCACCGGTGGCCATTGCGCTGCTACGTGCACCAGACCACCGCATCGACTACTTCAACCCGGCCTTCCAGCAGCTTTTTCCAGCCGACCGCTTGCCAGGACGAACCCTAAAGGAAACCTACCCCGATTTCGTAGCACGCGGAACCATCGCCCATCTCGACCAAGTGTATACGACCGGTAAAACCTACACCGACACCGAGTTGCCGCTCGTAGTGCCCGCGGGACTTGATGACTCCTTGGAAACACGCTACTTCAATTTAATCTACCAAGCCTACCGTGAGCAGGGCCTTATTGCAGGAGTAGCCGCCTTTTTCTTGGACGTAACGGCGCAAGTGTTGCTACAGCAACAGCGGGAGGCGCAACAAGCTGAGCTAGAGCGCTTGTTTGAGCAAGCTCCCTTCGCCATTGCGATCCTGCGCGGGCCTACATTCGTCGTGGAACTGGCAAACGCCGCTATGGGTCAGATTTGGGGCCCTTCGTCGGCCCACGTACTAAGCCGCCCCTATTTTGAGGCCATACCCGAAGCAGCAGCCCCGGGCTTAGAGCAAATTCTAACGAACGTACTAACGACGGGCACCGCCTTCTTTGTGACCGAAGCACCCATCAGCTTGGTGCACTCCACTACTGGGCTCCCGGAGCAGGGCTACGTAAACTTTGGATTCCACCCCCTCTATGGCGAAAATGGCCACGTATCGGGTGTCATTGCCATTGGCATTGAAGCAACAGAGCAGGTCCAAGCTCGCCAGCGAGTACAGGCACTCAACGAGGAACTGCATACCATCAACGAGCACCTCCAGCGGACCAATGCAGACCTAGACACCTTCGTGTACACGGCCTCCCATGATCTAAAGGCGCCCATCACGAACATCGAAGGACTGCTGCATATGTTACAAGCGGAGCTACCTGTCGAACAACGCAATGACACGGTGGAATATGTCCTCACTCTCATCCAAGATGCTATTGAGCGCTTCCGCACTACCCTATCCCATCTCACCGAGGTTACTCGCTTGCAGGAAGGAGTCGAGCCAGCGGAAGCAGTGGACCTAGGCAGCCTTATTGAGGGGGTGCAACTAGACCTAGCTCCGCTTTTAGCCGTGACGCCCGCACAAATAGACGTAGTCGTCACGGACTGCGCATTGCTACAGGTACCCGCCAAAACGTTACGTTCAGTGATCTACAACTTGTTAAGCAATGCGCTCAAGTACCAACATCCCGAACGATTGCCGCACATTGTTATTCGGTGCCAACAAAACGAGCAAGAAGTAGAACTGAGCGTAGAAGACAACGGCCTCGGAATTGACTTGGAGCACCAAACCGAGCTATTTGGTATGTTCCGCCGCTACCACACGCACGTGGATGGAGCAGGCGTTGGGCTCTATATGGTTAAACGGATGGTGGAGCAAGCCGGTGGGCATGTTGCCGTACGGAGCCAACCAGGGGTGGGAAGCACCTTCAGCGTATTCTTTCCGCTGCCCGCAGAAAGCCGTTGAGTACAGAATCTTACTCTCCAACTACGGGCGAGCCCAGAAGCGCGTGCTCGGCGGCTTGAGTATAATTAGTCCTATCGGAATCATTTAGTGTTGCATCCTCAAGATACGGCCGTGGGCTGTCGGCTTGCAACGATGCGGTTAGTTGTCTCCACACCTGGACCAGACTTTCCAGAAACTCCCGCTGCACCTGAAAGGCAAACTTTATCATGGCGCGGCGTTACCGCTGTGAGACAACCAGCGGTAACGCCGCTGCTAGGCAGCGTGCGCTTCACCACCTAGTATCAAGAATACAGACAGGTAGTACCACCGGTAGACACCTTCGTCATGCCATCCTTCGTGCCTACGCTAGCGAATGCAGGGAAGGAACAGCTACCCCACCCAACGTCATTCCACCTTATCAGCAAGGCGCATTGAGCTGCTCGTTTGGCAACGGTTTATTTCCCGTTATAGAAGCACAAGAAAATTATTTTGATCGTTTTATACCAAAACGATCATTTTTATTAATAATATTCGTCATCACAAGCTTATCATCTACTTGTTAGTGCTTTTAACTAGCACGTGATGATCCTGTTCGCCTCAAGTTTAGCTGCACAAAACGGAGGCTTCCTTTCACATTTTCAACGATTCTGCACATGCGCTCCTCTAACTATGACAAGTTTCCCTTCGTGCCGGTAACGACGAAAGAAGAGGCTTGCCAAACGGGATGGCCGGCCATTGCCGAAGCGTTGAGAGCAGCACTGTTAGCTAGGCAGGCTGTCCCTGATCAACCGCTGGTGCTAGCGGTAGAATGCTACCCTGGCACCAATTTGAGGCAACTGCAACAAGAGTTAGAGCAGGCTTTGCAGCCGGCCCAGTGCTTGGTAGCCGACGATTTGTATCGGACTCCAGCTGAAATTGACGCAATGGTGGCCGGCCCGCTCACCGATGACCCCGTCTTCGGGCGGCTCAATGGAATAACCGTAGCCGACTTTTTCGACCAGCAGAAGCTGCAAACAGTACAAGCAGCACTAACTTCAGCGGCTGGTCAATTGGTGGTAATAATAGGTACTGGGGCTACGCTGGTGTACCCAACTCCCGCCGTTGTAGTCTACGCCGACCTAGCCCGCTGGGAAATCCAACTGCGGCAGCGGCGCGGCGAAATTGCCAACCTAGGTAGCGACAACTTCAACGAGAAAGCTAGCCTTAAGTACAAGCGGGCCTACTTTGTGGATTGGCGGGCAGCCGACCGCTTGAAGAAGCAAGTGCTGCCCCGCGCCGACTTCCTGCTCGATACCAACGACCCCGCTGCACCCAAACTCATCAGCGGAGCTGACCTGCGGGCTGGGCTGGCGGCAGCCGTGCAACGGCCCTTCCGGGTGGTGCCGTTCTTCGACCCAGGCCCCTGGGGTGGGCAGTGGCTGCGCGAAGTCTGTGACTTGCCCGACGGCCCGCCCAACTACGCCTGGGGCTTTGACTGCGTGCCCGAGGAAAACTCGCTGTTGCTAGGTTTTGGGGAGGCGCGCGTGGAAATCCCGAGCATCAACCTCGTTTTTGCCCATCCCCGCGAACTGCTGGGAGACGCTGTGCACGGGCGCTTCGGCACCGAGTTTCCTATTCGCTTCGACTTTCTCGATACCATGGGCGGCGGCAATCTATCGTTGCAAGTACATCCGCTCACGGAGTACGCCTACGATAAGTTTGGCCTAACTTACACCCAAGACGAAAGCTACTATATGCTTGACGCCGAGCCGGGTGCGGTCGTGTACCTAGGTCTGAAGGAAGACGCGAATTTCCCCGCGATGCTGGCCGACTTGCAGCGTGCTCAGGACGACAGCACGGCCCCTTTCCCCGCGGCCAAGTACATCAACGAGTTTCCGGCGCGCCCCCACGACCACTTTCTGATTCCGGCGGGCACTATTCACTGTTCGGGTGCTAATGGGATGGTGCTGGAAATTTCGGCTACTCCCTACATTTTCACCTTCAAGCTATGGGATTGGGAGCGGCTAGGTCTTGATGGTCGGCCCCGGCCCATCCACCTAGCTCACGGCGCGGCTAATATTCAGCCCGACCGCACCACGGCTTGGGTAGAGCAGCACCTCGTGAATGCTACCGAGCCTGTTGCTTCCGGCCCCGGCTGGCGGGAGGAGCGTACCGGCCTGCACGAGCGGGAATTCATCGAGACGCGCCGCCACTGGTTTACGGATGTGGTGCCGCACCACACCCACGGTGACGTACAGGTGCTCAACCTGGTGCAGGGTGCGGAAGCTATTGTCGAAAGCCCAAACGGTACTTTTGAGCCCTTCGTGGTACACTATGCCGAGACGTTTATTGTGCCCGCGGCGGTAGGCGCCTACACCATTCGGCCCCACGGCTCGGCTGTTGGTACCGAATGCGCAACCATGAAAGCGTACGTGCGCACGCAGGCCTAGGGCCACTATTCGTCGGCTAGCTTCCCCGTAGTACAATCTAAAACTCTGTTCCTAATCGTGCCCGACTTACTGACCTCCGACAATGCCGCGGCGCTGCGCGCCCAAACCATCATCGAAAAGCTGCTGCACACCGGCACCGTGGCCGTCGATGAGCTGGCGGCGCAGTTTAGCGTGTCGGTAGCCACCGTGCGGCGAGATTTGGTGGAACTGGAGCAGCGCGGCCGACTCCGGCGCACGCACGGCGGCGCGGTGCCGCGGGAGCCGCTGCTGTACGAACCCTTTCGCTACAACTCTAGCTTTCACGAGCAGATTGACCGCAACCTAGCGGAGAAGCGCCGTATCGGGCTTGCCGCCGCGGCCCTTATCCAGCCGGGCGAGACAATTTCCCTGACCGCCGGCACCACTACCACCCAAGTCACGCGCAGCCTGCGGCCGGAAGCCAACGTGACGGTCGTTACCAACACCGTGAACGTGGCCATGGAACTGAGCCACCGCACCGATGTGCGCGTGTTCGTGACGGGCGGCTTCCTGACGGGCGGTTGGTTCTCGCTGGTGGGTCCGGCTACGGCGCAGGCACTCAGCCAATTCTTTGTGGATAAAGTCTTTATCGGCGTCAATGGCATCGACGCCGAAAAGGGCCTGACCTCCTTGCACCCCGAGGAAGCCGCCATCATTCAAGTTATGGTACGGCAGGCCAAGCGCCGCATCGTGGTGGCCGACCACACCAAGCTAGGTACCGTTGCCACGGCGCTCATTTGCCCCATCACGGAAGTGCATCAGCTCATCACCGACACGGGCGCTACCGAGGACCAAATCGCTCCTTTTCGCCAGCAAGGAATAGAAGTGCTGCTGGTCTGATCTGGCCAACCAAACATCCCAGTCGCTTCGCCTACCCTAGGTTAGTGCGAAAAGCGGCACTTAAGTAGGAGCCCGTTTGCTAGCGCCTACTGCCTGATACTACCCATTAGCTCCCTCACTACCCACCCGCTATGCCTCCTCAAGCTTCTTCCGGTTACGTTCCCCGCGAATCTACGGCGGGCCTGCCTTCCCCCACCGCGGGCCCAGCGGGTAGTGCTAGCTACGTTTACCTGATTGCGGCCGTGGCAGCACTGGGCGGGCTACTTTTCGGTTTCGACACGGCCATTATCAACGGCGCCTTGGTCTTCTTGAAAAAGGATTTCGGCCTGACGGATTCACAAACGGAATTGGCGGCTAGTGCTATCCTATTTGGCGCGGTAGCCGGTGCGGCCATTGCTGGCTGGCTCACCGACCGTTACGGGCGCCGCCGGTTACTATTTGCGGCCGCGCTGCTGTTCACGCTTTCGGCGCTAGCAGCGGCAGTGCCCCGCACGCTCACCGAGTTTGTGCTGGCGCGGCTGGCGGGCGGCCTCGCTATCGGGGTAGCTTCGCTGCTGGTACCACTCTACATCGCCGAAATTGCTCCGGCGCGCATCCGCGGGCAACTCGTGACACTCAACCAGTTGGCCATCGTAACGGGTATTCTCCTAGCTTATGTAGCGAGCTACTACCTAGCCGGGCTAGGGTTGAATTCGTGGCGGTGGATGTTTGCCTCGGCGGCCTTGCCTTCGCTATTGTTCATGCTCACGTTACTGCTGGTGCCCGAAAGCCCGCGTTGGTTGTTGGGTCGGGGGCGCGAAGCCGAAGCCCTCGGTACGCTCACCCGCCTCAACGGTCCCGCGGCTGCCGCCACCGAAGCCGCCGAAATTCAGGCCGCCTTAGTGGCCGAACGCGGCGAAGAGGCCAACGTGTACCAACCGCACCTGCGCCGGCCGTTGCGTATCGCGGTGGTGCTGGCGGTGTTGCAGCAAATCACCGGCATCAACACGATTCTATACTACGGCTCCATCATTTTTACGGAGTACAATGGGCAAAGCGCATCGTCGGCCATTGGGGCCAACGCGCTTATTGGAGGCATCAACTTCGCGGGTACTGTTGTGGCACTGTTCATTATCGACCGGGTGGGGCGCAAGCCGCTGTTGCTCTTTGCGTCGGGGGGTATGGCGCTGGCCCTGGGTGCGCTGGTAGTAGCGTTGCAGCTGCACGCATCGGGACCGTTGCTGCTAGGGCTCATCATGCTCTACGTGGCCTGCTTTGCCGTGGGGCTAGGTCCGGGCGTGTGGGTTGTGATTACCGAGATTTTCCCGAATGCTGTGCGGGGTCGGGCGGCCTCACTGGCTACGGTCGCCCTGTGGATAGCCTGTACGCTTATTTCCTACACCTTCTTGTCGTTGGTGAAAGCCGCGGGCCTAGCCGGCGCCTTCGGGCTTTACGCGGCGCTTTCGGCCTTTACCTTCTTCTTTGTGTGGCGCGCCGTGCCTGAAACTAAAGGGCGGACGCTAGAAGAAATTGAGCGTGGCTGGAAGTAGCCATCAGCGTCATATCGAATGGGGTTATGCTGGGCTTGTCGAAGCCGGTTTAAAGAGCTGTTGACTTTATAACACCCTGCTATTTTACTAAATCACTTAAAACCAGTTGTATGAAGCGGTCTTTCACTGCCCGCGTTTTGCCCTTGGTGCTGCTGTTGGCGGCGGGCGAAGCCAATGCGCAGAGCGTGCTGAAGTATGTAAATCCCAATATCGGCACGGCGCACAGCCGCTGGTTTTTTTACACGCCAGCGGCTGTGCCTTATGGCATGGCCAAGCTAGCTCCTTCCACCAACGGCCATTATGGGAATGCTTCGGGTTGGGAAGCTGTGGGCTACGACACCCGCCAGAATTCTATCGAGGGCTTTGTGCACTTCCATGAGTGGCAGGTAGGCGGCGTAAGCTTCATGCCTACCACCGGCGAGCTGCGCGTAAAACCCGGCGACCTCGACAAGCCAGACTCTGGCTACCGCTCGCGCTTCGACCGCAAAAACCAAGTGGCCGAGCCCGGCTACTACAAAGTATTGCTCGATGACTACGGCATCACGGCCGAGCTGACGGCTACCAAGCGGGTTGGCTTTCACCGCTATACCTTCCCCAAAAACGATCAGGCTCACATTATTCTTGACATCGGCAACAAGCAAGGCGAGAGCGACGAAGTGACCGATGCCAGCATCCGCATGGTGGATGCCACGCACGTGGAAGGCTTCGTGAGCACCTACCCGAAGTACGTGAAGAACTACGACCCGCAGGGCAAGGTAAACATGTACTTCTTCGGGGAAATTAGCAAGAAGCCGGCGAGTGTAGGGGCCTTCACGGCGGGCACGCAGGCAAATACAAACTCGGCCAAGGGCAAAGGCGCGGGCTTAGTGCTTAACTATCAAACCACGGCGCAGGAGAAGATCGAGCTGAAAGTAGGTCTCTCGTACACCTCCATTGCCAATGCCAAAGCCAACCTGCTGGCCGAGGCCCGCACCCTGACCTTCGACCAGGCCCGCACTGCCGCGCAAGCTACCTGGCAGCGCGAGCTAGGCAAACTTGCCGTGGAAGGCCCCGATGAGCAGAACAAAACCAAGTTTTACACCGGCCTGTTTCACGCCTTACTAGGTCGCGGCATTGCTAGCGACGTGAATGGCGACTACCCCAAGCACGGCGGTCAAACCGGCAAACTGGTAACCAGCGGCCCTGGCCCCAAGCCCGAGTTCATCAACACCGACGCCATTTGGGGCGGCTATTGGAACCTCACGCAACTCTGGGCGCTGTCGTACCCCGAGTGGTACGGCAACTACGTGAACACCCAACTGCAAGTGTACCGCGACCGGGGCTGGTTCGGCGACGGCTTGGCGAATAGCGAATACGTGTCGGGGGTAGGTACCAACTTCGTGGGGCTAGCTATTGCAGGCGCCTACCAAGCCGGCATCCGCAACTACGACGTGAACCTAGCTTACCAAGCCGTGCGCGCCAATGAGTTGAATTGGCGCAACCGCCCGTTTGGCTCGGGCAAAATGGACGTGAAAGCCTTTACGCAGTACGGCTACGTGCCCTTCAAAGAAGAGTACAAGGAATACAAAGGCGTGTGGTACAAAACCGATTCCACGGGAGCGTACTTCTCTAACTCGCACACGCTAGAATACAGCTACAGCGCCTTTGCTGCCGCCCAAATGGCCAAAACCTTAGGCAAAAAAGACGATTACGCGCAGCTCATTAAGCTGTCTGACGGTTGGAAGGCCATTCTGAACCCGCAGACCAAGCTCATGCAGCCCAAGCTGGCCGATGGCTCCTTTGCGGGCAACTTCAAACCCTACGAGCCGTGGCGCGGCTTCCAGGAAGGCAATTCCATGCAATACTCCTTCTACGTGCCCCAAAACCCCGCCGGACTCATTGCCGCGATGGGCCGCGAGAAGTTCAACAACCGTCTGGACAGCATCTTCACAGCCTCGGCCAAAACGGGCTTCGGCGGTGGCAAAGAAATAGATGCCTTTGCCGGCGTCAACGCCATCTACAATCACGGCAACCAGCCTTGCTTGCACATCAGCTGGCTATTCAACTTCTCGGGCCAGCCCTGGCTCACGCAGAAATGGACCCGCCAGATTTGCGACGAGTTTTACGGCACAGAGCCCATACACGGCTACGGCTACGGGCAAGATGAAGACCAGGGCCAGCTAGGTTCGTGGTACGTTATTACCGCGCTAGGCTTGTTTGATGTGAAAGGTTTCACAGATGGCCGCCCCATCGTGGAGCTAGGTAGCCCCCTTTTCAGCAAGTCTACCATTCAGTTAGGCAACCAAAAGAAGTTAGTAATCGAAGCCAAAAACACCTCCAAGGAAAACGTGTACGTGCAGAGTGCGGAGCTAAATGGCAAGCCGCTCGTCAACTGCTGGCTGTACCGCGACGAACTGATGCAAGGCGGCAAGCTGGTGTTCACAATGGGCAACCAACCGAACAAAACCTGGGGCACAAAGACCCCACCGCCTTCGGCGCAGTAGCAAATAGAGGTAGTGCTTCGACCGCCTAGGGAGAAGGTCACGCCCACTAGGAGCGCGACTCTTGTTCGAGCCTTCACCCAGCGTCACGCCACTGTGAGTACAATTTTACCCTGAATGTGTCCGTGGGCAGCTCGTTCGTGCGCCTGGCGCGCATTGGCCAGCGGAAACGTGCTATCGATGGCAACGCGTACTGTCCCGGCTTCGAGCAGGTGCGCAAGCTCGGCGAGCTGCGGGCCGTTGGAGCGCACTTGGGTCATCGAGACCGTGATGCCCAGTTGCGCGGCCAGTGCGGCGTCGGAGAAGCCTAAGAACACCGGAAACAGCGCGCCGCCTCGCTTAAGCGTGCGCAAGAAACGGCCGGTGTTGGGTCCGCCCAAGGTATCGAGAACGAGGTCCGCGTCCTGCGCGACGTCCTCGGGCGCCTTTTGGGTGTAGTCAATAAACTCATCGGCACCTAGGTCGCGCAGGAACGTCTCGTGCGCGCCCGAAGCCACCGCAATAACGTGCGCTCCCTGCCATTTGGCTAGCTGCATGGCTAAATGTCCTACGCCGCCCGCGGCCCCATTGATGAGTACTTTTTGGTCGCGGAGCGGCACCGGACGATGCGGCTCCGGCTGAAACGGGTTCGGTTCCTGGTGCCCTAGGTCCAGCAGGAATTGCCACGCGGTAAGTCCGGCCATCGGCACCCCGGCGGCGTGCACGTGGTCGAGGCCCGCTGGCTTGTGGGCTAGGTCCGACGCCGGCGCGGCGACGTACTCGGCGTACGCCCGGCTTGCCCCGACACTAGGAAACCGGATCATGCCGAACACTTCCTCGCCGACGGTGAAGCCCTGCACGTCCTCGGCAACGGCCGCCACCACGCCCGATATATCCGTCCCCAGAATAATAGGAAAGGGCACCGATGGCCGCCACTCCGGAGGCAGCATCTTGTAGCCGTCGCGCAGGTACCAATCGGGGGGATTGAGGCCAATTGCATGCACGCGCACGAGCACCTCCCCTGGCTTCAGCTCGGGCCGCGGTACTTCCTCGTAGCGCAGTACTTCGGGGCCACCAAACTCGTGCAGTTGAATAGCCTGCATCGTGTTGTTCGGCCTAGCCGCTATCTTTTCAGGTGCAGGGGCTTCTTTTGCTGCGGCGTATTCTTGTTCGTGGGGTTGGTCGGAAGCTGAATCTCTCTCCACGTTCACTCCTTGCGTTGCCATACTGGTTCAGGTTGTATAAAGTGAGAGGTTGCGCCAACAGGTAACTTGTCGTCTAACTCAGCTACTAGCTTTGCGGCTTGCTATGTGCAGGGTTTTAGCAGGCAACTACCTTATCTGTCAGCCAATTGCTTACCTGCTGGCCTAACCTTTTAACTGAAGCCAAAAGTACCGGTATATGGTATACCTTTGTAACCAGTATCACCGAGTATACCAGTTAAGATGAAACGCTGCCCCCCTCTTGGCGACCCCCAGCAACTGCGTGCGCTACAGGACGCGCTTTACGTTCTCGGAGGAAAATGGAAGCTTCCTATTATCCAATCCATCTGCAACGGCAACCATCGATTCCGGGACATAGAGCGTAGTATTCCGGGCATTACCACTCGCATGCTGTCCAAAGAGCTCAAGGAGCTGGAAATGAACGGCATCATCTCCCGCACCGTCTACGCCGACATCCCAGTTAGCGTCTTGTATGAGCCGACAGAGTACAGCAAAGTGTACGGCCCAATCATCATGACCATGATCGAATTTGGGTTCGTGCACCAGCAAAAGATGAGACAGCCGTAACGGGCAATTCGCTGTCTGCTAGGCCAAAACTACCGAGCAAGTAGCAGTTCAGCCAAGCCTTGCGCGGTTAGAGCCGCCGCGGGACCGTCGCCGAGTTGGGCCCGCACAATAGCCCCGTCGATGAGCAGCAGTAGCTGAGTGGCCCCGCGTGAGGGGTTGGCGTACTTAGCCGCCCGCAACAGCTCCTCCAGATAAGCGTGCAACTCCTGTTTATGCTGGCGTGCAATTAGGTATTCCTCGGTGTGCGGGTCGGTCGTTTCAAGCACCGTGTTGATAAAGGCGCACCCCCGAAAATCAGCCTCGCCAAACCAGTCAGCTAGCACGCCAAAAATTGCTCGTACTTCATCGGCGGGCGTGTGGGCGCGCGCTTTTGCCTGTGCTTCCAATCCGCGCTGCCAGTGGCTGTGCCGCTCGTGCAGGAAGGCAACCACCAAGGCCTGCTTGGAAGGAAAATGCTTGTAGAACGACATCCGGGCAACGTCGGCGACGGCCAATAACTGATCAATGCCGGTCGCGCGAATCCCTTGAGCATAAAACAATTGGTGAGCAGCTTTTAGAATACGCTGCCGGGCAGCAGAAGGAGCATTAGAGCCAGGAGCAGGCATTACAAAGGCAAGGATAAGGACGCGAGAGAAGAGGCGAAGGTACACTATACTTGGAGTATACTGACCGTTCTATCTACTTTCGCAACGTACCCTATGCTAGCTTTTCGCTTTCCTGCTTATCACCTAAAGTTGCTATGTCCGACTTCCGTCCACCCCTCCCGCCTTATACCCTAGAAACTGCCCATCAGAAAGCTCGTTTGGCGGAAGATGCGTGGAATTTCCGCGACCCCGAGCGAGTGGCCCTCGCCTACACTCCCGACAGTTCCTGGCGCAACCGCAGCGAGTTCTTTGTGGGCCGTGCGGCCATCACAGCTTTTTTGAAGCGAAAGTGGGAACGTGAGCATGAATACCGGCTCATTAAGGAAGTATGTGGCCTGCACGAGAACCGGATTGCCGTGCGTTTTCAGTACGAGTACCACGACGCGCAAGGCCAGTGGTTTCGCGCCTACGGCAACGAGCAATGGGAATTTGACCCCGCCGGATTGATGCGCCGCCGCGAAGCGAGCATCAATGATGTAGCCATCACCGAAGCCAAGCGTGCATTTCATTGGCCGTTAGGGGCGCGGCCCGCCGACCATCCCGGCCTAACAGAATTAGGCATGTAGCGAGCCTTCGGAAGTTGTGTTCGGAAACGCATACAAACCCTCGCCAACAACTGCTAATGAGAGGTGGTGCTAACTTTTTATGACTACCCTCACCCCGCCACGGCGCCCGCCCAGCGGAGCATATTCAATAGCAGCTGTTGTCCCACAATGTTGGCCTTGTTGCTGCCGGTTGAGTTAAGCGACGTGAGTGCCGCATTCTCCCCGTCACCTTCGGCCTTGGCGCCCACTTTCACTCCGCGCAACGTGGAGAAGATATCGAGGGCGCAGAGCACGATATGGCCCCGGCCGTGCGGCACGATACTCAGCGCCGAGTACACTTCTTTTTTGTGGTCCGATACGCAGGCAACGATGGTCTCGCCGTTGAACAGCCGCAGCCCGACGCGGTTGCGGTCGTAGGTCGCAAAGCATTGGTACTCCCAGTTAAACACGCCAGCCGGCGGCAAACCCGCGAACAACGGATGGTTTTTCGCGAAGTAGTTGCCGCCGTACCACGAGGTACCTAGCTCTTTCAGGCCCCGGTAGTCCACGACCTCCTTCCGACCTAGGTGCGTGGCCCATTTATCGATGTTATTCACTACGATAAGCGTGTTGCCCTCATTCACCCACTCCAGAATGTCGGTCACGAGGGGGTTGCCCGTTTGCTGCGGGTTGAAGGCGCCCACGAGCAAGTACTTGCCCTGCGGCCTGCCCGATTTGAATGGTTGAAAGGAATTCACCCCCACCGATTTCAGGTAAGCCCCTAGCACGCCACTGGTATCGGCGACCATGCCCGCCGCCGGGATGCCAGCGGCGTTCAGCTTCACCGCGTACAGCTTATCGTCGCCCGAGGCCACGACGTTGCCGCCGCTCAGCAGTTCGGCTTTGATGGTGGTATAGCCCGCACTAGTCGGAATCAGCGGCAGGCTCGCCGACAACAGCTCCCCGTATTTAGTGCCGCCCGTCACACGCACCGGCAGCATTTTGCTGAGCACGGTGCGACCTTGCTCGTCGGTCGCTAGCACGCGCAGACGGTAGCTGCCTTTCAGGTTCACTTCATTGATGAGGTGGAAATCTACCCGGGACGTGTCACCCACCCCTAGCACTTTGCGGGTGGGCTTCACGGCCACGTACACCGGGCGGTTGTAGCGGGCAATCAGTTGCACATCGCCCTTAGGGTTGCGGTAGTTATCCACGATGCCCGAGTGGTTTTCCAGCATCATGCTTTCCCAGCCATTCACGGCGTAGCCGTCGACGGTGTTATTGAGGCGGATGTTTTCGATGGCCCGGCCTTGGTAGTAGTAAGCATTATTGCCCATAGCCGTGGTTAGAGCGTCCACGGTCGGGAAGACTTGCCGAAAGCCGGGGGTATTGGTCAAAAACTGGTCGTAGGTATCATACCAAGCTAGGTACGAGGCCGTTTCCCAGCCGATGTTCTTCCCGGTCTTCAGAATTTCGTCGCGAATCAACTGCAAGCGCGGGGGCGTACCAATGGCGCCTTCCTCGCCGTAGTAGACGATTTCGTCTTGGTGGTCGGTGTAACGCAGGTACTTCGTGGGGCTACTGTACAGATTGTCGTGGTACACCCCGGGGCCGCCAGCGTGGTGCTGGTCAAACCAGCCGTAGTCATAAAATTTGCTGTCGTAGGGCCGCAGGTGCAGCTTAAACCGAGGGTTCGGCTTGAGCGTCGGGTCGCCGTTCGAGGAATTGTAAGTCATCAGGCGCGTGGGGTCGAGCTGGTGGGCGGCGCGCATTTCCATGCTGTCCTTGCCTTGGGGAGGGGCGCCACGCTCGTTGTGGAAGTTGTAGATGACCAGGGCTGGGTGGTTCCGGTCGCGCCGGATCATGCGCATGACTTTCTCGGTGCGCTCGGGGAAGTAGAAGTCAGCCTGCTTCCTGCCGAGCGAATCGGTGGGGTTAAAGCCATTGGCCGGGTACTGATTGCCGCCTGGCTCCTCGAAGTACAGCAACCCTAGCTCGTCGGCGTAATCAAGCACGTTGGTCTGGCCGATGGTGCGGTGAAAGTTGAGCATGTTCAGCCCTAGCGCCTTCGCCGTTTCTACCTGCTTGCGGGCTAGCGCGTCGGAAGGCGCAATGCCATTGACTGGCCAAAAGCCCCAGGAAATAGACGTGCGCAGCACAATGCGCTTGCTATTCAGGAAGAACTGCCGGTCGCCGCCGGCCACGTCGCGCACCTCAAACCAGCGGAAGCCAAACCGCTGCTGGTAGCTATCCTGGGTGTGGTCGGCACCCCGCCAGGTAGCCGTCAGCACGTACAGGTTAGGCGCTTCTACACTCCATTGTTTGGCGTTTTTCACTCGCACGGTCATGCTTTTCGTGCTTTGGCCGGCGGGCACTTGGGTCTGCGGGTAGTCTTGCGCAAACACCGTTCGTTGCGCGCCACCGTGCTCTCTCACTTCCAGGTGCAGCGTGCCGCTGGTCGGTTTCGTCGTTTGGTTGTCGGTGGTTACCTGCACTTCTATCTCATCGAGCCTAGGTTTGTTCTTCACGAACACATCCTGCACGTACACCGGGTCGGTGGCCACGAGCTCGACCTTGCCTGTGATGCCACCAAAGCCGTGCGTGGGCTGGATGCGGTAGTTGCCCCACATAAACGTTTGTGAGTCGCGCCAATCGAAGTTCCCGTTCGGGTCAGTGATGCGCACTGCTACCTCGTTGTCTTGCCCGTAGCGAACAAACTTGGTGATGTCGATTTCAAACGGCGTGCTGTTGACCAGATCGTAGCCGGCCAGCTGCCGGTTCACGAATACCTCCGCCCGCAACCGCACGCTTTCAAAGCGCAGCACCACGCGCTTGCCCTGCATGGCAGCCGGCACAGCGAGCTTGGTGCTAAACCACGAAACCCCTAGGTAGTTGCCACTGAGCCCAAACGCGTTACCGTTTTGTCCCCAGAAGTACTGCTCCACCGTGGCGGGCAGATGTACGAGCTGGGTAGAGGCGTTTTGCAGGGCTTCCCAGCCACCGGTCGGTGGGTTGACGGGCAGCTGGGCTAGGTTCACGGGCGGCGCGTACAGGCGGTCCTGCACCCAAGGCGCGGCACGGTCGAGCCATAGCCGCCAGTCTTGGGCTGAGAGGTCTACTACTGTGCGGGCACTGTTGGTTTGTGCTTGGGCCCAAGAGGCGCAGATCAGCAAGCCTAGTACTATAAGTCGGCTCAATTTGAAAGGGAAAAGCATAGAATAAAGAGAAGGTGCACTCGGCTCAAAGAGCTCGTTGCTTGCGAATAGGCCAGGAAGCAGTTAGGTAACATCAGTTATGCCGGGGCCGGTGCTGGCAAACTCAGCATGGTAGATAGGGCTTTCGTTGCAGGTTTGTCCCAGTTATGCCAGCCCGCACGTGTGCTTCCGGACGCGTAGTATCATGTTGTTTATCTGATTCTTATTGGCTCTAGGCTAGCCTTGAAGACTGTTGCTGACAGCTTGGTCAGCCCTCCTACTATCGTTTCTATTACCAGCTGCCCAGCAGAATAAGCACCACCCATAGGTCCTTGAGCGAGAGCTTGAGGTGGTGCAAAGCGTGGGTAATTTGGTTCTCGACCGTGCGCTTGGAGATGCCTAACCGGGCGGCAATCTCATCACCCGACAACTGCTCCCGGCGGCTGAGCCAGAAGATTTCCTGGCAGCGCTTGGGCAATTGGGCTAGGTAGGCCGCCACTCGCTGTTCTAGTTCGTGGCTGTGCAATTGCTCTTCGCCGGCGTTACGGTTGGTGCCAGTACTAGCTAGGTCTTCAGAATAATGCAGCGGGATAAGACGCGCCGAGCGGCTGTGGCGGTATACGTGGTAGCGCGTGGCAGCCATCAAATAGCGCGGAAAGGAATCGATTTCGAACTGGTGCCGCTTCAGCCACAGGTTCAGGAAAATATCATGGATAAGGCTAGCGCACACTTCCGGGTCGCTATGCAGCGCGCAAGCCGCCTGATGCATCCGCGCCCAATACCGATTGAACAGGGCCGCAAACGCCTGCACGTCATCCTCACGGACGGCGTCCCACAACTGGGCATCGGATGAGGATTGGGAAAACATAGTTCCGGCGCTAGGGAAGGACGAAAGACAAGTGAGGAGGAACGGTAGTCACCAAACATATTGATAATAAAGCAGCAAAAAAACTACGAAAAGTATGTGCGTGCCTGCTCGCTTCGGACTCTATGCAGGTAGAAACGCGCAGATTATGACGGACGAAGAGTATTTCTTGCTGTATGAAAAGTACCTGCTAGGCCACAGCACCGCCGAGGAAAGGCATCGGCTGCGGCAAGCGCCCCAGGCCCAAAACCAGTTGCCCGAGCTGAGCGCCGCCGAGGAAGGCCACCTAGCTTCGGCACCCGCCCGAGAGGCCGTGCTAAGCCGGTTATTGGACAGCATCGAGCACGCCGAAGTGCACCGGCCGTCACGCGCTAAGCGGTGGCAGTGGGCCACAATGGCGGCCGTTGTGGCCCTCCTAGTAGTAGCCGGCAGTTATTGGTTGGTGCCCACCTTGTGGCAGTCTCGCCTGCACTATGCTACCGGCTACGGCCAGCAGCAGCGGATTGTGCTCCCCGATGGCTCCGAGGTGGTGCTGAATGCGAATTCTACGTTAGAGACGCCAGCCGTTTGGGATCCGCAGGCGCGCCGGGAGGTGTGGCTGCACGGGGAGGCCTATTTCATTGTGGCCCATAAAGCGGCGCCGTCGGTGCGCACCATTGCCCAGGCGGCTGAGCCCTTAAAGTTTGTAGTGCATTCTGGGCCAGTGGATGTAGCCGTGCTCGGCACCAAGTTTAACGTGAACAGCCGGGCAGACGACACGCGCGTGGTGTTGGCCGAAGGTAAGGTGCAGCTCACGGCCCCCGGCCAACCCGCCTTACTCATGAAGCCCGGCGAGCTGGTAGATTTTGCGCCAACTCACGCCGCGTATGCCACCCGCAAAGTGAATCCAGGGCTGTACACAGCCTGGAAGGAGCACCACTACATCTTCGACGATACTCCCCTGCCAGAAATTGCGCGCTTGCTGGAAGACACCTACGGCTACAAGGTATTTGTACAGGACAAGGCACTGCTGCATAAGAAGTTGACGGGAGAAATCAACACAAAGAACCCCGAGGTACTGCTTTACGCCTTGTCTAAGTCATTTGGCATTCGCATCGAAAAACAAGGCAAAACCCTGCGCTTTTACACGGCTAACTGATTCATCTGCTCACTCTTCCCACCTTTTCTATGCATAATAGACTGTTTATGCACTGTTTCTGTCCCGGACTGCTGATCGTCACGCAACTCACGCCGCTTTTTACTCAAGGCCAGGTGCTGACTGCCGCGCACGTTTCTGCTACGCTGCAGACGCCTTCTCAGCAACCGAACAGCTCTCCCAACAAGCTCGACTTGCTCGAAACCCTAGACGAGCTGCACGTACGGTTTAAGGTCAACTTTCTGTATGAGCGCCAAAATCTGACGGGCAAGACCATACCCGCTGCCGCTAGTCGGGAAGGGCAGATTGAGCAGGTCCTCAGCCGCTTACTGCCGCTAGTCAATTTGCGATATGAGAAGGTGGAGCCCAGTACCTATGCCATTGTGCCCTTGGGGAAGTCCGCAGCGCCCGCAGCCGACCTAGGTGATCTGCAGGCGGCTCCGGTCCAGCCGTTGTCGACGGGTACCCTAGGTTCGCTGCCGCCGGCGCAGCTACAACGCATGGCCACGGTGCCCGTCAGCGGTAAGGCGGTTGATGAGAAAGGACAGGGGTTGCCCGGTGTGACGATTGTTGTGCAGGGCACTACCACGGGCGCTACGACCAGCCCCGACGGCAGCTTCACGCTTCAGGTGCCGGCCAACAGCACGTTAGTATTCAGCTATATCGGCTTTATTCGCCAAGAAATAAAAGTAGCCGGTGCCACCAGCAACTTAGCTGTGACGCTGGCGCAGGACAACAAGACCCTCGACGACGTAGTAGTGATTGGCTACGGCACCGTGCAGCGCAGCGAGCTAACGGGGGCCGTATCGTCGGTGAGTGCCCAACAGCTCAAGGATATTCCGGTGAACTCGGCGGCCGAGGCCCTGACCGGGCGCCTGGCGGGCGTGCAGCTCACGTCTTCGGAAGGTGCGCCGGGCTCCGATGTGCGGATTCGGGTGCGCGGGGGCGGCTCTATTACGCAGGATAACTCGCCCCTGTACGTCGTCGATGGTATTCAGATTGAGAATGCGCTGTCGGTGATTTCGCCCCAGGATATTGCCTCGGTGGATGTGCTGAAGGATGCGGCGTCGACGGCTATTTACGGGGCACGCGGGGCCAATGGGGTTGTTATTATCACCACCAAAAACGGCATTGAAGGCCGCACGACGGTGGCCTACAGCGGCTTTGCCGGCGTACGCCGGCTAGTGAAAACGCTGGATGTATTGAATACCAGTGAGTACCTGGACCTGCAATACGAGCGGGCCTCCCGGTTTGCAACGGACCTCGCTACGTTTCGCGGCACCTACGGCTCCAGCAACTACACGGGCGATACGCTGACTCTGGCCCGGCAGTCGCCGTTCGTTGATTGGCAGCGGGAAGTATTTGGGCGCGACGCCTTTCAGCAAACCCACAACGTGACCGTGTCGGGCGGTGGCAAGGGCACGGTGTACTCGCTGAGCCTGACCAGCAACCGCGAGCAAGGTATTCAGGTAGCTTCCGACTACGACCGCAAGCTGCTCAGCTTCCGCCTCGATAATAAAGCCACCGATAAGCTGCGCCTGGGCTTCAACGTGCGCCTGAACGATCAAACAATCAATGGGGCCGGTACGGCCAGCGGGGGGCTGTCAAGCTCCTCGCGTTTGCGCAACACGGTGCAGTACCGGCCGTTTACCCAAAACCTGGGTACGGGCGTAGAAATCGACCTCACCTCCCCTGACGAGGACTACTACGTGCTCAGCGGCGGGCCGCGGGGGCTGATCAACCCCATTGTAATAGCTGGCTCCGAATACCGCCGCAACGGTCAGCGCCTGGTCAACTCCAGCGGGTACATCAACTACAACTTCACCAAGGCCCTGAGCATCCGCTCCACGGTGGGCATCAACTACCTAGCTACCCGCAACGACGCCTTTGATAGCAAGATAACCGGCGTGGCCCGGCAGAACGGCAATCAGCCCACGGCATCGATCAGCACGGGTACGCAGTTTACGCTCAACAACTCCAACGTGCTCAGTTACCGCCTGCCCACCGCGAAAGGCAGCAAGCACAGCTTCGACATGCTGCTGGGCCAGGAGCTGTACCAAACCCTGAATAACTCGCTGAATATCTCGGTCTTCTACCTGCCCACCGACATCACCCCCGAGAAAGCGCTGGCCAACTTCAACCAAGCCCAGGCTCCGGCCGGCTTTGTGCAACCTTCCCCAACGACTAATGAGGACCCGAACCGCATTCTTTCGGGCTTCAGCCGGGCGAATTATTCGTTCGATGATAAGTACCTAGTCACGGCAACGCTGCGCGTAGATGGTTCCTCGAAATTCCGGGAAGGGCAGCGCGTAGGCGTGTTTCCGGCGGCTTCGGTAGCGTGGCGCTTATCTAAAGAAGCGTTTATGCAAACGTTTACGGCCGTGTCGGACCTGAAGCTGCGCTTAAGCTACGGCTTGGCTGGCAACAACCGCATTGCCAACAACTTATTCCGCGAAACCTACTCAACCAACGGGGTGGTGTACCCGCTGGAAAACGGCCGCACGCCGGGCCTTGCCACCTCGGCGCTGGCGAACCCTAATCTGCAGTGGGAAACCACCCACTCCCGCAACATCGGCCTAGACCTAGCCTTGTTCAACAATCGGGTGCAGTTCACAACCGACGTGTATTACAACACGACCTACGACTTGCTCATTGCCCAGCCCGTGCCCGTCACGGCGGGCTACGCCTCGCAGCTGCGCAATATCGGATCGACCTCCAACCGCGGCGTGGAGTTGCAGCTAAGCGGCACGGTCATGAGAACTCCCAACTTCTCCTGGACGGCCAACGGCAACTTGTCCTTCAACCGCAACCGAGTGGAAGAGCTAGGTGGTCAACCCTACCTGCCGGGCATCAACGCAAACTGGACGACTGATACCGGCTCCGACTACATCGTGCAGCCCGGCTTACCGGTGGGCCTCATGTACGGCTACGTGTCCGATGGCTTTTACCGGGTAGAGGACTTCAACGCCACGCAGGCCGCCAACGGCACCTGGAACTACGCGCTGAAAGACGGGGTGGCTAATAACAACGGCGTGGTGGCCGATAACTCCGGCTACACCGTGCCGACCGTGGCCGGGGTACCCGCCCCCAAAGGCGGCTACCTACAGCCCACGCCCGGCGCCATGAAATTCAAGGACATCAACGGCGACGGGGTGGTGGATACCAACGACCGCACCGTGATTGGTAACGCCAACCCCAAATTCACGGGCGGTCTGAACCAGCAGTTCACCTACAAGAACTTCGACGCCAGTGTCTTCCTGAATTTTGTGTACGGCAACGACATCTACAACGCCAGCAAAATCGAGTTCACCAGCAACTACAACCCCAATCAGAACCTGCTAGGTTTGATGCGGGATCGGTGGCGCACCATCGATGCACAGGGCAACCGCGTGACGGAACCCACGGCGCTAACCGCCCTCAACCAAAATGCTAAGATCTGGCGCCCTACGCTGGGCCGCTACCTGCTAAGTTCCTGGGCCATTGAGGACGGCTCGTTTCTGCGCGTCAACAACATCACCGTGGGTTACTCGCTGCCCAAGTCGTTGCTGCTGCGGGCCAAGCTAACGCAGCTACGCTTCTACGTGACGCTCAACAACCTAGCTACCTGGACTAACTACTCGGGCTTTGACCCCGAAGTGAACACCCGCCGGCAAACCCCACTTACGCCGGGCGTCGACTACGCCGCTTATCCGCGCAGCCGAGGCTTCTTGGCTGGTCTGAACCTCACGCTATAATTCCCACTTGTTTTGCCTCTCGTTATCGTCATGAAACGCTTTTTACTCCGGTCAGCCCTCGTGGGAGCCTGCCTGCTGGGCACTTTCGCCTGCAACGATTACCTGAATGTCACCCCGGCATCGTCCTACGTTACCGAAGACGTGTTTAGCAGCGTCACCAATGCCGGTAGTGCCGTGATTGGGGCTTACGCGCCCCTGTCGGGCGTGAACGGCTACGGCCTGCGCCTTTCCATCGCCTTTCCTTCCGATACCGACGAAGGCCAGAACCGGGTGGGCGCCGCTGATGGGAGCGGCCGCGACATCAACCGCTACCGCGTGACGCCGGGCACCACGGAAATTACCGGCCCCTTTGCGGCACTATATGTGGGCGTGGAGCGGGCCAACATCTGCATCAAAAACATTCCGCAGATGCCGCTCTACCAGAACGGCACGGCCGAAGAAAAGCGGGTGCTGCGCCGGCTCTACGGGGAAGCCCTGACCCTACGCGCCTTATTTTACCTGGAGTTGCTGCGCAACTGGGGCGACGTGCCTGCGCCCTTCGTGCCCTCCTCAGAAACGGCCGACCTGAACCTACCCCAGACACCCCGCGACGAAGTATACGACCGTATTCTGGGCGATCTAGCTACAGCTTCGCAGCTGCTACCCTGGCGCAAAAGCTCCGACGTGAATGCCTACGAGCGCCTCACGAAGGGGGCCGCTAAGGCCATTCGGGCCCGCATTGCGCTGCACCGCGGCGGCTGGCGCTCCAACGCCACCACCGGCCAGATGGAGCGCCCCGCCGACTACCTGACTTACTACACCATGGCCCGCGCCGAGTGCGATACGCTGCTGCAAAACCGTGGCCAGCATACGCTCAACCCTAGCTTCGAGGCCGTGTGGCGCAACATCAACGAGCAGCGCTTCGACACGCAGTACGGCGAGATGATGTTTGAAGTGGCCCACGGCTCGGGCTCGTCCAACACCGATAGCAACCTAGGCTACAACAACGGTCCGCGCTTGGCCACCAACTCGCGCTGGGGCGAGGCCGGGGGCTCCTACACCATCAACCCCAACTACTTCTACGCCTTCGACTCGACCGACACGCGCCGCGACGTGACCATCACGCTCTACCAGACCGTGGCTGCCACGCCTAACACCCAGACCAGCACCACGATGAATTCCATCCGCGACGGCAAATTTCGCCGCGACTGGCGCCTGCCGTTGCTTCCTGGTACGGCCCAACAGCTCAACCTTAACTGGCCCTACATCCGCTTCGCCGACGTGCTGCTCATGTTTGCCGAAGCCCAGAATGAGCTAGCCGGCCCTAGCGCCGCCTACAACGGCACCACGCCAGTGCAGGCGCTAGAGGAAGTGCGCCGCCGGGCCTTCCCGGCCGCTCGCTACGTAGCCTTGCCCGCGGCCCAGGTAGGCACGAAAGCGACTTTCTTCGATGCGTTGGTGAAGGAGCGGCTGCTAGAATTCGGGGGCGAAGGCATCCGCAAGTATGACTTGATCCGGTGGAATCTGCTAGGGGCGAAAATTGCGGAGGCCAAGGCTATCATGACCGATATCCGCAATGGAGTAGGCGCCGGGGCCAACGTGCCGCTGTACGTGTACGGCTACGCCGTGAACGACCAGCTGCGCTACGCCCGCTCGCTGTACCGACCTACGACCCTCACGGCCGCTACCTACACTGTTCCGGGCACCACCATCGTGGCGACGCGCTTTAGCTGGCGGCAGGCCATCATGGGCAGCTCCACCTTCATCGACCTGTTCGCGGCCAACTACCTGCCCAACTCGGGCGACGAGCTGCTGCTGTTCCCGCAAACGGCCATCGACGCCAACCCCAATCTCAAGCAAAACTTCTTCAACTAGCGCCCGAATGCTGGGTAGCCGCCGTACCTAGGTAGGAAGCCAAGAGCAGCCGGCTGGCTCAGGCTACTCCACCTGAAGAACCAATAACCGTTTCTGCCTTTTCATGTCCTTCTTTCTTCGTGCTCTTCTCTGCTGCCTGCTTTTGCGCGTCTGTCCGGTCCAGGCGCAGGAGTTTATTCCCTTGTGGCCAAAGAAGAAGATGCCTAACTCCAAGGGCTTGAAGCTAGAAGACAAGATTGAGAACGAGCGGATTGTGCAGGTGGGCACGCCGGGCCTGTACGCCTTCTTCACCTCGAAGGAAGAAAACAAGGGCTGCGCCGTGCTCATCTGCCCGCCTGGCGGCTACCAGAAGCTGACCTACCTAGTGGGCGGCACGCAGCTGGCCAAGTGGTTCAACACCCTCGGCATCACGGCTTTCGTGCTAAACTATCGCCTGCCCAACTCGCCCGACCTGAAGGAGCGCAGCATCGGCCCCGAGCAGGACGCCCAGCGCGCCATGCGCCTGATCCGGGCCCGCGCCGCCCAGTGGCAACTTGACCCCAAGCGCATCGGCATCATGGGCGCTTCGGCGGGCGGGCACCTAGCTTCCACGCTCGGCACGCACCCAGAAGACGTATCGGCCATTGGTGATTCGCTCGATAAGCTGCCGTTTGCGCCCAACTTCATGGTGCTGGTTTCGCCGGTTATCACGCTGGGGCAATACGCGCACGTGGGCAGCCGCAACACGCTGCTCGGCGAGAACGCACCTAAGGAGTTGATCGACAAGTTCTCCAACGAGCTGCACGTGACGGCCACCACGCCGCCCACCTTCTTGGCCCACGCCTACAACGATCCAACCGTCAATCAGCGCAATAGCCTGCTGTTCTACCAAGCGCTGGTCGAGCACCAGGTACCTAGCTCGCTACACATTTTCCCGCAAGGAGCGCATTCTATTGCCGTGCGCAACAATCCCGGCTCCGCCAACCAATGGACGACACTCTGCGAGGCGTGGCTGCTGGAAATGGGCTTCATCAAAGAAGGTAAGTAACGCCGATTTACCCCCTAATTCATTCTATCCTTTTGAAAATGCGTCATCCCCTATTGAAAGTCACCGCGGTGATGAGTTTGCTCCTGCTGATGGCTTTCGCGGCTCCCGGTCCGCGGAAGAAAACCAAGCTGTACATGATTGGCGACTCCACGATGGCCAACAAGCCCCAGCAAGTATTCCCCGAAACCGGCTGGGGTATGCCGCTAGCTACGTTTTTTGATACCGCCGCCGTGGTGGTCGATAACCGAGCGCAGAACGGCCGCAGCACCCGCACCTTCCTGGCCGAAAACCGCTGGCAGCCCATCGTGGATGCTTTGCAAGAAGGCGACTACGTGTTCATCCAGTTCGGGCACAACGACGAGGCCGAAAACTACCCCGACCGCTACACGCCGCCGGAAGACTACCGCAAGAACCTCATCAAGTTTGTGACCGAGACGCAGCGCAAAAAGGCCAACCCGGTGCTGCTCACGCCCATCACGCGCCGCAAGTTTGACAAGGACGGGCGCCAACAAGAAACGCACGTTGCCTACTCCAAGGTGACAACGGAAGTAGCCAACAAGTACAAAGTCCCGCTCATCGACCTCGACAAGATGAGCCGCGACTTGGTACAACAATTCGGAGTAGACAAGTCCTTGCTGCTGTACCTGGAGCTAGCCCCCGGTGACCACCCCAATTACCCCTACGGCCACCACGACAACACCCACTTCACCGAGCTAGGGGCCCGCAAAATGGCGCAGCTGGCCGTGAGCCAAGTGGTGGCTCAAAAGCTGCCCATTCTCTCGGAGCACCTAGCCAAGCCCACTGCTAAGAATGCGGTACCGCCCGCCACGAACGGTAAAGATGCGCAGCCCACTACTCCCTAGGGAAAGGCGGCCTGCCTATCTTACCGCTTTCAACCCTTTTCTTAGTCCAACTCACTAATGCGCTTTCGAAATCTGTTGCTAGCTGGCAGCATGCTGCTGGTATCCTCCACGCTGCATGCCCAGGTCGGGACACCAGCTCCTGCTGCCAAGGCCCCCGCCAAAAAAGAAACCTTCCTCATCCCGGTGCGCCTGACGGTGGCCGCGGATGGCTCGGGCGACTACCGCACCATTCAGGAGGCCGTGATGGCCGTGCGCGACTTCATGCAGGTAGAAGCCACCATCTTCATCAAGAACGGCACCTACAAGGAAAAACTGCTGATTCCTTCGCAGAAGACGCATATCACGCTGCTTGGGGAAAGCAAGGAAGGCGTAGTCATCACTTTCGGCGACTACTCCGGCGATGCCGAGAAGCACAGCACCTACACTTCCTCCACCGTGCGGGTGCAGGGCAATGACTTCACGGCCGAGAACATCACCTTCGAGAACTCCGCCGGGCGCGTGGGGCAAGCCGTGGCCCTGCACGTGGAAGGCGACCGGGCTACTTTCCGCAACTGCCGCATGCTGGGCAACCAGGATACACTGTTCCTAGCCATTGAGAACAGCCGCCAATATTACCAGGACTGCTACATCGAGGGCACCACCGACTTCATCTTTGGGGGCAGCACGGCCGTGTTTGAGCGCTGCACAATTCAGAGCAAAACCGACTCCTACATCACGGCGGCTTCCACTACGCCGCGTCAGTCGTTTGGCCTTGTGTTTCTGAACTGCCAGCTCACGGCCGCCCCCGAGGCTAAGAAGGTATACCTAGGTCGGCCCTGGCGCCCACATGCCCGCACCGTGTTTTTGAACACCGACATGGGCGCGCACATCCTGCCCGTGGGTTGGAACAATTGGGGTCAGCCGACCAATGAACAAACGGTGCACTACGCCGAGTATCAGTCGAAAGGCCCGGGTGCTAACACCAAGGACCGAGTAGCGTGGAGCAGGCAGCTCACCACCAAGGAAGCCAAAAGCTATACGCTCAAGAACATCTTCGCGGGTGCCGAGCCCTGGCTGCCGGAAGTAAAGCAAACGCAGCCTTCAGCGGCCGCTAAGCCATAGCCCAAGCTAGCTTCTGGCGCTGCTGATGGCTGGCCTTTGGGAGTCATCAGCAGCTAGCAGCAACGTCTTAGAACATCAAAATAAACGCGAAAAGAAGCGCGGCCTGTAGCCCGCTTCTCTTCTTCCTGCTGCTCATGTTTTTTCAAAAACCCTTTTCGCGGCTTGCTGCGGCGGCACTACTCGGCGGCGCCCTGCTGGCGAGCTCGGCTCAGGCGCAGCAGCTTCCTGCTCCCCGCGACACCTCGTTTACAGTACGCAGTGCCTTTCTCAAGGAGAAGAAGTATCACCCGAATATCAGCATTGCCCAGCCTCCGCTGCCGCCAACGGTACAGGCTGCTTACAACCTAACCTACTGCACCCTAGGTACGCACAACTTGCAGCTGGATGTTTTCTACCCCAAGGCCAAACGCAAAAAAGGCTACCCAGCGGTGCTATTCATTCACGGGGGCGGCTGGCGCTCCGGCGACCGGTCGAACCATATTCCCATGGCGCAGCAGCTGGCGGCCAAGGGTTACGTGACCGTAACGGCGGAGTACCGGCTCTCGACGGAAGCGCTGTACCCAGCGGCCGTTTACGACCTGAAAGCCGCTATTCGCTGGCTGCGCGCCAACGCCAAGCAGTACCCCATCGACACCACCAAAATTGCTGTATGGGGCTTCTCGGCCGGCGGGCAGTTGGCGGCGCTAGTCGGCACTACGAATGGGGATAAGCAGCTGGAAGGCAGCGCGTGTACGACCAACCATTCGAGCAGCGTACAAGCTATCGTGGACGTGGACGGCACCCTAGCTTTCCTGCACCCCGAGTCGAGCGACTATACGGTGAGCGACAAGCCGACGGCTTCCAAGGACTGGTTTGGCGCTTCCCAAACGGAAAAGCCGGAGTTGTGGCAACAGGCCGCGGGCCTGAACCACGTCACGCCCCAGACCCCGCCCATTGTATTCATCAACAGCTCCATCGACCGGATGCATGCGGGGCGCGAAGACATGATCAAAAAGCTAGACACCTACCGCATCTACCACGAAACGCACACCTTCCCCGACACGCCCCATACGTTTCCGCTGTTCAACCCCTGGTTTGAGCCCACGCTGAAGTACACGGCCGACTTTCTGGATAAGGTATTCCAAGTTAAACGGTAAACGCTCCCAGGCGCCTTCCTTCTGGCTTGCCACGAAATGGCGCTGCTTTCTGCGCAGAAGATGCAAAGAACAAACAATACAATGCATAAATGATACAATGCACGGGGTCTAAATACTTTAACCTTTAGGGCTTAGCCGTTTAGTCTAAGCTAGCTACCCTTCCTATGGTGAGGACAGGTAGGCCCCAACCGTGGCTACTACCTATCCGCGCCCTCGTCTGCTCCTACTTACCATTCCAATTCCTACCCATGAAACAATGCTTTACGCTATTGCGGCACGCTGGTGCGGCCTGGCTGTTTGTACTGGTGGCGCTAACCGGCCACGCGCAGTCGTATGATGCGGTGGTGGCCAAAGACGGCACGGGCAACTTCACCACCGTGCAGGCCGCCATCAACGCCGCGCCAACGGGCCGCACCACGCCCTACACCATCTACGTCAAGAATGGCAAGTACAAAGAGAAGGTCACCGTCCCGACGACCAAGCCCTTTCTGCAACTGATTGGCCAGAGCGTGGCGGGCGTTATCCTCACCGGCGACGACTACAATGGGAAACCAAACCCCGCCGGTGGCACCTTCAGCGCGACTACCTCGGCCACGGTGACCATCAGTGGGCCCGACTTCTCCGCCCTGAATATCACCTTCGAGAATACCACCGGCGACTCGCCCCAGGCGCTAGCCATGCGCATCACCGCCGACCGCGTGGCGTTTAAGAACTGTCGCTTCCTAGGCGGGCAGGACACGGTGTACACCAATACCAACAACGCGCGCAACTACTTCAAAGACTGTTATATCGACGGCACCGTCGACTTCATCTACGGGGGTGCCCGCGGGCTGTTCGAGGGTTGCGTGATCTACCCCAAAACCCGGCGCGACGGCGGCAGTGGCGGCTATATCACGGCGGCTAATACCCCGCAGAACCAAGCCTACGGCTACGTGTTTCGCAAGTGCTACATTCCGGCCAACCGCGGCACGACCACCTATACCCTAGGTCGGCCGTGGGGGAACGACGCCAGCAACACGAACGCCAACCGCTCTCACAACAAAGTGGTGTGGCTCAGTACCATCATGGGGCCCAACGTCATTAAGCCCGAGGGCTGGAGCAGCTGGGATGCCGGCACCAACACGAGCGTCATCACCTACGCCGAGTACAAAAGCCGGGACATCAGCGGTAACCTGCTGGATGTGAGCCAGCGCGTGCCATGGTCGATTCAGCTCACCGATGCTGATACGGCTACCTACACGCGCACTGCCATGCTCGGTACCTGGGACCCGTGCACGGTGTACCCGAACTTCTGCCCTAGTCAGGCTCCTGAAATTGCCATCACGAATTTCATGGCGGTAAAAGGCACGGCCACGGCCCCGTCGGCCTTCACTTGGAACGCTAGCTGGCCCATTGCGGACGTGCAGTACCAGGTATTGCGCAGCACAACGCGCAAGGGCTCGTACACGCTGTTATACACCACAACGGCCGCTAACGCCACCGACGTCAACTTTGCCGCGACAGATGCCGTTCCAGCACCAGGTGGCTCGTACTTCTACTACGTGCAGGCTAGCAAAGCCGGCATGACGATGAACCGCAGCGACACCCTGCAAATTGCTCGCCCGAGCACCATTACCACCACGGGCGCCCTGCAACCCTTTTTGCAAGGCGTAGGACAGCCGTCGACGCCACAAAGCGTGCAGGTGTCAGGCGAGAACTTGACCGCTGACCTGGTTATCACCCCGCCAGCAGGCTTCCAGGTTTCCAGCAACGGCACCACTTGGTACACGAGTACCACGCCACTTACTCTGGCCCAAACCGACAACACCGTCGCTAGCACCATTATCAGGGTGCGGCTGAACGCCTCGGCGGCGGGCACCTACAGCGGCACGCTGACGCTAGCTAGTCCCGGCGCCACGGCCAGCACGCTGCCCGTTAGCGGCACAACGCAGACCGCGCCCTTGCCCCAATCCTCCGTCGTGCAATGGTGGCCCATGACGCGCAACAATCAGGACAGCACGGCCGTGCGCTCGGCGGCAGTGCTAGCTAGCGTGCCTAGCTTCCGCAAGTTGGTGCTCTCCAGCGGCTCAGCGACGGCCACCATTCCGCCTTATTCCGCGCAGTATGGGCAAGCCTTTGCCCCGCAAGCCGAGGGCGCGTGGCTGACCGCTGCCGGCGGCAATGGCGGCAACCTCAACCGCACTTACTACGAGCAGTTTCAGGTGGTGCCCACCGGCGGGCTCACGATGCGAGTTGATTCGCTGCTGCTGACCTCGTACGTGACGGGTTCCACCAGCAGCACGAAGCTAGCAGTGGTTTGGTCGAAAACGGGTTTTTTCGCCGACTCGGCCGATGTGAGTGGCGGTTGGGGGCCGACCGGTTCGCTACTCAGCACCGCCAATGGAGGGTTCGCCACGCCTATTCTGCTAGGGAGCCAAAGCACCTACCGCTTGGCGTTTGCCGGCACCAGCGGCGTGACGCTGCAACCCGACCAGCGCCTGACCTTCCGCGTGTACTACAGCTGTGGCTCGGGGTCCACGTCGGCGCGCTTTGCCACCCTACGCAACGTAGTGGTGAAAGGTGGCCTCAACATCATTACCGCTACTCGTTCCGCGTCGGCTAAGGTATTGCAACTCTATCCGAACCCGGTGACCAACCAGGCCACGTTGGTGCATCCAGTGGCCGCTCACGGGGTTGTGCGCATCTACTCCGCGCTGGGGCAATGCGTAGCCACCATCGCGTGCGCGGCGGGCAGCCAGCAAACTCCGCTGAACCTGCAAGGCCTTGCCAACGGCCACTACCTGGTTCACTACACGGACGGACACCACTACTTCTCGGCGCCACTTCAGAAGCAATAGTCGATAGCCCGCGAAGCTAGGTCTGGCGGCTTTCCCCTGGCAAGGGCTCTAGTGCTTGCTGCTTGCTTGAACGCTTGAAGCTAAGACAATTAATCGTCATAAGACGAGCGGTTTGTTATTTCTTAGGGCGTGCTCTTATTCTTCTTTTCTCTTACCCAAAACCCATCATCTTTATGCATTTCTTTCCTACTCTTTCCTCCCCCACTACCCGAAAAAACCGGTTGCTCACGACGGGCATTATGGCTGCATTTGCGCTAGCCGCCATGCCTGCGCAGGCGCAGCTAGTTGCCTTTCCGGGCGCCGAGGGCTACGGTCGCTTTGCCACCGGCGGTCGGGGCGGGCAAGTGGTTGAGGTCACGAACCTGAACGACTCGGGCGCGGGCAGCTTTCGGGATGCGTTCAACCAATTTCCGGGGCAGCCTCTTACCATTGTGTTTCGGGTGGGCGGTGTTATTGATCTCAAGACGGCGATCCGACCTAGCCGCTCGAATGTGACTATTGCTGGCCAAACGGCACCTGGCGACGGTATCTGCCTGAAGCGAAGCACCTTCAAGCTTTTCGGCAACAACATCATCGTGCGTTACATCCGCTCTCGGCCCGGCGACATCCAAGGCTCGAACAGCCCCGCCGTGTACGGCATGAACATGGAGAACTGCAAGAACTTCATCGTCGACCACTGCTCGCTGAGCTGGGCCATTGAGGAGGTCGGCACCTTCTACGACAACAAATACTCGACGGTGCAGTGGTCGATTTTCAGCGAAAGCCTAAACTCGTCCTTCAACGGCAAGGGCGACCACGGCTACGCCGGCGTATGGGGCGGGCAGTATTCCTCCTACCACCACAACCTAGTGGCCCACCACCACAGCCGCACCATCCGCTTCAACGGGTCCCGAGCCCACGACACCACGGCCATTGTCGATTACCGCAACAACGTCATTTATAACTGGGGCAACAACAACGCTGCCTATGGCAATGAGGTTGAGATTAATGGCGGTTCGGGGCAGCTGAACCTAGTGAATAACTACTACAAAGCAGGCCCTGCCACCCCCGCCTCGCGCGCCAAACTCATCTTCGATAACACGAATGCGTACGACGCCGCCAACCCCAACAAGCCCTTTGCCACGGTGTATGCCAATGGCAACTACGTAAACAACTACCCCGCCGTGACGGCCGACAACTGGAACGGCGGCATTGTGGCGCGCTACTACCCAGTGGCGGCCCTGCTTCAATTCAAACAAGCGGCCCCCACCGCAGGCCTAGCTCCCATCACCACCCAAACCGCGGAAGATGCTTACCTAGCCGTATTGGAAAATGCTGGGGCCACATTGCCCAAGCGCGACGTCGTGGACGCGCGCATCGTGAACGAAACGCGTACGGGCACCGCTACCGGCAGCAGCCCTGGTGGCTCTGATACCTACGGCCTCAACCAAGGCATCATCGACACGCAGGAAGCGGTGGGCGGCTGGCCCTTGTACAACAACGGCACCGCCCCCACCGATACCGACCATGATGGCATGCCCGACACTTGGGAAGTAAACAATAGCCTGAACCCCAATGACCCTACTGACCGCAACAACCTGAGCAGCACTGGCTACACCATGCTGGAGACCTACCTCAACAGCCTAGTGCCCACCACTGTGCTAGCCAACCGCTCACGCGCTGAGCAGCTCAGCGTGAAGGTCTACCCGAATCCCACGCAAAAGAGTCTAACCGTGACGCACCCCGCCTTTAAGGGTACGACCAACATCACGCTCTACACGTTCGAGGGTCGGCGCGTGACGGTCGTAGCCGTACAGCCAGGCACCACTAGCACCCAACTGACGCTTCCCACCTTAGCCGCCGGCCACTACTTGGTGCGCTTAACTAATGGTCAGGAAACGCTCTCCACTACTTTCATCAAGCAATAGCAACCTAGCTTCTGTTTTCAATGAGCTAGCTCAAATAGTAGAAGCTAGGTTCCAGCAAGAAGGGCCACGGGTAATGTATCCGTGGCCCTTCTTTTTGTTAAACTATCACTACTGAGCTAACGCGGCGGGGTATCTACGAAGCATTGTCCGCGGATATGATTGAGCCCATTGTTGCTGTTTTATGAGATGGTATGGCTAGGTAATTATCTGGCCGCACAAGGACTACTTTGCGTGTCAGACGTTGGCCGTCTTGTGTCAATTGGTATATGAAAGGCATCGGCCTGAACTAAGGCACCATAGATATGCAGAAGCCATGAGCTAGCTTATAACAATCTCAGTTGACAGTATACAGATCGTAGTTGGGCGCGTACTACCTTGCACCTGAACCTAGCCTCTCCGAGCGGGTGTGACACGTATGGCTGCTTGTTTCCTGCGCGGGTGGTTAGTTGCCCTGCTGAATTTCTCGGCGCTAGCTGCTCCGGCACAGTCGCGGCGGCTACACGGCCTCTGGCAACAGCTCGCCCGGCACCCCGCCCCCGACGCTGCGCGTGAACGACTGCTCTGGCAGCTAGCTTTTGAGGAGGAGCTGCCCCGCACCCGGCAAGATTCGCTTGCTAGGCTTGCCGAAACGCTGGCTCACCGAGTAGGCGATACCAGCGGAGCCTTGCTAAGGCAACTGGTCGCGGCCCGGCGACGCATGCAAGCTGGCGAGCATGAAGCGGCCCAAGCGCAACTACAAGCTTTACTGCCCGCTACTCAGCGCCTACACGACCCTTGGTTGCGGACGCAGCTGCTCTTTGTGCTAGGCCGCAACCAGTGGGGTACCACCCACCATGCCCGCGCCGAGGGGTATTGGTTGGCCGCCTGGGCCGTAGCCCAGCGTCAGCCCGACCTCGCCCTGCGCGCCCGCAGCACGTGGCTACTCGGCACCTTCTATAGTGATTATGCCCGGGCCATGGAGTGGCTGTTTCGCAGCCTGCACCTAGCAGAGCAAGCCGATGACCAAGCCGCGCAAGCTAACGCCTTCAGCAGCCTAGCCTATAACTATGCTCAGCTAGGGGATCCAATGCAGGCGCAGGCTTATTATCAGCGGGCACTACGTCTTAACCAGGCCATCCAGAGTCCACCAGGGGTGCTGCGGGTGCTGCTCAACTCAAGCGAGTTTTACCTGGAGCAGGGCCAAGCCGAGCGCGCCCGCCGCGGCTACGAGCAAGCATTAGCCTACGCTCGTTATCCTCAAGATCAGATGACGGTGGCCGGGGGGCTAGCGCAGGTTTATACGCAGCTAGGTCATTATGCCTTGGCTCGTCAGCACGCGCAACGAGCGCTGCAGCTAGCCCACCAGCTGCACGACGTAGGAGCCATTACGACGCTCTATGGCACGTTGGCCAACCTGCTGCTGCACGTCGGCCAACTCGACAGCGCCCGCCTCTACGGGGAGCGAGCGTACGCGCGGCGTCCCCCTGGTAGTCGGCAACCGATTATGCGCGATGTGTGCCAGATACTAGCGCAGACCTATGCCCGGCAAGGAAATTTTTCCCGCGCTTACCAGTTCCAGCTGCGCTACGACACGTACCGCGATACGCTCACCAGCCAGCAGGTGCTGACCCGCGCCAAGCAGGCCGCTGCGCGCTACCAACTAGCCCAGCAGCGGGCCCGGGCGCGGCTACGCAGCCGCGACCAAGAAGTGGTGCGGTTACGCCAGCAACGCACGCTGGCCGTGGGCGCCAGTCTGCTCGTGCTGCTGGCCGTGGGCGCCGGGCTAGCTGCCGTGCGGGCGCGCCAGCGCCGCCTGCTCCGCGAAGCAGAGCTGCGCACCCGCATTGCTGCCGACCTGCACGATGAGGTAGGGGCGCTGCTCACGCGGGTGACGATGCGCGCGGAGCTGCTTCACGACAGCCATTCAGGCCTGCCAGATGCTGGTACCGAGGCCCTGCTCACTGACAGCCGCGCGGCCCTAACCACCATGCGTGACGTGGTATGGAGCATCGATGCGGGGGCTGACACCGTTGGGGCGTTACTCGACCGTCTGCGCGACCACCTAGACCAAACCACCACCTCCACTACGCTGCGCACTCTTCTCACAACCGATGGCTTGCTAGATACCGAGCCCCTAGCACCGCAAATGCGCCAGCACTTATACTTACTTGCGAAGGAGGCCATTACTAACGTCGTGCGCCATGCGCCAGAGGCAACTGAGCTGGACGTGCGCATTGGTCGGAACCGGGACGGTCTGTGGCTGCAAGTCTTAGACAATGGTCCCGCTTCCGTCCGTCCACCCGGCGTGGGAGGCCTCGGGCTGCGCAGTATGCAGCAACGGGCCCAGGCCCTGGGCGGGCAGCTCCGGGTGGGCCCGCGCCCCGATGGGCCTGGCTGGGAAGTTCGGCTGGCAGTGATATCCTAGAGCAACGGAAAGTAAGCAGCCAAAACAGCTCATTTCTCGGGTTAGTCTCCCTCCTAGTGCTAGGCGTCGGTTGGAGGGGAAGCGGGACCTAGCTTCCCTTTGTTTGCGCGCTGGGGCTTGTTTAGCGCAGACGGCTGAGCAACTCGCCGCGGCTGCTCACGTGCAGCTTGCGGTAGATGCTTTTGATATGACTATGTACCGTTTGCACGGAGATACCCAGATGAAGGGCCACATGCTTTTCGCTCAAGCCCGCTACGAGGTTCTGTACAATTTCATGCTCGCGCTCTGTCAGCACGGCTGAGGGTGTCAGTGGGCGCGGCCGAAAGTGCGCGAGCACCTGCCGAGCCACGGCTCGGCTCATCGGGGCCCCGCCCTGCATAACGTCTAACAAGGCCGCCTTGAGGGCCGGCAGCGGAGTGCTTTTGAGCAAATACCCGCTGGCCCCGCGGCGCAGGGCCTCGAAGATGCTGGCAGAATCCTCAAATACGGTTTGCATCACCACCTCGGCGTCGGGAGCTAGCTGGCGCAGGCGGGGCAGGATGTCTAGGCCGCTACGCCCCGGCAAGTGAATATCGAGCAGGATGAGCTGCGGGGGCTGCACGGCGTCGGGCAGCCACGCCAGCAGGGCTTCCGCCGAGTCTGCTACGAGCACGCACTCGAGCTCGGGCTGACGACCTAGGTAGCCGTGCAACAACTCGCGCACGGTAGGATCGTCTTCAATAATAACCAAGCGGTAGGGAGGCGTCATGGGCATAAAGGTCGAGGAACCTCCGGGCAAAAAAAAGAGCGTCTTATACCCTATTTAGGGGAGAAACAGCCCTTGTAGAGCCGCCCCCACCTTCGTCTCTTTGACCACGAACGCTGGCGCACCGGCTCAGCCGCCAGCCGCGCGCAATGCGCACCAGCACCACCTCCGTGATCAGCCCTGTCCTGCATCACCGCGTCCGTTGCTCCGAACGCCTCTTCCTCTAGCGCTTTCCCTTCTTGTCATCCTTTCTACCTAGCTTCCTATGCAAAACATATTCCCTCGGCTCCGCCTGCTGCTGGCCAGTCTGCTCCTGGGGTGGCTGCCCTTCGTTACGACCCCACTCGCCGCGGCGGGCTATCCATTTACTTCCGAAACGCCTACCCATCACTGGGGAGCCTTCCCAACGGTTCCAGCCCCGCGCCTTCTCTCTCAGCCGGACGTGGCCCCGCGCCGGCAGCCCCTAGCTGTAGCCGCGCCAAAAATGGCCAGTGGACGGCGCGCCGAACCCGTTACGATCGTCTCGCTGGTGCGAGCTGGCGCATCACCGAACGGCTCGCGTACGCTGTCCTATACGCTCACGCTGTCGGATAACGTAAGCGGCCTGTCGACCGCCAATTTTAGGGTTATCACCGGTTCAGATCAATATCCTTCCGTTCAGAACATCATAGGATCTGGGGCTCACTACTTCATTACGGTTAGCTATGGAGGCCGCGGCTCGATTCCTGTCCAACTGATCCTAGCAAATAGTACGGGCGTCACCCCCACTATTAGCGGCCTTCCCTTTGCCGGTGAGGCGTACCTTGTTGACCGCACGCTCCCGCCGTTGGACCCACCCTTAATTAGTCCAACGGGCTTCGTCAAGAGTCCCGTTACGATTGAGGGATATACCGAAGCTTATGGCCGCGTTTCAGTCTATGACTCGCCGTCAGGCACGTTGCGAGGCACGGCAACGGCCGACGGAAGTAGCAGATGGCATCTACCGCCCGCGCCATTTGCGGAGGGCATCCATACTATTTATAGCTATGTAACGGATGTTTCTGGCAACAGAAGTGGAACGAGGTTCCAGCAATTTACCGTGGATAATACGCCCCCACAGGTGACGCTTAGTGGGCCCACGGGTAGTTGGACCAGCGCAAATCCGATTCCCTTCACTATTACTTTTTCCGAGAGCGTAGAAAACTTCACCGCCAGTGACGTACACGTGCTTGGGGGTACGGTGAGTAGCTTCACCGGCAATGGTACTAGTTACCAAGTAAGCGTGACGCCCACTAGCTCGACAGTGCAGTTGAACGTACCCGCGGACGTGGCGCAAGACCCAGCGGGCAACGGCAACCTAGCCTCCACGCAGTTCAACGTTGTTTACTTGGCGCCTGTACAGGTACTGGGTATTTCGCGCCTGGACCCGCCCACCATCGACGCGGCTAGTGTACGCTACCGGATTCTCTTCTCCGCCCGTCCGAACGCAGTGAGCCTGACCTTAAATAATTTCAGCCTAGCCACAACGGGACTCACAGGCGCGAGCCTGAGCAGCATCGGGGGCGGTGGGCTTGTGTTTGAAGTTACGGTCCATACGGGCACGGGCAGCGGTACCCTGCGCTTGGATCTGACCAACTCGGACGGGGTGATGCCTGGTATTGCCAACGTTCCTTTTCAGGGCGAAACGTATGTTGTGCAGCGGCCCACGGCGTTCAGAGTCGTAAGCACCAGCCCCACCCGGCAGGCCTTGACGGCGGCGCGGTCCACAAACGTGGCCGTGACCTTCAACCAGCCGGTGAGCAGCACCAGCGCCAGCAACGTGCACGTGTACTCGGCGCAAGCGGGTGGCCGCAAAGCCAGCAGCGTGAGCGGCAGCGGCAGCACCGTGACGCTAGACCCTAGCTCCGATTTTAAACCCGGCGAAACCGTCTCCGTGACCGTTCCGAGTACCGTGCGCAGCACAGGTGAGCTAGCTGCTATGCCGTACGTGTATCAGTTCACCACCCAAGTCTCCGGCGGCACGGGCAGCTTCGGCGGCGGTACCAACCTAGCCGCAAATGCCGGCGCCCACAGCGTAGCCGCCGCCGACGTAGATGGGGATGGCGACCTAGACCTGCTTACCACCAACGAGCGGGGCAATACCGTGAGCGTAGGGCTGAACAACGGCATGGGCACCTACACGGCCGGCCCGGCTATCAGCGTGGGGCGCGGCCCCTACCACCTCGCTACCGGCGACCTGGACGGCGACGGCGACCTAGATCTAGTAACGGCCAACTCCAGCACCATCTTCCCCAGCACCGTGAGCGTCCGCCTCAACAACGGACAAGGAGATTTCAGCAGCGGCTCAGACGTGGAAGTAGGCCGTAACCCGCACGGCGTCGCCCTGGCCGACGTAGACGGCGACGGGGACCTCGACCTGCTGGCTGACAACTACGTAGCCAACGATCAGAGTGCCTATAGTGAGGTGAGCGTGCGCCTGAACGACGGCACTGGGCGCTTTAGTGGCACCCAGCAGGTGCGCGTGGGCACACGCCCCCTGAGCATAGCCGTGGGTGACGTGGATGGCGACGGCGACCTGGATTTCGTGACGGCCAACTCCAACAGCACCACTGCCAGCGTGCGCCTCAACGATGGCACGGGCAGCTTTAGCGGCAGCCTGGAGGTAGCCGTGGGCGCGAACCCCGAGAGCGTGGCGCTAGCCGATATTGATGTCGATGGGGACCTTGACCTGCTGGTAGCCAACGCCGTGATGGGTACGGTGAGCGTGGTGCGCAACGATGGCACGGGCAGCTTTGGCAGCGGTCAATCAATACCGGTCGGCCCGCACCCGGTCGGGTTGGTGCTGAGCGATGTGGATGGCGACGGCGACCTGGATGTGGTGACGGCAAATGCCGAGGCCAGCACCGCCAGCGTACGACTGAACAATGGGCTAGGCAGCTTTGCGGCGGGTTCAGAAGTTGCGGTGGGCAACGCCCCTTCTGGCTTAGTGCTGGCAGACCTAGATGGCGACGGCGACCTAGACTTAGCAACCGGTAACAGCGCCAGTAGCTCGACGAGCGTGCGCCTGAACCAAAACAGCGGCGCCCGCGTGCTGGCAAACACCAACGCTAGCGCCACCCGGCTAAGCGAGCAGCTACAGGTTTACCCAAACCCCGCCCGCAAGCAGGTGCAGTTAGTACTGCCCGCTGCGCTAACCGCAGCGGCGAGTCCGCTTCAGGTGACGCTTTACAACAGTCTGGGTCAGGCGGTGCTGGCGCGCACACTTGTAGCGCCTACAACTCAGCCAGCGCTGGCGCTATCGTCGCTGCCCACAGGAATTTATCGCTTGCAGGTGCGGGCGGGGCAGCAGCAACAGACCTGCTCCTTGCAAATCGAGTAAGCAGCTGCTTTGCGGTCTTTTCAGCGAAGCCACCCGAAAAACACCGGTTTCGCGGGGGCTTCGCTGAAAAAAATATTGCCGTAATGACGCATAAGAGCCCTGCTTTTGGAACTTATTTGACCTCAGCGTGCTAACAAGCGCAAATTTATACGAACCATTTTGGGCACGCACCTGTTGCTCCCGTATGGCTGACTCCCCAAAACGCGCACGGGCGCGCAAACCTGCTGAATCTTCTGTCCTTTCGCCACCCCTATCGCCGGCCGAACACTTGGCCGCCCTACAGGTTCGCGAAGCGGGCAAAACCATTATGTACCAGGTCGATGCCTGGGGCCACGTGGAAACCCGCTTTGTGCGGCCCCAAAACGTTGCCTCCTGGCTGGCCAAAGGCTTCGTGGTCCGCTAAGGGCTTTTTTACACCGAATACCCGAAAGCTCCGTCGATCGACGGAGCTTTTTTGTTTTCTATACGTGATGGCCCACGTTCCCTACGCTGATGTGCTGCTGGTCAGCGTAAGGAAACCCTTCGCCGGCTTTGTAGCACTGACTATATTTCTACCCAAGCGGCGAAATACAAACGTATAACTACGTAGCTAGTAATCTGCTTACTGTGCTAGCTAGCTGCTAACCATTCTGCGCGGCGGCCATCTTCTCAAACCTTTCCCGCAACGATGTGGGCAAGAAAGGCAGGGCGAGAATCTGCTCCAGCTTGGCGAAGTCTTTTTGGGGCAGGAAGTGGCAGTCGGCAACGTCCTGAACTGTGACGGCATGCGCGGAACGTTCGATTAGTTCCAGCGTGTCGCCGGCTTGCAGCACCCCGGTTTGCAGTACCCGGAAGTAAATGCCGCTTCGCCGCGCCTCCTGAAACTGCTTCACCACCCGCTCGTCGCGCAGCCGAATACCTAGCTTAAAGCAGGGCTGACGGGGCTGCACGGCCATGAGCACCGCCGTGCCCGCCCGGAAACAGTCGCCCATCCGCACTTCACTTTCAAGCAGGCCCGTTGTGGTCAAGTTCTCGCCCAGTGCGCCGGGTACTAGCAACTCCGGCGGCACTAGCGTTTGCCAATAGGCGTAGTGTTCCAGCGGGTAGGCGTACACGGCTTTGTTAGGCCCACCGTGTACCCGCAGGTCGGCTTGGCCGTCGCCAGCCAAGTGTTCGGCGAGTACCGCCACGGGTCCTGTTACGGGTTCTTTAAAAATGCTCGTGGATACGGTTTTCCCCTGCCACTGCACTTGCCGTGGCAGCCCAACGTTTACGGAAACGATTTGCATAAATAAGGTACGATTACCTAGGTGACTCATTATTTGGGTCAGCTAAAAGTAGTGACCAACCCAACACCTGCGGTTAGTGGCCATCTACTTTCTTGTTGCTAGCCCTGTCGTTCAGCTTTCGTACTGGCGTAGCCTAGCCTGCCGCTGTTCCACGTTGTAAACCAGCTCTGCCGTAATCCGAAGTATAGCCTTGTGCCCTAATCTATTGACTATTTATCATGGCACCCAAATTAATATCCTGGGTTCTGCGTCAGCTTGCCGCCACTCAGCTGAATTTGGCTCAGCGGGATGGGAAAGACTTCACTTTTGCCCGCCACAAAGCCGCGGCTTTTCAGCACGGTGGCGGCGCGGCCCTGGCGCACCAGGTCGAAGTACCGGTCGCCGTATTCGAGAGCTAGCTCCACGCGGCGCTCTTGCCAAATGGCTTGACGGAGCTGCTCTTGCGAGAGGCTATTGCTGAGCGCACCTAGGCCGGCGCGGGCGCGCACGCGGTTCACGGCGGCTAGGGCTTTGGCGGTTTGGCCTACTTCGTTGGCGGCTTCGGCGTTGAGCAGCAGCACCTCGCCAAAGCGCAGCACCCGAATGTTTTGGTCGCGGCCGTAGCCGCACGATTTATCGACGGAGTTAGGCACGTAGGCCTTCATGTTGTAGCGCTCGTTGGAGTTGCTGTTGTCGATGAAGTCGCCGTCGGGCGTAGTAGTGCCGCGCTCCATGATGGTACCTAGCTTGCGTTTGTCGCCGGGCTCAAAGGCGGCGGCTAGGTCAGCGGAAGGCGTGCAGAAACCCCAGCCTAGCTGCGGCCGCGCCATTTGGGCTTCGGCCCAGTAGGAATTGGCCACGTCGCAATTGCCGGGCAAGGACGTGCACTGCACCTCGAAAATCGACTCTGGCCCGTTCTCGCCCTCAATGCGGAACATGCGGTAAAAATCCGGCACCAGCGAGTAGCCTAGGTTCAGCACTTGATCGGAGGCAGCCAGCGAAGCGGTATAGTTTTTCTGGTAGAGCTGCGCCTTCGCCAGCAGCGACAAAGCCGCGCCTTTAGTCACCCGCCCCACGTCGCTGCTCGGGTACGACACCGGCAAGATGCCAGCCGCAGCGGTTAGGTCGCTGATAATAAGCGCATATACTTCATCACGACTAGCCCGCGGAATGTTCTGCTCGTCACTCGTCACGGCGGGTTTGGTGTAGAGCGGCACACCGCCGTAAGCCCGCACTAGGTTGAAGTAAGCCAGCGCCCGCAGAAACTGCACCTCGGCAACGTAACGACTGCGCAGGCCAGCATCCATGTCGATGTTGGGCACATTCACAATAACCTGGTTGCAGAGCAGTACTTGCTGATACTGCCCCAGCCAGTAGCCCTCGGCCGAGCCGGCGGTAGCGGTGAAGCGGAAAAACGAGTAGTCGTTTAGGTAGTCGCCGTCGCCAGGCACGCTACCCTTGTCGGCGTCGTCGGACGGCAGCGTCGTGACGGAGAGCCAGTTGAAGGCTACCAGGTTGTATTCGCGCAGTTTGGCGTAGCAGGAGCTAACGGCCGCCGCGGCGTCGCTTTGGTTTTTGAAGAACTCAGCTACTACAGGCTGGCCCTGGGGCTGCACGTTGAGGAAGTCGCTGCACGATACGCTCAGGCCGAGCGTCAGACCTAGCACGGCTAGCATCGGCAACGCCCGGCGCCGGATCGGGTACGCAGGTGTAATCTTGTTCATAGCAGATAGAGGCTAGGTCGTTTAGAAGCCGATATTGATACCTAGGTTATAGGTAGCAGCCAGCGGATACACGTTCTGGTCGAGGCCAGCGTAGGTGGGCGTGCCGCCTACTTCGGGCGTGAAACCCTTGTATTTGGTCAGCGTCAAGGGGTTCTGGGCGTTGGCATAAACGCGCAAGGTTTGCAAGCGCAGCGTGCTAACGAGGCTCTTCGGGAAGTTGAAGCCCAGCTGCACGTTGCGCAGGCGGATGTAGTCGCCCTTCTCCACATAGTACGAGCTAGGGTCGAGGTTACGTCCCGAAAGGTCAGCCGACGGATAGCTGTTCGAAGTGCCCGCCCCGCGCCACCGGTTCTTGTAGAAATCCTGGGTGTAGTTTTCGTTGCCCACGCGCAGCAAGCGCAAGGCGTTGAACAACTCCACTCCGCCTACGCCCTGCACATCAAGCTGCAAGTCAAAGGCTTTGTAGCGGAAGTTGGTGTTCAGGCCGTAGGTAAAGCGCGGGTTGGGGTTGCCGAGCACCACGTAGTCGCGGGCATCGAGCAGACCGTCGCCGTTCTGGTCTCGGTAGCGCAAGTCGCCGGGCTTGGCGGTACTGCTCTGCGGCGACTCGGCTACCTGCTGCGCATTTTGGAACACGCCATCGGCTTTGTAGCCGTAGAACGCGCCGATGGGGGCACCAATCTGCGAGATGGTGGTGCGGTAGTCGCCGAGCGGCAGGGCGCCAGAAAAGAGCGGCGCGCCACTAGCCGTGGCAATCACCTTGTTCTGGTTGTAAGCGCCCACGAGGCCCACCGAGTAAGAAAAGTCGCCGGTGCTGGCCGAGTTCCAGCGCACGGCCGCTTCTACGCCCTGGTTCTGGAAGGTGGCGTTGTTATCGAGGTAGCCGATGCTATTAGCGTAGCCCGGCCCCGACAAGATGGGCACCGGAAACACCGCATCGATGGTGCGCCGGTTGTAGTAATCCAGCTCCACCGATAACTGGTTGTTGATGAAGCCCATTTCCAGACCCGCGTCGGCTTCCCGCACCTTTTCCCAGCGCACGCGCCCGGCGGCTAGGGTGCTGATGTTGGCGCCCGTAATGGGCGTGCTTGGGATACCGAAGAACCCGGCGTACGTCGGGTAAAAGTCGACCACCGACACAGCGATGTTGTTCGGTACCTGGCTGTTACCGAGTAAGCCGTAGCTCGCCCGCAGCTTCAGGAAGTTGAACACGGAGCTTTCCTTCAGGAAGTCTTCTTCGGAAACCACCCACCCGAGGCCCACCGACGGGAAGTTGCCGTAGCGGTCGGAGCCGGTGTACTTGCTGGCACCGTCGCGGCGGAAGCTAGCCGTGAGCAGGTAGCGCTCCTTGTAGGCATAGTTCACGCGGGCAAACAGCGAGAAGATGGTGTACAAATCGACAGGGTTGGCAAGCGTGGCGGTGCCCACCGTGCCGAGGTTGAAGTAGTAACTATCGCTGCTGCCGGCCTGCACGCCGTTGACGGCGCCAATGATTTGCTCAGTGCGGTTACGTAGGGCCGTGGTGCCTAGCAAGGCCGTGAGGTGGTGGCCTGTGCCGAAGGTGCGGTCGAAGGTGAGGGTGTTTTCCCACTGCAACTGATTGCCTTGGCTCGTGCCCTTGCGCAGCGTATTGCCCCGGTACACCTGAAACGTGGTGAGCGAATCAGCCTTTTGGTAGTTGTAAAACTTGGCTGCGGTGTAACTGACGCCCACACTGGTGCGCAGGGTGAGGTATTGCAGGAAGTTGAACGAGGCAAAGGCATTACTCACCAGCGTTTGGCCCTGCGAGCGTTGCACGAAGTAGTCGAGCGTGCCGCGCGGGTTGCCGAAGTTGCCGAGCCCTGAGCCGATCAGCCCTGGGTCGCCGTAGCGGCCATTCGCTTGAAACACGGGCAGCACGGGTGGCGCCACGTAGGCCTGCGCAAATACGTTGGAGCCGCCCAGTGCGAAGTTGGAGCTGGTGCCCGTAGCCGCCCCACCTAGCCCACTGTAGCTGGGGAAAATGCTGGAAGCTAGGCCGGGCGCATCGTGCGCGTCAAGGTTAGCGAAGCTAGCCGAGTAACCAACTTTGATGTGGTCGTTGAGAGCGAAATCGGTTTGCAGACGCGCCGTAATCCGCTCGAAATCATTCTTCTGCAAAACACCTTCTTGGCGCAAATACGAACCGCTGAAGGTATAGGAGGCTTTTTCGCTGCCACCGGATAGACTCAACTGGTGGTTTTGGGTGGCCGCCGTGCGGGTCACTTCCTTGAGCCAGTCGGTAGAGGGCAGGTTGGTAGCGAGGTTGTTGCTGGGGTCGATGCCGGTGAGGGCGTATTTCTCGTTGAGCAATTCGGCGTACTGCTGGGCGTTAGCCATTTTGATGCGGTTGGTCACAGTTTGCACCCCGCCAAAGCCGTTGTAGTTCACCCGCGTTTTGCCAGCTTGCCCGCGCTTCGTCGTCACAAGCACCACGCCGTTGGCCGCCTGAATACCGTAGATAGAGGCGCTGGCCGCATCCTTCAGCACTTCTACGGAAGCAATGTCATCCTGATTCAGAAAAGCTAGGTCGGAGCCGGCCGGCAACAGCGTGCCATCCACCACGTAGAGCGGCGACACGCCCGCCAACGAGCCCGTGCCGCGCACCCGGATTTGCGGAGCGGTACCCGGCACGCCGGCGTTGGTGATCTGCACGCCCGCTACTTTGCCTTGCAGCGAGCTAACCGGGTTCTGTGATGCCTGATTGACGAGTTCTGCTCCCTTCACCGAGGCAATGGCGCCCGTCACTTCTAGCTTCGACTGGGTGCCGTAGCCGACCACTACTACCTCGTTGAGGCTGCGGGCCTGCGGAGAGGCAAACTGCACATCGAGCGTGCTGCGGCCATTTACCGCCAGCTCCTGGGCCGAGTAGCCGATAAAGGAAAACACCAAGGTGGCGCCCGCCGGCACGTTGAGCGAGTACTGCCCGTCGGCGTTGGTTGCCGTGCCGACAGTGGTGTTTTTCACCACCACGTTCACGCCCGGCAGCGCCTCCCCTTTCTCATCGACGACTCGGCCGGTGATGGGGGTGCCCGTTTGGGGCGTTACTTGTTGCCAGAGCGGGGCGGCTTGGGTCGTAAGTGGGCTAGCTTGGCTTACCCCTAGCCCCGAAATCAGCACAGTAGCCCAGCGAGCAGACGGACTACAGCTGCCTAAAAAGGGTAGAATTCTCATATCATATAGAACAGTTGAAAAAAGAATACCAGTAAAGCTGCGGACAAGCTCAACTATAACGCAGTTACTAAGAGATTTGCGAGATAAGAAGTGGCAGCAGCAAGCTGGTCTTTCGATTTGCTTGCTACGTCATCCGACAGGTAATTGCTAACTACCTTAGATTCTGTCTTGTTTTGAAAACCACCCTATGAAAAGCAAAAAAATTTAGCAGTATTCTTCTATATTGTCAGAAGGACTCAACTATTCCACGCTTCACTCTACCAGCAACAGGACGTAGCGTTATTCTACCAGTCCATACCATTGCCTTTGTGCGGATCATGTGCTGCGACAACTTTTGGGAGGCCTACTAATACAAAGCACCGCCTGCTTCGAGCTCAGGTCGGCCAGCAAATGAAGCCGTAACCCAGTCGTTGGACCGGGCGTACGGCATCGTAAGCTACCTAGCCCAGCTACTCACTCCACGGAGAGTTGAGCACAAGCTCACAGAAATTGGGGCTCTTGTAACCGGGGATAAAGCGCTCGGCCACATCGGCTTTGATGTTGCCAAAGGTGGTTTCCGGCTTGTGCGCAAAGCCCCCGAAGAAAGTTTGCAGAATGTTGTCCTTGAAGCCCGTGCGCGGGAAAGCCGCCAGCACTTGCTCGCGCTGCTCGGTTGAGAGATGCTCGTAGCCGTCGCCCATCACGTCGAGGCCGACGCCCGAGTACAACAATGCCACTTCGGGCTCCTTCCACTCGGCTATGCCAATGGTGGTATGCAGGGCAATGGCATCCCAGACGACTTGCGCGTCGTGGGCCGGAATGCCGTGCGACTGCAGGAAGCGGCGGGCCGCATCGGCCCCGTCTACCTCAAAGCGCTTGTGCTTGCTGCAGTAGTGCTTCGTCAGACCTAGGTCGTGAAAAACAGCACTGATGTAGAGCAGCTCTGGGTCGAACTTCACCTTGGCCCGCTCGCCGTTTAGCACGCCATACACATACACGCGCAAGGAGTGATTGTAGAGGAACTGCGTGCCGTGCTCCAGGAGCAATTCCGTAGCCTGCTGGGCCAGGGTAGAATCAGGCAGGCGCACGCCGGCCACCTGCTTTAAAAGGGTTTGTGCCATGTGGTTAAGAAGTAAAACAAGGGTAAAATGAAAGGCAAGAGAGTACCTACTTGCCCCGAGTGAGGGCTAGGTGACAGGCAGTTAGCTGCGCGCGAATGAAGGGTTTAAGCAGCCCCTAGGCCGACCTCTAAGCCGGGCGGGCCAGCAGACGCTGGAGCTGACGGGGGTCACGGAAGCCGCAGCGCTCGGCAATGGCCTGCCGCGTCAGGCTGGAGGTAGCCACGAGCGTGCGGGCAGCCTCAGTCCGTATTTTGGTCGAAAACTCGTTGATGCTCACGCCGGCGTGCTGGCGGAACAGGCGCGTGAGGTTCCGAGGGCTGCTGTGCGCCACCTCCGCCAGAACTTCCAGGGTGGGATTTTCGGCCAAGTGGTTGAGCAAGTAGTCTTGGGCCCGGTGCACGCCCGGGTGCAGATGATTACGGTGGTCGAGGTACACGCTCACCTGCCCGTGCACCCCATTTCGGCGGTAGTAGAGCACCAAGCGGCGGCTAACCTTGTAGGTTAACAAGGCCCCAAAACGCTCTTCCAGCAGCGCCAGCGCTAAGTCGATGCCTGCCGCAATGCCCGCGCTGGTATACACGCCCCGGTCGTGCACATACAGCCGATCGGTAAGCACCCAGCTGTCGGGATACGTCTGTTGCAGGGCGCCTACGTGCTGCCAGTGGGTGGTGCAGGTTCGCCCTGAGAGCAAGCCAGCGGCCCCCAGCAGAAAGGCACCAGTGCACACCGAGCACAGGGCGACCCCGCGCTCGGGTAGCGCCCGCAGCCAGTCGTAAAAGTCCTGGTGTTCGGCGCTGGCTAGCGCGGGCAATGCATCATCGGCAATGCCAGGAATAATGACTAGGTCGCCGGCTTGGGGCCTTACGCTGCTGTAGTGAGATACTGCGGCAAAAGCTAGCCCAGCCGAACTACGAGCCGTGGGCTGGTACTGCACGTAAGCTAGCTGCAAGTCAGCTCCCTGAGCACGAGCTTCTTCAAAGACCTGCACGGGGCCGGCCAAATCCAACAAGGTGCACTGGTCCGGGACAACGAAGAGGATAGTGGGCATACGCAGCGATTAGGTTCACAAAGATCCCCTGCTCAGCGAACGTAGCCTAGGCCATAGTTCGGACATTTTAGGCCAAGTGTCCTTAGATCAGCGGGAGCACCATGCGAGGATGGAACTGTGGGCTCAGTCACGGAATACTAAGTGAGTTCCAAGCTAGCTGATCCGTAAGCGAGCCGATTTGCGACAAAATAATAACCTGCTTACCAGCAGTTAGCACCGCTTTCCCCGCAGAGACTACCCTTCAGATTAAAAGAAAATTTGCGTTTCTAAAAAACGCCCTATTACCTTTGACCCAATCAATGCCTTCAACCTGAAGGCTGGTTTTTATACAGAGGCGTGGAGAGACAGGCTCGACGATACGCCGACAACCCCCAGAGTGTCTGGAACGGTGCCAAATCCTGATCATATAAAAACAACACAGCCGTGAAACGCTTCCTGAGCTCCCCCGCCGCTACCGCCCCTCTTCATGCCGTACAGCATGGATGTTGTGGCATGCCGTGCACTTTCGTCTGTATGCAGGCGATGGGTATGAGCTACTAAGGACCGGGCACCCCCTATTTCCCTTCTTGTTTGCTCGCGTTGTAGCGGGACCTAGCACCTCCCCCTGCAACACCACCAGGCAGCTTTTGCCGCTTGCCCAGCCGCGACCGTTCCGGACGGTCGTTCTGGCACCATCGGCACTTAGCTAGCCTTATCCTCTTCGTAAAATACTATTCTGTTGTCTTTTTGGCCAGCACAGCTCGACTATGCCCAAGTTGAGGCAGTGGCCGCGTACCTGCTTGTTCTGCTCAACACCTAGCTCACGCTGCCAAATGGCGGCGCCAACGAAGCACTTAGGCAGTACCTGAAGGCTTAAAAACGAGCTACTACAGCAGCAAGGCTCAGCCTAAAAGGCCCCAGAAGCAGGAGCTACCCAAGCATGCTCCTGCTCATCCTTACCCTCCTTTTCAGATGAAACTCTCTACTCTTTTGGCAGCGCCAGTCGCTGTCGTGAGTCTAGCCAGCGCGAGTTACGCCCAGTCCGTAGACGCGCAAACGGTGACCGGTACCATTACCGATGCCACCGACCGCAGCCCTTTGCCCGGCGTAACGGTGGTGGTGCGCGGCACGACCACGGGCGCCTCCACCGACGGAAACGGCCGCTTCTCCCTTACGCTACCTGCCGGCAACAACACACTCTTAATCAGTGCGGTGGGCTACCAAAGCCAAGCTATCAACGTCACTTCCGGTTCGGTGAGCGTGGCCCTGAAATCGGCGGTAAGGGAGCTCAACGAAGTAGTGGTGACTGGCTACAGTGAGCAAAACCGTAAAACCCTGACCAGCGCCATCAGCTCGGTGAAGGGTGATGAACTGAAGGACATTCCGGCGGCTAGCCCCGACCAGTTGCTGCAAGGCAAAGCGCCCGGCGTGCAGGTATCGGCCAACTCGGGCGTGCCGGGCGGCGGTATCTTCATCCGCATTCGGGGCAGCAACTCCGTGAATGCCAGCAACGACCCGCTGTACGTGGTAGATGGCGTGTTCATTAACAACACGAATCTTATTGCCACCGGCCTAGGTAACCAGGTGTCCTCTAACCCGTTGGCCGACCTGAACCCCCAGGATATTGAGAACATCGAAATCCTAAAAGATGCCAACGCTACCGCCATTTACGGCTCCCGCGGGGCTAATGGCGTGGTGCTCATCACTACCAAGCGCGGCAAGGCCGGCGACAAAACGCGCATTACCTTCAACACCTACCAGGCCGTATCGAAGGCGCCGAAGCAGTACGACTTGGTGAGCGGTCCGGAGCTAGCCACTTTGGAGAACGAGCGTTTCCTTAACGACGGCGGTAATCCGGCCCAAGTGCCCTATCGTCCGGTAGCTAACGGCGGGCGCGGCCTGCCGGAAGAACAAACTACCTATGACCGGCTTTCGGACGTGTTTCGCACGGCTCGGACCCAGAGCTACGAGCTGTCAGCGGCCGGGGGCTCGGCCAAAACGCAGTTCTACATCGGCGGCGGCTATTTCAAGCAGGAATCCATTGCTAGACCCAGCAACTTCGACCGGTTCAGCCTGCGCGTGAACCTCGATAACTCCGTGAACGACAAGCTGCGCATCGGCACGAGCACGGCCCTGAGCCGCACGCACCGCAACGTGAGCAGCAACGACAACAACCCGGTGGGCGTCATCAACTCGGCCCTATTCACGCGGTCCAACCTGCCCAAGCTGAATCCCGACGGCTCTTTTGCCAAGTACGGCTCCTTCGATAACGCCCAGGCCCTCATCAATAACCTGAACAACGACGCCGTGGGCTCGCGCGTCATCTCGAACGTGTACGGCGAGTACCACTTGCTCAAGAATCTGACCTTGCGCAGCAGTTGGAGCATCGACTTCAACGACATGTACGAGAACAACTTCAACAACACGTTGATCTTGGCCGGGCAGCCCCGCGGCACGGCCAACTCCTACCTCTCCCGCGACATCACCCTGCTCAACGAGCAAACCCTGAACTACCACCTCGACTTCGGTGACCATTCGGTGCAGGCTTTGGTCGGCAACACGATTCAGAAGAATAGCTTCCAGCGCACCAGCCTGGCGGGGCAGCAATTCCCCAGCAACGACCTGACAACCATTGCCTCGGCGGCCACGCAAACCGGGTCGTCGTCACGCTCACAGGCCGGGCTGGTGTCGTACTTCGGCAAGGCCACCTACAGCTTTAAGCAGCGCTACACCGCCGACGTGAGCGTGCGCGCCGATGCCTCTTCGCGCTTTGGGCAGGACAATCGCTGGGGCTACTTCCCGGCCGTGGGCCTAGGTTGGCGCTTGGGGGAAGAAAGCTTTGTGCGCGACCTCAACGTTTTCCAAGAACTGAAGCTGCGCGCCAGCGTGGGCAAAACCGGTAACCAAGCCGGTATCAGCGACTTTGCGGCCCTCGGTTTGGTGCAGGGCGGCGCCAACTACCTCGACTTGCCCGGCACCGCGCCCTTGCAGCTCGCCAATCCCAACCTGAGTTGGGAAAGCACCCGGCAGTGGAACGTGGGCCTGGATGCGGCCGTGCTGCAAAACCGCCTCGTGCTGGAGCTAAACTATTATGATAAGTACACCTCGGGCCTGCTGCTGAACGTGCCGGTGCCGCGCAAAACAGGCTTTGCTTCGGTGGTAGAAAACTACGGTGCCGTTAGTAACAAGGGCATTGAAGTGCAGCTCACAGCCAACTGGCTGCCCAAGTCGGCGGTGCAGTGGAGCACGACGTTCAACGTGGCCCGCAACGTGAACAAGATCGAAAAGCTAGCTTCCCCGATTACCTCGGGTTCCCGCGACATTTTTCGGCTGGAGGAAGGCGCTCCGCTGTACTCCTTCTGGCTCTACCACCAAACCGGTGTGAACCGCGAAAACGGTGATGCGCAGTACGAAGACGTGAACGGCGACGGCCAAATCTCAGTGGCCGACCGCAAGCTGGTGGGCAATGCTTGGCCCAAGTACTTCGGTGGCCTGACCAACTCCGTGACCTACAAGGGCTTTGACTTCAACTTCCTGCTGAACTTCGAGCAAGGGGCGAAAATTATGAACATGAACCGCTTCTTCCTCGTGCACGGCGGTACCCAGAGCAACATCGGCTACCTGCGCGAGCAGCTCGACCGCTGGCAGAAGCCCGGCGACGTGACGGACATTCCGCGCCTGACCACCGTGGCGACCAGCAACAACTACGGCGGCGTGGTGCAAAACCTGAGCGACCGGTACCTGGAAGATGGCTCGTTTCTGCGCCTGCGCACCCTTACTCTAGGGTACACGCTGCCGAAGGAAACCATTGCTAAGGCCCACCTGAACTCGCTGCGTGTGTACGTGCAGGCCGCTAACCTCTTCACCATCACGCCTTATTCGGGCCTCGACCCGGAGGTGAATTCGCAGAGCGGCGTGAGCAATACCAAAAACATCGACTGGGCCACGGTGCCTCAGCCTCGCACCTTTCAGCTAGGCGTCACGGTCGGCCTGTAAACCCTTCAAAGTAAGCTTGATACCTAGGTTAACTGAATCATGCTCTACCGATTGCGGGCGTTGGTTCCCGCAGAGGACGCAGAGGGTTCCGCAGAGGACGCAATGTTCTGAGCCCCTGTAGACGAACCCGGATTGGCAGTTCACCTGAATACCAAGCACTAAGCACTACTTCCAGATGAAGCACTCACTATACCGTCTCTTTTTTGCGTTCCAGACCGCGGCCGTCTCGCTGAGCCTTTCGGCCTGCAACGACAAGCTGCTGGAGCCTACGCCCGCCCAACAGCTCCCCAGCGACAAGGCCATCACCGACGCTGGCAGCGCCCGCTCGGCTACCATCGGGGTCTACGACCGGGTGCAGGCCTACTACCAGCTTAACTGGCCCGTGCTAGGTTTCCTGCCCGGCGAAGATGTACGCTTCAACGGCACGCTAAACCAGTTTCTACAAATTGACCAGAACCAGCTCAGCGCTGATAACGTGCTGATTACGGAAGCTTGGACGCAGATGTACCAGGCCGTGAACGGCGCCAACAATGTTATTGCGGCCGTGCCCGGCGTGAACGACCCGCTGCTACCCGCCGCCGAGAAAGACCAACTGCTGGGCGAGGCGTACTTTCTGCGGGCTTTGGTGTACTTCGACCTAGGTCGGGGCTGGGGTGGGGTGCCGTTGGTGCTCACGCCCACCCGCACCAAAGAAAACGGCCAGGGCATCCGGCGCAGCTCCATCGCCGAAACCTACGCCCAGGTGCTTACCGACCTAACCCAGGCCGAAGCGCTGCTACCCGACGCTGCCACCCGCAACCGGGCCGTAAAAGCCTCAGCTCGCGCCTTGCGTGCCCGCCTACATCTCTACCAAAAGCAATGGACTGACGCCGAGACGTATGCTACCCAAGTTATTAGCAGCAACAACTACCGCCTAGTAACGCCCTACCGCTCGTTCTCGACGGCGCCGTTCCTGAGCCAAGAGTCCGCGTTTGAGCTAACCTTCAGCAACTCCGACGCGAATACTATGTGGAACAACTGGTTCCCGAGCGCCCTCGGTGGTCAGTTCAACTTCCAGCCGGTACCCGCCGCCATTGCCCTGCTGAATGACCCGAATGTGGGCGGCAGCCGCTCGGCGCTATTAGCCACTACCACCATTGCCGGCGCCAACGTGACCTACGGCAACCTCTATAGCCGCTCGGCCCAGCGCGACGATCCTAGCTATGTGCTGCGCCTTGCCGAGCAATACCTCATCCGGGCCGAAGCCCGCGCCCGCCAAGGCAAACTTACCCAAGCCCTGGCCGACCTAAATGCGGTGCGCGCCCGCGCCGGCGTGCCCGCCAGCACCGCCGCCACGGCCGAGCAGCTCTTGTTAGCCATTGAGAATGAGCGGCGCGTGGAATTTGCCTTCGAGTCAGACCGCTGGTTTGACCTTGTGCGCACTGGGCGCGCCGGCACGGTACTCGGCGTCACGGACCAGCGCCGCTGGGTGTTCCCCATCCCCTTCAACGACCTCGTGGCCGACCCGGATCTGGAGCAGAACCCAGGGTATTAAGGGCTCATTTAAACAAGCTACAAAAGAACGTCATGCTGAGCTTGTCGAAGCATCTCTACCGCCAAAGTAGATGATTACCACTGCGGTAGAGATGCTTCGACAAGCTCAGCATGACAGATACCATTGCACCATCAACCTCGCCTTCCAGTTTCTACTTCCATGTTAAAAGCATACGCATCAGCGGCATTGCTGACGTTAGGCCTAGGTCTGACGGCGCCGGCTACTGCCCAAAACACGTACTTCTTTCCAACGGCCCAGGCTGGCAGTTTTGACCCCGCTATACCAACCCCCGAAAAGTTTCTGGGCTACCCCATCGGCACGCATTACACGCGTTCCGACCAGATTGTAGCCTACCTGCGCGAACTGGATCGGGTATCGGATAAAGTGAGTTTGCGGGTGCTAGGCAACACTTTCGAGGAGCGGCAGCAGGTAGTCGCCACCATCACCGACCCCACCAACCAGCAGAACCTAGCCAAGCTGCAAGAGGCACGCCGGGCCTTGGTCGACCCCAAGTTGCCCGCCCCTGATTATGGCAAGCTGCCGGTAGCGGTGAGCCTGAATTTTGGGGTGCATGGCAATGAAAGCAGCTCCTCGGAGGCGGCCCTGCTGCTCGCGTATTACCTCACGGCGTCTACCAGTCCCGAGACTAAGCAGTGGCTGGAGCAATCCGTCGTCACCATCGACCCGCTGGAAAACCCCGATGGCCGCGACCGGGCTTCGCACTGGTTCGACCAGAATAAATCGTGGCCCAATGTGACCGACCCGCTCGACCGGGAGCACACCGAAGCCTGGCCGGGCGGCCGCACCAACCACTTTTACACCGACCTAAACCGCGACTGGCTGCCCCTGACCCAGCCCGAAAGCCGTGCCCGCATGGCGTTCTTCCACGAGTGGTACCCCAACGTGATGATCGACTTTCACGAAATGGGCACCAACGGCACCTACTACTTCGAGCCCTCCAAGCCCTTCAGCACCGAAAACGACCTCATTCCCCGCGCCACGTACGAAGTGCTCAACGTGCACCTAGCTAAGTATTTCGCCAAGGCGCTGGACAACCTAGGTTCCCTGTACTGGACCAAGGAACAGTTCGATAATCTGTCGCCCATCTACGGCTCCACGTATCCCGATTTTGAGGGCGGCGTAGGCATCACCTTCGAAGTAGCCAGCTCGCGTGGCCTGGCCCAGGAAGGCGCCAATGGCGTTGTGACGTTTCCCTTTACCATTCGCAACCACGTGGCCACGGGCCTTGCCACCGTGCGCGGGGCAGTGGAGGAAAAAGAGCTGTTTCTGAAGCATCAGCGCGACTTCTTCACCTCCGCTCTCACCGACGCCCGCAAGTTTCCGACCAAGGCCTACGTCTTTGGCAGCGCCTCGGACGAGACCCTCACCAACAAGTTCCTAAACCTGCTGCTCCAGCATAAAATTGAAGTGCACGAGCTAGGCAAGGACGTGACGCTGGATAAGCAGGATTTTAAGAAGGGCAAAGCCTATGTGGTGCCCACCAGCCAGCCCCAGTACCGCATCGTCAACTCCTTATTTGAGGAACTGACGACTTTCCACGACAGCGTTTTTTATGACGTAACGGGTTGGAGTCAGGCCCACGCCTACGGACTGCCAATTTCTAAGCAGAAGAATACCAACCTAGTACAAGGCGCTCCGGTGCAGGAGCTCAAGACGCTGGCCGGCGCTGTGCGCGGCGGGCAGAGCAGCTACGCCTACATTTTGCCGTGGTCCGACTACAACGCCGCCCGTTCGCTCACGTCCTTACAACGGGCGGGCATCGTAGCCAAAGTGAGCTTCAAACCCTTCACCGCCGGCACGAAGGACGACCACACCGACTTCGGCTACGGCACCTTGGTCATCCCGGTGGCGGGGCAGAAGCTTTCGGCTGATTCAGTGTTTCAGATCGTGAGCCGGGTGAGCCGGCAGAACCAGGTGACGTTTACGGGCGTGGGTACCGGCTTCAGCCTGAGCGGCATCGACCTAGGTTCCAACAACGTGCGTACGGTGCCCGAGGCCAAAGCGGCTTTGCTGGTGGGTAATGGCACCAACGCCTCCGAAGTGGGCGAGGCGTGGTTTGTGGCCAGTCAACAGCTAGGGTTGCCGCTGAGCCGCATCGAGCTCAGCAACTTCGCGCGAGCTCCGTTGGGGCGCTACACCAGCATCGTGCTGGTAGGCGGCGTGTACACGGGCCTAGATAAAGCGTCGGTAGATAAGCTGCGCCGCTGGGTGCAAGATGGTGGTACGCTCATCACCCTCAAAAATGCATCGGATTGGGCTATCAAGCAGGGCATTGTGAAAGAGAAGCTTCTGATTCCGGCCAACGGTGGCTGGGCTGATACTACCGCCACAGCCGCCGCGGCCAAAAGCAAGCTAGGTACTCAGGCGGCGGCTCACCGTGCCGACTTCGTGCAGCAGGAGCAGGAAGGCACCCGCGCCATTGCCGGCTCCATCTACTCGGCCGATATCGACATCACCAACCCCATCGCCTTTGGTCTGACTAGCCGCAAGCTGTACGTGTTCCGCAACGGCACCACTTTCCTGAAGCCGAGCCGCAACCCCTACGCGACGGTGGCCCAGTACACGGCCAAGCCGCTGGTGAGCGGCTACGTGTCGCAAGCTAACTTAAAGCAGATCAGCAACTCGGCAGCTGTGGTGGTGAGCAAAGTAGGCACGGGCCGCGTGGTGCTTTTCGCCGACGACCCCAACTTCCGCCACTACTGGCACGGCACCTCCCGCCTGTTTGCGAATGCTTTGTTGCTAGGTCCGCTGCTCAATTTGCCGGAAGGCCCGGCGGCTATTTCAGCGGAAGAAGAGTAGGCTGCACCACCCAAAGCTGCTTTTAATCACTTATTGATCAACTGGTTAACTCCCTTATCTTATGAGTCAGATTTTGCAAGAAGTGCTTGCGGCAAATGCGCAATACCAAGCCTCGTTTGGCGAGAAAACCAATCTACAGTTGCCGCCTGCTCGCGGCTTTGCCATCCTCACGTGTATGGATGCGCGGCTGGACCCCGCCAAGTACGCCGGCCTCGCTGAGGGCGACGCCCACGTGATCCGCAACGCCGGCGGCCGGGCCAGCGACGATGCGATTCGCTCCCTGGTAATTTCCTACAAACTACTGGGTACCAAGGAGTGGTTTGTGATTCACCACACCGACTGCGGCATGCAGTACTTCACCGATGACGTCATTCGGGAGCTGCTCGCCCAAAGTCTAGAAACGGCCACTGTAGACGCCACCGGCTGGCACGATGTGGGGCAAGGGCCCGGCTCCGACGAAGCTAGATTCGTGGCCTTTCTGCCCTTCCGGGACCTAGCCGACAGCGTGGTAGAAGACGTGGCGCGCATTCGGCGGCACCCGCTGGTGCCAACTACCATTCCGATTTACGGCTATATCTACGATGTAAAATCGGGTAAGCTCATTGAGGTGCCCGCGGCGACCAAAGCCGGCAGCGTCGGGTAGACGCCTGCCGATTTATTCGAGGACGCTCGGCGTGTACTGGTGGCGGCCGGCGCACGCCGAGCGTCCTTTTTTAGCGAGGGTTTAGCTCATCTTTTAGTTAAAGGCTAATGAGTTAAAATAAAGAAAATAAGACCTTTTACTTGCTGCTTGTTCATGAAGCTTGACTTGTTGATGATTGCTGCTCACCCCGACGACGCCGAGCTAGGCTGCGCTGGCACCCTACTCCGCCACGCCGCCGCCGGGCGCCGCGTCGGGGTGGTAGACCTGACGCGCGGTGAGCTAGGTACCCGCGGCTCGGCGGCGTTGCGCGACCAGGAAGCGCAGGACGCGGCACACATTCTGGGCTTAAGCGTGCGCGAAAACCTGCGTATGCGCGACGGCTTCTTCGCCAATGACGAGGCCCACCAACTGCGCATTGTTGAAGTCATTCGCCGTTTCCAGCCGGAGATCATTCTTACTAACCCCAACGTCGACCGCCACCCCGACCACGGTCGCGCCGCCGACCTCGTCCACGACGCGGCCTTTCTGGCGGGCTTGACAAAACTTGAGACGCACTGGGACGGCGTGCCGCAAACGCCCTGGCGGCCGCGCTTGTTGTTGCAAGCCATTCACCACAGCTACGTGCGCCCCGATCTGGTCGTAGATGTCACGGCTTTCTGGGACCAGAAACTGGCGGCGCTCACGGCATTCAAAAGCCAGTTTTACCACCCCGAATACAGCACTTCTGAAGCGCACACTCCTATTTCCACTCCTTGTTTTCTGCACGTTCTGGAGGCGCGGGGACAAGAGCTAGGAAGCTACATTGGGGCTACCTACGGCGAGGGATTTACGTGCCGGCGTCCGTTCGGTCTGAATGATCTTTTCCTCTTGCAATAGCCAGTAACAATATGATATCAATAGATATGAACGTGGCAGCAGATGAACAGCTAAGCTAGGTTATGCGTCGGCTGTAATAACAAGCAAGAACAAGAACTTGAGCGACAGAAGAACCTAGGCATACGAGAGTTGGCCGATCATCTTAAGTGTGGCCAATGATACGCAACGGCGTAGTCGCCGCACCTACCACGAGGTTCTAGCGTTTCCCTGCTGCCATCTGCAGGCTTTATAAAACAAAGAGCCCTAGCTACATAGCTAGGGCTCTTTGTTTTAACAACAGGTAATACGGCGTTTAGCTAACCGTATCTTCGCTGGGAGCACTGGGAGCAGCAGTCGGCGCGGCGGGGCTAGCCGCGGCCGGCTTACGCTTAACGAAGGCAACCGGACGGGCGGGCCGTAGGCGAGCCGGGGCGGTCTTGGAGCTTATTACGGCTTCTGCCTGAATGGCTTCTGCGGCGTCAGTTGCCGAGGTTTGTTGGTTGCGCTGCTTGGTTAGCTCTTTTGCTAGGCGTCGCACGGTTTTTAGCAGCGCTTTGGGCAGATTGGCGTCCGCGTTTAGCACCGATTCAAACTGCGGGGCAAGCGACGCCAGAATTTCTGCTGTGAGGGCTTGGCGCTCAGCTTTGGCGGCGGCTTTAGCGGCTAGCTTAGCTTGCTGACGCTGCTCACGCGTCAGCTGCTTCGCTAGCTTATCGAGCGTGCCGGTCAACGTTTTGGTGGGCGTATGATCCGCGAGGTAGGGCTGCAATCGCTCGGTCAGATCAGCGGCAACAGCTTGCTGATGAATTTTCGCTTTCATAAGGGTTGGAATAGAGTGGAAGAAAGTACGCTGTTCAGCCTAGCAGGTAATAGAGGGCTGTTAGCACCACCAAGCCGGTCATGAACAAAACGACGATCAGATCGTCGCGCGAGGGAGTAGAAGCAGGTTCCATAGGGTGATTAGGTTACCGCAAAGTTAAGACTTCCCAGCAGGAAGCTCGACGGATACAGCACTTTTCAATGTTAAGTTTTCACCCTAGGAAGTCTGCCTGGAATTCTTAACGCAATAAGCTAGCAAACTGCTCACCAGTCAGTTAGCAAGCAGAACGAAGCTAGCTATCAGTAAACGTTCTCAGTCTCGCATGCAGGTCGGAGCCTTGCGTACGGTCCGCCGAATGTCGGTGGGCGTGCTTGTTACCCATGTTTTTGGCGTGGCGAGCTAGCTCCTGCGCAGTTTATAGACCACGTGTAACCATCGCACTGTAGAGTTTACACAGGCTTCATCTTGAACGGAGTATTGGTCACATTCAGGCAACATACGACTTGTACTTTGCCGGCCATTTCTTTCACGTTTTTCATACTTTATGAAAGCCAAACATCTACCTACTCTTTGGGCCGTCAATGCTTTTTTGGCTGGCAGCTTATTTCTTGCTTCCTGCCAAGACGGCCTCGAACTCCCCGACCTATTTTCCTATCCATCCTTTGCCGAGGCGAGCGACCCAAAAGTGCTTTCTACCGCTCCCAACGGCACGTTGATTTACGGGGGTGGTTTTGGTTCCTCTATAGCCGCCGATCCGCACGATCCAAAAGTGTTTTACCTGCTTACCGACCGGGGACCCAATGCAGCCGGGACGGCGCCCAACTCGATTATCCTGGGCAAAGCTGATTTCGCGCCGCAGATTGGCAAGTTTCGGGTGGTAAATAAAAGGCTGGTGCTAGAGCAAACCATTCTGCTAAAAAACGTAGCTGGTCAGTCGCTAACGGGCTTGCCGAACCCTGCTGGCCAGGGCAGCACCGGCGAAAGCGCCTTTAACCTAAACGGCCAGCCCCTAGCCCCCGACCCCGAAGGTATCGACTCGGAAGGCTTAGTGCTAGCCACCGACGGCACGTTCTGGGTGAGCGACGAGTACGGCCCCCACCTCGCCCACTTCGACGCCACCGGCCGCACCTTGGAGCGAATCAATCCCTTTGGTACGGGCACGGGCGGGCGCAAGCTGCCCCTGGTGCTGGCGCTGCGACGCCCCAACCGCGGCATGGAAGGCCTCACCATCACCCCCGACGGCAAAACGCTGGTGGGCCTGATGCAGTCCCCGCTCTACAATCCCTCTTCAGCAGCGGTGTCGGGTTCGACGGTCATTCGAGTGGTGACCTTCGATATTGCCACGGGCGCTACCAAGCAGTACGCCTACCTCATGGAAAATGCTAGCCTAACGGGGTGCAGCGAAATTGCCGCCATTACCAACACCACCTTCCTGGCCCTGGAGCGCGATGGCAATTACGGCGGCAGCCCCACGGCCCCGGCCACGTTCAAGCGCGTGTACAAGTTTGACCTAGCCGGCGCTACTGATATCTCCGACCCTACCAACACGGCCGCCGGCAAGCTCTACAACGGTCTGACCGTGGAGCAGTTGAAAGACAAAACCGGCTTGCAGAACGCCGGTGTGGTTCCGGTAACGAAAACCCTCGTGTTTGACCTGCTGACCGACATTTCGCCCGTGTATCCTCATGACAAAGCCGAGGGCCTAGCCCTGTTGCCCGACAACCAGCTCGCTATTTCCAATGACGATGACTTTGGCGTAGTGGATAACGGCCAGAATGGTTTTGCCCCGAAAACCCTGCCCGCCACCGGTCAGGTGGATAAGAACCGCATCTACTTCGTGAAGCTAAAAACGCCACTGAAATAACCGAAAGCACGCGAGAAAGGCGCGTAAGTAGTGGGCTTCACGGCCTGCTGCTTACGCGCTTTCTTTTTACAAAGCGTTTTCGGGACTCTGCAAGGCGAGGGAGCATTTTCATAACCAACAGGTAACCTAGGGGCAACACCGCTGTACGCCGAAAAACACAACTTTGCTTTTCCAAAATAGCACTGTATCAGCTAGCTACCTAGGCACCTATAAGCAGCGCTAATTCATTTTAGGCGGGACACAGTTGCGCCTTTTAGCCCCAGGGCACGCGCCACTACAGCACGTTTTCACCTGTTATTTCTTTCTTGTGCCTGCCCCTTCCACGCACAACGCCCTGCAACGATGGCAACTCCGAACGGCCCTGAGCCTGTTCGTGGGGTACAGCGCGTACTACCTGTGCCGCTCCAACCTAGGTATTGCCGCGCCGTTGCTCATGCGGGAGTTCGGCGGGCGTGGGCTGAACAAGGAAGTGCTCGGTCAAATTGCCTCCGTGGGCGTGCTGTTCTACGCGGCGGGCAAGGTGGTAAATGGCGTGCTCGGCGACTTTCTGGGCGGTAAGAAGATCTTCTTGCTCGGCATGGTGGGCGCAGTGGCGGCCACGGTGGTGTTTGGGTTGGGGCAAGGCGTAGCCGTGTTTTTCATGGCGTGGGCCTTCAACCGCCTGGTGCAATCCATGGGCTGGGCCGGACTGGTTAAGACGACGGCCAACTGGTTTTCCTACCAGTCCTACGGCAAAATCATGGGGCTGCTCAGCCTGAGTTACTTATTCGGTGATATTGTGGCGAAGCTGCTGCTTGGGCAACTGCTGGCGGCGGGGCTAGGGTGGCGCAGCTTGTTCATGGCGGCGGCAGGTATTTTGGCGTTAGTAGCGCTCATCAATTGGTTTACCCTGAAAAGTAGCCCGGAAAGTGTAGGCCTGAAGGCGCCGCCGGTTAGCCCCGAGAGCCTATTCACCAGCGCTGACCTCGCGGCTGATCAGCCGGCTTCCCTGGGCGCCTTGCTGCGTCCTTATTTCCGCAGCCAGGCCTTTCTACTCATGCTCATCATGTCGTTTGGACTAACGGCATTGCGCGAAGCTTTCAATTTCTGGCTACCTACTTATCTGGTTGAAGCTGCACACCTTAGTGAAAGCACTGCCTCCCAGTATAGCGCGCTCTACTCCGTATTCGGTATGGTTTCCATTCTCGGGGCGGGCTACGTTTCGGATGCGTGGCTGCGCGGGCAGCGCGGACTGCTCATCCTGGCCGCGTGCGTGCTACTGCTCCCCGTGCTGCTGCTCATGACGATGCCCGCCACCAGCAGCACGCTGCCACTGCTGCTGACCTCGCTCACAGGGCTACTGCTGCTCGGCCCCTACTCTTTTCTGGCGGGCGCCATGTCGCTGGATGCCGGCGGACGGCAAGGGGCCGCGACGGCGTCCGGCCTAGTCGATGCAGCGGGCTACGTGGGCGGCACTTTGGCGCTGTGGCTCACGGGTCGGCTCGCTGAGCACCAGGGCTGGGGCAGCGCCTTCCTGGCGCTAGCGGTGCTAGCGGGTGGTACTGCCGTGGCCGCCGTGGTTTTCTACCGCACCCAGGAACACGAGCCATTGCCTAAGCTGGCGCTAGAACAACCTAGCTGATGTGTTTACTTATATGAAATTATAGATCACAATTAGTTAACGATTTTATAACTAATTGGCGTCCTGTTTTTGCGCGCGAAATAAGTCCTTTGCCTAAGATTCAAAGCGACCTAGAGGATATCACCCTATCCCGATCTGTTACCAGCTTCTTCCCACCCTTGCCGGAAGCTGCGTTTTCATCAGCTCCCTCTTTGCCTTATATGCAACAGTACCGCCGGTAACAACGGCAAGCCTAGTGCACCAGACGACCTTGCGCAGACTAGCTACTCCTACCCTAGCTGCCCTCGTTCACCCTACCCCATTTCCGTAGATGACTACAGGTACTGAAAACCCGCGCGAAACGGTGGAGCAGCTTTTTATGCTCTACCAGGAGCACGGCAACGAAGACTATATCGGGGAGCCGGTGTCGCAGCTTGAGCACATGTGGCAGGCGGCGGCGCTGGCCAGGGCCGAAGGCTACGACGACGAAGTGGTGCTGGCCGCTTTCTTCCACGACCTAGGTCACCTGTGCGCCTCCCAGGAAGAGGCCGATTCCATGGCCGGTTTCGGTGCCGTGAATCATGAGAAGCTCGGCGCCGACTACCTGCGGGCCTGCGGCTTCTCGGAACGCATTGCGCAGCTGGTAGAAAGCCACGTGCTAGCCAAGCGCTACCTCACCTACAAACACCCTGAGTACCTGCGCCAGCTCTCCCCAGCCAGCCTCGCGACGCTGGCTTTCCAGGGCGGCGTGATGACTGCCGACGAAGCCGCCGAATTCGAGCAGAACCCCGACGCAGATATCATCATCCGGCTGCGACAATGGGACGACCTAGCCAAGCAAGAGGGTATGCCCGTGAGCAGCTTGACCACCCTTAAAGGCCTGGCTTTGCAGCATTTGCTCTCTCGCTAAGTCTAGCGCTTGCCGCCCGTGTGGGGCAGCTTCTATCCGTTCTTCCACTTCACCAACTCCTCTATGAAACTATTTTACAGGCAGTTCCACGTGCTCTTCCTGGTGCTGCTGTTCGGGCTGATGCCTCAACTGCTCCTGGCCCAAAGCACCATCAGCGGCATCGTGAGCGACGAGCAACACCAGCCGCTGCCAGGCGTGAGTGTTATTGTGAAAGGTACCACCAAAGGCACCACCACCGACAGCCGCGGCCAGTTTACGCTTGGAGCTAGCTCTAGCGAGGTACTGGTGTTTCACTTCGTGGGCTCGGTGCCCCAGGAAGTACCCGTGGGCGACCAAAAGACATTCACGATTACCCTGCGCACTGATAACAAGCAGCTCGACGAAGTCGTGGTGACGGCCCTCGGCGTGAAGAAGGAAACCCGCCGCATCGGCTACGCGGTGCAGGAAGTAAACGGCGAAGACCTCGTGCGAGCCCGCGACCCCAACCCTATCACCGGCCTCACGGGCAAGGTAGCGGGCTTGTCGGTAGGTCCGTCGGCGGAGCTGCTGCGGGCACCGAGCGTGGCTATTCGCGGTAACTCGGTGTCGTTGTACGTGGTCGATGGCTTTCCCATCGACACGGACACCTGGAACATCAGCCCCGACGACATTGAAACCTACACGGTGCTGAAAGGCCCGGCCGCGGCGGCCCTCTACGGCAACCGCGCCCAGAACGGCGCCATCCTGATTACAACCAAGAAAGGCAGCAAAAACAAGAAGGGCTTTACGGTAGAGCTAAACTCCAGCAACGTGCTGCAAACCGGCTTCTTGACCTTCCCCCGCTTGCAGGATTCGTACGGCGCGGGCGAAAACACCCAGTATCAATTTGTAGACGGCAAGGGCGGCGCGCCCGGCGGCGTCGATGGCGACTACGACGTGTGGGGACCGTTTTTCAACGGGCAGTTAATTCCACAGTACGACAGCCCCATTGTGAACGGGGTGCGCCAGGGTACGCCTTATGTGGCGCGGGGAAAGAACAACCTGAAGAACCTGATGCGCAATGGTTTTCAGACGAACAACAACATTGCCCTGAGTGCCAACGGCGAGAATTACACCACGCGCTTTTCGGTGTCGCAGCAACACCAGCAGAGCTACATCCCCAACAACGACCTGAACATCGTCAACTTCAACCTGTACGGCGGCTTCAACCCGAGCCCGCGGTTTAAGGTGGAAGCTAACCTGAACTTCAACCGCCAGTTTACCGACAACTTTCCCGACGTCGACTACGGCCCTAACAGCTTGCTCTACAGCACCGGCATTTGGACCGGCGCCGATTGGGACGTGAATGCGCCCGACATCCGCGGCATCTGGCAGCCGGGCAAAGTCGGTACGCAGTCGGTGTTTGCCGAGTACCAGCGTTACCACAACCCGTGGCTGATGGTGGAGAAATGGACCCGCGGTCATTACAAGAACGACATCTACGGCTACCTGACCGGTAACTACAAGATCGACGACCACCTCAGCGCCACACTGCGCACCCAGATCAGCACGTACAACCTGCTGCGCACGGAGAAAATGCCGTTTTCGGCCCACCCCTACGGCCGGGAAGGCAACCAGGGTGACTACCGCGAAGACCGTCGCAACTTGTTCGACAACAACGCGGAAGGCTTCCTGAACTTCAACTACGACCTAGGTGCTTCGAAATTTCTGAACCTCTCGGGCTTGGTGGGCGGCAACGTCCGTAACTTCACCTACAACTCTAACTGGACCTCGACGGACTACCTGAACGTGCCGGAAGTGTACGCCTTCAGCAACTCCCAGAACCCAGTGCAGTCCACCAGCTTCAACTCCCAGATGCGGGTGCTGAGCGCCTACTACTCTCTGGACGCTACCCTAGGTCGGTACGCTACCATCTCCACTACGGGCCGCGTCGACAAGTCGTCGGCTTTCCAGCAACCCACCACTTACTACTACCCGAGCGTGTCGCTGGCCACGGTGGTATCGGACTACGTGGGGCTGCCGACGGCCATTTCCTTTCTGAAGCTGCGCGCTTCCTACGCCAACGTGCGCGCCGATGCTACGTCTGCGACCATCGGACCGGCTCCGTTTAACTCCATCACCGCGCTGGGCGGCAGTACCGGCAACTCGCTCTTTACCAACCCGCTCGGCTACGGCACCACCTACGCTTCGCCCTACAACGGACCGGATTATTCGCTGCAATCCTTTTACTCTACGAGCAAGCCCTACAACAACCAAACGGCGGGCTACGGCACCAACAACCTGTTCCAGCAGAACCTGAAGACAACGACCCGCGTGAACTACGAGCAAGGGTTTGACATCAAGTTCCTGCAAAACCGCCTAGGTCTGAGCGCCACGGCCTTCCAATACCTGGATGGACCGCGGGTACTTGCCAACGCCATTTCGTCGGCGACTGGCTACACGATTGAATACATCAACGCGCTGAAAACCAAGAAGACGGGCTACGAGCTGAGCGTGAGCGGCACGCCGATTCAGAGTGCGAATGGCTTCGGCTGGGATGTGCTTGTGAACTGGGCCACCTACAAAGAAGTGTACAAGGAGCTGCCCGCGGGCCAAAGCGTGTACCAGACCTTCTTCCGGGAAGGCGACCGGACCGACAAGCTCTACAGCACCGCCTTCGTGCGCGCTCCTGATGGACAAATCATCAACGACGCGGCCGGCAAGCCCCTCATCAACCCCGTGCGGCAGAACCTAGGTAACCTGAACGCCGACTTCAACTGGAGCATCTACAACAAGGTGCACTACAAGTCCTTGAGCCTAGGTTTCCAATTCGACGGGGCCGTGGGTGGCGTGACCACCGACTACATGCACAACAAAACCATGCGCGGCGGCCGCAACATCGAAACGGTGCAAGGCGCTCTGGGCGAAGCCCGCTACCAGGACTGGCTGAACTACGGCAAAGCAGGTTACAACGGCACGTATGTGGGCGAAGGTGTGGTGATTTCGAACGGTGCCAAGATCAACTACGATTCGCAAACCGGCCGCATCCTGAACCCTGACGAGCTGCAATTCGCGCCTAACAAGCAAGTGACGTTCGTGCAGCCCTACGTGAGCCAGTACTACAACGCCGACGAAGCCAACCTGATGAGCAAGACCTTCGGCAAGCTCCGCGAGGTGACCATCACCTACGACCTACCTAGGTCCTTGTTGGCCAACACCTTCATCCAGCGGATTTCAGTGTCGGCTATTGGACGCAATCTGCTCTACTTCTACGGCGACAAGCGCTTCAAAGACGTGGACCTCGACCAGTACAACCTAGGTACCTCGGCCACGGGCTTGCAGTCGCCCACGGTGCGCAGCTACGGCCTGAACCTGAACGCCACCTTTTAGCGGATTCGCTTTACGAAGGCAAATTGTCATTCCGAGTGAGGCGAGGAATCTGAGTTGGACATTGGAACGGTACATCCAGATTCCTCGCCTTGCTCGGAATGACAATCCATCATTTACTTGAAAATCGTCATTCGGATGAAAAATATCGTCAAAACATGCTTCCTGCCGGTTCTGCTTGCCTTGGCCACCACCGGCTGCAACAAGGATTTTGAGGAGCTGACTATCAACGAGAACAAGCCCAACAGCGTGCCCGCTTCGCTGCTGCTCAATGGCATTCTCAACGATGCTTTTGAAGCGCCCAATGGCCAGTACGAAGCCTGGGACCAATACTACCTCAACAACTACGACTACTACGGCAACAACCGCTACGACTTCGGCAGCGGCACAATCTACTACACCACGCTCAAGAACGTGGGCCTGATGGAAAGCCAGGCGCGTACCGCAGGCCTCGATGCCGTGAACCCGTATGAGGCGCTCGGCAATTTCTTCCGGGCCTACCTTTTCACCCGCATGAGCCTGGAAATGGGTGACATCCCGCAGTCGCAGGCGTTGCAGGGTCTAGCGGCACTCACTCCTGCTTACGACGCCCAGAAGGACGTTTTCACCCAGGCGTTTACCTGGCTGGAAAGCGCCAACACGGACCTAGCTAGCCTCATTGCCGGCGGCACCACGACCGTGACGGGCGACATTTACTTTAACGGCGACCTGAAGCAGTGGCAAAAAGTAGTGAACACCTTGCGTCTGCGTCTGCTGCTTTCACTGAGCAAGAAAACCGCGGAACAGGACCTAGCTCTAGCCTCGCAGTTTGCGGCCATCGTGAACAACCCCACGAAGTACCCGCTCATGCAGGCCAATGCCGACAACATGCAGTACGTGTACATCGCGGCGACGAACAACTTCTATCCCAATAACAACCGCAACTTTGGGCAGGACGGATCACGCAAAAACATGTCGGCCACTTATGTGAGCCTGCTCACGCGCCTCAAGGACCCACGGGTGTACATGACCTGCGAACCCGCCCGCTACTCCGTTGATAATCTGAAGCAAAGTGCTACTGATTTCGCCTCCTTCGTGGGCGCTGACGCCGGGCTCGACCTAGGTGAGATGTACAACAATGCCGGCCAGCAGAAGTACTCCTTCCTGAACCGCAAGCGCTATTTCTCTACCCTCACCGGTGAGCCGAGCATTCAGATTGGCTACCCCGAGCTGTGCTTTAACATTGCCGAGGCCATCAACCGCGGCTGGGTGATCGGCAACGCTGAAACCTACTACACGGCCGGCATTCAGGCGTCGATGCTGTACTACGGCATCCCGACCAACGGCAACCTGACGGCCTCCTTCTACCGCCCCGGCTCCACGGACGTGACCAGCGCCGCGAACTACGACACCTACACTGTGCCCTTCAGCTTCAGCGACTACTACGCCCAGCCCACCGTGAAATACGCGGGCGGCACCACCGGTCTGACGCAGATTGTGCAGCAGAAATACCTAGCCTTGTTCCGGCACTCGGGCCTAGAAGCCTACTACAACTACCGCCGCACCGGCGTGCCCAACTTTACGACTGGCCCAGGCACCGGCAACAGCGGCCGGATAGCGTTGCGCTTCCAGTATCCGACATCGGAGCGCACGGCGAATACCGCTAACTACCAAGATGCTTTGCAGCGGCAGTTTGGCGGGAATGACGATATTAACGGGGTGATGTATCAGCTGAAATAGCGGCTGACGGTTCGATGCTCTCCTACCTTTCAACCTGATCGAGCGAATGTATGCGTCTACTAAAATCCTTTCTCCTGCCAGTGCTGGGCGCGGCGTGCCTGCAACAAGCAGCAGCACAAGCCCCCAAGCCGCGCACGGAGAACGTCGTGCTCATTACCCTGGACGGCATGCGCTGGCAGGAAGTATTTGGCGGCGCCGATACCACGCTGTTCAAGCAAAGCAAGCATTACTACTCCGACCGCAAGTCGCTGCAAACGCTCTTTGGACAATCTTCCACTGAGCAGCGCCGCCAAGCTCTCATGCCGTTCTTGTGGAGCACGGTCGTAAAGCAAGGCCAAGTGTACGGCAACCGGAACCTAGGCAGCTTGGTGAACGTGACGAACAACCAGTGGTTTTCTTACCCCGGCTACAACGAAATTCTGACCGGGGCCGCCGATAACGCCCGCATTCACAGCAACGACCCGCTCCCCAACCCCAACGTGACGGTGCTGGAAAAGCTAAACCAACAGCCCGCCTTCAAGGGCAAAGTGGCCGCGTTCGGCTCGTGGCAGGTGTTTCCCGCCATCATCAACGAACAGCGCAGCGGCCTGCCCGTCAATGCCGGCACGGATGGCGCCGACGGACCCGGCCTGAGCGCGCAAGAGCAACTGCTGGACCACATGATGGCGGCTACGCCCAGCCCTTTCGGCGACGAGCGACTGGACTCGTTCACCGGTCAGTACGCCCTAGAGTACGTGAAGCGCAAGAAACCGAGGGTACTATTCGTGAGCTTTGGCGACACCGACGAGTTTGCGCATGAGGGCGAGTACGGCGCCTACCTGCATTCGGCCCACTACACGGATATGCTTATTCGCCAGCTGTGGGAGTACTTGCAAAGCGACCCGCAGTACAAGGGCAAAACGACCCTGCTCATCACCACCGACCACGGCCGCGGAGCCGCCGCCGAAGGCAAGTGGCGCGACCACGGCGCCAAGATCCCCGGCGCCGACCAGATCTGGCTAGCCGCCCTAGGCCCCGACACCGCACCCACCGGCGAGGCCAACACCGGCCAACTCTACCAGAACCAAGTAGCGGCCACGCTGGCCCAGTTGCTCGGCGCCCCCTTCACGCCTCCCTCCGCAGGCGGCGCGAGCATCAGCCCGATTGTAGGAAAGAACAACGCGGTAGGTAAGAACTAGTAAATCCACGCTTATAGCTAAAGGCTAGGAGCTAGTTCCCCTCCTTTTTTAAGGAGGGGTTAGGGGTGGTCAGACTAGAGCTATAAGTCTAGAGTTAGCTTATCGTTCAACGACAAGGAACCACCCCTAGCCCCTCCTTAAAAAAGGAGGGGAACTAGCTCCTAGCTTTTAGAACAGCGCAGTTAGTGACAACAGATGAAAAAGTATTTTCTGCTTCTGCTCAGCACCCTAGGTGCACACCTGCTGAGCGCGCAGCAACCTAGCCGCAAGGTGGTGTTTATCATCGCCGACGGCATTCCGGCCGACGTCATTGAAAAAGCCGCTACGCCCAACATCAAGAAAATAGCTACAGCCGGCACCTACCTGCGGGCTCATGTGGGCGGCGACCTAGGCACCTATACCGAAACACCCACCATCTCGGCGCCCGGCTACAACGACCTGCTCACCGGTACCTGGGGCTACAAGCACAACGTGTGGGACAATGCCATTAAAGACCCGAACTACCACTACAAGACCATTTTCCGCCTGCTAAAAGACCAGCAGCCCCAGAAGAAAACGGCCATCTTCTCGACTTGGCTCGACAACCGCACTAGGCTCTTAGGTGAAGGCCTGCCCGCCACCGACAAGCTGGTAGTAGACTACAAATTCGACGGCTACGAGCTCGACACCATCGCCTTCCCCCACGACAAGCAAAGCCTCTACACCCACGCCATCGATGATAAAGTGGTCAGTGAGGCAGCCAAGTGCCTGAAAGCGAACGGTCCGGATCTATCGTGGGTATACCTGGAGCACACCGACGACATGGGCCACCGCCACGGCGACAGTGAGCAGCTGCAACGGGCCGTCGGCTACCTCGACGAGCAAGTGGGGCGCATTCAGGAGGCGCTCGACTACCGTAAGAAAACCTACAAAGAAGATTGGCTGCTGGTCCTCACCACCGACCACGGACGCGACGCCCAAACTGGTAAAAACCACGGCCGCCAATCGGAGCGGGAACGCACCACCTGGATGGTACTCAGCGACAAAAACACGAATGCTTACGCACGGACTATGCAACCTAGCATCGTGGATATTCTGCCTACCATTACCCGCTTCATGCAGTTGCCCATACCGGCTACCATCAGCCGGGAGCTAGATGGGGTGCCACTCACTGGGCCGGTATCCATAGCCGCTCCGCAGGTGCAACTTGATGGCAGCAACCTGCGCGTTAGTTGGAAGAACCTAGCTACGGGCAAGTCGGAAAAGGTCAACGTATGGCTCGCCACGACTAACAACTTCAAGCAAGGCGGCACCGATACGTACACGCTGGTAGGTACCGTGCCCGCAGCTCAACAGTCGCTGAGTATCAACCGCAGCGACAAGCCTGCTACTTTCTACAAAGTCTTGCTGGAAGGTGAACATAACACCGTGAACCGCTGGCTTATGCCGAAGTAAACCACGGTAGGCGTAACGCGTTGGTAGTCCGAACGCTTCCTTCTTTGATTTACTCGAACGTCCTGCTTCATCTGGCGTCCGCTTGTCAAGCATCTCTACTGCTTTGTTCTCCTACCAGAGTTACTTTGGCGGTAGAGATGCTTCGACAAGCGGACGCCAGATGAAGCCAGATGAAGCAGGAACGATAAAACAGCTATTTTACACCAAGGCCAACTGCGCCTGCAAATGACGAGTCAGCTCCATCAACGAGGCGAACAAACCTTCATTCGGATATGGTGCCAGTTGCTCCCGCGTGTGCGTGCCATTGGTGAGACCTAGGCTGCGGGCGCAGCCCGCTCGCCGGCCCGATTCCAAATCCGAAGGCGTATCACCCACATTCCAGACGTGCTGCAGATCGGTGACGCCGAACACCTGCATGGCTTTCTGAATCATTAAGGGCGCAGGACGGCCCTCAGCTACTTCGTCGCTGGCAATGGATAAGTCAATGATGGATTGAGCATTGCCTTTGTGCTGCGCATCTAGTCCCGCATCCCAACCCAGGCGACCTAGGATAATATCAGTGACCTCGCGGTAGAAGCCCGTGGTGAGGGCAATTCGGATGCCCTGGCTTTTCAGAAAGGCAAACAGTTCCAGGCATCCCTCCGTGGGTACTACTTCCTGGGTGCGGTAGTGCGCCTCCAAAACGTCGCGAAACTCCCGGTAGCTGTACTCCACCTGCACCGGCAGCAGGTTCGCGCCGGCAGCACCTAGCTGCTCCTGCCATAATAGCTCAAACACAGCCCGTTTGGCTTGCCCCTGCACGGCCAAAATACGTTCGGGCGACGCGTGCAAACCGGTGGCGGCAGCCGCCTGTGCGAAGCAAGCTTCTACCTCGTGCAGGTCGCGGACGGTGGTGCCGGCCATATCCAGCACGATGAGTTGTAAAGGAGCCATAACACGTTAAAAGAGCGTTAACATATATGAAACAAAGATAAGCTCCTATCTTGCGCGTGGGCATTTCGGCTATCATGTTTGTGTTACCTTTTCCGCCTGTTCCTTTCTCGCATGAAGCACGATAAGCTAAGTTTAATTGGTCAGCGCATCCAGGAGTTGCGCAAAGCGAAAAAGATGAGTTTGCGCGAGCTAGCCAAGCGCAGCGACCTGTCGGTGGGGCTGCTCTCCAAGATTGAAAACTTCCGCACTGTACCCTCGCTTTCGGTGCTCGTAGCCATTGCCAACGCCCTGGAAGTCGACGTATCGGTGTTGGTAAAGAACATCAACGGCGAAACGGCGGCGTCTTACTTGCTGGTGCGCGCAGAAGAAGGAGAACTAGAAAAGCGCGACGATTCTAAAGGGCTGCTTTACAAATACCTGTTGTCGCAGGACCTAGCCAGCTACAGCTTGCGCGTCAATGAAGTGCTGATTAGCCCCCACACGTACCGCAAGCCGCTCTCAACGAATGCCTTGGAACTCATTCACGTGCTGGAAGGCGCCGTGCAATATGGCTTCAAGGAAGGCGAAGTGCACCTAGCTCCTGGCGATACGCTCTACTTCGATGGCATCCAAGCGCACTCAGTTCGCAACGATACTGAGCAGACCGCCCGCCTGTTTAAAGTTTACTTACTGCGCCATAATGAGTAAGCCCTTATCCTGAGAGCCCCATTGACAAAGAGCACGTCCTTTCGACCAACGGGAGAAATCTTGCGTGCTGATGCTGGCTTAGTAAACCTGATGAGTGGACTACCTTGGCACGCGAGATTTCTCCCGTTGGTCGAAATGACCACCTAGCTAGGCTATGCTCTTCGGGCTACTTGTTAGCCCCCGCTTTCCTATCAGCCCGGCTAACCCTTAAAAATAACGTATTCGTAACCAGCAGCTATGTTTCATACCAGTTAACATTCTGTAGGTTTAGCGACTGATATAGCTAGCTGGGAAGCCATGAACAACACATACGATCTGATTATTGTGGGGGCGGGTGCCTTGGGTACTTTTCACGCGTACTTCGCCTTGCAACGCGGGCTGCGAGTCCTACTATTGGAGAAAGACGCACAACCGATGGAAGCCACAGTACGCAACTTTGGCCAGATCATTCCGTCGGGCATGTCGGAGGATGAGTGGTTCGACTACGCCCGCGTGAGCCTCGCTACGTACAAGGCCATTCAGGCGGAACACGATATTTCCATTCGACCCAACGGCTCCCTGTACCTAGCTTCCTCACCGATGGAAATGCAGGTATTGGAAGAAAAGCACGACCGATACAAAGCCCTTGGCTACGCCTCGCAGGTACTCACGGCTGCGCAGTGCCGGCAGCGGCTACCCGCCGTCCGCACCGATTACTGCGCCGGCGGCCTCTTGTTCGAGCAGGAAGTCACGGCCGAGCCCGACCAGATGATTCACCGGCTGCTGGCGTATTTGGTAGAACGTTGGAACCTAGTTTATCGGCCCGCGACGCCGGTGCGGGAGGTAAAGGCGGGCTCAGGCAGTTGCGAAGTATTCGACACCCTAGGTGGTCGCTACGCGGCGGCGCAGGTGCTAGTGTGCAGCGGCCGCGACTCTAAGTTTCTGTTTCCGGAAGTGTTTGCGGCGAGCGACTTACAATTGTGCAAGCTGCAGATGCTGGCGACCTATCCTCTGCCCCAAATACACCTGCCCGGCTCTATTCTGACAGGCTTATCCATCCGACGCTACTACGCCTTTAAAAGCTGTCCCTCCTTTCCGCTGCTGCGCCCGGAAGAAGTTGAGCCAGCACTGCGCCAGTGGGGTATTCACCTGCTGTTCAAACAAGCCGTAGATGGCTCCATTATCATCGGCGACACCCACGAATACGCCGACCTCGCGGCTTCTGACACCCTGGACTTCAACAACTCCGACCAGCTCAACCAGCTGATGCTCACGGAAGCCCGCCGCATCCTCGACCTCCCCGATTGGCGCATGCAGCGCGCCTGGAATGGCTATTACACCCAGAGTAAGTCGCAGGAAATCTTCCAGCATTCCCCCGATCCGCGCATTCACATCATCACCGGCATCGGCGGCAAAGGAATGACTACGGCCTGCGGTTTTGCCCAACACAACGTAGCCCAGCTCGGCCTAGGTCGCTTGCAGCCGCTGGCAAATTAGTTACCCTTTTACCAACTTAGAAGTAACCGTTAGTAGCCGCCGCGGCAGAGACTGGCGGAGCGTGCCGAGGCTAGGTAGTTGTACTGCCATGCAGGGCGCGGGGCTGTGCCTGGTTAGGGCGCGAACGTAGATTCCTCACGCGAATAGAATGACAGCCGTACTTTTCTTCAATATTTGTACTCGCACTACTTCGAGGTCTGTCACAACCTAGTTTGCGCAGGCTCTACGTTCCTCCGTTTTCTTTTCTCATGGCTCTTATTATTCCCGTGCTCGTGCGCGGCATCAACAACCTTTCAGACGCCCGCTACTGCGCCGGCATGGGCGCCGATGGTCTTATCTTCACCCTCGACCCTAGCTTGCCGGGCGCCGTCGACGTGGCTACCGTGAAAGAGCTAGCCGGCTGGGTCGCCGGCGTGGAGCTGATTGGGGAGTTTAGTGCCACGCTGCCGGTGTCAGAAATCAACCGACTTGTGGAAGAATGCGGCTTGCAGCGGGTGGCTTTGCGGCAGCCACCTACCAGTCCGTTGAGTGTACCCGTTCTGTTGCACGTACCACTGTATCTTCTGTTCGATAAGCGCTTCACAGAGGAAACGCGCGCTCAGTATACAGCCTTGTTCCCAGCTGGCTTTGCTCTAACGTCCACGCTCGACTCCACCCTCTCTGACGAGCAAGCAGCGACTTTGGCTAGCATCGCTAAGCACACGCCTCTGTGGTTGCGTGACGCCATCACCCCTGCTAGTTTACCTACTTTGCTAACGCAAGTTCGCCCCGCGGGACTCGTGCTGGAAGGCGGTGACGAAATCAAACCCGGCCTGCGCGACTTCACGGAGCTGGAAGCTGTGTTTGAAGCGCTAGAGGAAGAATAACCGCGCAAGTTGTTTGTACAAAAAAGCCTGCGGGCGCCAACTACTATAGCTTGGCGCCGCAGGCTTTGTGCATTTCTATGTTTTCTGAATGCGACCTAGGTCAAGGTAAACTGCACGTATTTAATGGGAATACCCTCGGCGCGGAAGCGGCGCTCGTAGTGCGTCTGGATGTCTTCGGCGTGGGGCAGCAGCTCGGGCGTGGCGTAGAGGTCTTTCGTATGAGCCAGCACCGTGGCACCGGGGCGCTGCTGCACGGTTTCGAGGGTAAAATCGAACAGCGGCTCGTTGTCGGTTTTGAGGTGCACCAGGCCGCCGGGGCGTAGCACCTGCTGATACAGGTTGAGGAAGCGTGGCGAAGTCAGGCGGCGCTTGATGTCCCGGTCGCGGGGGCGCGGGTCGGGGAACGTCACCCAGATTTCGCTCAGCTCGCCGGGGGCGAAATGGTGGAGTAGCGTTTCAGCGCGTGTGCGCACGAAGCCTACGTTCGTCAGTTTTAGCTCCTCGGCGCGGGTGCTACCAATCCAGATCCGGTCGCCCTTGATATCAAGCCCGAGAAAGTTGCGCTCCGGATAGCGCGCGGCCAGGCCCACGGTGTAGTCGCCTTTGCCGCAGCCCATTTCCAGAGTAATCGGGTTTTCGTTATGAAAGAACTCCTGTTGCCAGCGGCCACCTAGCTGCTCGTAGGTGGGCTTGCCGGGTTCTACAATATCGGCGCGCTCTGCGTTATGGGCGAAGCGCTGCAATTTCACTCGACTCAAGGGTATTGACTGGTTAAATGGTTAATTGTTGCTTGCTGTTGGGCCACAGCCTTCTGCGGGCTAGGTCGCTCTCACGTGTACAACTCCTCTACCTCGGCCACCACAAAGGTACTACCGCCGATAAATACCACATCATCTGGTCCAGCCGCTTCCCGGGCCGCTTGCACCGCCGCTGGCACCGGACCATACACGTCGCCGTGCAGCCCCACGGCGCCCGCCTGCTTCGCCAGCTCCAGGGCAGGCAAAGCGCGGGGAATATCGGCTTGGCAGAAATAATAAATGGCATCGGTGGGCAGCAGCGTGAGCATCTTGCTCACGTCTTTGTCATTCACCACGCCCAACACAAAGTGCAAGCGCTGGCGCGGAATCCGAGCCAGCTGCGCCGTCACGAATCGCAGTCCCGCTTCATTGTGCCCCGTATCGCAGACGACCAAGGGTCGCCGACCTAGGATGGTCCAGCGGCCGCGGAAGCCGGTGAGGCGGCGCACGTCGCGCAAGCCCACACGCACAGCCGCCTCCGGCAGTTGGAAGCCTTGCCGCCGCAGCTCGTCAACAACGGCCAACACACCCGGCAAGTTCAAGCGCTGGTAGTCGCCCACCAAACCTAGGTCCACATCCTCCAAATACGGCACCCCCAGTCGCGCGATACGCAGCCGCTGCATGGCCACATCGGGCCGGGTCGGCATAGCCTCCTCGGCGTGATAAAGCACGTCGGCAAACACCAACGGCGCTTTCTCTTCCCGCGCTTTTTGCTCAAACACCGCCACTACTTCTTCCTGCCGCTGACTTACTATCACGGGCACGCCAGGCTTGATGATACCAGCTTTTTCCGCCGCAATTTCTGGCAATGTGTTGCCCAGAATGGCTTGGTGGTCAAAGCTGATGTTGGTGATGAGCGACACCAGCGGCGTGATGATGTTGGTAGAATCCAGCCTACCTCCTAGCCCAACCTCCACAATGGCCACATCCACTTGCTGCTCGGCAAAGTACGAGTACGCCAGTGCCACGCACATTTCAAAAAAGGAGGGCTGCACCTGCTCAAACAACGGACGCCACTTTTCCACCCATTGCACCAAGTAATCTGGGGCTAGGTCCTGGCCGTCGATTTTGATGCGCTCAGTGAACTCGCGCAGGTGGGGCGAGGTATACAAGCCCACCCGGTAGCCGGCCGCCTGCAACACGGCCGCTAGCAGGTTGGAGCTGCTGCCCTTGCCGTTCGTGCCCGCCACGTGCACTGCCCGAAACTTCCGCTCCGGGTGCCCCATGGCTTCGGCCAAGGCTTCGGTATTCGCGAGCCCTGGCTTAAACCCGGCCGCGCCCACGCGCTGAAACATCGGCAGCTGTTGGTAGAGGTAAGCGAGGGTTTCGGCGTAGTTCATACGAGTAGAGGCACAAAAGTCTGAATCAACAAGCTGCGGGCAAGCCGCGGTTGAAGTATTATAACAACGCCGCCGACCGGAAGTCCAGTCGGCGGCGTTGCAAAAGTAAGTAGTCGACGTTAATGGGAACCGATTACGTAAACAATGGTGCCCGTCGCGCCACCGGAGCCCGAGGCTACCCGCTTGAAGGTGGCTTTACGCTGCACCATGTCGCGGTAGAAGTTGGCAACCTGGGGCGACACCGTAGTCGATACCACCGTTACGTTGTCGACGTTGCCGTCCTCGTCAATCTTGATGCGGAGCACCACGCGGCCGCTTTCACTGGATGGGTCCTGGTCGCGGGGGCGGTTTTCGAAGGCCCAACCAGGCATGTTCAACGCTCCATTTCCCGAACCGGGGCTACTACCACTGCCGCCGCTGCCAGGTTTGCCGTACAGGGCCTTGGCGTCGAGCGAACCGTTTGGGTCACCCTGGTCACCCACTGCGCCGGGTCGGTCGCCGTTGTTGTTGCCGGTAGGCATGTTGCTAGTGCCATTCACGCCGTTGCCGCCACCACTGGCAGTCCCGCGGGGCGTGTAGAGCGTGCGGGCCTTCTCCACGGGTTTCGGCGGCGCAGGTGTTTCGGCTACCACAGGCCGGGTTTCGCGCACCACCTCTTTCGGCGGCGACGACTTCTCCACGGGCGGCACTTTCACCGGGGCGTCTTCCGCCTCGCTGGTGATTACCTTTTCATCGGCTGGGGGCGTACGCACCGCTGGTTGCGGCGTGGCCGCCGCTACGGCCTTTGGCTGCGGATTAGGGTTGGCAGCCGGCGGGCGGCTATCCTCCAGGTTTTTGGAGTCGTTGGCGGGAGCTAGGCTCTGAATGTCGCCGGAGCCGGCTTCGTCTACGCCGTAGTTGAGCTCCACGCCGTCGCCACCTAGAGTATCGAGGGGCGGATCGGGGCCTTTGAACACAGTAAAAATGAATACCGCCGCCAGCGCCAGGTGAATAATCACCGTGCCGATCATGGCCTCGCGGCGGTGCTCTTCGCGGTATTCCATTGGTTTTGATTTGTTTGTTTTGGTTGTTGGCTTTCGCTTGACTTGCCTGTGGAAGTTAGCAAGCGCTAAAAACCTAGGTCAGGCAAACAGCCAGCAACTACTTATGCCTTCTGCTGGGCCTGCGTAGCCATTACCATTTTAATCTTGAGCCGGTTGCCTATTTCCAGAATATCTACCAGCTTCTGCACGTTCAACGAGGCATCGACGCGCAGTACAGCAGTTGGGCTTTCCAGCCCCTGTACTTTCTGCGCTAAAGCGGGCTCTAGCGTTTCTGGGGTTACGGGCACTTTGTCCAAGAAATACTGCCCCGCGGCATTCACCGAGATGGTAATGGGCTGCTTCATGGCCTGCTTGCCCGAGCGGGCATTGGGCAGCATGAGCTTGATAATGTTGGGGTTGACCATCGTCGAAACGATTAGGAAGAATAACATCAGGAAGAACATGATGTCATTCATCGAGCTGGTCTCTACGTGCGAGGAAAGCTTACGACGCCGGGAAAGATTCATGGCTAAATGATGAGTGACTGAGTAGCGGAGTGACTGAGTGAGGTTCTTTAACGATTCACTTAGTCACTCCGCTACTCAGTCACCCAGTTTTAATTGTCCTGAAGAATATCCATGAACTCGATAGCCGAGTTTTCCATCCGGAATACGAGGCGCTCGACCATGATGCTGAGCCAGTGATAACCCACGTGGGCGATAATACCGACGATGAGGCCAGCCGCCGAAGTTACCATCTTGGTGTACAAACCACCCGAAATTTGGGCGATACCGAAGTCACCAGTAGTGCTGATGGCGTAGAAAATCTTGATAACCCCAATGATGGTACCCACGAAGCCAAGCATAGGCGCAATACCGGCGATGATACCGAGGATGCTGATGTTCTTTTCCAGCCTCGCTACTTCTACCTTGCCCACGTTTTCCACGCTAGCTTCAATATCCTTGAGCGGCAGACCAATGCGGCGAATGCCTTTCTCGATCATGCGGGCTAGCGGCGAAGGGTTCTGTGCGCAGAGTAGCTTGGCGCCTTGCAGATCCCCTTTCACCATCAGTCCGCGGATGCCCGCCATGAAGGAATCGGGGTTTACCGCGGCGCGCCGAATGGTGATGTAGCGCTCAATGATGACGTAAATGGAAATGAACGAGAGCAGGAAGATGGGCACCATAATCCAGCCCCCTTGCAAAATCAAATCGATAAGCGACAGTCCGGGCGTAGCAGCTGCTTGGGCGTTAGCCGCCACGGCGGCCGTATCGGCGGGAGCAGTAGTAGCAGCGGTGGTAATCTGCAATAAGAGAGAGGTCATGCTAATATTTGAGAATCCAAATAGAACCTAGGCGCTTGCGCAGAATTTCAGCCTGCCGATCCGCGGAAGTACGGTCGGCAAAGTCTGCTACAGACAGCTTGTATTGGCGGCCGCCGGGCTTCGGCAGAATTACGCGGGCGGGCTTGCCTAGGCGCACCAGTGCCTGGCGGCCTTTCTCGGCTCCAGCTAGGCTCCGGTAGCTGCCCGCAATAATGTAATAACGGCCCGTTGCTGCTTTAATTGTCGAGCTAGCATCTTCCTTCACGGTGGAGACTTCCGCCTTCTCCCAGCCCGGTGCAGGCTTCTTGGCTTTGGCAGCCGCCTTCGGCACCGATTGCTTCGGTGGAACCACCGCAACTGGCTTTTCTACTTTGGCAGCAAGTGCCACAACAGCTGGTGCTTTTTCGACTTCGGCTGGTGCTGGCGTTTCTACAACCGGCTCAGCCGTCACGCTGGCGGCTGGGGCAGCGTTGTTCCAGTCATCGTTGGCAAGTGCCGCCTGCTGCCGTGCGATGATCTTCTTAGTGGCCATGGGTGCCAGGCGCGCCGGTGCCGCTTGCTCCTGCCCCGCTCCTGACGTAAAGTTTTCGGGCAGGTAGCCTTGGCGCAACGCAAACAGGTAGTTTGCGCCTACTGCCAGCGCAACAACTATCACGGCTGCCGCTGCCTTGAGCAGCTTCGTTTGGCGGCGCGAGCGACCAGCGGCGAGCAGCGGTGCAGCGGCTTGCCGCTCGCGGGCTAGCAGGGCGTCGGTAGCGCGGACGGGGCGCGACACTAGCTCGGGCAGGCCATAGCTAGCGGGCAGCAAATTTTGGTTGCCCGTGTACTCGAACTCGATACCCCGCCCCACAGCGCGGCGCAAATAGCCAATACCCACCAGTTCCACGCGGCGGTTGCTAGCTAGCTCTTCTTCCATGCGCTGCACGGCGGCGTGCACTTGCTCGCGGGCCTGAGCTGTGGTGAGGCTAGTAGCGCGGCTAATAGCGTCCACCAGCAAGCCATCGTTGCGGGTTAGGGCCTGGTTGAAGGCCACACGCTTGGTAGGCGGCGCGAGGGTATGCCGCACGGGATGAATCTGCGCCGGGGCGTATTCGGCAATGAGCCCGCCAAAATCCGGGATTATGACGCAGTCATGGTCCCGAAGTAAGGTGCGGATTGGTTCAGAAAGATTCATTCAGTTGAGTTGCAGGTGGAGCGAAAAGGTAGTCCGACGATGAGCAGCGGCTTGGATGATCAAAAGCTACGGCTCGCTGGCTTAGTAGTCAGGCCAGCGAGCCGTAGCTTTTATCACATTAGCATGCGTGCGCATGAACGAATTTACCGCATCAAAAATCGTAGGTTACGCCCGCTAATACGTTAAATCCTTTCACTGGGTAGTTCAAGAATCGCTCGTACTTACGGCCGAGTAGGTTATTGCCTAAGGCAAAGATGGATAGTTTTTCTAAAATACGGTAATCAGCGCGCAGGTTCAGGTCAATAACCGAGTCGGTAGGACGGATTACTTCGCGGAAAGTCACCGTCTGCGGCTGGTACTGGAAGCCCGTGCCATAGCTAGAGCTGTAGGTGTACAGCTCGGCGCCAAGCAGCAGTTTGCTGTACATATTGTAGCTAGCAAATAGCGTGCTTTGGAAGGCGGGCCGGTGAAAAGCTTTGGCTAGGCTATGGACTTTGTAGCCGTTATAGTCAGCTTTGAAGCCGATGCGAAACTGCTCGGTAGCGTCGTAAATCGCCTCGCCATGAATGTTCAGCAATTGGGTGGCTTTCTTGTCGTATACTAAGTTGAAGCGCGTCGAGTCGCCGCGGTACAACGGGTTGTTTAGGGAGCCCGGCGATAGGTAGCCGGCGTTGTTGTAGAAATACAGATTCCGGTCGTTGCTTAGGGTCACTTTGGCGTTCAGCTCCAGGGAGCGCACCGGCGTGGAGTTGAAGCCAAAGTAGAGCGTCGGGCCACGGTGCGTATCGGCTACGCGCTGGTTGGAGCCTAGCCAGGGGTTTTCCGTTGTTAGGTCGTAGAGGGTAACCCGCTGCAAGCCGCCACCCAAGCCGCCAAAGACCACAAACTTGTCTTCCGCGACGGTGTAGCCCAGACGCACCGCTGGATAAACGTTAAACTGGCTCGCTGTGCCCACGGTGTCGCCGGTATAGCCAATGGTGGCCCCAATCGAAACCGCCAAGCGGTTGAGGGTTACTTCGTAGGCGGGCGTGAACTGCACAAACGGCCGGCTCACGGTGCCAAACGAGTCTTTTTGGGAAATAAAGGAAACGTCACCATTAATAGCGACGCGACCTTTCTCGCCGAGTGCGTAACCGGAACGCAGCGTGGCGTAGATATTATTTTCGCGCGCGGCAAACCTATCCTTCCAGAAATTATAACCGATACCTAGGTCGAACTGGAACGGTGCGTCGGCGGCGCGGTTACGTACGTACACCTTTGCCGCAACCCGCGTGAACGTCTGCTTAATGCTATCGGCATCGGGCGGCAGGCGCGAGGTTTCTTGGTTGTAGCCGTAGAAATTGTACCTATCCCGCCCAAAAGCTAGCTTGCCGCCGATGGTTACAGGGCCATTGTACGTCTCGCCATTCAGGCCTAGGCTGGTCTGACTGGAGCCAGAGTTGCGTTTGTCAACTGGGCCGTTGGCGGAGGAAATATGGCTGAAATCCAGACCGTAAGATCCGGCGGTGCTGCGCGTGTTGTGCAGGTACGCTTTGCCGTAGAGTGTGCCGTAGTTGCCAATGGCGCCCTTCACGTAGTTGCCCGTTTGCGGGGCTAGCTCCTCCTGCCGAATGGTCAGAACGCGCACGGAGGGGTTGAGCAGATCGGCGGGTAAGCGGTAATCAGGGTAGGTATACGCCGGTTTTTGGGTCTGCTTGGCGGGCGCCTCAATCCTGATTTTATCGAAGTTGCGCGTGGCTTCCGGCAGCTCGTTCACCCGCTCTTTCACGATTTCGATTTCGGCATCTTCAATCTTGCCGCCGGTGCGTTGCGCCCACCCCCGATGAGGTGCAGCAGCCAGCAGCAGCGCGGCGAAGGCCAGGAAGTGAGGCGAGCGAAATGGTATCATGTAGTGCTTAGTGCTTGGGGCCTAGCTTAGTTCTGGGCGCCAACTGTTTATTGTCTGTTTTACTTCTCGCTAAGGCTGACGCCCGGCTTACTTTTCCGCACCTTCCGATGTGGGCGGCGGCGCTACGGGTGTTGCCGTTGAGTCGGCGGGGGCTGTGGGGGCCACATCCGCTGGTGTGGATTGCAGTGAGTTGCGCGGCGCCGTCTTGCTACCAGCCGGAGTTTTCGGCGTAGTAGCTGGCTTCGCAGTCGACGCTTTGGGCTGCGCAGGCGTTGCTTTCGGCGCGGCAGTTGGCGTCGCCGGCGCGTCTGCGGGTAATGCAGTCAGGCGTTGCTTCGCCCCATCTATTATCTCCGCCACCGGAAACTTGTTGTCGATAATAGAGTTCAGCGTCGCCCGCGCCTGGAACGTCTCGCCCTGCGCCGTGTAGATGTCGGCAATCAGCAGGAATGAGCGACCCTGCCATAGGTCGTAGTTGGAGGCGTTGTTCTTGAAGGCCGCATCCAAGGCTTCCGGATACTTCTTCTGCTCGAACAACACCTGCGCCAACAGGTACTGGGCTTCTGCCCCATTCTCGTCGGTGGCGCTCGCTGCGGTGGTGAGCTCCGTAATGGCCTGGTCGAGGTTGGCCGCTTTGTAGCTCGCCTTGCCTAGGTACAGCAACGCAGCGTTGGTGGCGTTGAGCGAAGCCCCGCCTAAAGCGCGCAGTTCTTCGGCCACACGGCGGGTACCAGCGTAGTCGCCGCTTTCGTAATAGCTCTTCATCAAGCCGATACCGGCATTGGCTACTTCGCGCTTGTTCTGCGACACTTCACGCAAGCGAGTGTAGTACTTGATGGCCTCCGGATAGTTCTTATTTTCAAACTCGAGGTCGGCCACACGGCCCACAGCACGGTTCACAAACTCGCTCTTGCCTTCTTCCACCACGGCGCGCATGCGCGGCAGGGCTTCGGCCTTGTTGCCTAGCTTCAAGTACGAATCGGCCAGGTAGTAGCGCCCATCCGTAGCCAGTGCGTTGTCGGGGTGCTGCTTGATGTAGGCATCCAAGCGTGGGATGGCCTGCTGGTACTTCTCCGCCAAATACAGCGACTTCGCCGACTCAAATTCCACGGTTTCGGTGGCTTTGCTGTCGGGGTTCTGCTGCTTGTACTGGGCTAGGTATTGGTCGAACTCCTCCGGGCGACCTAGTGCGGCTAGGCTCTGCTGCAAGCTGTAGATGGCGCTGCTGGCCGACTTGGTACGCGGATACTGCGTGAGCACCTGCTTGAAATCGACCACGGCTTTATCGTGCTGATCGAGGTTGGCGTACGCCACGCCCCGCTTCTGCAACGCCTGCGGAATCAGCGCGCTGTTCGGGCGGTTGTCGATCAGCTTCGTGAAGCCAGCCACGGCAGGTTGAAAATTACCTGCTTCGAACTCAAACTGGGCCTGCTGGTACACGGCATCGTCGGCGTAGCGCGACTGCGGAGCCGTTTTTAGCAGAGTATTCAGCGCACTAGCAGCCTCGTCGCGGCGCCCCATCAGCCCGAGCGTTACGCTCTTTTGATAATAGGCATAATCCTTATCGGATGCATTGGCTTGAATGACTTTGTCGTAGAGGTCTAAGGCCTGCGGGTAGTTCTTACCTATGTAGTAGGTGTCGGCCAAGCGCAGCGTCACGTCGTAGTAGTTCGGGTCGGCGGGTTTGGCTACGGGGTCTTTCAGCCAAGCCTGGAACTGGGTGCGGGCGCGGTCGTACTGCTTGGTGTTGTAATACGCGTATCCTAGGCCATAGCGGGCTTTTTGGTCGAAATCCGTTTCAGCCGCGGAGCCGCTACGGGCCGTGCGTGCGGCAGCGGTGTAGCTCTGAATAGCCTCGGGGTATTTCTGCCCAACGCTATAAATCTCTCCTTTCAACACCTGCGCGGCGGCGCGCAAGGCATCGTCTTGCGGGTACTTCAGGCTCTTGTCGAGCAGGGGCAGCGCCTGCGTAAACTGGCTGTTGTTGTAGAAAGTAGCCGCCTGCAAATAAGCCACGCGCTGGTAGGTCCCGTTCAACTTGGTACTGCGGTCGTCGAGGTTATCGAGGTAGGTCAGTGCCTGGCTGTAGTCAGAAGAGTTCAGGAAACTCTCGCTGAGCAGATCGTCGGCAGCCGCGCGGTTTTTGGAGCGCGGATACTTCTTGCCGAAGTCTTTCAGGGTGGCAATTACCTCGGGCGTATTACCTAGCTCGGCGTTGACCTGGGCATACTTGAGGGTCGCATTTTCGCTGATGTTCTTGTCAAACGTTTGCTTGCGAGCCGCATCGAAGGCATTCAGCGCAGGTTGCTTTTGACCGGTTTGCAGGTAGCTCAAGCCTAGGTGGTAGGCGGCATTCTGCCCTAGCGAGTCGCGGCGAGCAGCTACGGTTTTCAGGCTGCCGATGGCACCTTTGTAGTCGCCCATCTTGTAGTTGGCGTAGCCGATCTTGTACTGCACCTCGGGCTCCATTTTCTTGCGCCCGGCCGCGTACTGGTCGAAGTATTTCGCCGCCGACTTGTAGTCGTTCTTCTGGTAGTACGCGTCACCAACAAGCAGCTGAATTTCGTCGGCGCTTTGGGGCGGCGGGGTTTGGGCCAGGGCTTTGGTTGCGTAGTCAATCAGCCCATCGAAGTTGCCTTCCTTGTAGTAAATCTGGCTCATCACGGCCGGCACCACGGGGCGGTAGGCATCGTTTTGCTCGGCAATAGCTAGGTCTTGGCGGGCGCCGGCGTAGTTGCCAGCGCGGTAAGCGAGGTAGCCAGCGTAGTAGCTGCTGGCGTAGCGGTACTGGTGCTCGCCTTGCTTGTTGCGGTCAAAGAGCAGCTTGGCTTTGTCAAACTCCTTTTGAGCGAAGTAGCTGTAAGCCAACTTAAACTCCGACTCGGCCCGCTGCTCGGTGGAGAGGTTATCACCCTCCACGCGCTGTAGGTAATCCGTGGCTTTGGCGTAGTCTTTCTTGTCGAAGTAAAACTTACCTAGCTCGAAGAAAGCCGCCGCCGCTTTGGGGTGCGTTGGGTTGTTGGCGGCAAACGCCAGCACCTCGCCTTCGGCGGCCGGGTGCAGCAGGTACAAGCCCGACACGGCGTAGTAGTATTCGGCGTCGGGGTTCCGGTCGCGCTCGTCGCCGCTGCGGCGCTGGGTTATTTCCCGGTAGTTCTGAAAGGCTTGCTGGGCGGCACCGTACTTGCCGCGGTCAAACAATTCGAGACCTTCCTGAAACAGGCGTTCATCGCTGGCGAAAACCTGGGTTTGCTGGGCGAGGGCGGCCGCGGGAGCTGCAGTGCTAAGCGTGGCGGCCAAGGCGAGCCGGGGAAATAACTTCATTGCGGGGCGTTACAGAAAAGGGCGGCGGAAGCCCGGAATCAACTCAAAAGTAACGAAAAAGCCGTGGCTGTTGTGGCAGCACCTGCTTTTTACACTGCAGAACGCAGTAAATAGCAGCTTTGGTATGTTCAGGCTCGTTATGTAGCACCTCCACCAAGCGCCTCCAACCTAGTCGTTTTTTGCCTTGACAACTGGCGTCCTAGCCTCTGACGCGGTGGCTAAAACATAAAAAAGCCGCCGCTGAAATCAGCGGCGGCTTTTTGCGCTATATATATAAGGAGTAGACGTCGCTTTTACGCGCGGGCCACAGCTTAGTGCTTGATGGATACTTTCTGGATCTGACGCTCGCCGTTAGCACCTAAGAGCGAGAGTTGATACATGCCATCAGCGGCGTTCTGCGTATCAACCGGCACTTGGTTGAAACCAGCTTGCACCTGTAGCTTCTGCTCCTTCACCACCCGACCTAGGTTGTCGGTGAGCGTGAGGGTAGCCGCTTGCGTTACCTTTGAGGAGAACTCCACGGTGAAGGCACCTTCGTTCGGGTTGGGGTACACGCTCAGACCATTGGCCGAGCTGCTGCCGAGCACGCTGCGGCCAGTCGTTTCCGTCAGGCTGCTGCCGTTGACGCGGCGCATCATGTTGCCTGTTACCGATTGCCGGCCCTGGCCAGGACCTTCGTAGGCTAGGTTCAGCACCTGGCCACCACCCTGTTGTAGGTAAGTAACCGTGAAGGCGTGGGTACCAGCCTGTAGACCGATGGAGCCAGACTGCCATTTACCGGCATCATGCAAGCCATCGTTGTTTACAACCAGCGTCGAGCCGATGAGCAGCTGCGTACCGTCGTCGGAGCTCGAGTAGAAGGTGTACTGCCCGTCGGTTGGTACGGTGATGTAACCCGTGTAGCGGATGGCGTAGCCGTAGTCGCGCTGGCGAGGATCCAAACCAGGAGCTCCTAGGGTACCCGATTTCACCACGTTCAGGCCGTCGAAGTTGGGCAGCGAATTCCAGAAGCCTTCGTAGTATTTGTAATCAATACCCGATACGGTGTTTGCTGGGTTTTCCGGCACGCGCAAGTTAGACGAAGTAAGCGTTGGATATATCGTACCAGTAGTACTACGCTTCAGAGCAGAGGCTGGGATTACTTGCTTAGCGAAGTTTGGCCCGGCGTAGCTCACAGTCAGGTTTTGTCCACCTATACCTTGTGCGTAAGCGATGGTGATGGCGTGCGTACCTGCTTGTAAGCCAATGGTACCTGATTTCTCAATATAGCTATGGATGCCATCGTTATCAACAACCTGCGTGGAGCCAATAAAGAGCTCAGAGCCGTCATCAGAACCCGTCGTGAAGGTGTACAATCCGTCCGTAGGCACCGTAACGTAGCCCGTGTACATCAGGCCGTAGTTGTAGTCGCGCTGGCGACCATCTAGGTTCGGAATAGCAGCGGTACCGGTGCTCACAGGCGTCAAGTTGTTGAAGTTTGGCACCTGGCTCCAGAAGCCTTCGTAGTATTTGAAGTCCATTCCGGCCACCGTGTTAGAGGGGTTTTCGGGTACGCGCAGTGACGTGCTTGGACCTGGGTTTGTACCGGAAGCCGTCCGTACTAGTGCCGAGCTCGGAATAGCTTGCTTCGTGATGTTCGGACCTAGGTAGCTTACGTTCAGCGTCTGGTTGCCCGCTCCTTGCAGGTACAGCACTGTGAAGGCGTGGGTACCGGCTTTGAGGCCGATGGTGCCCGACTGCTCACGGTACTCGTGCAGTCCATCGTTGTCGACTACCTGCGTGGAGCCAATGTACAGCTCGGAGCCATCATCAGAACCGGTGAAGAAGGTGTAGCGACCATCCGTAGGTACGGTGATGTAACCCGTGTACTGCATCACGTAGCTATAATCGCGCTGACGTGGACCTAGGTCGAAGGAGGTAGTAACACCAGTTTTCACGGGGTTAACACTGTTCATATCTGGGAAGCTGCTCCAGTAGCCTTCGTAGTACTTGTAGTCGAGCCCGTTGGTGGTGTTGTTTGGGTTCTCCGGATCACGCAAGTCGCTGGAAGAAGCCACCATGGTTGAGCGGCGCAAGGCAGAAGCAGGTACAGCCTGTTTCGAAATGTTCGGACCTACGTAGCTCACGTCTAGGCTCTGGCCGCCAGTACCTTGCACATACGATACAGTTAAGGCGTGGGTACCAGCTTTCAGACCAATGGTGCCCGATTTTTCCACGTAGCCGTGCATTCCGTCGTTATCAACCACCTGCGTGGAGCCGATGTACAGCTTAGAGCCATCATCAGAGCCGGTGAAGAAGGTGTACTGGCCGTCGGTAGGCACGGTGATGTAGCCCGTGTACTGCATGGCGTAGCTTGTATTGCGCTGACGCGGAGTCAGTTCGAATGCCGTCGTTGTGCCCGTCTTTGTAGCTGCTAGGCCGCCAAAGTCCGGAATAGTGCTCCAAGAGCCTTCCACGTACTTGTAGTCGAGACCTGCCGTAGTAACAGTGGGGTTTTCAGGGTTGCGTAGGCCTCCCGTGCCACGGCGCAATACAGCGCTTGTAACGGGTTGCTTTTGTACACCTGGTCCTAGATACGTTACATCAAACACCTGGCTACCAGCACTCTGCCAATATTCCACGCTGAAGGCGTGCGTACCAGCCTTTAGGCCAATAGAGCCTGATGCTTCTTTTTCCTCGTGCGGACCATCGTTGTCGAGCACCATGGTCGAGCCAATGTAGAGGCGCGAGCCATCGTCGGAGCTAGAGAAGAAGGTGTACTGACCATCAGCTGGCACCGTGATGTAGCCCGAGTAGCGAATCAGGTAGCTGTAGTCGCGCTGCCGCATACCTAGGTCAAACGAATTGACAGTACCAGATTTGAGCGGGCTGATCGAGTTTACGTCCGGCATCCGGTTCCAGAAACCTTCGTAGTAGTTGTAAGTCAGGCCCGCCTCGGTGTTGTCGGGGTTTTCTGGCGTGCGTAGCGATGAAACCGTCGAACCTAGGCAAGAAGCCGTGCCCACCGACGTGTGCGATACACCCGTAATGCGGTTGTCGAGCATCAGGTTGGGCGTGTTGATCAGGTTGGTGTTGCACACCAGCGTACCATACGAGCCCGAGTTCAGGTAAACTGCGTTAGCGCAGTTGATAGCGGTGTTGTTCTGGAAGATGGAGCCAAGGACAGCGGGTATCTTCTCATCGTTGTAGCGGCTGCCACCCTGCTGGAACTGAAGAAAGTTCAGGTATCCTTCTGGGTACGAATCGTCAACGATAGCAGGCACGTTGGGTGTATGCGCGGTCAGTGTATTGCCCCGCACTTCCAGGTTGATCACGGCCGTACCAAAGGTATTGGCTTGCAAGTGCTGCACAGCGTGTACACCGATGAATACACCGTTGGAGCCATCCGTACCACCCACATTGTTACCCACAATCTGGTTGTTGAACATGGGCACAAACTGCTGATAACCGGCGGTACCTTGGAAAGGCGTCAGGTCAATTGAACCGCTGTTGGTCAGCGTGTTGTTCACGATAGCAACTTGCGATGTAGCGTTCTGGTACAGCGTGATTCCCCGGCGGTTGCCTTCGAACGTGTTGCCTTCTACCAACCAGTTGCGCGAGCCCCAGTTGAAAATAGCGTAGCGGCTGCCCGAGCTAGGTACTACGTCCCAAGCCCGGTCGAGGGTCAGGGCATTGCCATTGCGGCTTACGATGTTCCGTACTTGCCCAGTGCCATTGCCACTCACGATAGCTACTACTGGATTTTTTTGCGGCTGGCCCCACCATTTGCCGTTGTCCTGCAGCATGTTGCCCCAGGCGGCAGTCACCGTACCAGCATCTTCGTCGGCCCGACCGCCACCACTGCCACCACCTTCTGCGATGATAGCTTCGCCGTCGTTGGAGTTCTGCGCTGGGCCGTTGATTACTTTGAACAGGTTGTTGGTAACAGCTACGTTCTGCGCGAAGTTGAGGATCAACACGTGGTTGACCAAGTAGCTAGGATAGCGGGCGCTACCGTCGCGGTAGACTTTGTTGTTCTCAAATACGCCTTCGTGGGCACCGTTCAGGTTCAAGCCGTCAACGGCGTAGGTGAAGTTGTTGTTTGCTACGATAAAGTTGGTGCAGCCATTCAACTGGATTGGGCCGTGGTAACCGGCTTTGTCGTCAACGCCCTGCGTGAAGTCGGAGTTGGCAATCACGAGCTTGTTGGAGTTAGCCCACCAGAGCCAGTCGCCCTGACCTAGGTCGAAGCGAATGCGCTGCATGAACACTTCAGTACCCCGGCCCGTCATGTTCTGAATCCAGAAACCCGACTCATTTACGTTTTGGAGGCTCAAATCGGCAAGACCTGACTGCTGAGTGTCACCCCAGATGAGGCCCCACTTATCGGAGCTAGGCCAGCCGTAACCGTATTTAATGGTCGTTTGGTCTTTACCCGCACCCCGCACAACCACGCGGTTGCGCATGATCAGGCTACCGCCACCACCAGGGGCCAGCTTGTAAGTACCCGCTGGCAGGTATACTACTCCCCCACCGTCGTTGGACGCCTTGTCGATGGCGCCTTGAACAGCATCCCAGTCGTTATCGTAACCATTGCCCGAAGCTTTCTTGCTCAGACGGCCGTCGGTTTTTACGTTGTATACGTTGCCGGAGTAGTTGATCTTCGGTGCCCAGCCAACTCCTAGGTTGAAATAGTCGCTGCCGCCGTTGATTCCTTTAACAGTTTGCTCAACGGTGGTTTCCGCGCCGCGGCCGTTGCTCACAACTACTTGGTACGTGACACCAGCTTGCAGCGAAGTGGGTGCGTTGAATACCAGCGTATAAGCATCGCTCTGGCTAGCATCTACTTGGGCATCGCCACCGCCCGAACCGACGAAGCGAACTTGGGCACCGCCCCCGC